>CAZYYU010000410.1:0-2514 GCA_964651735.1 uncultured Gammaproteobacteria bacterium | reverse complement strand
GCCCTACTTTCTGTGAGCGATCCGGCAACGAAAAGAAAGCCCCAACTTGCTTCAACAACGAGGAGGAGGGTCTTGCAACCTTGTCCGAAGGTGTCGGGCGCTGTCGTGCGTGCTGGAGCGGAGTTGCGCGTCACCCCTTGCTGGCGCCATTTCTCGCCTCCCGCTTGCGACGCTCTCACTCCAGCACCCTGTGCTGTGCAGCCCGTGCGCCGCCGGCCTTACTGGAACTCGGCGTGCGGAGTTTTCCCCTCTTTTTCTGTCGAGCGCGCCTCGCCTCAGCCCGCCCCCTTTGCTGACCTGCTACCCCTCCCTCCTTATGCGCCGCCTTTGAACACTGACCTTGCGGCCGCAGATGCTGTTCCGTGCTGTTGTGTTGGCGACGCTGCTGGCCTCAGCCTTGGCCGCCTTGGGCGACGCGCGCTTCATGGATGCATTGGCTGTCGGCCGCAACAACACGCTGGCCCGCACGCCCCGCGACGGCCTGCACGGCGACCACGGCCACGACCACGACCGCGACCGCGACTGCCCCGCGACGCACGATGCTCTGCGTGCGGCGTTGGTGGCGGCTCTGCAGCAGCCCAACGGCGGCTTTGGACTTCCTATGTGGGCCAGCGTCGTCGACCGCACTGGCAAGACTTGCGCTGTCGCGTATTCTGGCTCGGCGCTGGGTGACCAGTGGCCCGGGTCTCGCGTCATCTCGTTGCAGAAGGCCAACACTGCCAACGCGTTCTCCCTTCCTGGCCTGGCCCTGTCCACCGCCAACCTCTACTCGGCCGTGCAGCCCGGCGGCACCCTGTTCGGCCTGCAGGAGAGCAACCCCGTCAACGCCGCAGCCGCGTACGCTGATCCCGCCAACGCGTGGGGCTCCAGCCACGACCCCGCCGTCGGTCAGCGCATCGGTGGCATCAACGTGTTCGGCGGCGGCCTCGCGCTCTACAACGCCACTGCCATCCTGGGCGGACTGGGCGTCAGCGGCGACTCCTCGTGCGCTGACCACAACATTGCCTGGCGCGTGCGCAAGAATCTCGGTCAGAGTCTCGGCTGTCTGCTCCACACCCCCACTCATGGCTGTGCTGCAGGTGAGGACCACCACTCAAGTAGCGCCGTAACGCGCCTCACATGTGCGCTTTGGTGCCAGGCCTGGACCACGTTCCCGCCGGTGTGAACACGGACCCGACGCGCGCGGACAACATCATCTACGATCTCGTGCTGCCCGCGCAGAGCGGCTGGGGACACCCCTTGTGCACGTACCAGGCCCGCGACATCTCGCTGCTGCTGCCCTCCACTGCGTGAACTCGAATGCACACTTTTTGGTTTTTTGGCGGCTTTTGGGCCAGGATGTCCTCTTCATCGGAGAGCGCTGTTTGGGACCGCCCATTCAATGGCGACACACCACAATTCGTCATTGCACCACCACCAGCTTGCGGGCCAGGTGCGAGAACACTGCGCAGCCACGGCAAAGTGAGCGAACACACGCATGCAACGCATACCCAACCTCCGGCGTCGAAGGGTGCGGGCGGCACGCTCACCAGCTGCACGCGCTCCTTGGTGAGCGCATTGTCGGCCACCAGATCTTGCAGGCAGTTCTGGAAGTCCACGATCTTGGCGGCGCAGTCAGCGTCCACACACACACTTGGCCGCATCAAGCTCCTCACCTCGCGCACCACATTGGCCATGGCGTTGGTGCGCTCCTCGTCCGTCTTGGCGTCCGCGGCTGCAGCAGCACGTGAGATGCCCCTCCACCTGTTTGCGCAGCAGCCCCACACACCTTCTTTGCGCGCACGATCGTAGCCTTGCATGACGGGACGTGAGGCACGGGCCACACACAGACGGCACAAGCGCCCTCACACGACGAGATGACGGTGGGCACATCGAAGCAGAAGCTCGCGGTCTTGGCAGCCTCGTCCTTGGACAGCACGAACAGGAACATGGGCCGGTGCGAGGCACCCGGTGCTGGCATGCAGTGAGCCCGAGTGGAGACCCCTGACCACGCAGCAACTCACCCTGTGTGTTGCAGGAGCATGGCAGCAGCGGCACAGCGGGAACAATGAGCAGCACACACCTCAACTGGCTTGGCCTGGTGAATCTGGCCGCCGCTTTGCATCTGTGTGTGTTGTGTGTCACACCGTCTGAGGGCTTCCACCCACCTCCACCCCCCCCCAACAGGCAGCTCACTTGGCGCAGCTGCGCTTTGATGTCCGTCTCGTTCAGGTCGCGCGGAATGAACACGAGCAGCGATGGGCCCTCTGACACGGTGAACACCTCCTTGCCCACCTCGAGCTTGGTGCCCACACCAGCCCAGTTGGCCGCGGTGGGCAGCCTGGCCGCGCGATACCGTTAGTGCTGGCACGCAACTGGGTTGCCGCCAACTCACAGAAAGTTGAAGAAGTACGACATGGCCAGCCCCATGCCGGGGCTCCGCTTGGCAGCCTCCTACACACAGAGAATCAGCAGGCGTTGTCAGCAGCAGCAGCAGCAGCAGCAGCAGCAGCAGCAGCAGCAGCAGCAGCAGCA
>CAZYYU010000409.1:0-2514 GCA_964651735.1 uncultured Gammaproteobacteria bacterium | reverse complement strand
CACGGCGCAACTCACAGGCCAGCACGAAGCCGCCCAGCAGGAAGCACAGCGAGATGTGGGACCAGCGGCTCATGTGAAACACCAGCGCTGCACAGCCACGAGGTCAGGCAAAGAGACACCACAACAAACAAACAAACAAACAACCTGACTGCGTTGACGGCACACTCTCAGCCTCCACGTCTGGATGAGCGCGCTCCTCATCGATGCGGTCCTGGATCATGCGCAGAATGGACGGCAAGAACTCCTCCTCTGGAAAGATGACCTGGTTTGCAGTGAGGCGCGTCGCAGCGCGGACAGCAGAAGGCCGACCTTGTCGAGCACTTCGGCGTTGGTGGCGGGGTTGAACTTGCGGGCTGCCTTGTGCGAGCGAGCGTGGCCGCCTGGCAGACATGCCACGTCACGGTTGGCCCTTCGCTTCACACAACAAGCACCGCACCGAAGATGCGGTGGTCTCGGTTGGCGGCCCCCACAGAGATGACCACGCTGCCGATCGAGCTGAGCGGCCCGCAACTCGCCGCGCAACACAACGCTGCCACCTGTCGCCGCGCACCAGCTTGAGCACCCGGAACTCTGCACGCGTGCTCCAGTGAGCCGGGAGGCGACCCCGCAACCGACCAGCCACACACCGGTGCCCAACGACACCATGAACTCCTTGCTCTGCAACGCACGCCGTCAGACGCATTGCAACGACGAGACGCTGCGAACCGGCTCGTGCAAGATGGTGTCGATGCTGGGGGAGGCGGGCTTCAAGCGGGCCAGCTGTGTTCGTTGAGCGCACGCAAATGCACAGCGACGCGACGCTACAATACCTCGCGCACGTACAGCTCGGGGTTCTCGGCGTACTGGGCCTTGCGAGAGCTGTTCGTCAGGCTGGCCAGGCACAGCTCCACCACGGCGCCGGGCTGCAGCGCTGACTCAGCGCTCCACAAACACAGTCGTGCGCAACACACCCGCAAGTCGGACAACAAGTTGGGGCTGGTGTGGTTGAGCTGGTTGACGTCTCCTGACAGGCCCAGCAGACGCCTCGCATCGTAATGTGACAACACGATCACTCCGTAGCCCCATGGCACAATGTTGGCCGCCAAGGACACTGCAAAGCGCCCTCAGCGCAACATCAATTTGGGACGCGGCCCAACCTTGCAAGCCTTCGTGGAAGCGTGCGGTGCTGTCGCCGTACTTCCACTGCAGCAACCGCTCGTACACCCAGTGCTTGGCGCCAAACACCAGCCGGTCAAGGGGCGTGCGCTCGCCCGTGAGGAACTCGAACGAGCCGGTCGCTTGCGCAGCCCCTTAGAGGGGGCCGGGAACGAAGGAAGAAAGTGCGGCTCACCGTGCCAGCGGAGCGCCACCACAAAGTTGCTATCAGCGATCTTGTACAAGGACACGGCGGGCACTGCGACGAGGAACAGGAACAGCAACACTCCGCGCCTGAACGAGCGCGATCTTAAGTTCGTGATGCGAAACGCGGCCTCGCCCTGGATAACAGCAGCTAGGAGCTCGCTCGTGCAGCTCGCCACACAGTGCAGGCCACGCTAGAGCCCGCCACGCCACGCAAGCTGCCACGCAAGCAAAGGTGCGCTCACCAGCGGTGCTTGTCCCAGGTCCGCATGCGCCACCACAGGGGCGCGTCGTCCTCGCTGCTCATTGCGTTCCCGCGACCTGATCCTTGTGCATTGCCGCGCGGCCGCGTCATTCCAGCGGCGCGGGGGGTGGCACTGCAAATGCGGCACGAAGCAGACGTGGAGGCAGAGCCACTCACTCTGATCGCGTTTGTTGAGGCGCATACTCGGCGCGGGAGAAGATACTTTTTTTTTCTCGACGGCGATCTCCAGTCAAAACGCCACCCAATCCGTGAGGGACATGACGCGCGCGCGGTGCACGTTGCGTGCAATGTAGTCGTCCTTCTTGTCGTCCACGTTGACCTTCTTCTTGTCCGCAAACACGGCCAACATCTCCTGCTGCTGCGCCAGCTCGCGCATGAACCCGTCCAAGCGCTCGCCTGCACCAACAGCCCACCACAACGCCCTCAGCGCGCGCTGAACGCAGGCAAGCGGCAGGCCTCGAACCTTGCTTGATGAAGCGCACATAGTCGCGCTGCGACTCCTTGGAGCGCATGCCGCGCTGCATCATGCGGAGCGTGCTGATGAGCACGATGCGCGCCTCCTTGTACTGGCCTGACAGCAAGACGCAGTGAGCCAACAACAACCACCACCACCACCACCACACTCACCCGATGCGGCCATGGACGCACAACGCCTGATAGCGGCCAGCCCTGCAGAGCTGTGTGAGCGCCGACACACAGCAGCAGCAAGCAAGCAATCAACAAAGCACGCACCGATGATGGAGAGGTTGGAGCCCTTCTCCAGCACGCTCCTCTGGTTGGACAGCGCCACATCCACGTTCTCCACCCGCAGCAGCCTCTGGCGTTTCTTGCGGATAAGTCTCTCCCCCAACATCCATCACAACAACAACAACAACAACAACAACAACAACAACAACAACAACAACAACAAC
>CAZYYU010000408.1:0-2536 GCA_964651735.1 uncultured Gammaproteobacteria bacterium | reverse complement strand
ACATGGACCAACTGCAGTCAGTGCTGCCCCGCGTCAGGGCCAACGACGCTGCCCTGCAACACGTTGACCTCGAGCATCCTTTGCGCTCGTCGGAGCCGCGGGTGGGCGCGGATGGAGCGCGAGAGCTTGCTGCAGCGCTGCGGGGCAACACCGCGGTCACCAAGCTGCAGCTGCGCAACAACGCTGTGGGCGCGGACGGGGCACGCGCGCTTGCCATGGTGCTGGTGAGGAACGCAGCGCTCGCCCAACTGGAGCTGGGCTTGAACGCCGTGGGCGACGCAGGGACGCGCGCGCTCGCTCTGATGCTGGGCAGGAACGGCTCGCTGACGTCACTTGGGTTGTGGTTCAACGGCATCGGCGACGACGGGGCGCGGGCCCTGGCAGACGCGTTGCAGACCAACACGACGCTCAGGCACCTGGACCTGGGCAGCAATCGCGTGGGCAGCCTTGGCGTGGAAGCGTTGGCTGCGGCGCTCAAGCGCAACACGAGCCTGCAGTCCTTGCGCCTCACCAACAACCCCGTGTCCTCGGCCGGGGCGCTGTCTCTCGCCGCCATGCTAGAGTGCAACAGCTCGCTCACGTCTCTGGATTTGGAGGCCACCCGCGTTGGCGACAGCGGGGCGCGCGCCTTGGCTGGCGCGCTGGCAGGCAACAGCTCGCTCACCAGCCTCAACTTGGCGGAGAATCGCGTAGGGAATGGCCCGCACGATGCGCTTGAGGTCGGACCAGCACAAGATGCGTTTCGGACTGCGCTGGCCACCAACGTGACGCTGCGCATGCTGCTGGGCGTGCGTGGCCTCACTGGGTTGCTGGCACGCAACAAGCACATCCGGCAGCGCCGCGCACAGCAGGTGGGCTTCTTGCCGGCTGCTGCTCGTCTGAGGGTGGCGGCGACCCTTGCAGTGCAGGCGCGCTGTGGTGGTGCTGCTGGGGATGAAGCGCTTCAACCGCGCGGCCTGCATGCAGGTCAGGAAAGGGCGGTGTTGCTGCCGTTGCTGATGTGTTCGCGTTTGCCAGCCCAACGCCAAGGACGTGGTGCTGCTGGTGGCCGAGATGGTGTGGCGCAGCAGGGTGAGGCTGTGAGGGGGGCCGATCGGTGGGCCGCTGACGTGTTGTGCAGGCTCACCCGGTTTGGGAGTAAAGTGCGGGCGCGCGCGGAGGGGCTCCGCGGTCGAGTCATGAGTGGCAAGGAGAACGAGAAGGACAAGAAGGACGATGTTCCCATCATCCCGCTGGACGAGGCCGACATCACCATCCTGAAGACCTATGTGCGGCTGGCCCTTGTGGCGTTGGCGGCTGTGTGCAGCGGGCTGGCTGTGGGAGGCGGCGGGCCGCTGCGGCGGTTGGGGGGCCGGTGGTTTCGCCCTTTTTTGCGTTGCTTGCGCGCCGCCTGTGCGCCTTGCGCCCGTGCGTGTGTTGCGTGGCTGGCTGCGATGTGGCCTGTTGTGTGTTTTTTGGCGGCTGTGGCTGAGCGGGGCGGCGCGCAGGGTCTGGGCCCGTACAGCAAGCCGATCCGCTCCGTGGAGGACGACATCAAGGCGCTGGAGAAGAAGGTGAACGCCAGCGTCGGCATCAAGGAGTCGGAGACGGGCCTCAGCGCGCCCACCAACTGGGACCTGGTGCACGACAAGCAGGTGAAGCGCCAAGAGGTGCAAGAGGCAAGGCTCACCCCTCTCGCCAGGTCATGCAAGAGGAGCAGCCGCTGCAGGTTGCCCGCTGCACCAAGATCATCAACCCCGGCACCGAGGACGCCAAGTACATCATCAACCTGAGGCAGTTTGCCAAGTTCGTGGTGGCTTTGGGCGACAAGGTTCGTGCGCTGGCTTGGCCCGGTTTGTGTTGTGACGGCTGTTGCGCAGGTGGCCCCCACAGACATTGAGGAGGGCATGCGCGGTGCGGAAGTGCTGTGGGTGCGGTGGTGGTGGTGGGTTGGCTGACCTGCCCGCTGTCCGCTGCAGTGGGTGTGGATCGGCAGAAGTACTCCATCCAGATCCCGCTGCCTCCTCGCATCGACCCCACCGTCACCATGATGACCGTGGAGGAGAAGGCACCCGCTTCTCCTTGTTCGTGCCTCGGTGGGCCACCGCTCACGCTGTGCAGCCCGACGTGACGTACAAGGACGTGGGCGGGTGCAAGGAGCAGATTGAGAAGCTGCGCGAGGTTGCTTTGGCGCGCCACCTTTCCCCACCACACAACCACAGTCAACGAACATGGCACTCGCGAACACGCAGCGACGTGATTACGCGACCAATGACTCACCCCACACCTGGCAGGTGGTGGAGCTGCCGCTGCTCAACCCGGACCGCTTCGTGAAGCTGGGCATCGACCCGCCCAAAGGTCCGGCGTCACTGCTGCGTCTGCGTTCGCTCATGTTGACCGCACCGAACACATCGCCACCACACACAACCAGGAGTGCTGCTGTACGGGCCGCCGGGCACGGGCAAGACGCTGTCGGCGCGCTCCGTGGCCAACCGCACGGTGTGTTGTTGGTTGTTGTTGTTGTTGTTGTTGTTGTTGTTGTTGTTGTTGTTGTTGT
>CAZYYU010000407.1:0-2539 GCA_964651735.1 uncultured Gammaproteobacteria bacterium | reverse complement strand
GATGAAGCCCCATCAGATCGTGGTTGCCGTGACGGGCGCCAACGGGTTCATCGCGTCCGAGATCGTCCTGCAACTCCTGGGCCGTGGCTACCGCGTTGTCGGCTCTGTGCGCTCGTTGGACCCTGCCAAGACCAGCCACCTGCTGCAAGCTGCTGGCCCCTTGGGTCGCCACCTGAGCCTGGTGCGCGCTGAGCTGACGGACGTGGGGTCGCTGGAGGCTCTGGTGCGCGATGTGGACGTGGTTGTGCACACCGCCTCGCCCGTGCACATGCCGTCAGCGAGCTCGGAGGACGAATACTGCGGCCCTGCCATCAAGGGCACCACCAACGTGCTGGACGCCATTGCCAGCGCTGGCAAGAGGGTCAAGCGAGTGGTAGCGTCACCTCGTGCTGGTCCTCTTGCTTTGCCAACCGCCCGCCCGCCCGCCAAAGGTGCTGACCTCGTCAATCGCCGCCATCTCCAGCAATGCAGGGCTGCTGCCCAGCTCGCATGTGTACTCTGGTGCGAGGTGTTGCTTTGCTGTGCTGGGTTCATTTTTCCCTTGCGCGCAGAGAATGATTGGAGCCCCATCGAGCGCCTGCGGGAACTGAGCCGCTGGTATGCGCTGTCAAAGGTGCGCGCGTTTTGCACGCTTTATGTATGCAGCGCACACTCTCACCGTCGCCTGTCCGGTGCCAGACGCTGGCAGAGAAGGCTGCGTGGTGCGCTGCGCTTCACGCTTCCAGCGCCGCTCTCAATGGTTGCCTGTGCTGTCAGGGACCATCCGCTGGTCAAGAGCCAGGCCGTCAGACTGACCACCATCAATCCCGGGTATGGCTGCCTCGTTTTGGAGGCGCTCTCGACTGATCACCGTAGCTTTGTCATCGGCCCCATCTCGAGTGCATCCCATGCTGAAGGCTGGTTGCCGCGCTCCCAAGTCCTGCGCTGCACTCATGTCTGCGAACCAGGCACGCCCAAGAAGTGGCTCGACTACGAGCGCGGGCAGTGGGCGGCGGTGCCCAATCGCGGCTCGGTGCCAGTCGATGTGCGCGATGTCGCTCGAGGTACGTGCCTGTGAAGCGCCCGTGTGCCACCAACACACAGGCCCGTGCGCAGCGCACATCCGTGCGTTTGAGGACAACGACGCGCACGGGCGCTACGCCTGCGTGTGGAGCCAGATCCCTCACGCCGGTTCGCGCGCTCGCCGTGCTTCCGCTTGCACGTCACAGTCGTCCCTCAGAGGTTGTGGAGGCGTACCATCACGTGTTCGGCGACCTCGCTCCATCACCGCCGCTGGACGGCGGCGCCTATGTGCCGCTCGACTTGTGGGACAGCGCCAAGGTCTGCTGCCTCTGTTGCTGTTTGGCTGTGTGCTGCGCCGCTCTCTCACCTGTCTCTTTGGCAGTGCGAGAGACTGATTGGTGGGTGGCGCACTCTGGACGAGACGGTGGCGGCCATGCACGAGTCGTTTGCACGTCTGGGATTGCTGGAGAAGAAATAAGACCGCCTTTTACGCCACAGTGGGTTTGTGCCGCGCCAGGAACGCCAGCATGTCGTCGCGGTATGCAAAGTAGTTGTCGCAGGACCGAGGCCGGTTCCCCTTGTGCCTCGACGCGCAATCTTTGTAGTGCTGCGCGGAGAGCTTGAGGCACGCAAGGGAGCGGCCGGGGCTGCGCGGGTACCACGAGCTTGGCGTGCTCTGTCTCCGTCCACATGCCCCGCTTCAAACCCTGGTCTGAGACGCAAAGCAATGAGAGCGCGCACACACACGCACGCACGCAGCACAGCTCACGGTTGAACGCCTCAGGAATGGGCTGCCAGCGCTTCTCGTACACCTCGTTGAGCACGTCCTGACGAGCGGTCAGCCAGCCAGCCAGCACCGACACGGACCAGCGGAGCACGCTCACCTGCAAGCACATCCGCCGCCACGGCGCGTTGGGCTGCCGCCATCACCCTCTCAGTGGTGGCGGCACACACACACGCAGCCAAACCTTGTGCCATGCGCGGAACAACGTCTCTGCGCCGCCGTCGCGCTTCGGCCAGAAGATGAACATGCCGTTCTGCAGCAACCATCAGTCAGTCAGGTCAGCGCCATCACCACCAGCCAAGTTTGGAGCGCACGTTGAAGTAGCCGCCCCACTTGGCAATCTCCTGCACCGCGCACATCGGTCTGTCGTGGCGGTCCGCGCACAGATGAAAGGCCAGACGAGGGCTCGATTGCACTATCATGTCTGGCAGCAGCAAGCAACAACAACAACACACAACCTCCATCGAGGAACATAACCCGTTCGTAGGGCAGGTTCCACAGATACAACTTCTGCCAGTCAAACTGTTCATAGTGCACGGTCACAAAGGCACAAGCAATGAAAAATGGGCACGCCTTGTAAAAGAACTGCTTGTCAAAGTCGCGATACGGCAGCAGAGGTCGCTCCAACACTCGAGCGCCCAGACGACGGTACTGCAGCAGCATCTCCCTGTTTGCGGCTGCACATAGCCCCGCCAGCATGAGCGCGCACACACACACACACACACACACACACACACACACACACACACACAC
>CAZYYU010000406.1:0-2548 GCA_964651735.1 uncultured Gammaproteobacteria bacterium | reverse complement strand
CAACAACAACAACAACAACAACAACAACAACAACAACAACAACAACAACACCTTGCGCGCCAGCAGGAACCTCGCCATGTCCAGGTGGTTCTCCTGACTGGCCAGCCACAACGCTGTGGCGCCTGATCGGTGGGGTTACAATACCAGGGAAGAAGATTGACAAGCAAGAAGCCATCGAGCATCAGCAGCGCAAACACGTCTCGCACCTTCACAAGCTCGTGAGCACGGCACACCAGCAAGCACCCGCGCGGGACCTCGTAAGCCGGCAGCGTCTATGTCGGCGCCGGCGTCTAGCAGCGTGGCCACCATGGCCATGCGGTTGTGGTATGCTGCCACGTGCAGAGGCGTGGTGCCGTCGCGGTTGCCCTCGTTCACATCCGCTGGAGCGCGCCGTTCAAGCGACGGACGAAGGGCGAGCCAACGCACGAACCCCGTTGCAGCAGCAGCTCCTTCAGGGCCTGCTCGTCGCCAATCTGCCAAGCATCGTCAGCAAGTTGTGAGTGGTTGGCGTCTTGAGTTGCCTTGGCCGCCACCGTGAGCGGCGTTGCAGTCTCCTCCTCCTTGCTCTCCGCCTGAGCCACTCCAGCACTCGACGCATCGGTGCCCAGCGCACGCACGTGCAGTCCCAGCAGCAGCTTGCCCAGCGTCGGCCGCTTCTCGAACCAAGGTCGTGTGTGAGCAGCGCAACGCGCCGCCGATGCCAGCGCCCTCCTCATGGCCAACGACTGCGGACCCTCCAAAGCAGGCTTCACTTCAAGTCTGCTCGAACGGCCATGAGCACCTTGCCCAACAGGTTCTGCCCCTGCCCGTCATGTCAGCAAGTGGTGCCAAGCCAATCAGGACGCGCACCGGCCAGCTGCTCTGCACGATGGCCTCTGCAGCCACACATGAGCGCCTTCCACACCACCGCAGCAGCATCGCCCACCCGGAGCGGCGGCCTCCAGCCCGATGCCCCAAACTCGGTCCTTGGGCGACGCCAACGCCAGCACGCGCTCGCCTGCCACGAGGCGTTGAGCACAGCCAGCACAGGCAAACCAGCACGTCACCCGTGGCCAGCAGCGCCGCGCGCAGATCTGGGTTCTGCAAGCACACATGAGCCAAGCCGAACGTCGAGGCCAACAACGGGGCAAAACACCTGAACAAACTTTCCACGCTGCACCTACGGAACAGCAGCTCGCGCGTTGAGCATGAGGCAGAGCAACCAAGTGATGGGGCCGTCACCCTGGTCATCAGGTCCTGGCAGCGTTCCTGCCACAGCGGGTCGTGCCACGGCCTGATGTTCTCGCCCAGCGTCTGAGTGCGGTGCGGTCAGCGCAGTGGTCAGACAAAGCGCCAAGCATTCCCACCTTGATCGTCTCCGGTTTGGTGGCATCGGCGATCTGCTTTGCGCTGAGCGTGTCGTTCATCAATACCGCCTGCCAGGGTCGAGTCACGCAAGGACCAGCATCAAAGCAGCCCCCCAAACCCTGCTCCATTGCAGCGCATGCTCGGCGCATGTGAAGTGCAGCCCCTCAAAGGTGATTTTGCATGGAAACCACGGGCTGAGGAAGCCGTTGGCCTGGCAAGCGCGTCAACGTGACATGCACAAGGCCAAAGCTTTGCCTCAGTGTGCTTCCAGAAGAAGACAAACGTGTGGCCACGCTTGTTGAACTCAGTGGCCAGCGCCTCCACGCGCGTACGGAACCGCTTCAGCCAGTCGGGGTCAGCAGTCGATAGCACGAACCACTGGACCCTGCATCAGCGCTGACAACGCAACCACAGCGCGTTCGCCCGACCTGCTCGCCGCCCTCGTCTTGCAGCGCGAAACCCAGCCATGCCATCACGGGCTCCACCTGTGCCAGCGTCAGGGCGCAGGACACCACACGGAGGGCGCCAACCCCGTGGACTTGAGCCAGGGCCTGTGGCTCGCTCAGCGCGGTACGAAACAAGCAGCACCGCCCCACCTTGCTCGAGCGCAGCAGCCTGCGGTACTTGGGCGCATCGCTGTACGCCACAATGTTCAGCGCGATGGTCCCCGAGAGCAGGCCCACGAAGTGGACCTGGACGGCTGGTGGGTGAAACAAGCAAAACAGCCGCAACCAGCCCACCAGCGCATCAGGCGTGTTGGCTGCCAAGAGACCATCCACCAGCGATGCCTCAGATGCTGGTTCCGCGTCCGACTTCCCCTTGTCCATGGTGGTGCCGGCCTCTCCACGAAAAAAAAAGCTAGCAGGGGCCCGGGGGTCGGCACCATGGACGCGCCGCCGCCACAGGACGTGGATGCGGTGCGCAAGCGGGCCGCAGAGGAGCTCAACAAGGGCAACTACCGCGCTGCCCTGGAGCTGGTGGCCCCGCTGCAGCGCCGCAAGCTGGAGCCGGCGCAGGAGTGGGACGTTGCGGTGCTGATAAGCTACGCCCACCGCGCCCTCGGCGAGCACAAGGCCGCGTTGCCCCACGCGCAGCGGGCCGTGAAGGTGACCCAGCAGCACTACGCCGGCACAGAGCTCCACGCCAGGGCGCTGGAGGAGCTGGCCCACGTGCACCTGGGGCTGCAGGACCCCGGCGCAGC
>CAZYYU010000405.1:0-2555 GCA_964651735.1 uncultured Gammaproteobacteria bacterium | reverse complement strand
AGCAAGGGCTCGGCTGGGCTGCAGGCCTGCTGGCTCTGCGCATGGACCATCCCACGGTGGAGGCTGCGTTGCGCAAGCTGCCCGAGTCGCCTCTGGTGAGGCCACTTGCCATGCTCAAGAAGGCGCTGGTGCAACTGTGCTCCAAGGGTGGCAACTGACAATTTCATGAGGTCAGCATGCATGGTGATGATGACCTTGGTGCCAACGATCAAGATCCTGATGACATTGGCTTGGCCAACAATGGCAATGACGATGGCGACAACGATGGGGATGATGATGACGGTGATGGCGGCGGCGGTGGCGGCATCCAGCGTGGCAGCAAGAGACTGCGCATGCTGCAAGCCAGCAGCACTCAGCATCAACAAGGTCATCAGGGCAGTCGCGATGCTGCACCACCTCTCGCAGAGCAGCAGTTTGAGAGCATGCTGAAAGCGCTTTCTGAGCGCACCAGCCTGATTGCCACCATGTTTGCCACCAACAGCAACATGATCATCAAGGCTGGTCTGCCCGCCTACTGCTCCCATCCAGTCAAGTTCAGCATGTTCGATACCCCTTGCTCGGCCCTGCAGGAGCCCAAGACGCAGAGGCGCCTACTCATGCCCAAGGAAGTGTGGGATCGACTGCGGCTTCGGCCTCTGGAGCTCCGCAGGCAACGCCAACAGCGCGCACAGCTTGCAGAGGACCTGGCCAACAGGCTGGCTCTCAACGAGGTCTATCCGCTGCCGCAGTTCATGCTGGACGATGAGGAGGAGGAGGAGCTGCAGGAGCAGCAGCTCCGGGCTGAGGCTGAGGCCGTGGCTGCAGGGCAGGAGCAGGAGAGGCTCTTCTGGGACCACATCACCTGGCTGTGCTGGAACCTGCTGGACGCGCTGGCCAAGGACCTGCTGGCCCGCTACTGTGGCGCCCTCAAGGTGGCCCAGGGTGCACGCACTGCTGGCCAGCAGCTTGGAAGCAGGGCCTCTCCTGTGGCCCCAGGGCTGAAGACGCTGGCCCGTGCTTGGGAGGAGGCTGGGGCCGTGGACAACTGCATGTGGGTGTTCCTCAAGAGCACGTGGGTGCAAGCAGCTGCCCTCTCGGGGCAGCAGCTCAGGTTCAAGCAGCAGCAGCAGCAGCAGCAGCAAGGGCGCCGTGGGCAGCAACAGCAGCAGCAGCAGCAGCAGCAGCGGGAGCAGTCACCACTGGAGGCCTTTGCCCTGGTGGCTCTGACCATTCTGTGCTCCAAGCTATGGCAAGGAACGCGCTCCTCGCTCATGCTGCACAGCGCACTGCACGATGAGTCCCCGCACACAGAGCAGCTGGGCACGCTCAAGATGGGCATCATGGGAGTCATGGGTGCCTTTGCGCAGGCCAAGGCGCAGCAGGCCGCCCAAGCGCGAGGAGACAACATCAGACAGGAGCAGGACAGCACTCTGTGTGCACCTGTGCTGCGCGAAAAGTTCAACGCTGAGAACCCATTTGTCCCTTCCAAGAACACGAAGCTCTTCAGCAACCAGAATGAGTTTTGGGAATTCCATGTATATTGATTGAAGAAGCAGCCACTGTAAAAAAAGTGTAATTAATAAGGGTTGTGTTGGTGATGATGTTGAGAAATGGTGCCTTCATTGCGGGCATAAAATTGCTGGGAGAATATTTAAATGTTTTTAGGGGGGTTGGCATTTTATTGAGAACAAGAGGAGGTGATGAGGTTGCTGATTTGAAGTGCAGAGATGAAGTTGATGGTGGGGAGCAAGATGGTGTTGAGAGAACACGCTTCCTGCATTGGTATAACAATGAGAAGGGCTGAAATGGTGTTTTTTGGAAGCAAAGGCATTATTTAGGGACAAAGGGGACGTGATGGGTGCTCAGATTCGATGTTGGGTGACGTTATTGGATGTGGAGAACAAGATAGTGTCGAGAAATCGTGATGGTTGGCAAGCAGTATGGGTAATTATGAACTAAGTGCTAACAAGGGCCATCTTGCTGCACTAGGCAAATTATGAGGGGTTACATCATGATGTTTGACAAAATACAACGTTATTGCGTGTGGGGAATGAGATGGTGTTGAGAAATCACACATGATGTGATGGTATAAGGATGAGAAGGGCTGGAATGTATTTTTTTTTGGGGGAAGAGTGCTTCTTGAGGGCATGGGGGACATGTCAAGTGAGCAGATTCGACATGATACCATCTTATTGCAAGTGAGGAACAATTTGGTGTCGACAAATCGTGGTTGCTGGCAAGCAGTATGGGTAATCATGAAGTTAGTGCTATTAAGGGCCATCTTGCTGCACTAGGCAAATTTTGAGGAGATTCATCATGATGTTCGACACAATACAACGTTATTGCATGTGGGGAACAAGATGGTGTTGCAAAATAACGTTATATGCAATGCTATATCAATGAAAATGGCCAAAACATGTTGGTTTTTTCAGCAAACGTGTGATTTGAGGGCATGGGGGACATGTTAAGTGTGCAGATTCGACACACAACCATGTTATTACATGTGGGGAACAAGATGGTGTCGACAAATCTTGGTTGCTGGCAAGCAGTATGGGTAATCATGAAGTTAGTGCTAC
>CAZYYU010000404.1:0-2597 GCA_964651735.1 uncultured Gammaproteobacteria bacterium | reverse complement strand
GCTTCAATTGCTTTCTGCATCTTACTACCTTGATAGTTGTTAGCTTGTTTAATCTTCTTAATAATACTACCACGAATACCAGCAGCTTTAAGTGATTCAACAGTTACATCTTCAAACGAAATACCAACAGGAGTTACTAAATCGTAATCAATTAGTTTAGCAAGCTGTGATGGTACAGAAGAAATACCTTTAACGTTGACATACACCTTATCACCATCTTCTGTCTTAACAACATCAACCATTAATGATTTACCTAAGATCAATCCAATATTATTTAGATCATTCTTAACTGTACCATCTGTGATAGTGTTTTGTCGGGTAACCTTAGCAAGTTCAGTAAGCATTGAGTTAGGAGCAAATGTCCATACACCGCCTTGTTTCTGTGGAGGAACAACAGCCAAGCCTAAACCACGAATCTCACCTTTCCAAGCTTTGTTAAGTAAAGTACGGTAAGGTTTCTTACCAATCTCACCACCGTAGTCAATTACATTACCAACCAAATCAGCAAATACTGCAATCTCTTGACGATCTTTAGGTTGACGTACTTGAGCATTTACAATGAATTTGTCACCTTGTTCTGTAATCTTAACTTTCTCAAAGTCAGATTTCTTCAACATTGTTTCAACTTGAGCGACTAAAGCTTCAGCTTCTTCTCGTGTATCAAACTCTGTTGACTTCTCAATACCAGCCGATAGTGGAGGAGTGTGTACGCCTAAGTCTACAATCTGAGAGATAACAGCAGTGTGGTTATCTGTTTCAACTTGTTTATTAATTGCATTCCAGTCAACTTGCGGAGCGTTGTTTGAGTGTTGTGTTGTGCTACCTTGTGGTTTTAGATTAAAACTCATAATTAATTTCCTTTGTTTGGTTGATGTAAACATCAGTTGATATAAATAATCAATTGTTCCTGATTATGAGGTGTATTGTATCTCACTTGTTTTTAATACGCAACACCTTTTTCAAAATAATTTAAATATTTTTCAATTCTTCATCTGTCATAGATTTAATGTTTCTTACTTGATAAGCAAGATTCTTCAAACCAGTGACTTTCCCTTTCAGTTCAATATATTCATTGTAATAACGGTCACGATCTTTTTCAATCCAAGACATCTGTTGTTTACAATCAGCTTCAGCTTGTTTACGAGCTTTAGATTTAATCAACCTAATCTGTTCTCGATATTGAGGTAAACCTTCAACGCCATCGTTGTGAACATAGGTGTTTAAAAATTGATAAAGTTTACTGTTCTTTTGTGTTACAAAGATAGTCATAAAGATTAAATTAATCGCTAACATCTTCTTATAACTTTGATGACCAAATTCATGTGAAATTTTAATACTTGGAAAGTTCCAACCAAATGTAATCAGTATCACTTATTTCTCTCCCATTCGTTTAATCGTACCCCAATGACGTTCTTTAATATTATTCCAAGCTACTTGTAATGCTGGGTCAAAAGAGTCGCTGCTGACCCGTCTAGATGCTGGAGTAATTTCTCTGTTTGGCAGCCTATTAACATCGTTAAATGGTTCAAATGGTTCTTCTTGCGGAGCAAACACCTCCTTACACCAAATTAACCCTGTTGTCTCTGAGGTTTGTTTAAGCTCCCTAGAGCTACCACGAAGTACAGCTAACATATCACTTAGCACTTTAATATCTTCGTAAGCTTTCTCTGTATTAACAACATCTGCATCTACAGCTTCGTAGAGATTGTTGATTTGTAGAGATAAGCTTTGTTTGATTAGGTTTAGGTGGTTCTTCTCTACCACCAGTTCATATAAAACATTATCGTTCATTTTGTTACTCCTCAGTAAACATAAAATAGTTATCTATTGTGTCTGTAACGCTTCTACGAGAACGTTTGTTCATAATAGAAGATAAAGTTGTTCTTGGCATCCCGTATTTATCCGCAGCTTCTCGAACACCGTACATACCAATCTTAACAGATAAGTAAGCATTTGCAACAACAGAGTCTGGTAATTTTATAGTTGACCCATGCTCTCTACGACCCCTACTTAAACCTGTTTCATGAGAATGTTTAATATTCTCTTTAGGACAAATCCATTCTAAATTGCTGACACAGTTATTCTCCTTATTACCGTCAATGTGATTTACTTGGGTTTGGTGTTCTAAAGGTTTTGGTAAAAACAGTTCTGCAACAATACGATGTAAATAAAAATTCTTGGTCTTACCTCCCTTGCTACTGTCTTGGTTATGTAAAGCCACTTTCTTGTATCCATACCCATTGTCTGTAATTGACCTATCACACCAATCTAATTTCTTAACCTTACCTAAACTTGATACCAGTAAACCTGAACACGTAAAATCAAGTTCATATTGTTTCCAAATTTCTAACTCTTGCATAATAACTCCTATTAGTGAATTTCGCTGTATTTTGTTCCAAACTGTACATCACAACCAAACGGTATTTCGAGTTTGAATCTATCGTTGACTTTCCCAAGAGAATCCTCAATTAACGTCTTTACACTATCTTTAAAATCTTCTTTAAATTCAACAATTTGCTCATCGTGCGCGGTTGCTAATAATTTAACTCCGTAATCATCTATTCCATATTTTGGGTTGTTACGTAGGTTAAATTGAA
>CAZYYU010000403.1:0-2603 GCA_964651735.1 uncultured Gammaproteobacteria bacterium | reverse complement strand
TGTGTGTGTGTTTGTGTGTGTGGTGTGTTGTGTGTGTGTGTTGTGTGTTGTGTGTGTGTGTGGCACAGCTTGACGACCAAGGGGGGGCCGCGCAGGAGGCCGACGAGAAGTCGGGCAAGCGCGTGGAGCGCGTGCAGGACGCAGAGGCAGAGGCCAGCCGCGCAGTGTCCAAGGGCATCTTTCGCGATTCCCTCCTTGCCAGTGCGTTGGTCATGGCCGCGGTGCATTGGGTGCTGCCGTCGGTGTGGTGAAGCGCGCCAATATGAAAGCTTCATGTGTGCAGAGGGACCACGCCGAGCGAGCGCTGCAAGTCCACCAGAGAGTCCGCAAAGTGCTTCTCGTAATAGACTGCCAACAAAATAAAGGTGAGCCAGCGTTTTTCAGCACAGGTGGCTCAACTGGAGAGCAGGAAGGGGCAGCTATAGGCGTTGCACGCTGCCCACGGCAACGCAGTCGTCAGCAAGTACCGGTTCTCTGTGGGAGGGAAGCGTGGGCAACGCGCGGCGCTCACGACGACGGCCACGAACCTGACAGTGACAGGCGCAGCGGCCCGACAAGAGCTGCGCGCAAGCGAGTCAGCTCTCCAGGAAAGGGCGCACAGGGCGGGGCGCCTCACAAGCCAGGACCGTCATCGGCAAGCCAGTTTGCAGCATCTCCAGCCACTTGAGGGCCTGCGCGCCACCACGTCACACAAGGAGCGGGAGGGTCAGCCCGCAGCAACCCACCACTTCCTCCACGACGGTCACTTGCGTGACGCCGAACAGCACGTGCCACAAGTCGTGCACATCCCTTGTGTGTGGAGAATCAGCCAAGGGCTCTCCCCGCAGGCGCAGCCAACCTGTAGCGCGCCATGACGTAGGCCAGCTCCTCGTCATCGACTGCGCTGCGATTTGAGCGGTCTCGCAAACGCAAGCCAAGCAGCGCACCATAGCGCACAGCGTGCCTCGACTTGGGGCTCAGGTTGTTGCTCAGCATGAAGTCGGCGTAGGCGCGACCAAACGTGCCGTAGGGCAGCGCCGAGAGCGCGTCAAGCGACTGGGCAACGTCAGGTTTCCGCCGGAAAGCAAGTCCCGCGCACCACCGTGTCCTTGAGGGATGGCCGCTCGCGCAGCACCAGCTGTCCCTCTGGGTGTTGCTGCGTACGGGCTGAGCACAAGGCACGGCGCGTGCCACGGGCGCCACACCCGCATGCGGTCGCGCAGCCGCCGCAACGTAGGCCCGCCGCTGACGTCGCCCAGACGCGCCACCTGTGACGGTTGGTTGCGTGCCTGAACCGAGGGACGGCAACCTGCTCCGTGCGCGTGGGATCCAGCAGGGCAAGCACCGACGCCGCCGCGCCCAGCACGGCCTTTTGTGCCAGCGTGGTGGGCACATGGCTGTCGTAGAGCTTGCGCCCAACCCGTGCACACCGCATCAGGCCCCTCAGCCAAACCTTTCTACAAGCTGGGAGGGCCTGCAGTCAATGGGCAACAACGCTGGGCGCCCCAAGGGCAACGAGCGCGCACTGTGCGATGGTTACGGCGACCTGGTGTGCAGCGTAGGACGAGATCCGGCGTGGCCAGCGGGCTGCGTCGCAGGAGCAGTGCGCGCTGTGCACACATCGGGCCGGGGCGGGGATAAGCTGGTGGCTGGTGCGTGGCTGCTGCGGCTGCCAATGCGGCCTTAGCTCCCCCAGTCGAGTTTGCCGAGCTGCAGCACAGGCACTACCACTGGTCGTACCCGCGGGTGCCGCTGCCCCGTCGATGCGTTTGGGTCCAGCAGTCCATGTGCGCGGGAGCGGTCGCTTTTGTTGTGCTTGACGCGCCCTTTTGTGCTAGGGTCAAGTCGTTCCAGCCCCCTGTTGATGCACAGCCCTTTCCGGTTGCATCGCTTGTCACGCTGCGCTCTGCGCTGACTGCGCCCTTCAGGTCCTGACGCTGCCGGCTCCTTGCCTGGCGTGCGTGTTGGAGCAGCTCAGGTTGAGGCGACGCGTTGCTTTCTTGCCCTGCTTGACGGCATCCATGCAGCATCAGCGACGCTGCATACGCCGCCATCACGTGCAAGGCGTTCCTCGCGGTGCGTTGTTGTCGCCGCTGCCACCGCTGAACGGCCCCCAAAGGCTTTCCGTGACGAGGTACTTGCGCGCGCGCGGCAGCTTTGTGCTGGGTCTGAGGCGCAGCCCCGCTCCCCCCTGAGGCGGCGTGGAAGCGCCGTGCGGTGCGCGACAGTGCGACGGTGCAGCGCCGCAACAAGGCCTTGGAGCTCACCGCCAGGCAAGCTGTCGCGCTCCGTGCGCAGGCCCCCTGATTGACGCCGTGGCTCCGCGCAGCCAGTGCAAGGGCCGCTCGTGGCATCGCGACCTGTACCTGGAATCGCTGTGGCAGATCACGTTTGTGTTTGCGGTGTGTGTGTGGTTTGTTTTGAGGTGATGGGGCCAATCACTCCCCTTTTCCCAGGTGCCGTACAGCACAAGCGAGGACCCGCAGAGGGTGTGTGTGTTTGTGTCCGTGTCGGCGGCCTTGCAGCATCTGACCGCTCGCAGGTCACGGTGGGCGCGTTGCCGTCGTGGAGCGTGGCGGTGCGTGCGCGCGCGCGTGCGTGTGTGTGTGTGTGTGGGTGTGTGT
>CAZYYU010000402.1:0-2620 GCA_964651735.1 uncultured Gammaproteobacteria bacterium | reverse complement strand
ACGCCAAGCTGGGCGCTGAGTACGGCGCCAAGAAGGAGCAGCTGCTGCGCCTGCGCGAGGACGTGTCGTCGCTCAACGGCCGCGTCAGCCGTCTCAACGGCGAGGCCGAGAGCCTGAAGAGCGACAACGCCAGCCTTGCGCGCCAGATCGCTGAGCTCGAGAGCAAGCTGTCCAGCAACAGCTCGGCGCGCCAGGCCACCGACAAGGACCTGCAGGAGGCCGAGGCCCGCTTGAAGGACACGGCCACCGACTTGAAGCAGCAGGAGGCCCTGGTGGTGGAGCTGGAGGCGCTGAAGAAGAAGCACCAGGCCACGCTGGACGCCAACAAGAGCAAGGAGGCCGAGCTGAACGCGGCCAACTCCAAGCTCAAGCAGCAGACGCAGCAGCTGGAGGCGCAGCTGGCGTCCACGCGCGACGGCCTCGACAAGGACGAGACCAAGGGCAAGGACACCAAGCGCCAGCTGGACAAGGTCACGGCCGACAAGGAGGACGCGCTCGAGGAGCTGGACGGCGTCAAGACGGCCACGAGCAAGCTGCAGCAGAACCTGGGCGAGCTCAAGGGCCGCGTCAAGGACACGTCCGACGACCTCGAGGCCAGCCGCGGCAAGATCAAGGCGCTCAAGACCGCCAACGCCGGCCTCACCGACGAGGGCGCTGACCTGAAGAAGCGCGATGAGGCTGCCAAGGCCGAGCTGGCCAACGCGGAGCGCCGCAAGAAGAAGCTGGAGAGCGACGTGGCATCCATCAAGAGCGAGGCCGCGGAGCAGCAGGCGCAGCTGGCCGCGCTGCAGAAGAAGAACAAGCAGCTGCAGTCGGACCTGGACGCGCAGGAGGCGGCGCTGCGCAGCGCCGAGGGCAAGCGCGGCGAGCTGGAGGGCGCCAAGCGCGGCCTGGGCGAGAGCGCTGACGCCAAGCGCAAGGAGCTGGCCGACGCGCAGGAGCAGGAGAAGAAGCTCAAGAAGAGCCTGGCCGACACGCAGTCGCGCCTGGCCGCGGCCAAGGACAAGCTGACGGCCGCCAAGAGCGCGTCCGAGGCCACCGACAAGGGCAACAAGAAGCTGCAGCAGGACATTCAGAACTCGCACCACCGCCTGCAGGACGTCAAGTCGGAGAACGCGCGCAAGGCCGAGGACAAGTTCAAGGCCAAGCTCAAGGAGGCGCAGGACAAGGCGGCGGCGGAGCAGGCTGCCAAGAGCGCGGCCGCGGCCGAGAAGGCCAAGCTGGAGCAGGCGCTGGCCGACGTGGAGAACGACCTGGACGCGGCGGAGAAGGCCGTGGCCGCGGGCGGCACCAAGCTCAAGGGCGTCAAGGCGCAGCTGGGCGACCTGACGGCTGAGGCCGACGAGGAGGGCGACGCGGCGGCTGCTGCCGACAAGGCCGCCAAGAAGGCGCAGGCCGAGCTGGCCGAGGCGCGCGCGCGCACCGACGACCTGGAGAAGCAGCGCAGTGAGCTGGACGCCAGGATGAAGCGCGCCGTGGCTGACGCCCAGGGCGGAATCTCCAAGGAGGCCGAGGCCAAGATGGCCGAGGACTCGAAGCGCATGCACGAGCTCACGGACCAGCTCAACGCGCAGATTGACTGGGTGCGCGCGCGCCTGGCCGAGCTGGAGCCCGAGAACAAGAAGATGGCCGCCATGGCCAGGGAGAAGAGCGGCGTTGCGCCCACGGAGGAGGAGGTGGAGGCGTCCATGACCGACGAGCAGAGGCGCGCCAAGGCGCAGCGCGCTGCCGACGACTCCAAGCTGCCCGCCTGGGTGCTGACGCAGAAGCGCACCTTCACGCGTTGGTGCAACTCGTTCCTCGTGGACCGCATGATCCGCATCGACGACTTCTGCGGCGACTTCACGGACGGCGTCAAGCTGTGCAACCTGGTGGAGGTCATCTCGGGCAAGAAGCTGGCCTTCAACAAGGCGCCCAAGATGCGCGCCCAGGAGCTGGAGAACGTGTCCGCCGCCATCAAGTTCCTGACCGCACAAGGCATCAAGGTCGTCGGTATCGGCCCGGAGGACGTGGTGGACCCCAAGATCAAGCTCATTCTGGGTCTGATCTGGACCATCATTCTGCGCTACCAGATCTCCGCGTCGGGCGACGCGAGCGGCTCGCCCAAGGCCCAGCTGCTGGCGTGGGTGCAGTCCAAGATCCCGTCGTACAACGTCAAGGACTTTGTCAAGTCGTGGAGCGACGGCAAGGCCATCATGGCGCTCATCGACGCCATCAACCCCGGCCACTTCAACCTGCCCAGCGACTTTAGCACGCCCATCCGCAACTGCACCACCGCGTTCCGCGTGGCCACCACGGAGATGAAGATCCCCGCGCTGCTGGAGCCCGAGGACATGGTCAACGAGGCTGACGAGCTGTCCAACATGACGTACATCTCGTACTTCCGCACCTGGGAGACGGAGAACGCCAAGCGCCAGGAGAAGCTCAAGCTGGAGGCCGCCAAGAAGGACGTGATCGACGCGCGCGCCGCACTGTCCGCGCTGCAGAAGGAGCTGGACCTGATCAAGAGCGAGCTGTACGCGCACCGCAACCTGGGCCGCATGGGTGCCGTCGTCAGCACCAAGGACCTGTTCAAGAAGGCGTGATGAGGGAGTGAACGCGCGCACGTCTTCTCTTTTTT
>CAZYYU010000401.1:0-2624 GCA_964651735.1 uncultured Gammaproteobacteria bacterium | reverse complement strand
ATGCAGCGCGTGCTGGAGCTGGCGGGGCTGCACGAGCTGGTGCTCAAGGCAAAGTGATTTGGAGCAAACGCAATTGCTTTCACTGCGGGGCAGCGTCCTTCATGGCCACGTCGCCGTCAGCGTCGCGAGCGGGGCCGTCAATCTCGAGCGCAAACGCCTGCTGATACTCGTCCAGGAACCTGGCAGGGACGGTGGGTGCAGGCAACAAACAAGTCGCATCTCGAAGAGACGAGCTCAACTGGCGGCTTCGGCCGGCGTCCGCAAACAGATCGTAGGAGCGCTTGATGTCCGCCACCTCGGTGACCACTTGCAATACAAGGCGGCGGCGGCGGTGAGCAGCGGCAGCGGGTGTCTTGAGGCCGTTACCAGAGTGGCGACGCCGAGCCAGCAAGTGCGACGACGAGATCATCTGCAGCGCGTAGCGCAGCGACGTCTTGGTGCCCTGCGGCGCGGCGCGGTGCGGTGAGTGCTCGTGCAGGTGCGACCACGCACGACACACACACCATCATCGTCAGCAGCTGCAAGGCTTTGGGGTCCATCGTAACCTGCACAGAATGCTGTTGAACAAGAAGAGCGCGAAGACGGCCAAGCGCGCACCCCCTCTTCTTGCACGCGCAGCGAGATAATCTTGGATATTTCCTCAGCGCTGCACTGCGTTTTCAGCCAGAGGCGGCGAACAAAGCCACACCCCCCAAAACCCAACCTGTAGGGCTGCGTGGGCACGATGAGCATGCGATCCAGCAGATCCAGCGGGATGCCGTGCGGGCTGTTGTAGTCAGCGCCGCGCACTTTGACGATGCCTGGGGAATGGCAAACTTGTCAGCGCGTCGCCCCCGCCCCCCCCTGCCCCCAAAGAGCAACCTCGGTTGGACGCCATGATGACCACAGGCGACAGCGGGTCCTCCTGGCACACACGGAACGCATTGGGGTCTCGCGCAACATCAAGGCGAATCCCCGCACCAGCGCGCGGTTGATGAAGGAGAAGCATTCCACGTCCAGCATGTGCACCTCGTCCACGAACAGCACGCCGGTGATGATCTCCGCCTTGCCCTGCTCCCGCCACTCGGACACCTTTTTTTGAAGAGCGCGCGCGGTCAGCAACCTTCGTGGTATCCCAATCGCATCCCCCCCCGCAAACCTTGGCGTCAATCTGCGCCCTGACCTCGGCCGATATCTCTCCCGTGTCACCGGTGAAGAGTGCCAGGAAGCCCTGTTGTTGTTGTTGTTGTTGTTGGGAAAAATGCGTTGGGAGCCAAGACAGGCAGCAAACCTGGGCACGCGAATTGATCACGTCCACGTCGTGCAGCGACACTGCCGCTCAAAAGGTGGGTGCCACGCACAGCAGCGGCATCCCAAACGCGCACGCACCGGTGTGCACCACAGAGCGGCGCTGCTGCAGCTCCCCGCTGGGACACTGCACGAACTGGCGGCGCAACCGCGTCAGCGCTTCGCGGCAGCACCGCAGCACCGCCGCCGACCTTGACGTTGGGCCCCATGACCTCGTAGTCGCGCATCTTGCACGGGTCTCGTGAGAGCAGCTCAGTCGCGGAGGGGGGAGACAACGCCGCACCTTGCCAAAGGAGCGCCCCAGTCGCGTGACCTTGCCCGACGACTTGTCGATGCTGATGACGTCTCCGGCGCTCACCTTCTCGCGCACCAGCGAGTCAATCATCTTCTGGCCCAGGTCGTACAGCGTTTCCATGTCCGTGGTCTTCAGCACCAGCTTGCCAACTTGCCGTTGGCCTCAGAACCCCCTCCAGCCACAGCAAGCAGCACCACCAAGCACCACCTTTCACGCCTGCCCCCGTCACGGGCCTGTCGATTGTGATCTCCACAACCTCGCCCTCGATGACCTCGATCTCTTCCTTCAGCCGCACGCCGATGCTCTTGCGGAACGCCTGCCGCAGAGCCTTGCCACAGCGCCACCTGTCAGCGTGTGCGAGTGAGTGAGCGAGCGCGCGCAAAGAGCACCTCGGTTTTGTTCATCTCCAGCGAGTAAATCTCGCTGGCGGAGATGGTGGTGAACGGCGTGCCCTGCGGAGCGAGGCGCTCAGGGGGCAGCGGGGGCAAAGGGTAGTGTTCACAGCAACCTCGCCGAGCTCCTGCGCCATGCCCATGGCAATGGCCGTCTGCGCGCTCGTGAGCCGCGCAAAAGAGGCAGCATGCGCAACCTTGCCAGTGCCAGGTTGGCCAGCCAGCAGCACGGCTCTTCCTGCCAGCTGCCCCGTCTTCACCATTTGCAGCACGATGCCTGGAACAGCGCCGCTCAGCAAAAAGGCGGAGCCGTCGTTCCACCCCGCTCCACGAGCGAAGCGTTCCCGCTCCATCCTCGCCGCCAACGCGGGCCCTTACGACGGACCACACTGCGTTCACGCGTACCTGCGGCGCGGCGAGCGCGCAGCTGGCCCACCATGCCCCCGCTGCCATCGGTGCGCGGCTCGAGGCGCTCCGTCAAGCCCAGGCCGCGAATGTGCGAGTGGGCGCCGATACGTTCCACGCGCGTCAGGTCCACGCCCTGTGCTGCGATGGTGGGCTCCATGGCTGTCTGGCAGCAGCGAGCGGATGGAAAGGCGATGGATGTTAGCGCCGCCGGTATCTGACCCACAACGGAACAAAAGAAAACT
>CAZYYU010000400.1:0-2630 GCA_964651735.1 uncultured Gammaproteobacteria bacterium | reverse complement strand
ACGGGCTGCAGCTGGCCGGCACCCACGACGGCGCTCAGCAAAACCAGCAGTGAGAACAGCACAAAGGTCGTCGATCCCTCGCCCGGCCACGCAGCTTGGGGCATAGGCTGCCTGCGCAGTGCGTGGTAAGAACGCACAAGGAAGAGAAAAAGTGGTTCAAACCCAGAGCGCGGCCCCTGTGCGATCACGACCGTCAAAGGCGGGCAAACGACGCTGCTGGCCCTCTGCACGCGGTCGAAGACTTGACCAACAGGGCGGTTTACTTGCGCCACTGGGTCGCGTTGCTCACCAGGATGTCGGCTGTGGGGACGACCTGCACCAGGTAGTGCACACGGGCCATGGCCTGATAATAGTGGTCAAAGTAGTCAGAGCGTGCCAGGTCCTGCCCGTCCTTGTGGATCGAGACGGTCCACACGAACTTGATGATGGGATACAGCCAACGAAGGGCCACCTTGTAGTCAATGGCGTGTGCTGCTACTTTCTGGATCGCGCGAACTTGGGACAGGCACGCGCTCAACGTCGCGTTGTCATCGCAGGTGCCCCAGAGATACTCAGAGACGGGCTTGGCCAGGCACGCCGTGTAGTTTGCGTCTCGCGGGCAAAGTTGGAACACGTATCGCTCATCGCCGCGCGTCACAACAAGAGTGCCGTTGTTGGCAGAAGCAGCGTGACCGGCGCTAGCCAGCGACGCGGCGGCGAGCAGAAAAAGCAGCCACGTGGTGGTCATGTGAGATTCCGCGCGCGAATGAAGCACAACACACTGCCTCCCAAGCTTGCTCCGAGCTGAGCGCACCCTGTCCGGCTCGTGAATCTGACTCGGGGCCGGTCTACAGAAAAAAGACAAAGGGTCAACCCCGGACGGACGATGGCGCTTGCGTGGGCCCTCGCACTGCTGCTCGCGCTGGTGGCTGCAGACCCGGCGACGCTGACAGTGGCCACGTTTGGCCGCGTGCTGGATGGGTCGCGGCACGCTCTTGTCCTCTTCCACGCGCCCTGGTGCACCCACTGCACGGAGATGATGCCGGCGTTCGAGGTCCTGTCCAGGAACATGGCCAATGAGCCAAGCGTGGTTGTGGCGCGTGTCGACGGGTCGTCGGACGGAGGGAGTCCGCTGCGCTTGCGCTTCGGGGTCACGCGCTACCCGACCATCAAGTTCTTCGCGCAGGGGTCGAGCGAGCCCGAGGTGTCCCGCTCCAGGGCGAGTGCACGCGCCGCTGACGAGAGTGCGCCCTCCAGGACTACGTGGGGGAACGCAACGTGCGGGACTTGACGTTGTTCCTGAATGCCAAGGTGGTTGGCTGCTTCTCCCACATGGACGCCGCTGAATCGTGCTGCCGTTTGCGCAACTTGAAGGCTGGCACCAAGCGTTCCGTGAAAGGCTTGCTACTGCCAGAGGTGCACGCGCGGTGTGAGGGCTGGGACGCGCTCTGAGCATCCTGCCAACCAAGGCGGGACGCAACGTGGAGCTAGAGGAGTTGGCACAGGTGTTTGCGGCGTGCATTCATTTGCCGGGCGTGCTGAGCTGCGCACAGGATCTCGTGACAGGCGCGCGGCAGCACGTCTCGGCGCTGATGTCTGAGGTGCAGCTGCCACATGTGTCTGCAGCTGCCTCCATGGCCTACTACCGCACGGTGGCGCGCAAGGCACTGCACTTTGTTTGTTTTGTGGGGGTACACGCTGAATACCGGCATCAGGTGGAGGAGGAGGGAGTGTCGTTTGTGGCGGCGCAGCAGCAGCGCATGCACGCATTGCTGCAGGATGGCGGGAACGTCGATGCCAAGAAGCGCGACGAGCTCACCTTGAAACTCAACATTCTGGACGCGTTTGTGCCGCGGTACAGCGTTGGGTGCTTCCATCTCCTCTTTCTATCATCGGGGGTGCAGCGTGTGGGCTGTGCGCAAGTCTGCCCTCCATGGCCACGGCAAGCCAGCGGTGTGCTTTTGTGTGGCGACCCTCTGTTTGACGGGCACGCACCCAGGGCTATTTGCGCGCACTGCCTTGCGCAGGGGCGACGTGGTGGGGCTGGTGGTAGACACGAGCGCCGGCGGATACGACATGACCTACATGGGCACCTGGGTGAATCACAGGTGATCGTTGAGCACGCACGCGCGCATGCTTCTCATTGCTCGATAATTGTGCAGCGAGAACCACAGCAACGTCGAGCTCTTCCCCTGCGAGCGTGGCTGGTGCCTGCGTGCCACCAGCGACGTGGAGGCCGACTCGGAGCTCGTTGGCAACTATAAGGACGCGCCTGACTTCATCCAGCGCCCAGACTTCAAGGTGGAGCTGTGACTGGCATCAGAGCAAGCTGGCGGTGCGCTCGCCAACAAAAATTCGCTGGCACCATGAGTGGCGCCTCCAAGAAGAAGCGCAACAAGAAGAAGCGAGCCGATGTGGTGAAGCTGGAGAACGAGGCAGAGGAGCCTGCCGCCGAGCACCTCGCCGCTCCTGCCGCTGACGAGAGCGCCGACGCTGCTGCTGCTGCTGCTGCTGCGGAGGGCGACGGCAACACGCAAGCCCCGCCACCCGCGGACGCAGACGCAGCAGTGGTGGCCGCAGCAGCGGCCGAGGACGACGACGCGCAAGCGAAACAGCGGGAAGAGGAGGAGCAACAGAAACAGCAGCAGCAG
>CAZYYU010000399.1:0-2635 GCA_964651735.1 uncultured Gammaproteobacteria bacterium | reverse complement strand
CGCCGCTGCCCGATCCATGGCTGCACGGGCGTGATGGATGCAGAGCAGTCCCCGCGGTCGCGCATGCGCGCTCTCAACGTGTCCGGCGTGGCCAAGAGCAAGCTGAGCGTGGCCTCGGTGTGCGCCAAGCTGTCGCTCAAGGAAGCAGACTGCGTGGCCGCGTTTCTCATCGGGTCCAGACTGTGGGGCACCGCCGGTGCGGGACGAGGGGTGCGCTGTGGCCGTTCTCACCGTCTTCCTTGCAGGCGAGCAGTCTGATTTCGACCTGGTGCTGGTGCTGAAGGGCAACAAGGAGGGCAAGGACCACTGGACGCTGCACGCCGGAAACATTGACGCCACGTGCATGAGCGCTGAGCGATTTGCGACGCGGCTTGCGGACCACGCCTTCCTGTGCCTGGTGCCATACTGGGTGCCGCCCGAGTGGCAGTGGAGGCGAGTGGCCAAGCTGGTGCCGGCGTCGCTGGGCCCAATCAACAGGGCCGCGCTGCACAAGTCCATCAGCGGTGCGCCGCGCTTGCTTGTCATCCGCGTCTGCGCTCAGCGCACGCAGAGGAGGCTCAACGCGACTGGAGCGTGGCGCAGAAGAAGGCGCAGAAGGGGCAGTACGAGCCTGCCAAGAAGGTGGTGCTGCATGCGATCCGCATGCTGCGCATCGCGTGCCAGTACGCTGAGACGGCCGCCACGCCCAACCTCTGGTGCGTGGCCGACGTGGTGGAGCGCATGAACGCGCAGCACGGGCATCTGGACATTGAGGTGGGTTGCATTTTCGTGCAATGGCGTTGTGTCAACGGCAAAACAAGGTGGAGTACGGCGAGGAGTTCCGGGGGCTTTTGGAGCGCCTGGCCAGCGCTTGCGGGCAGTAACACTCTCCGGCGGGGAAAGGGGAGGAGCGCGCTGTCTGTATTTGATGGGGGAAGATCCTTTCCGGCACCGCGTCCCTCGTGTTGCCACGACTTTGAACGCAGGCCATCATGCCCTTTGCATATGGGCTCGTCTCTCCTCCAACAAAAAAGCAGCTGCGCGGCCACCACCCTCACAGCGAGTCCAGCACGGCACGCAGCTCCTCCGGCACATAGCCGTCAGGCCCCACGCCACCTGATGCGCTTCCGTCAGTGCAGGCGCGACCAACGCATGCGTGGCGCACCCTTGTACAGCACATGCAGTGTGTCTGAGAGCACGTACAGCCGCTCCGGCCACGCGCAAAAGGCCTGTTCCGCCGCGTCGTCCATGGCATCCAGCGCGCACAGCTGCGTCACGCAACCAGCCTTGGCAAGAGCAGCATGAGTGCTCGAGAAACGCCCCCGCAGAACCCCAGGCCACCTGTTTCGCCAGGCCGAAGAACTGGCGCGCCAGAGCGGTTCGCTCCTCGAGCGTTTTGGGCGCGTTGTACGTCACGTGCGAGTAGATGTGCCAGCCATCAGCGGGATGCGCCTCCTCAATGTACACGGCCACGTACACCACGTTAGGCCTGCCTGCACTGTGCGCGCCCACACGACGAAAGTGCTTGATCCACGGCCGTCACGACATGCTGCCAAAGTTCAGCACCAGGACTTGGCCCGGCGCGACCAGCTCCGTCAGTCGCACGTGGCGCGTCGCGGCATCATCACTGAGCAGCACCAGGCTCACGTCTGGCGCTTGTTGGCCCAGCAGCAGCGAGCCCTCGCGGCTCTTGTCGTGGTGGGCCAATGCGTCTGGCGTGAACATGCACTCCACGCCTGGGCAGTACGCCTCGGGCTTGAACTCCATGGTGCCCAGACGCGGAAGCACCAGACGAGGCGCATCCGCAGCGGGTTCCTCGAACAGGTCCATCGCAGGCGATGCCCACAGTCACAGTGGTGCCCACGACCCCCGCTGATGCCCACGCTGATGCCCCAGAAGCACCTCTTCGCGCTATTTTTGCATCGACGCGGGCCTGTCATGGAGGGGTCGTCCTACACTCGCGAGGGCTACCTCACTGTGCCGTCTTGCGGGGGCCGCGTCTGGGCGCGACTGCGTGGCGCTGAATCTTCTTTGTCCCTGTCCGCAGCCCCCACTGCAGCTGCGGCCGTGCGCACGCTGGCTGTGCGCTCTTTGCCCCGCCCCGGAGTGCTGCGCACTGCAGAGGGCGAGGATGTGGAGTGGCAGGGCGAGACGGCGCAGGACACGGCCGAGTGGTACTGCAGTCGCTGCTGCTGCGAGTCAAGGGCCCAACACTGCGCTTGCAGGGAGCGCGCCCTGGGCTCGACGCTCGAGTTCCATGCCACGCGCGAGTCTCTGATCACCCCGTCGCTGCGCGGGGACGTGCTCGAGTCGCTCATGCCCGAGGCCGGCGTGCTGGCTCAGAGCGGCGGCGGCGGCGGCGCGGTACCCTCTGTGTCCACGGTGCGTGTGCATGTGCGCGATCTGTACGGCAAGAAGACCACAGTGGAGGTCAAGCAGAGCAGCACGGTGGCGGAGCTCAAGCAGAGTCTGGCTCCCACGGAGGCCGTGGACAGGGTGACGCTGGTGTACGGCAAGACCATGCTCGACAATGCCAGCACCGTGGCAGACTTGAAGCTGGCCAACGACAGCATTCTGTTCCTGGTGGTCAAGAAGGAAAGTGCAGCCGCAGGCGCAGGCGCAGGCGCCAGCAGCAGCAGCAACAACAACAACAACA
>CAZYYU010000398.1:0-2652 GCA_964651735.1 uncultured Gammaproteobacteria bacterium | reverse complement strand
CGCTGATGCGAGCGGAAATACGTGTTGGCGGCCTCAAAGCGGCGAGCTTGAGAGAGCTCAGGTAAGGGGGGAGGCATGTGCGTGCACAGCAAAAGCAGCACACGGTACCAATTTGACTGCGCCACGACGCAAGGGAGGACGCTTGAGTGGGGACCCAAAGTGAGGGAGGCGAGAAGGAAAGCAACGACTGAGATGCAGTACAGATACGATTGCGCCACGACTCAAGGAACGGAGAGGACGCTTGAGTGGGGGACCCAAAGTGAGGGAGGCGAGAAGGAAAGCAACATAAGGTGCAGTACAGATGCGCTTGCGCCACGAGTCGAGGAAGCCTCGCGGCGCGGACTCTTTCAAGGGCAGGGTGAGCGCTGCGCCAGAGAACCAGAGACCAACCCCACCGCTGCTGGGCGAGCGAGAGGGCAGGCGCGCGGCCACGGGCGCGTAGCGGCCTCCCTCCTTGGCACCAACCGTGCTTGCCACGCCGTGGGTAGCCCCGGAGCCGTGGTGCCCTCCCACCAGCAGCCCGTCGTGCACTGCTTGGTGGGCGCCGATGGACGTCACGCCGTTCCAGCCGTAGCCCACCTCCCTGCGGTTGATGGATATCGGCGTGTGGTCCAGCGGGCCGCTGACGGAAGGCATGCCAGACGAGGTGCCGCTGAGGTCCGTCTCCGCGAGCGAGCTGACCATGGCGTTGGGGTCGGAGCCATCGTCGTATCCTGGGTGGTGTGTGAGCGGGGAAGCTGCGAGCGCGGCGGGCCCTTGCTTGCCTTGGCCCTGCACCAGCGCCACCAGCAGAACTGCAAAAGCACATGAGCTCCAACGGTGCAACAAAGCAGCCTCGGCGCGCGTCACCGAGCAGCAACATGCTTGGTTCCCCTCTGCGCGTTTCCTCTTTTTACTGTGAGGGGCGTCTTCCACGCAAGATGCGCGCGAAGCCTCGCGTGCTGGTGGTGGGCGGTGGACTCGGCGGGCTCGCGCTTGCCAACGGACTGAGGGCCCGTGGCTTCGACTTCGTCGTGCTGGAGCGGAGCGCGAGGCAACAAGGGTACCAGCTGGGACTGCAACCGCACGGCACCGAGGCGCTGCGAGCCCTTGGAGTCGATGTCGCGACGCTGGAGCGCGAGCTGCTGGCGCGCCCTGACTGTCTGCTGTCGGTGCGTGTCGCCTCAGCCAGGGGCAAGGGCGTGGCGGAGTTGCTGTCTTTTGCGACGGGCAAGGGCGGCGGCGTGATAGACCGGGCCAGGCTGCACGCCATGCTGCTGGAGCCTGTGGCTGGTGCGTGGCGGGGGCCTTGCCCACGTGCCCACTGACCGAGGAACCCAGACCACGTGCGTCTGCAACGCGCGACCGGTTACGCGCTTGACAAAGAGGGCCGCGTTTCGGTGCACCTGGAGGATGGAACGAGCGAGACAGGAGACGTGCTCGTGGGCGCAGACGGCGTCAACAGCGTGGTCAGGGCGCAGCTGTGCCCGGCGGAGCAAAACGATCGGTTCCTCGTGGAAACGCAGGCAACCTCTCCGCTGCTGCTGCTGCTGCGCGGTCCCAACCATGCGCGCTTGCAGTATGGCTCACTGGCAATCACGCTGGAGGCAGATCGCATTCGGGAGTTGGGCAACAAGCACGCCGACGCGCTGCTGGGCATGACGCGCCAGACGCTGTTGCGTGTGCTGGGGCCCGGGGCTTGCTCGTGGCTCTTCATGCTGTACCAGGATGATGCAGACGACAAGCGCGAGAAGTTCACCATTGCCTTCAACCACAACGTGCTTGCAGAAGGTGAGATGGGGGCTGACTCGGTGGACTTCATGCGCCGCAAGGCAGCTGGCAATGAGGCGCTGTCTGCGGTGGTTTCGTGCGTGCGCCCCGAGCACTTCCTGCTGGGCGGGCCGCGCCGGATTGTAACCAGCGACGCCAGCGTAGTGCGCTCGCTGGACACGAGCGCAGGCCTCGGCCGGGTTGTGCTGCTGGGCGATGCGGCGCACCCGATGACCACGCACCGCGGCAACGGCGCCAACTCCACCTTTGTCGATTGCGTGCACTTGCTGGATGCGTTGGAGCAGCCGCTGCTGCACGAGGCTCTGCAGCGATACAGCCGCGACCTGTGCGCTCGAGGGGCAAAAGCCGTTGCCGAGTCGCTGCAGTCCACGCAGATGCTGCACCTTGACGCGCCCTGGAAGCGAGGCCTGCGCGACTGCTTCATGTCCCTGGTGGGCATCTTGCTGGTTTTGTGGCGCGCGTTGCGCAGATTATGAAAGGGAGGAGGAGGAGGGGGTTGCTCTCAAGCGTGGTCCAAGCGAACGCCGGCGGCGGGTGAAGAGGCGCCGGTCTCTTGCCCGATCGCCCGATCGCCCGCTTGGCCAAGATGCATGGTGCCACGTGCACCGCCCTGGTGCGCACACGGTGTTTCCCCATGGACACGCGACCCACCTCAACGGCGGACGCAGCACCGGCGTTTTTTTCCCCCGGAGCCCATCCGCGACGATAACGACAGCCGCGCGCTGGTGCGCACCCTGTCTTACGTTGCCACGGAGACGCCCGCACTGACGGCGTCTCAGAAAAACACAAAACAACCAGGAGGGGGCCGCCATGCAATCTCAAGCGGTAGCAGTGCGCCTCAAGAGCGCCCGCACCCTCGAGGTGCTGGACACGGTCTCCGTC
>CAZYYU010000397.1:0-2654 GCA_964651735.1 uncultured Gammaproteobacteria bacterium | reverse complement strand
TGGCTCGCGCTCGAGCGGCGCGGGCAGGTCGCGGAAGGACTGAAGCTGCTGGCCAAAGTGCGCGGCTTGCATTCCAACGTCCCGCGCCTTCACGTCCCCGTCGCAGGCCGCTGAGGGCGGAGACCCTGACGCGCAGTACTCGCTGGGCTGCCACTGCTGGATGCAAGGTGGGCTCGCCGGGGCCGTCCGCTGCTCCTCACGTGTGGGCGCGCGCAAGGCTCTGTCGAGGAGAGCGAGAAAGCGACCAAGTGGTGGCGCGCGGCAGCTTCGCGGGGCCACGGCCTCGCCAACTACACGCTGGGCAAGCTCGTGGCTGACGGGGTGTACGTTGCAGCCTTTTCGTTTTGCCGCGCTGACTCGCGCGCTCGTCGACCGAAGCTACGCGGACCAGGACATGCAGCAGGCCTTCAAGTGTTTCAAGGCCGCGGCTGCCGATGGAAACCCCGACGGAGCGTATCGTGCGGCAAGGTTTGTGCATGTGCGGCCTGGTGCTTCCTTGTGCAGACGCGTGCTTCTCCCCCAGGTGCTACTGGCACGGGCAAGGCGTCAAGCGCAATCTGGAAAAGGCATATCAGCTCCTTTCGTCGCTTGCCAGCGGTACAGTCTCGTTGTGCTTTGCACGAAGCTCTCACTGCTCCTTGTCCGCGCAGGCGGCCACGCCAGGTCGGCCAGGGACGTCTCGTACTTCTACCTGTATGGCAGGGGCACGCAGCAGGACCTGCATAAGGCGTTTGCCTTCATGCTCAAGGCCGCGGACGCCGGCAACCGCCGTGCCCAGTGCGTCGTAGCTTTCTTTGCGGGGCTGCTCTTGTGTCACGGTGCATCCGGCGCCCAGGTTTGAGGTGGCGCACCTCTATGAGCATGGCATTGGCGTGAGCCAGCCCGATCTGGGCAAGGCCGCGCACTACCTGCAGCGGGCCAGTGCGCAGGGCCATCCGCGCGCCGAGCAGGCGTTGCAGCGGCTCAGCGACAATGCCAACCGCGCGTTTGGCGAGCTGGGGCTGGCCAAGCAGGAGCCGACGGAAGGCCGCAAGAAGAAGAGCACCTTCAAGGCCGTGCCTGTGGTGCGTACGCTGACGTGCGCGCAGTGCGGTGAGGACAAGGACTGTGGCCGCTTCCCGTCTGGCGCACGCGCACAGCTGGGCGCCGGAGAGGATGTGGTGTGCCGCCGCTGCCTGCGCAGCCCCTCCACCGCAGCGGACGGCCACGACGACGACGACGACGAGCAGGACGTGCCGGCCGACGCCGATGGCTGGGAGAGCACGCAGAGCGTGTTTGTGGATGGCGTGGAGATGCGGCGCTGCGACGTGTGCCGCGAACTGCGTGACCGCGCGTCCTACTCGCGCAACCAGTGGAAGAAGCCCAGCGACCGCATGTGCACCCTGTGCCGCGTCACCAAGGTTCCGTGGTGGCCTGCGGTGCGAGCGCATTTGACGTTCCCCCCTCCCAAAACAGGAGAGCGTCGACGCCATGGCAGCAGTGCCTGCGAAGCAGCCTGCCAAGGAGCCCGAGCCCACTGCGGTGCCTCCCCCGGCCGCGGTGCAGCAGCCGACTGTTCCGGCTGCAGTGCAACAGCCGCCTCCGGCTGCGGTGCAGCAGCAGCCCGCCGCCGTGGCGCAGCCGCAGAAGCAGCCGGCCGCGCTGGTGGCCGAGAAGCAGCCGGCCGCCGTGGCCCGGCAGCCTGCCGCGGCGGCGGAGCAGGCCGCCACGCCCGCAACGCGCGACCAGCCCGACGCCGAGCAGCGCAGTGCGGCCGTGGACCCGGCGCTGCTGGGCAAGAGCAAGGACTTCATCAAGGCAATGGCGGCTCTCTCTGGTGGAGGGCGGGCCGTTCTCACGAGCATGCAGGGCTCCGCGGCGGCCGCCGGCCCCGCCGATCCCTCGGCCTCGGATCTGCTCGACTTCCTGACGCAGCTGGGCCTGCAGGGGCTGTACTACAAGGTGCTTTGTTGTGGGCGTCGTCGTCGCTGCACCGTTGCTGACGCACGCTTCATTTGCAGCCGCTGCGAGACTACGGCGTGGACTGCCGCGCCGATTTGCTGGCCCTCAACGAGGAGGACTTTGACGTGCTCAAGATCAAGCCCTTCCACCGCAAGAAGCTCATGTCGGACCCCGTGATCGAGAACCCGTCCGTGATGCCGGTGCGTTGACCTTGGCATTGCAACGCAGTGCCACTGACGCGACGCGGCACAGGACGGCGGCCAGCGCATCAACAGCGACCTGGTCATCTACCCCAGCCGCGAGCTGGGCGTGGGTACGGGGGGACCGGCGCGCTGCTGCAGTTGGTTCACGGCGGCGTGCACAGGTGCCACGTCTCGCGTTGTGGAGGGCGTCAGTGCCAGCCGTGGCCGTGTGGCCGTCAAGGTCTTGCTCGTTGTTGGTGGTGTTGGCTCCTCATCCGCTGCAACACGCAGGTGATCGGCGCCAACTATGCCAAGCAGGTCAAGGCGGAGGTTCAGGCGTTCCAGAAGCTGGACGAGCATCCCAGGTTCGCAAGTCACGCAAGTGACTCGCCTTGCACTCACTCCACTGACTGTCAGTGTGGTCTCCTTCTACGCCATGATCGAGACCAACCTGTCCATCTACCTGGTGCTGTCGCGCTGCGTCATGGTCTGGGGGGAAAGAGCGCTGCTGCACGACTCGCCGCTGACACC
>CAZYYU010000396.1:0-2671 GCA_964651735.1 uncultured Gammaproteobacteria bacterium | reverse complement strand
CAACTGCAGCAACGAGTTGCGGTGCTGGAACAGCATCTCCACCTGGACCAAAACGCGCTGAGGAGGGAAAAGGCGCCACCACCGCCGCCGCTCCAGGCCGCACCTTCCGCAGCAGCAGCGCCTTGATGAGGGGCTTGGCCATGAAGTCGTTGGAGCCCGACGTCACTGACAGCGTGTGTCAGCAGACGGGCTTCCCGCCAACCACAAGCAGCACCTCCACGCGTGGCGTTGCTCTTCTCGCCGCTCATCATGATGACGCCGACCTGCAGCGGCGCCAGACTGATCAGTGCTCGCTCGCCACTTTTGCGGCTGTCCGCAGTACCCCGTTCTCTTCCCCATTCTTCACAATCCGATCAAGCAGCCCGAACCCGTCGTACTCGCCGGGCATGTTGGCATCTGTCGCCGCAGCCGCCACACTGAGAACGACCGCCACACAAGCGAGGAAGCGGCCGCACTACCTGTGATAACAAGCGAGACCGTGTTGCGTGGGTCTTGCAGCAGCTGCCAGCCTGTTCTGCGCGTGAGCAACGGCAGCGCGCAGCAGCCACGAAACGAGGCGCTCCGTGCCCTCTGCAGCAGTGGTAGCAACCAGCACATGGTAGCCGGCCTCAACAAGCCAGCGTTGCAGCACGCGGTTGACAGTGACCTGCGCGCAAAAGATTGAGCGCAAACGAGCGAACAGCGACCGAGACACGAGTCCAGTCCCGCTCTCGCGTCACGCCACACAGTCCCCGTCCGGCCCACACCGCGGGGCCTCCCACACACGCAACCAACAAGGTGGCAGCGAAACGAGCAGCTCACATCGTCGTCCACGACCAGCACCGTGCCCTTTTCGGGCCCTGGGACCTGGGCCATGCTTCGGACTGCTGCCGATCTGCTGCGCAACGCAACGACAGGACGCACAACGAAAAAAACGGGTGAGCACGCCAAACGGGCGATCACCAACGACCAGCGCACCCGGAACTGCCTCAACACAGCAGCGGCACGCCAGCCAGCCGGCTGATCGGCTGCGCGGCTTCGCTTTTGGGGCGGCGGGGCTCCGGCAAACGGTCCGGTCACTCGGCCGCTGCAGGCGCCGCGCGCAGCGGATGCGAGCAAAAGCACGGCAGGCAAAGCCCTCTCAACACGCGCGCAACTCGCGCACGCGCCCCGGAGGCGCCGACTGATCTCGCCAAAAATGGATCCTGCGCTCAGGGCCCGTGGGGCCGCCGCGCGCGCACTGTCTCTGGGCAACGACGACGAAGAGATGGAAACCTTCGCCAAGCGCTACAAGCCCGTCACTTTCACCGCGTACGATTGGCTGTTCTTCGTGGACCTGGCGGGGCCTGGGCTGCAGGTTGCGGTGGACGCTGGTGGGGGCCGCAGGCTCCGTTGCTCAACGGCGGCGACAAAGGACGCGGTGGAGGTGGCGGCCGTGTTGCAGGGTCCCTTTGAGGCTGCGCCGTGGGCCACAGGTCAGTCAGCGGTGTCCCCGCTCCTTGCGATGACCGACAGTCGCCGCCAGTGTATACCACGCCCTCGCAGGACGAGCGAGGTCAGGGCTGCTTGAGCACAGCAGCGCGCGCATTCATCGCAGGCAGGGGAATTCTTCTGCATCACGTCTGCGGACGGCGCCTTGGACTCGCTCCCCATTGGTAGGAGGTGTGTCTTCTTGCGAGCCGTTCTCAGTTGGCCCGTGCCGCCGCCGCCGCCGCCGCAGCAGCAGCAGATGGCCAGGCCACAGTCACGTTCAAAGCGTTTGGAGCCAGAACGTGCCCTTTGAGAGAAGAGGGACGCCAGACAGAGGGGCTTCCCCCAGGTGTGTACTGACGCACATTGCCACGGAGCAGGACCGCAAGCGCGCCAACCCAGTGCTGCATGCCCCAGTGACGATTCAAGTCGCGCAGCAACCGGTCAGTGCTGCTTGGCAGAGTGGGCGCACGCCTAATCGCGTCCTTGCAGCCTTTGATGCCTGCGAGGCCAGCCAATGCTGCAGAGGATGAGCGGCCCCACGGCTTCGTGACGTGGGGGACTGCTGCGTCGGCTGGCAGCGGGCTTGGCTGGGTGTCACTGGTGAGCGCGCGCGTGCACGTTTGTGGTGTGCCCACGTTGGGTTTGGTGCAGGTGCTGTCGGCCCCCACGCTCAAGTCGTGTGGCATCATGCACGAATCCAAGGTGGACGCGTTTGCAAGCTGTGAGGCGAAGCACACTTGCTGTGCACGCCACGTCCTCTGCTCACTGCAAGCGCGCGTGCTGTGCGTGCGTCCAGTGCCGTCCAAGGAGCTGGACCTGCAAATGGCCCGGTGCAGCGCATTCTTGTTGCCACGGCCTGCTTCTCACCCCACCACATGCTCAGACCCGGCATCAAGCCTGCACAAGTCATCGCAGGTGGGTGTTATCTCATCTGCATTTGCAGCACACGCGCTCAGCGCCGCAACCGCAGTGTACACCCGACACCTCATGCTGGAGCTGCAGCGGGGGGGCCCTGTGCTGCCGCACAGCATAGCTGACGCGTGCGCTTTGCAGAAGGTACGTGGTGTGTGAGTTGCGCCTTCCTGCGCTTGAGCTGCCGAGCACAGAAAGAGTGAGCGCGGTGAGGCAAAAAAAAGCCGTTTGTGGGTGCGGATGCTGTATTCGACAAGGCAACCGCCCCAGCCCGTGTGGGAATGGCGCCGGAGGGTTGCTGCACGCC
>CAZYYU010000395.1:0-2672 GCA_964651735.1 uncultured Gammaproteobacteria bacterium | reverse complement strand
TTCTCACCTGACTTCTCTGACCCAGTCCGCGAGCGCACGCGAGGGAGCGTGGGCGACGGATCGGGCGGCGCCTCCGGAGGCATCGACTTGGTGCGGGACGCGTTGGTAGACTCCACTGCCAGGACAATGGGATGATGACGCACAGCGGTACACCGCATGAGAGGGCACAACCTGGTGACGGAAGCACGTCGCCCTCAGAGTCGCCTCGTCCTTTGAGCCCGTGATCAGACTGGCTCCGAAATGGCCTCACAGTGGGCTTGGCGGTGACGGCGCTCCCTGCGAGCAGTGAGACGCACGCGGGCACCCAGCGACAGTGACACCTGATCCGCTCAAGCTGGCTCTCGACGCGACAGCAGAGGGTGCGGCGACAGTCTCAGGTCGCGGCGCCATGTCCAGGCCAGCTTTGCGGCCAACGGACGACGCAGAGAACTTCTTCTGGCTGAGACGAGCGGGTGGGTCTGGCGGCGGCGCGTCACCGACAACGGGCACCGCCAGATCCTTTCCGTGCCGACGGCCAACGCTCTCGGACTTGGACAGCCTCCGCAGCGTGGTTGGCGAGGCCGACGGAGCATCGAAGCGCACTGCACCAGAGGTCCGCAGAGGGTCTGGTGCGGCCTCTGAGCCTGGTCAAGGCGTGCACTGGGGTTGAGCGAGCGGGTGGGGAGGAAGGTACAAACAGAACCTGGCGAGCCGGACAATTCCTCTGCCACGACGGGCGGGGAACGCTCCTCTGCAGGGGCTGCTGCAGCAGTGGCGCTGTGGGCCCGAGCCAGCGACGGTGAGGCAGCTGCGACGTGGCAGCGCATCGACATAACGTGGGCCACGAGCGCCTCTTTGGAGTCAAACCCCTCGCGACACAGCGGACACGCGTTCAGCGTCGACACGTCTGCAGGGCGCCGCTCTCCGAGCAGTGGGTCTTCCTGAACGGGGGCCCACAAGTCCGTGAAGCGTCGGCTGCTGCCGCTGCCGGCGTCGGACAAGCGACGCTCGCCCACATCCACCAGCGGGCGCCTATCCGCAGCCGTGCCAGCGTCAGACTGGCGCCGACCGGCCACGCTGCCAGCCTCTGGCGGGCGCCGCTCCGCGCCAATGTAGATAAAGTCCAGCTCGCGCACATTCACCACCGCGTCCTTGTTCTCACTGATCCACGCCAGGTTGGCGTCCACCAGCGACGACGTCACGCGGGACTCCCACGCAAAGCCCATCTGCTCCGACACGCGCAGAAACACCAGCATCATAGCCAGCGGCAGCGCTGCGCGTTCATAGGTCAGCACCGCCCGCAAAAAGCGTCACTGCCACGGCCACACACCTGACAGCTCCTCGAACAGCTCGTGACCCTCCAGCGTCGTCCTGTCCAGCTCGCCAAAGTAGGCCTCGATCTCCTTGGCCACCGCATCCCACAGCGCGGCGTGGCCGTCCTTTGACTGGCAGAAGAGCGCGTTCAGGTCCTCCACAATGTGGTACTTGGCCGTGCTGTCAAACGCCATGCCCTCCTCGTCCAGCACAATCTCCTGCTGCATGCGGCGCAGCAGCCGCTTCGCGGCCCGCGACACAATCTCCACCAGCAGCAGGTAGCGCGTCATCTTGAAGCGCGAGAAGTTAAACACGCGGCCCAGATACCGCCGGTTCACGCCCTGCATGTGCATCATGTGCAGCAGCCGGTGCAGGTGGTTCAGGTTCAGGAACTCCATGTCATCGCAATGTGACGAGTGCAGCTAATGAAGCGTCAGGCAACAACGGTGACACAGAGCCGCGCCACACCTGGTCGAGCGTGGTGCTGCACGCGGGAATGATCGACGTCATCAGCTCCTTGGTGGCACGCACCAAATCGGCGTTGAACTGCGCAAAGCCTTGCTCATTCTGCACGAAGCGCGAGAACCCATCAGAGCACAGCGCGTAGTCCAGCGTGCGCACGAGCTCAGGGCGCAGCGCGCGGTACAGATGCGGGGCACGCAGCCGCAGATCGGGTTCCTGCACAGTGCCGCGCTGAGTTGCTTCTTGCTGCTGTCACCACTGCTGCTCTCACCTCGGGCGGAAACACGCGGCTCAGGTCGATCAGGTACAGCCGCCCGTCCTGGCCCCTTGTTGAAGCATCAGCAAATGCTTCACCCTCGCACGCACGCACGCACCTGTGCAGCTCGCAGTCCACGGCCAGCGGGATCATGGTGCCGTGCACGTTGTGCGGCAGCAGGTTCAAGTGCTTCGCGACCTGGCACAAAAAGAGGGTGAGACGCCTTTCACAAGCCGCGACCTAAATTGACCACCTTGAGCAATTTCTCCTCCTCTGTAAAGGTGACAGCGGACTTGATGGTGACGCCGCCGTCCATCGTGCCGTGGATCAGCGTCTGCTCGCCATTCAGCGGGCACAGGCCCAACGCAATCAGCCTGAAGCCCATGAAGTCGATCAGCGCAATCAGCGGCAGCGAGATGCCCAGCCGCAGGATCTCCACCGCGTTGAACAGCGCCGTCTGCGCCTTGAGCTCGTGGCCCGCCACCTTGGCAGCCACAGAGTCGTCGCCGCCAAAGATCTTTGTGCGGTCCACGGCCACCTGCGCACATTGCTTGTCACGAAACAGCACATCAGTCAACAACCACACCTTGAACAGGATGCCGTGCGTGATGTACTTGGTGCCGCCCAGCATGCCGCCCATCTCCAGCGGCTTGATGGTCTT
>CAZYYU010000394.1:0-2674 GCA_964651735.1 uncultured Gammaproteobacteria bacterium | reverse complement strand
TGTTGTTGTTGTTGTTGTTGTTGTTGTGGGTGTTGTTGCGAGGCGCCTTCTTGTTGTGACGTGATTGTGATTGTGCTGGGCTGGTTGTTCGGCGCGATGCACTGACTGGTGGCCGCAGCAACGGTGCATCCCCATTGCCAAGAGCGCCATCCAGATGCTGTCCAACGCGCCCGAACGTGAGCCTGCGTTGCCCGCTCAACGCCCCAAACAACTCTCACCTCCTCTCTCTCTCTCTCTCTCTCTCTCTCTCGCTGTGCAGCGCTGCCCGTGCGCGTGGCTGCGTGCAAGTGTGTGGCCGACATGGCCACCGCCTTTGCCCGGGACAAGGCGTTGCAGGTGCTTGCAACCAACCGCTTGCCAAGCGTCAATGCGAACACCGAACAAGCGTGCACTTACCTCGTTGCTGAGCAGGACATTGTGCCGGCGGTGGGGCCGGCCGTGCGGGGGTGCTGCGAGCTGCTGCCGGTGTGCAGCAAGGACACGCTGCCGCTGGTGCTGGAGATCATGGCCGAGCTGCTGGAAGCCCACTGTCAGCCCGACTACGTGGCCTTTGTCATGCACTACGTCATCCAGGTTTGCTGGCGTTGACACTTGTTGCACACCCTCCTCAAAAGATGCACTTTGCTCACCCTGCAATCCAGGTGTGGCGCAAGTTCAGCAACGATCCCTTCGCGATGCCGCTGGTGGAGGAGATCGTGGAGCTGGTGTGCAAGCGCCGTGACTGCGTGCCGCTCGTCAACCAGGCCCTGCTGCCCGTCATCGTGTCCGTCTACAGCAGGTCCCCATTTCCAACACCACTCACTTTCTGCTCACACACTGACAACGCGATGCAGCCGGCCGCCCGCCGAGGCACACGTGCTGGAGAGCGCCACGTCGCTGCTGGCCGTCTGTTCGCGCAGCACGCCCAACGTGAGAGCTGTTGCGTGCGTTGGTGTGGTCTGTTGACCTCCGCGAACAGGCCATCGGCGCGCCCGGCTTCTCCACCTTGTTCCAAACGCTTGTTTCCATGGCCGAGTCTGCCACGGACACGGTGTGTTGTGTGGTTGTCCACATTTCCAACCCCCACTCACCAAACCAACGACAGGCACTGCTGCAGTCGTCCTCGTTGGCGTTGCTGGGCTACGTGCAGTCTGCGGCCTTGTCCGAGCAACACCTGATGCAGCTGCTGGGTGTGGTGCGGCGTTTGCTGTCGGACCGTGAGTTTGGCCTGTGCCGTGCTTTTGTTGGTGCGTTGACACCCCCCATTCCAGAGTGCGAGGAGGAGGCCGCTGCACACGTCGGCAAGCTCATTCTCAAGGTTGCATTTGTTGTCCGTGCATTGTTCCCCACTTCACAGCACTCCAACAGATGATCATGCACGCCGGCGCGGTGTTGGGCGCTGTCACGCCCCAGATCCTCAGCGCTGTGCTCACTCGGTACCGCTGATTCGTTCGCTGCAACGACGCTCATCACCAACCGTTTCCAGGCTGTGCAACGCCAAGACTCCGGAGCTGATCCAGACGTTGGTGCTGGTGTTTGCGCGCCTCATTCATCTGGACTGCCAGAAGACGCTGTCGTTCCTGGTCAGTGCCAAGGTCAGTGTTTGGCCCAGACTGTGCTGCAATCGATGGTGACGCTCGCAAACCGCAGCTGCCCGACAACAGTGTGGCCCTGCCCTTTGTGATGCGTGTGTGGATGGAGAACCAGCCCATGTTCGCCGGCTCGTACCAGCGCAAAGTCACCATTCTGGCACTGGTGGCGCTGATCCAGCTCAACCACGCCCAGCTCAACGCCATCACCGTCAAGGCACGGCATCCTTCTTGCGGTTGTGATGCTGCTGACGGTGAACCAACACAGGGACCCGAGATCGTGCAGCAGGGACGCCAGACTCGCAGCAAGGTTGCGTTGCGTTGCGTTGTGGTGACGTCTGACGGCGACGCTGGCAGGGCCCCATCAAGTACAGCGACATCTCGTTGCAGCAGAAGATGCTGTCGTTGCTGGTCAGCCGTTTTGTTTCGCAACTTGTTGCTGTGTTGATGTGGTGCAGGTGTCACACTTTCTGGAGCTGGCCACGGACGACTGTGACCTGTCTGACGAGGGCAGTGACGGCGCGTACAGCAGGTTCGTGCCTTGAACGGTGTTGTGTGTGGCTGAACTGGCCCTCAGCGACGACGATGACGGCGAGGATGCGCTGAACGAGCACGACGACTTCTCCGGTGCGTGCTTGTGGTTCGTTGCAGCGCGTATTGCTGAAGGTGGCCCGCCCCAGACTTCGCGGACTATGCCGGTTCCGGCAGCAAGTTCAAGAAGACGCTGAGCGACATCCTTCGCGGCGCAGAGTCTGAGGTGCGTGCCTTTGTTGTGTGTGCTGTGTGGGGCGCGTTTTTGTTCACCCCCACCAAACAAACAAAGGAGGAGGAGCTGGACCCCGTGTTTGCTGACGACCCCATGTGTGCCGTCGACCTGCTGGCCACGCTGCGGGGCTTCCTGGTGGCGCTGTGGAACGCCAACCGGAGGTGTGTGCTCGCTGTGCTGTGCGGGGCTGTTTGCTCACTTTTGCATCAGGGCTTTCGAGGCCATGCTGGGCTCGTGCGACCCCACTGACCGCGAGATCTTCGTCAAGATCTGGCCCAAGCAACTGGCGCTGCATCAGCAGAAGCAGCAGCAGAAGCAGGGCGGGAAATGAAGTGAGGAG
>CAZYYU010000393.1:0-2675 GCA_964651735.1 uncultured Gammaproteobacteria bacterium | reverse complement strand
TGTTTGAAAACGTTTCGCGGTTCGAGTGAAAGTGCGCCGCGCGTGCCGGTTCGCGCTTGCACGCCTAGCTTGGGCCGAGGCGCCGGCAACGCGTCGGGGCGTCCCCGGCCGCCGCTGAGTGTGGCGTAGCCGCGTACGCTGCGACAGCGTGTCGATCGTGCTGGTGTGCGCTTTCGGGCGACAAGGCGCGCGGCGGCCGCGGCGTCAGGAGGTTGCACGTGCTGCTGCTACTGCTGCTGCTTTCGGCGCTGTTCTCCGTTACATCAAGTTCGTCGCCGCGCCGGGCGCGTGCACACGAACGCGTGCATCGCCGTCTCTGCCGCAGAAGCACAGCCACCGCGGATGTGTGCAACAGCCCCCCCCGATCGGTGCTGGGAGGTATCGGGGCCACTGGATGCGGTCAGCACATCGTGCGCACCGCGTTGTTGGCAGCGTGCCGGTGAAGGCGATCGAGTGGTCGCCGGCTCATGCCTTCGCGCGCGCGGGCTGGTGGCGTGGCCGGCTCGGAAACAGCAGGCACAGCCGCTTCGGCAGCAGCAGCAGTGCTCGCGTGCGAAGCAGCGATGGCGGTGCCGCAATCGGCCGCTACATACGATGGCTGCTCGCAGGCCGCGGCGTGTAGCGCGCTTCATGGCCAGTGGCGGCGTCGTCGCCGCCTGCCGGTGTTCCGTCGTCAGCAGTCATCCGCGCGGGCGTTGTCTCCGTACTTCTCAGCTAATCAGCGCCATCAGCAGCTACGGTTTCTTCTCCCATGATTGCGGCTCGCTCGTCAAACTCGTTTGCGCCCACGCGATGCGCTGTGTGCGCAGCTGGGGCGCCAGCGGGGTGGACAGCGATGTGGTCGAAGCAGAAGCCCCCGCGAGGCCGCGCTTGCCGTTGTAGGCGGTGATGCCGGGCAGGGAATGGGCGGCGCGGATGGCAAGCGACGGTCTCTCGAGGCGGCGACTTACCTGGCGTAGCGGGGGTGGGAATCGGCGAAGCGCGCCGGCGACGCAACCTATTCACGGGCGCGTGAAGAGACAGTCTGAGTGATTAGCCGTGCTTCGAGCACGATGCACACAGATCATGTGCTTGTCTGGTGGGTGTGTAGTGAGTGGTTCGAAGTGAAAATCAACGTGGTCGTGGCGCACGTCGGTGTCGCTGCCGCCGGTGAAGTCGTTTCAGCAGCAACAGCAGCCGGCGGATGCGGTCGAGGCAGCGACGTGACGTGCTCGTGGAGACGGCAGGCCGGGAACGTGCCAGTGTGAAGGATCCGGTGGCGGTGGAGGACGAGCGGGTGTGCGCGATGGACGGGGCACACGTGGTGCTCGTGGCCCTCAGCCTGGCGAGCCCCGCGGGGAGACGCGCTGCTTGCTTTCACACGCAAGAAGCTCAACCAACCTACGGGCGCGTCAGTGAGACAAGCCGTGCTTCGAGCACGATGCTCGCAGACCAAGTGCTTGTCTGGTGGGTGTGCAGTGAGTGGCTTGAAGTGAAAGGTGAGGAGAGTCGTGCGTTTCGGCTGCCGACGGTGTCGGTGACGGAGGCGGTCGAAGCAACGGTACAGGACCCAGGCGCTGTGCGCGGCGGGCGATGTGGCCGACGCGTACTGGCGGTGGCGTCTGCAAGTGGCCGCCGACTGACGGGACGATCGTTCCGTCGGCTCGCGTGCTGCCGTGCTCTGAGCACGATGCACACTGATCAGGCGGGTGCGGGGGGGGCGTGTAATGTAGCATGTCCCGCACGACGGTGCTGCCCATGAGAGGCTCGCAGTCGCTGCGGGAGTTTCGGTACGTATCGGTGCCGATGCTGGCGGCGACATCCGTGGCACCCCGGTGCCTGCGTTCCTGGACGACCTCCCCTTGGTCTACAACGCCCAGGATGCGTCGGGGCAGCTGGCCACTGATCCGCGCCTGCTTGCTCGCATGCTGTTGGCGTCGCTCGGAATGACGCTGGCGCAGTCGACGACTTTGCAAGCGTTGGCGTCGACAGTCACCTGGCTCCGCATGGTCGGCGACGCGCGTACGGCGTGCGTGACCGCACCGGCCGGCAGGTGGTCTGCGCTCAAGACGACGGCTCGAGAGATGGAGCAGCAGCGCACGCGCGCTCAGTGGCGTAGTTCGCCGCAGCCTGCCTCCGGTGATCGAGGCGGCGCACCATCCCAGTACGTCGCTGGCCGAGTGGCCACCACCACTGGCCCGAGTTCGGATGCGTCGCGGCCGAGGCCGAGGTCGCGGGTGGCGCTGCCGCTGGCGTGGTCGATCCCAACGCCGATGGCCGCGAAGACGGTTTCGCTGCTCGACGACGACGTCGTGCCACGTGTTGGCGACGATGCGCTTGCGTCGTGCGTGACAGCGGCCGACGGTGCTGTCGGTGGCAATCGGATGCGTGCTTGTCTGGTGGGTGTGTAGTGAGTGGTTTGAAGTGAAAAGCAGCGACGTCCGCGCAGGGCCTCCGGCTAGCTCAGTCGCCAGCGGTGTCGCGCTTGTCGCCGCCGCTGGAGACCGAGGGCTGCGCGAGCCGACGCCAGCCGCGGCGCTGTGTACGCCAGCGCCGTGCACGACCCGGCGAGTGCACACCGGCGCGCGTGCGGCTACCGTGCCGCATAGTGCCTGGAGCGGGAGGGCGGGTGGGCCGATGTATCTGGTCGCGTCCGCGAAACCGCGATCGCACAGCTCGTAGACTACGCGAGCCGA
>CAZYYU010000392.1:0-2681 GCA_964651735.1 uncultured Gammaproteobacteria bacterium | reverse complement strand
TCAGCGATCCAACAGGCTAGTGGAGTTTCAAAATGAGTAAGAAACTCACCGGTAAGGCCCTTACCAAATTTGAGGCCCAGCGTGATGTGTGGCAGGAAGTCCTGGATGGCATACGGGAGATCAAAGCTGGTGGAGGCAAGAGAGCGAAGGTTGAAGCTAAGTCGTACGTTGTCGGAGTGCGACTCAAGAGTGGTCTCTCACAGGCGAAGTTTGCCGCAGCACTTGGTGTGTCGAAGCGCACCTTGACGCAATGAAGGCAAGGCCGCCGAAAACCGTCCGGCGCTGAGAAACAGCTGTTGAAAATTGCCAAACGCCATCCAGAGGTCCTTATTGGAGTAGCGGCATGAACGGCGTCAGCGGTTTTATCGAAACAATTGCCGAAGGGATCGTTTACCCCCTATAGTCCTCAGCACTGATATGTTTCCTCCGACAAAGGTGTCCGGACCTCAGAAGAAGCTTCGCGGTAAACGGCGACGGCTTCGCGCGCTGCGTGCAGCGGCAGGTCGGTTTGAACTCGATGTTCGAGGGCACAACTGGTGGGATCTATGGCACACACATCTTGACTTGAACGGATACGGAAACAAAATGAGCAACCTGCGACAGGCCTATGTCTCTGCCTTGCTCACCATTTTCTTGCGTAGCAGGCAACAGCTTTCCACCGTACGGTGTGACTTCCAGATTTTTATTGTGATTGACGCAGATGACTCATCCAATGATGCGCTGTATGTGCATTCTCCAAACCCCAACCTATCGACCTTTCCGTACTTTCCTAAACCAACCAAGTGGGGAGATACTAAACTCGAACTTGCATTATCACGGTTGGTTCCAGAGTTGGAAATACGAGTGGGGCACATGAGATGGGATGATGGAGGTGCAGAGCGCCACCATATTCTTCTCTACTCACCTGCTTTTGGAGTTCCAATTGAGGAGCCGATCGACCGCCAGGTGAAGCCAACTATCAAGGAATGAAATCATGTGACGGAGCGGATGACTGATAACTAACCCTGCCGCCTCTACATCTTGAGGTGTCCACGTAGCCATCCGCCATTCCGCTTGAACCGCCAGAAGAATACCCATAAGAGGCGCCACACCCCTTTACCTATTTGTTCAAAAGGGATGGCCCGTGGGCAAAACATTCTTCTCAGAGACCGTCCCAACACCACGATTGACACCTGCCACGCCTTGAAAAGAGTCTTTTCTCGCGTGGCAGGTTCTCGGGTGGAAATCACACACACTACCCCCTCAGTGTCCACTCATGCGTCATGCTGGACACGGAAACCGGGTACCCCGCTGGCGTCATGCGCTCAGAAAGCCCAGTACTGGCTCACTACTTCGATTGTTCGTACGCCGCCCTCAGATCACTGGCCGGTGGATTCGTGCTGCTCACCGTTGTAAGCACGGCATAGATCAACACCGCCGTTCCGACAAGAATCCCACCAACATATAACCAGACCTTATCCATGACATCCTCCTGTGGTTAAAAGGTTGTCCAGGGCATTGGCCCTCATCTATGTGGTTGAGGAAGTTTGTGCAAACTTCTCGAGCGGGAGGAACCGGCACTGGCAGATGATTGAGTACGCCAGGCCAGCACTCACCGGTTGAGTAAGTTGCCTGCCTGATCGGCAAAATCTTATTGTAGGAGGATTTTGAAGAAAATTGGGATAACACCCGAGGAGATTTTACTGGTGGCAGAAATCCACACAGGAATCCATTCGCCGCAAGGCTGTCTTAAGGAAGGTCTGATTAATTCGGTTCATCGAGCAAAAGCCAGTGAAATCTCCAGTGTTCTGAGGACTGGTTTTCTGAAAAACTCAATTAATCAGAGCTTCCTTAATACTGAAAGATATATTTCAGCTAATCTATGCTCATCCCAACAACTCTCATGCTCCTCCCTTCCGGCCGGTTGACTTCTGTGCCGAAGCCAGACATACCTCTCAGGATGCCGACCAAACGCCCCACAAGCCGTACACCGCGCCTTCCCACTGCACCACGCTCGATTCAGAAGGGCCTCTCCCTTGCGAACTTGCTCGATCGGGAAGCCATCGAATGTCTGGCGCACAACATCAGCCTCGTGCATCCGGCCTTCGAGGGGAAAGCATTCCAACATACAGCGCTGAACGGTTTGAAGCCGCTCAGCATTCTTCAACGCGGACATCATCTGGCGAGAGCGCTCCGCGAGCATCTACCGGAACGCTACGAAGATGCCATTCACGTCCTAGTCCAATCGCTGACGCCACCGCTGACAGGCACAGAGGACCTTGGCTTGGGCGTGTTCTTCTACCTGCCGCACGTGAGCTTTGTGGCAACGTATGGGCTAGATCCGACAGACACCGAAGGGCATGATCCGTTTGAGATTTCGATGTTTGCCCAATACGAACTGACGCGACGCTTCAGCGCTGAATTTTCTATCCGCCCGTTCCTGATCCGCTGGCCGAAGCGCACCCTCGCTCAATTGATAGAATGGACCAAGGACAGAGATCCCCATGTGCGGCGGCTCTGTTCCGAAGGAACACGTCCGCGTTTGCCCTGGGCGATGCGGATTCCAGCCTTTATCAAAGACCCTCGCCCCGTCCTGCCGATTCTGGAAGCACTCAAGGACGACCCAGATCTGTATGTTCGACGGAGTGTGGCCAATCATCTCGGCGATATTGCCAAAGACCATCCTTGTCTGGCTTTTGAGT
>CAZYYU010000391.1:0-2684 GCA_964651735.1 uncultured Gammaproteobacteria bacterium | reverse complement strand
GACACACGCCGCATACAACACTACTTGATTTCCGGGATCTTGGCCAGCAACGAGGCGCCCTTGCACACACCCCACCCTCAATCAGCGGCACCAACGCCAGCCCAGACGGGCACCGCACCTTGGAATACGCTGACTCCACTTCCAGCGCGGCGTCCGGCGACCGCTGCTCGGCCTCCAGTCCGGGCCTCAGCTCCGCCCTGAGCGTGTGGTCCAGTCGCGTCACGTAGTTGCGCACGATCCACAGGTTGCAGATCACCGCCTCGTCGGCCTTGCCGAGAAGCACAGAGTCAAAGGCGAGAACACAGACAGCGAACAACACCGCACCTTTGCGCACAAGAGATGCAGGTGGTCCACCGTGACCAGTACGCCTTGCAGCCATGCCCCGCGATCAGCGTCGGGGCGACGGCCTTCTGCATACTCGACCCGCAGCCGCCCGATGCACTGCGAAAGCTGCCGTGATGGTGAGCAAGCAACAACTCAAGATGGGACGCCCAACCGTTTCCGGGGCGACGGAATCAGCAGAGGGCGGTGCAGCCCGCAGATGCTCCTGTGGTGCCGTCAAGAGTTGACACAATGCAACACACGCACCTTGATCTCTTGCGACTGGGCCAGCAGCGTTGAGGCGGCGGCCTGCGGTGGGGCTTCAGTCTGCATCATCAAACTCAAACACGCACAGCCTGGCGTTGAGGCGGCGCAGCGTCCTCTTCCTCGTCATCTTCGTCGTCGTCACCCTCGTCGTCGTCGTCGCTCTTGATCTCGATCACCAAACTGCGCGTGCTGCTGCTGCTGGCGCCAACAGCACTGCCCAACACGGCGGCAGTGCGAGGAGGCGAGCTCCGCAAAGCAGAGGACGCGGTCACGGCGGCACCGACGACGCCGCCACCACGCAATGCGACGCTGCTGGCATTGCCGGTCCTGCCATCACCGGCGCTGGCACTGCCCCGCGTTGCAGCGGCGTCGCTGTTGCTGCTCCGCACTGCAGCGTTGTCAGCGTTGCTGCTGCTCCTGTCACTGGCGCTGCTGCGCGCCTTGCTGCCACGCCGTGGACGCGGTGGCTCGTCTTGCCTGGCGTGCTCCTCGTGCCTGCGCAAAAACGACAGGTCAGGCGCCAGAAGAAGAACCCTCTCACACCAGCGTTGCCTGTGCGTGCATGCGCACTTGTCCCGGTTGATGGCCGATGGCCGGTAGTGGGTGCAGGGACACTGCGTGCAAGGGTCGCCCTCCAGGTCAAGCGTTCGGCGCACGGCGACCTCTGCAGGCAAAGCACGGTGAAGCGGTGAGAGCCAGCAACCGCAGCGCATATGACCTGCCACGCCAGACACGTTGCCGGTGCCAAACGGCACGGGCGCGGTGCCGCTGGAGCGACCGCGCAAGTCGTTGCTGAGGAGCGATGAGCGCCAAACAATGAAGATCGCGCAAAGCACCTGAACTTCCACGACCCAGACGGCACGCGCGGCAGATCAGCGCTGTGGTGGGACGAGGTCTGGCGCGGGCTCTCGTCGCTGGTCACGCGAAGGTTGGGCGCAGACTGCGGTGGGGGCTGTGACACAGAACATTTGGGATCAACAGCTCATCACCGTGGGTGAAAGCGGTTGCTGTGAAGCGCGCGCTCAGTGACACTGTGACGCAACTCGAAGCAAAACAAACCCGCGGCGAGCCGTGCTGCAGCTCGTCGTCCTCTTTGCGGCTCTCGTCCGCGGACTTGCGGCGGTCGAAGAAGTGGCGCGGGGAGATGAGCGTGGCGAACACGCCCTTGCCAGCGCCGCCTCCGTCTGACGCGCTGCAATGAGCGGAGCAGCACATCATCGCCCCCACGCCACAACCTCGAGGGGACAGGGCGGCCTTGCGCGGCGGCGAGGTAGGGGCAGGAGGCGCCAGCAGCGGCACGGGCGCGGTGGCACCACGGTCTCGCGGCGAGGCAACGGCGGGCTGCTGACGGTCAACAAAACGGCAACGCAGCAACAACGCACTCTGGCGGGTGTCGTGTGCGCGAGCAACGCAGGCCCCTCGTCCTCGTCGTCCTCGTCGTCGTCCGTGCGGCTGGACGCGTCAGAGTCGTCGCCGTGGCGCGGATGCTGGTGTGGGGACAGCGCAAACAGCGCCGCGGGCCGGTCCATCGCGTTCCCTTCCCTCAAGGCCCGTCGCAGGCTGAGCCCATCCACCGCCGCAGACCAACGGGGCCCAGCTGCGCAGCCTGCAGCTTGGGCTGGAGTGCTTGTGGGACTTGGTCTGGAGTGCGTGCACGACCCTCCTCCAGGGGCCAACGGACTGCCACTTGGGCCAGCGCACAAAAAAAACGAGCGTGCGCAGCTCAGGCGTGCACAAACCGCCTGCGGCTGGGAGGGGGAGGCCCGCAGCCACCCGTCTGGTCGATGGAGCGCTGAGGCGCCGCGAGTGCACGCAGCCCGACCTGGATGAGCAGCGCGGTGCGGGACAAGGACGACGTCATGGCGCGCATCAAGGAGCGCAAGGAGCGGCGCCGGGCCCCGTCGGTGGCCGAGGAGGGTCCGCCTTTGGTGCCGGCCCCGGGTCCGCCCGGCGGAGCAGGCACGTTCGCGTGGGGCTTCGGCTTGCACCCGCTCAAAGCTGCAGCAGCAGCAGCAAGCGCGCCTGCGCCGCGCACGTTGGCGGGCACGTGGCGGTGGCTGGCGTTGGAGACGCCGGCGGGGCGCGGGTCAGGGTAG
>CAZYYU010000390.1:0-2685 GCA_964651735.1 uncultured Gammaproteobacteria bacterium | reverse complement strand
CAACAACAACAACAACAACAACAACAACAACAACAACAACAACAACAACACACCGCACCTGCATGGAGGCGATCTCGTGCTCCTTCCACGTGTCCATGGTGATGGAGCGCACAAACGTGAGATGCGTGCCCAACGAGCGGTGCTGACCGCTGCACTCCAAGCAGAAGAGGATGCCAAAGTAGGACGTGGCCCATTGCGGGTTGGGCGAACCGCAGTCGACGCACGCTTTGTTCTGGGAAGGAGCGTGAGCTGAAACCGTGGCGTACGCCGCCGCCGCCCTCGTGGCCCCGCATGCACCCCGAGCGGGGGGCCACCCCTCCACCGCCGCCGCGCACGTGCCTTGTCCTGCTTGCAGTACGTCGCGAAAAACTCGTCCCTCTGCTTGTCCGGAATGGGCCTGGACGTCATCTTGGGCGCCACGCGGGCTCACACCACGCCACGCCCCGACGGCCTTTTGAAGGTTCACGCGCCGGCCGTTGTGCAAAAGCAGCACTCCGTGCACTGCACGTGCCTGTCCCTTGCGCGTCCCAGGCAGCACCCCAGTGCCACCTGCGGTCCCGTAATTTGACCGGCAGAGGGGCAGCCATGGACGCCGCAACCGAACCGGCGCCGCCACGACCCCCCGCGCCCACCACTCAGCCTCCGGCCGCCGCCGCCGCCGCTGCCGTCCCCCGCGACGCCCGTGCCTCCTTCGTCAGCCTGGGTGCTGCTGCCGGTGTCCTCTTCTTCTTCCAGCCTCACCCCCGTCGTTCCCCCCCCCACAGTGGTCAGTCCTGGCTTCGAGCGCTGCATGGAGCACTTGAAGCAGCAGCGCGAGATCATGGCCTTCATGGAGCAGACGATGCGCGAGTACGGGCTGGCGCACGAGGACATGGGCCACAAGCTGCTGGCCATCACGGAGAGCAGCGCCATGCGCTTCGAGCGCTCGCTGCAGACCACCATCTCGTCCTTCTTCAAGTCGCCGGTGGCAGCGGCTGTGGCCAGCAACCAGCTGAGCGAGGTGGGCACCACGAGCGTTGCGTGGCATTGCGTGCAAGAGCGCATGGTGGCCATGGGCGACGCATACTGCAAGACGGCGGATGAGCTGTTCCAGTGCGCCGACTCCATGGCCGCGTACTTGCGTTCCACGCAGGAAGCGGCGGACAAGGTTGACCACTGGGGCAACCGCCTGTGCACGGCCATGGCCAACTACATCCAGAAGAGCGAGGAGGCCAAGGAGAGCTACCACTCCAAGGCCCGCTCGGCGCGGCTGGCGCAGAAGTTTGTGGAGGAGGCGGAGCGCCAGTCGCAGCTGGGCGGCATCACACGTGCTGCGCTTTTCACTGAGAGCCGGGTGGCCAAGCTGCGAGACAGCGCGAGTCGGGCGCGTGACGACGAGGTGCAGGCGGCGGCGGCGTACCGTGCAGCGCTGGACCTGGTGGCACGCAAGCAGAGCGAGCTGTACTCGGTGCGCATGCCGCGCGTGATGGACGAGCTGCAGCGGCTGGTGGAGGAGCGGACGGAGCGCGTGCGGGCTGCGCTGCTTGCATGCACAGCGCGCGGTGCGGCGCTGCTGCCGTCGCTGCAGGAGGCGCTGGCTGCCATGGCGCTCACGGTGGAGGGCATCAGCGCGCCCATCGACTCCAAAGTGTTCGTGGCGTCCAACACGGTGGTGTGTGGTCGCGGGGCCTGGCGGCGGAGGGCTGACCCCGCCTCGTCAGGCCGACACGTTCCCGCGGGTGTACGAGTTCGTGCCCTTTGACGCGCAGTCCGTGGCGCCGCCTGCCAGCGTAGGCGTGGCAGTGGTCAAGGAGGTGCGGCTGTGTGTGCGCGCGCTGTGTGCAGCACGTCACAGGTGCTGCTGGAGCAGGCCGCCAAGGACAAGGCCGCGCCGCCGGCCAGTGCAGCGGTGGGCCTGGCCGACGTGCTTGCTTGCGTGGACAGCGAGGCCAGGCGGGCTGCCTTTGTGGTGAGCGGGGCGTCGGGTGCCGCCGCGCTCTGCCCACCACTACTTGTCAGGCGTTTCTGGAACGCGACTCCAAGCCAGCGACTGCCACCACGTCGGCCGCCGACACCAGTGACAGCCTGCTGGAGATTGACCTGACGGACGGCGAGCAGGCAGCCGGAGGAGGCGGCGCAGTCACGTGAGAGCGGCTCGTCGTGGCGCTGCTGATGGCGCTGACCGTGTCGTGCAGCAGCACCTCGTTCAGCGTGGCTTGCGTGCACTTCCTGGTGCAAGTGAAGGCGTACAAGGCGGTGGTGGATGCAGCGGTATGGAGCCCCTCCTCAGGCCCAGCGTCAGCCGCTGACGGCCGTGTTCTTTCAGGAGCGGATCAAGAGTGGGCAGCAGTTGAGCGCCACGTATTTGCAGGAGTCATCGCCAAAGTGTCTGGTGGGTGGAGGCGGCGGCAATGTGTGGCGCGCTGAGCAGACCACAATGGCAGACGGCGCTGGCACTGCATCTGCACTCGGTCCCGCTGGCCGACGACGCGTTCACGGCCACCGGTGCTGCGGCGTCGCTGCGCTTGTTGCCTGTGCTCACCTCAACATGGCCAGTGTTCGACGGAGCCGCTCAAGCAGCGGCACAGGCTCTGGAAGCCCACTATCGCAAGTGGCTGCAGCTGTCGTCCAACGATGCCCCGCCCCTCGCGGTGTGTGTGCGTGTGTGTGCGTGTGTGTGTGTGTGTGTGTGTGTGTGTGTGTGTG
>CAZYYU010000389.1:0-2692 GCA_964651735.1 uncultured Gammaproteobacteria bacterium | reverse complement strand
CCACGCAGCGCTGCTTGTGCAATTGCGTGGTGCGTGGCGTGGTGCGCCGTTGTGGCGGGCCGCCGTGCTCACCGCGTCCACCACGCAGCGCCGCTTTGGATCTACACTGGAACGCAGCAGGGCCTGTTGCGGCAATACATTTCTGTTGCGCGCGTGATACGTGCCAGGTATCACGAGCGGTTACACTGCAGGTAGCACGCGCTGATACCACGGTGATATGGGCGCGTGATACCAGCGTGATACCACGACGTGATACCAGCGTGATACCACCACGTGATATCACCACTGCTGCCATATCTTGATATCACCGTGATGCTTGAGAGAGTCCCTTCGTCGTGGACGCTGCGCGCGGAGCTGACCGACAACGGCTTCCAAGTTGAGGCAGTGCGCCAACGCGAGACCAAGGCGAGCGGTGTCGCTGCGGCGCGCTGACTGGTTGTGCTCATGCAAGTGGTGGTGGGCGCCGCAGGGCGCGCTTGCCACGCGCGGGGACACCGTTGGCTCCTTGCTGACCAAGCTGTCGCTTGCGGACGTCAAGGTGGGGGTGTGCTGTTGCGCTGCCTTGTCACACTGCCTCGCCCCAGGTGCGACCTGCTGATGAGGACTCGCCCTACGCGCTGGACAACACGTGCCCTCTCTGGTGCGGCATGCGGCGTGCCGGGCACGGCGCTGTGCCACTCACTGCTTGTGGGCCAGGACGCTTGACACCACTGGAAGCGGCAAGTTCACGCTGAACGAGTTCGTGGCAGACAATCGACACAAGGTTGCTGCTGCCGCCTGTTGGCTGCTGTTGTTGCTCAGTCGCGGCATTGCAGGAGGTTGAAGACGGCCGTGTGGAGCTCCAATCCGCGGAGCCGTTCGCCAAGGGTCATGCGTTCCCTGGGCTGTCTTAATGCTCACCCCAAAGCACACAGGCCACTTCGGCGCCGTGTTCCGTGCAAGGCTGCTGGGCTCAGGCTGTGAGGTGGCTGCCAAGGTGTTGAAGCGCGAGTTCAACGAGGACGATCCGAACTTCAAGCGAGTGCGTGCCACTCTGGTGGGAGATGCTGCGTTTGACGCGTGCAGCCAACAGGAAGTGGGTATCCTCAACACAATCCGGTGAGCAGCAGCAGCAGCAGCGGTGGTGGTTGCAACCGCGCAGTGTGCAGTGCCGCTCACCGCCCCCCTGCAGCCACCCGAATGTGGTGAACCAGTTCGGCACCACGCACCAGTTCAAGGCGCAAGGCCTGGGCCTGGCCATGATCATGGAGTTTTGCAACGGTTGGTTGTGCGCAGTGCAGCGAGTCATGCGCGTGGCTGACCATGCAGCGCAGCGGGCACGCTGCGCGGCTACGTTCGCGACTACAGCCACCTCATTCAGCGCAACTCGCACGGCTGGCGACTGCTGCTGCAGGTGGTGAGCGCGCTGGGCTACCTGCACTCGTGCAGGATGCCCATCGTCCACGGCGACTTGAAAGCTGCGTGCTTTTGCAACGTGCACACGATCCCCCGTCTCATCTCTCATCACGCAGGGAGACAATGTGCTGCTGGTGCGACGCGATCACGGTGTGGTGCCGCTGGTCAAGCTGGCAGACTTTGGCTTGAGCCACGCTGTGCGCGCGTCCATGTCTTCGTATCGCGGGTACTTGTGTTGGTTTGTTTGGGACTCTTTTTGCGCTCAAACGTTCTTGCATCAGAAGCACGGAAGAGCCCATTTGCGTGCCCTATGCTGCACCTGAAGGTGTGTGCGTGCTGTCATGCGCCAAACACACCACACAACAAGCATCATCTCACTTGGTGATGCAGTGCTGTCCTGGCGCCGATGGGGCCCTGAGGCTGACCGCTATTCCCTCGGCATGCTCATCTACGAGGTTGTTGTTTGTTGTTGTTTGTTGTTGTCTTCTCTGATTTCAGGCCAGGTGTTTGAGGGCAGGCCTCCTTTCTCTGATGAACTGGCCAACATCGAGGTTGCGGGTTTGTTTGTTGTTTGTTGTTTGCTCAAGCTCCGTTGCAACAGAAGGACCAGAGGAATGACTACCTCCTCAAACTGGCCGACCGAATCATGAAGGAGGTGTGGCCGCAGTGCCTTGCCGCTGATGATGTTGGCTCACCGTGCAGCAGCGCACACTCCCGACGAGGACCAACAACCTGCCACCTGGAGCGTGGAACCTCATCGAGGCAACGCCGCTCTTCTCATCTTGGCAACGCTCAGCACTGCCGCAGGCCCTGTGCCAGCGTGACCGCCAAACCCGCATGAAGCTCCAAGACCTGGCAGTGCAGATCGAGGGGCTGATCAAGGAGCAGGTGGCACGCCAGACAGAGATTGAGCAGCGTGCCAGCAGTACGACACGTGAGGCCATTGTTTCTGGTTTGGGTTGCACTGCTGACATGGATCCACTGCAGCCTATGTTCAGGTTGTGACCTACAGCACGCTTGGCGACTACAGCGACTACGGCTCTCACTACGGCCTGCTTGGCTGATCACCGGCGTCAATGAACGTGGACAGCGGTGTGCTCAAAGCCACCCCACCACCACCAGCGCATGCACAACCCCCCATGGTGTGTGTTGGGGGCGGGCCCGCATCGGCCCCACGCCGCAAAAAGCGCAGGGCGGCGGGAGGGGCTGCACGCGACGCACCCCCACCACCACACCCATGGAGGAGCAGCAGCAGCCCGAGTGGCTCACGGACCTGCAGGCCCACGACCCGTCGCTG
>CAZYYU010000388.1:0-2695 GCA_964651735.1 uncultured Gammaproteobacteria bacterium | reverse complement strand
AAAGAAAAAGAAAGAAAAAGGGAGAGAGAGAGAGAGAGAGAGAGAGAGAGAGAGAACCTCAGGGCAGTTGTGGCACTGCATGTTCTTGCGCGGCACGTTGACGGCTGCGTTGTCCAGGGATGTGAGAGGAGGTGGCCTGAACCTTCGAGTCCAGCTCACCGTGGCACGCAGGGCACGTGGCCGGCACCATGTCACCTGCCAACAACAAACAACAAACATGAGCAGCGGCGACGCTGGCAAAACCGGGGGGCAGCGCACAGTCCTTGTCCAGGTGCCGCGGCAGCCACTTGGCCACGACGCTGCGCGAGGTCAGCATTGGGGCCAGCCAGACTGCGGCACCGACCTTCCGTGGCAGTGCTCGCAGTTGAGCAGGCGGTACTCGCAGGAGCTGCGCACACAACCAGCGTCAGCTGCTGACACAACACAGTGAGCACTCACGCGGTGTGCTGCGCCAGATCGCGCATGCGCACGCGCTTGCAGGTGCAGCCCAGGAACGGGCAGTCCACGAAGCGGTACGCGCAATCGCGCTCGTGGACGGCTGCATGCTCCAGCGCCACCACGTCTGGGCACCCGTGCTCGTCCTCGGTCCAGACGTCGCCGTGGGCCACCCAGTGGTGGCGGCAGTGAACCTTCACGGAGCGCAGCGCCTTCTCCACGAACAGCGCGCGCGACAGGCTGTTGCGCAGCGGCACGCGACACTGCGGACACGCATCGGCCGTGCTGGTCATGTGGCGCTCGATGCAGGCCGCGCAAAACAGATGGCCGCGCTGGCACTGCAGCGGCTGGCTCAGCAGGCTCAGGCAGATGGAGCACGTCAGGTCGCGCACGTCTGCGCGGAGCGGGCTGTCAGCAGAGCACGCCACCGCCCGAAAGGACTAAAGGGAACAAACCGCGCTTACCCTCAGGCTCCGCGACCATGGACGTGACGGACAGGATGCGCTGCATGGCGGCCCACCGTGCACGTGGCTGGATGCCACCCGCCGCCAAGAGCCCGATGCCACCGCGCGCCCGCGCAAGGCGCCTTTAGATGCGCGCGCGGAAAGGAGGGGAGATGGAGAGGAGCGCGGCCGCCCAAAAGCAGCCCAGGCAAGGCTCAAACACAGGGGACCCCTCCTCCCGGCTTGCGCGATTGCGGGAGGCGCGGGAGCAAAACCTCAGCAGCCGCGGCCGGAGTCCTGGCTGTCGTCGGAGGGTTTGGATCGAGCATGTTGCGGCGTGGTCTGGGCCTTGTGTCGCCGCATCGGAGGCTCTTGCGGAGTGGCCCGCTTTGGACGCCGCAGCGCTGGTACGCGCAGGAGCGCCCCGCGGAGCAGGTTGGGCCCGCGCTGTGGTCGGCAGAGCAGCGCAAGCAGCGTGAGCTTTTGTTCTGACGCGCGCAAGGAGCTGCCCCCTGTGCCGGTGAGCGCCGACGGCGCATTGGAGGCCATGATCAAAGCTGCGGATGACAGTGTGGTGGCCGTGGAGCCAGCAAAGACAGCCGTGGAGTCTTGGTGGAACGAGCTCGGCAGGTCGGTTCGGGGGCCCTGCAGCGTGGGACGGCCCCGCTCACCCCCACCCTTGTGTCAGCTCCTCGGCGTGGTTGTTTGAGTACGTGCATCACGCCACGGGCGTGGATTACTGGCTCGTCATTCTGGGGTCCACGCTCGTGTTTCGCCTGACCATCACCCCGCTGCTGGTGATGTCGATGCAGCAAGCGGGCAAGATGGAGGCGCTGCGGCCCAACCTGCAGAGGCTGCAGAGCGAGCTGCGGATGGCGGGCGGCTACAAGAACCGGGAGGCGGGCATCAAGTTCCAGACGGAGTGGACGGCGCTGCGCAAGCAGCACGGCTTCTCGATGCTGAGGCAGTTTGCGCCCATTCTGGTGCAGATCCCGGCCTTCTTGTGGTTCTTCACCGCCGTGCGCTACCTCATCACGCACACCGCCGACATGGCCACCGGCGGAGCGCTGTGGTTCGTGGACCTGTCGGCCACGGACCCGTTCCTGCGCCTCAACCTGGTCACGGCCGCCACCATGTTCCTGTCGTTCAAGCTGGGCGCCGAGACGGGGCAGCAGCCCATGCCCGGCCCCATGGCCAGTAAGGCTGCGCCAACGGGGAAGCGCGTGACTGACCGCGGCTCGCGCTCCACGCAGCCATCATGAAGATCTTCGGCTACGTGCTGCCAGCCATGTATTTGGGTTTCACCTTTATGCTGCCGCAGGGCCTGCACCTGTTCTGGGCAGGCTCGGGCGTGGTCACACTCGCCATCAACTACTTGCTGCGCATGACGCGCGTGGGACTGGTGTGCTTGCTTGCTTGCTTGCTTGCTTGCTTGCTTGCGCGTGCGGGCCGCGCCTGACGCGTGTGTGGAAGTGGCTGGGCGTGCCGCAGAAGACCAAGGCCGCGCTGGAGTTGAAGCTGGCGGCCGCGCAGGCCGTCAAGACGTACAGCACGCGCCAGGACGCGCTGCGGGCCGGCATGGGCGCTTCCAAGCTGGTGCGGTGGGCGGTGCCTCGCACTGCGGTGGGCTGACGTGGGGCGCGTCCTCAGGCAGAGATCTCGCGGCGCAAGCACGGCGACAAACCCACAAACGGCAAGGACTAAAAGGCATGCGGTGGGGCGCCGCTGCGTCATTAGAGCGGATGGAGGAGGAAGAGGAGGAGGAAGAGGAGGAGGAGGAAGAGGAGGAGGGCGGCGGCGGCGGCGGCGGCAAGACG
>CAZYYU010000387.1:746-2716 GCA_964651735.1 uncultured Gammaproteobacteria bacterium | reverse complement strand
TGTGTGTGTGTGTGTGTGTGTGTGTGTGTGTGTGTGTGTGTGTGTGTTGTCACCAACGCTCATGTCCATCTTGACAGGCGAGAAGAAGCGCTGGCCCGGCCTCTGCTTCAGCATCCAGAGCCCGGAACGGTACCACCACATCACGCAGTTCGAGCCGTGCAATGCTCGACAGGGTTTGTTGCTTGTTGTTGTTAGATTGTGGCTGACCCACCCACACTTCGCTGCGCAGCGTACCCGTGCTACGATCAGCCGTGCACCAAACAGACGTTCCGGCTGACGCTGTCCGGTGTGCCGCTGCCACTGACGGCGCTGAGCAACACGGCCGTGGACGTGGAGAAGCTCAGCGACGACGGCAAGTCGCGCAGCATCACCTTCTTGGTGAGCTGTGTGTTGTGTTGTGTTGAGAGAGTGTGTGTGGGTGTGTGTTGCGCTCACAGGACTTGCAATGGGATGCAGAGGACGGAGCCCATCCCCACGTATTTGACGGCCTGGGTCGTGGGCCAGTTCACGGAGGTGGGGCGTGTGCTCGTGTTGCCCAACCACGAGCCCGCGGCCACGGCCGCCACCCAGGTCTCGCGCGTTGCGTGGCTCTGCACCGCCGCCGCTCACTTTCCAACCCTCCTCCACCACCACCAACAACGCCGGGGAAATTTCGGTGGCAGAGCATCCACGTGCGGGTGCTGATCCCCACCGAGTTGCCGGGCAGCGACGGCCAGTACGCGCTGGATCACACGTGTGAGGCGCTGCGCTTCTACACGGACCAGTTCAAAGTGCGTGCCGTCTTGTTTGGTTTTGGTTTGTTCGTTGGGCGTCGTTTGCGGTGTTGTTTGTTGGTCGTTGCTTTGCACGGACGTTGTTCGTTGTTTGTTGGTCGTTGCTTTGCACGGACGTTGTTCGTTGCCTTTGATCGTGTTGGCCGTTGCACCGACGTTGTTCGTTGCTCGTCATTCAATGCACCGCTGCACACACAGGTGAACTACCCGTACGCCAAGCTGGACAGCGTCGCCACCGAGCTGCACCCGCTGCTGGGCATGGAGAACTACGGCCTCATCACGTACAAGCAGGGCTACCTGGACACCGACTACGCCACCAACGCCGATCGCCGCAAGCGCATCGCGCGGTACCGCGTGCTTTGTTCGCGCTGCTTCGTTGGTGCTGGCTGTGCGGTGGTTGTGCTTTGTTCGCGCTGCTTCGTTTCGTTGGTGCTGGCTGTGCGGCAGTTGCGTACCGCGTGCTTTGTTCGCGCTGCTTCGTTGGTGCTGGCTGTGCGGTGGTTGTTTGGCTGCACCTGCTTGATGCTTGACGGTGGGGTTAGACTGACGCGGGGAAACGCGCCGCCACAGCATCATCGGGCACGAGGTTGTGCACCAGTGGTTCGGCAACTCCACCACCGTGGCCTGGTGGTCGTTCCTGTACCTCAAGGAGGGCTTCGCGGTGCGTCCCTCGTCCGCTGCCCGCGGCTGCACGCTCACGCACTGCTTGCTTGGTTTGTTTGTTTGGCGGTGCGGCGCTGCGCAGCGGCTGCTGGAGTACGTGTTCTGCGACCACCTGCATCCGGACTGGCATTACTGGGACCACTTCCAGAGCGACATTTACCAGAACGTGCTGGAGGCCGACGAGCGACGGTGTGCTGTTGTCGTTGTGCGCTGCGAGCACCGCTGACCGGTACGTGATGCCGCTGTGCAGTGGCACGCACGCCATCCAGCGACGCATCGACGTGCCCGCCGAGTGCTTCAACAACGTGGACACCATCTGCTACGCCAAGGGCGCGTCCGTGCTGCGCCAGTTGCGTTGGGCACCGCTGCTGTGTTGGGGGCTGTGCTTGTTCGGCGCCGCTGTTGTGTGCTTGCTCTGTGTGTGTGCTGCTGTGTTGGGGGCCGTGCTTGTTCGGCGCCGCTGTTGTGCGCTTGCTCCGTGTGTGTGTGCTGCTGTGTTGGGGGCCGTGCTTGTTCGGCGCCGCTGTTGTGCGC
>CAZYYU010000387.1:0-646 GCA_964651735.1 uncultured Gammaproteobacteria bacterium | reverse complement strand
TTGCTCCGTGTGTGTGCTGCTGTGTTGGGGGCCGTGCTTGTTCGGCGCCGCTGACCGGGGCCGCACAGACTGTGGGGCTATCTGGGCAAGGAGGCGTTCTTCGGCGCGCTGCAGCTGTACCTGCGCCGTCACCAGCACCAGTGCGCGGTGCCGGCCATGCTGTGGCAGGCCTTCAACGATGCCTGCCCCGGTCTGGGCTTCGACGTGGCCGCCCTCATGCACTCGTGGGTGCGGTCTTCGGGGCTGGCTGCACGTTGCTGTGTTGCGCGTTGCTGTGCTGCGCGTTGCTTTGTTGCTTGTTTGGTGCTTGTTGTTTGTTGCTTTGCTGCTTCTTGTTGCTTGATTGCTTCTTGTTTGTTGTCTTGTTGCTTCTTGTTGCTTTGCTGCTTGTTGTTGTTTGTTGGCGCTGTGTTTGGGAAGGACGTGTGACGTGACAGGTGGCGTGTGGCAGGTGCACAAGGCCGGCCACCCGTACATCGTGGCCCGCCGAGCCAACGGAGAGCTGCTGCTGGAGCAGCGTCTGTGCGAGGTGATGGGCCTTCACTGCCCAGCAACGCAGCTGACCTCATCGCTTTTGGTATTGGTTTTGTGTTGGTTTTGTTTTGGTTTTGTTTTGGTTTTGTTTTGGTTTTGTTTTGGTTTTGTT
>CAZYYU010000386.1:0-2733 GCA_964651735.1 uncultured Gammaproteobacteria bacterium | reverse complement strand
CAAGCAAGCAACCTCCTCGTCGCGGTCCGGCCTGAGGGCGCGCGCCTCCGGCTGCTCCGGGGCGGGGCGCAGCGCGTGCACCACGGGTATCTTTTGCGAGAGGAACTCCAGCGTCAGGTGGAAGATGGGCGAGTCGTAGTTGGGCACCGCGGCCAGGTAGTTGGCCTTCTCGTACGGCGTCATCGGCACCACCAGCGTGCCCCCTGTGTGTGTGTTGTGCGGTGAGTGCACAGCGAGAACGACCAAAGGAATGACCACACTCAACAAGGCCACCAATCCACCACATCCCACAACCCGGCTCCTCCTCGCCCCGCAACGCACCTCGCAGGTGATCGTTGAAGTCCACGATGGGCATGTTGACCCAGGCCACGGGATGCTCGCGCCGCTCGCCCGCCGACAGATACAGCGTGGCGCACAGACGCGTCTCCTTGGGGATGCGGTTGAACGTGATGTTGGACTGCACCTGCAACCATGGAGAGGCGCGCTCAGCATGGATTCAACGTGTTGCAAGCACAAACGCAAGACCCCCATTCCGGGATCGGAAACGCACACACAATCACAAGAGCTGACCTGCTCGTTCCACACGGGCGGCATGCTCTTGCTGGTGCGCATGAGGGAGCCGATGCGGCGGCCCCCAAAGTACAGCCCGCACTCCAGATACATGGTGCAGTTGGGCAACTCGGCGCGCTCCACAAACATCTCCAAGTCCTGCCCGGCCAAGTTGGTGAGACTCCGACCAGCGCACAACCACAGCCACCTCCTCTCCAAACCTTGTCTCGAAACCGCGTCAGGCTCACCACCTTCATCAGGAACAGCGAGTCCAGCTCGTAGATGGGATACACCTTCTCCTGCTGCTTCCGCACCACCTCCTCCATGTCCACCAGCGCCTGGTCGTGGTTGTCCTCCAGCTCGCGCAAGTCCTCGCGAAACATGATGATGAACTCCAGCTTCTGCCAGCGGTTGATCAGCTCGCGCACGCACACCAGCTTGTGCAGCGCCATGCTGGGGTTCAGCACGAACTCAGACCGGCCCACGACCTGCACCGGGGCTGAGGGCTCAACAACAACCAACAACAACCAACAACCAACAACCAACAACGGCTCACAACGCACTTTGAGCACAAACTCCTCGATGGGCCTGTCCAGCATCTCCTGGCCCGCGGCCGTGGTGAGGCGCATGATCTTGCTGATGGCCTCAGGGATCACTTCCGCCGCCGTCTGGTGTGGGAAGCACTTGATCGCCTTGTACACGCGCAGCTGCGGCACGTGGAAGTATGCCAAGAAGTCGGTGGGAAACGACGGTGCCAGCGGAGCGCTCGTGATCTCGGCTGATGGAGAGCCACAATGAGACAACGATGATGGAGGAGCGGGGGATTGCAGAGAATTCACCGGGAATGATGCGTATGTGCGCTCGCGGCCGCTTCGACTGCTTGGCCAAGTACACGGCCATGACGTGGGACCAGTTGTCGAGCTCGCGGTCCGGGCAGCTAAAGTCGAGCTCGCCCAGCAACGCTTCCACGGCCTCGTTCACGGGCGCCTCGTCGGGGTACTCGCTCAGGTAGGCCTTGGTCACTCGCACCTGTGGTGCACGGGCGCAACGCGGCAGTGAGGAGGATGCGGGATCCTGCGCGCCCAACTCGCGACCACAACCACCTTGGCCACGTTCGTCTTGTACGACATCTCCATGGTCTGCGCGTTGGCCAGCGCCTCAATCTTGCGCGCTCTGCGCGAAGAGTTGTCCCCCTGCTCGCTGCCCAGCGCGCGCACCGAGTCGTGAATGAGCTCGATCCACTCGGCCATGGTCTCCGGGTCCGCCTGCAGCTTGTACGTGCGGTGCCGCGTGTGAATGGCCACGGTCTTGACGCCGTTGGACACGGCGCCCTCCTCCAGCTTGCAGTCCTGCAGCGGTATCACGCCCAGCGGCGCGCCCTCGCGGCTCTCCTTCTCGGTGCGAAAGTAGTAGATGATGGACTCCTTCACCACGCACCAGCGCCGCTTCCAGTTGCGCCCGTTGGAGCCGCTCTTGGTCAGCCAGCCCTCCTTGTCCACGCCAGACTTGAAGTCGACCTGGCGGGTGCGTTGGCATCGAAAAACAACGAGTGTTGGAAAAGACCTTGGTGGTGAGCTCAGAGTCGTCGTCGCCCCTGAGCTGCGCGGCCTTGCTCTTCTTGCCGCCTCCAGCAGCCACGTCCGCGCCCGTGACCACGTAGCCTCCGATGGCCTTCATCCACTGCTGCGCCTCCTCGGCGCTGTCCGCGCGCAGCAGGAACGCGCGGTACGCCGTGTTGATGGCGAAGCAGAAGGTCTTGGCCTGGTGCAGCGTCACCGAGTTGCAGCCGTCCAGCGGGATGGCGCCCTTGGGAATGGGGTCGTCCTTGTCCTGTCGAACGAGGGCGCGGGTAAAGCCACAGACAAACAAACAAACAAAAACGACGCGACTCACCTTGAAGTACGAGATGAAGCCGTCCTTGAGCACGCACCATCGCCGCTTCCACGAGCGCACGCCGCCGCCCTGCTTCGTGAGCCAGCCGCTGAGCTGCGCGTTGCTGTACTGCACGGCCTTGCTGCCGCCGGCGGGGGCGTCGGTGCCGCCCGAGGACGACACGGACAGCTTCATGGAGTCCACGCGCGGCGGTGGCGTGGGACGCGCTGACGTTGTGAAATCTTGCTTCAGACAAACCGAGAAACAACAAGCACAACGCACTCGCTGGAGACGAGGGTGCGTCTGCATCCG
>CAZYYU010000385.1:0-2734 GCA_964651735.1 uncultured Gammaproteobacteria bacterium | reverse complement strand
GGCGTGTGCAGCGCGCCTGCCGACACTTGCCTGCAACGCGCGCAGCAGGTCAGGGTGTGTGCAGCGCGCCTGCCGACACTTGCCTGCAACGCGCGCAGCAGGTCAGGGCGTGTGCAGCGCGCCTGCCGACACTTGCCTGCTGCATCATGCGCAGTGCGTAGCGCGCAGAGCACTTGAACACGTAGTCCGTGACGAGCTGCGAAAGCACTGAGGGATGATGATGAGGGGCGAACATTTTTGTTAAAGAAAGGGAGAACCGTCCGTGTTGTCGAAGAAGGGAATGGGGGGGTACTTCTCCAGGATCTGCGCTGCAGAGAGGAGGCCATGTGAGGCCTCGCAAGAGGGAGGCAGGCACGCACCGATGACGGCGGGGGGCGCGTTGTAGAAGATGCCGCCCACGATGGCAGTGTACCTGGGAGGCCACGGGGGTGGGAGGGAAGGAAGAAGGGGGGATTGTGAGGCTCACTACTCGTAGGCGGGGAGTTTGTTGCGGCCTGCAATGGCCTGGCCGAACATGACGCCGTCGCCCAGATTGCTGCCGGTGACGAGCGTGGCGGTCTGGTGCAGGGGAAGAGATGAGGGGGAGGGGTGCGTTGCGAGCATGGCGAGGGGAGGAAGACCTTGACGACGTTGCCAGTCTCAAAGGCGTGAAGGGGCTGCATCTCGAGGCCGGTGCCGGGACCTGCAGGGGGAGCGAGTGAGGATGGAGGGCGGCCCGGCCGTGCGCGCACCTGTCACGACAGGGGCCCACATCTGGATGGCGTCGGACCAGCTCAGAGGCACCACCAGCGTCTTCTGCATGGCTTGCAGCACTGGGCGGAGATGAGACGGGAGGACAGAAGGGTGAGCGAGCCACCTTGGGAGGTGTTGCGCGCCTGGAAGCAAGCACCGTCGGAGTAGTGGCAGCCCAGGTTGTCGGCGAACGTGCGGCCAAGCACCTGAGCTTCCTGCGAATGGTGTGCGTGTGTGTGGGGGAAGGCAACACGTGCACAAACCTGGATGCCCTTGAAGTTGATGGACAGCGGCCCAGACTCGGCGACAGCTGCGTGGAACTGGCGAGCAGCTGGCAGTTTGGGGCTGGTCACGTGGATCAGCACGCTCTCGCCGCCGGCAGACTGGCCAGCGATGACCACTGGGGGCTAGAGCGTGAGAACGAGGGGGGACGGACGCAAGGGCGCGAGCCTTGAGAGGGGTCAGCGTTGAAGGCGCGCGCATTGTCCTGGATCCACTGCAGCGCGAAGCGCTGGTCAGCCAGGCCAACGTTGGGGTCGCCCCAGGTCTCTGGAGCGCTCGTGTCAGAGGCGAAGTTTGTGGGTGGGGATGGGCGTTGCAGAAGACCTGGGTACAGGAAGCCAAGCGCGGCCAGCCGGTAGTTGGTGATGACGCTGACCACGTTGAGGTCGCGAGCAAAGTGGGCGCCATTGTAAAGCTGGAAAGACTCGCCGCCTGCCCGGGGGTGTTTGGGTGAGCGGTTGTTGGTTTGTTGCTTGGGTTACCTTCCTTCCAGTCTCCTGTGGAAGGGATAAGCAGCGGATCACCAAAGGAATCAAAAAGGCAACCTCCGTAGAACCACAGCAGCACAGATGCGGGCTCCTTGAAACGCCCAGGCATGGGAGCGTAGATTTCAAGGTACCTGCAGAGGCGGCGGTCAGCAGCAGCAGCAGCAGCAGCGAGGCGTACAGGCAGTCCTGGAGCGCGCGTGTCAGCAGCGGAGTGGGCACTGGAAGGAGGCCGGACCTCGCTCTTGTTGGTGGGCACGTCCATGGAGTGGGCGTTCTGGGCGCAGCCAATGGTGAAGTTGTGGCATTTGAGCGGCGCGGGGCCCTGCAGGAGCGCATTGAAGGCAGGGCATTCCACGCACGCAGTGCAGACGCACCCAGAGGCCGGGGGGACGGGGGTTCTTCCAGCGCAGAGGGGGCAGGGGAGGGGCGGCAAAGGGGACGCCTTGGAATCTGTTGCGGGGAGCAACGGTGAGCCCCCAGGCGAGGGGGGAGGCGCTGCAGACCTGCGGTACGTGCCGTTGCCCAGGACCAGTCCTTCGATGGGGCCGTACTGGGTGACGACAACGGAAGTGGTCTGAGCACGAGCAGCGGCCACAAGCAGCAGGAGCAGCAATAGCGTGCAGGCAGCCATCCTCGTAGAGCACCTTTGAGATCGCAATTCATTGGGGAGCGCCCATCATCTCTCCCTAGCAGTAGGTGGGGTGGGGCAATGGTCAGCGCTTCGCTGGAAGCACAAGGCAAACGCACCGGGTACATCTCAGCCACGCGCTGGCGTGAGATCTGCTCCTTCCGCTCCGCAAAGGCCTGGAGCTCAGCGGGGCTGCATTGCGCGAGTGAGGAAGACGCGCACACAAAGGAGGAGGGTGGGGTTCCGTTCACCCCCAGAAGGAGGCGGGCTTGCTGGTCTGGGCGACGACGGCCTTCTCCGCAGCCAGCGCCGACTCGTACAGCATGTTGCAGAAGGCGTGGATCTCCTTGGCAGGGTCCTCGACCACGGTCTGCGCGAAGAGGTCCAGGTCGGCAACCAGCTTCTTGGCCAGGGGGAAGGTCGAGGGACGCTGAGTGAGGATGGACAGCACGCTCGTGGTCCAGCCTGGAAAGAGGTGGGGTGCGTTACAAGGGGGCGTGATAAGTGACGTGATGGGCGGTGCGTGACAAGTGACGTGATGGCGGTGCGTGACAAGGGGGGTGATGGACAGTTAAGGGAAGGCGGTGCACCACAAAGAGGGGGC
>CAZYYU010000384.1:0-2739 GCA_964651735.1 uncultured Gammaproteobacteria bacterium | reverse complement strand
CGTCAAAAGGGTGTAGTGTTTGATTGTAGTGACAAGTTTCTTGCACCAAATACTATTTTGGAAAGAAAAGCAAAAAGTAAAATACAAAAAACTATTCCAAAACGTATTGTCTAATGTTTATCGCTTACAATTCCAATTCAGAGCCCGATCTTTACCAAAATGTGCTTGGGGAGTTCTCGAATAAGTTCCGGATCAAATTTTGCAAAAAACCAACGCAGGTTCGCTTTCTTGCATTCGGAGAATGTGGTAAGACCCACGACGGTCACGAAAACCATGATAATGTAAAAATCATACGCTATCACCCCGCTACTTCCGCTTCCGTTGTCGATAATGTCCCGGAGTTCTTGTGCTTGTTCCGGAGTCCATTCTCGACCTCTATCTATGGTGCCGGGGCCGTTAACGCAGAACACGTTACCCGCTTGAGCAAGTCGTCGAGCCTGCTCAAAAGTAACAAGGTTTTTCAGCTCCAATGTTTCTCTTTTCTTCATGAGGCTCAATATTTCCGTAAATTTGTCCAAGTGTGAATCGTCTCCGGCTAAAGCTTGCAGGAGGATTGTAAGTTTGCCATCATCAAGCCCTTTCAATGGATCGACGGTACCGTTTGCAAATCGCATGAACACGTTGACAAGATCCCACTTCCCCAAAAACGCGAAAAAATCGATACTGAAACGGAGAAAAGACGTGCCCTCGAGTGTAGGAAACCAACGTTCCATTCTGGTGCAAAACCTTTCGACTTGTCCCACGGTCATAATACAGGTCTCGTCTTCATTCAGTGCCACGTCTGCCCAGTCGAACGTAACACCCAGGTCCGGATCAAAGAGATCCACGACCGTGTCCCAAAACTTGAGAACGTAGCCGCTTCTGTAATCGTGGTAGTAGATGGGATCCCTCAGCCGATAAGTGATTCCCGACGGCCAGTTTTCCGGGTTTGCTGAGTAAGTGTCATCTCCTGGACGCGAAACCCAACATCGCAGGTCAGCCGTGTCCGCAACTTCATACCGGCACACGGAGGCAGGGAGTAAAGTCAGAAACTTTTCGTAAGCATCTTCGTCTTCCCAGTCATCGGCTTCCCCCATCGCGTCTTTCACGTAGTTGTGGGCGGCCCGGCAATACCGCAAGAGCTCAAACACGGTATCTGACGGCACGCGTTTTATTACGTGTTGACGTAGAACGGCGTGTTCAATAGCGCGTGCCCTTCCGAAGCGCGCAACCATCCACTGGGCCTGGAGGAGCGCGTCGTTCCAAATGCTGTACATCTCCTTGTTCGCGCCAAAAAGCGACACGGGACGTTCAACAAAGAGATAAATACGGCTCCAGATGTCGGCATTGAGGGAGGGAAGTGCGAGGTCGGCCATTTTCGTGTGTGTGGTGTTTGAGGTTGTTCTGGACGGGACGCGAGGCCCAGCCGTTTTATTCCAACCTAACCCACTCAACCTCCTGATCCCTGGATTCATACATTGCCGGTCTCGTAAGCTTCCGTCCAAAATCGAGTCCTATCTTCATCCATGCCTTCCGTCACCGCGTTCAGGGGAGGCAAAATATTCCGATTTCTCAACATTTGCACCGCTTCCCGAATGTACTCGATGACGGATCGGTCTCTGATTTCATAAATGTCCTTCGCCGACGATCTGAGAAAGTGAATCACGTTTTCTTGCCTTTGGAACAGACGTGACACGCCGAGATCAGGCGTTTCCAGCATCCGGTTCAACAATTCTACGGATAGATTTCGTCCCAAGTCTTCCACTGCATTTTGGCCACTGGCGGCCCCTTTCCTAAGTAGAATAAGCACAATTTCGCGCAGATATGCGTTGTCGAGTCCCTCCCTTTCTGTTATATGGTGTCTCAGAGCCTCCAGTGCCGATTTCAGAGGTCGAGTGTATGAAAAGTTGCCCGACGTTTTCATAGGCCCCAACACCACAGCACGGATCTCGGCAGTAAAGGGGGCATCTTCCAGATTTCGTAGCATCCATTCCATTACAATCCGAGACAATTCCGGGTGTAAGTAAAAGTGGACATCCTGTCTAGATAACTGGTAGAGAATGTTCGACAAAAGTGAGCTTTCTTTGATCCATGCGTTTCGATGGAGAGGCAGAAGTTTCAGACTTGGTCTGGGGTCCGAATAAATGATGTCGCGAAATTCGTATGTCGCCACAGGTCTTTCGCGCAATAAGTTGGAAATCGTCTGAACCTCTCTCAGTGTGTACAGTCCCATTTCTCGCGTGGCGTGAAGAACGTGGCTGTTTCTTTGAGATCGTAAGTACTCCCCGGCCAGTTCGTCGGATCGCTTATTCTGTAGGTAATCGACAACGACGTGAAAATACTCTCTGGAGGTGTCACCGAGCTTCACGACACTTGCAATGGGTAACTTGTCCAAGATCATCCACTGCATTTCTCGAGGGAGTTTTAGAAATGAAAGTGGGACGAGTGTGACAACTTCTTCTTCTTCTCCACTGGATATAAAGCGTGAGAGCAGCTGGCCCATTTACTTGTTGTTCATATCGCTTGAAAAAAAACATCAGCTTTAGCGTTGATTTTGATTTGGGAATATGCGTTCGAGGAAGGCGACCAGATCTGGATTCTCCTGATAACGCGTGCCGTTGAACCTGATTGGGTCTCTTTGGCGCACGTCCCGCCATATTTGTTGCTGTCTCTCCACTGGTAGGTCTCTCGAAAGGATGTGTGATATTTCGAGCGCCTTCATGTAAGCTTCCTTATACACAGGATCGTCGTTGGGCATCA
>CAZYYU010000383.1:0-2743 GCA_964651735.1 uncultured Gammaproteobacteria bacterium | reverse complement strand
GTCGTTGGCCAGCACGTCAATGTCCACGGTGCCCATGTAGGAGACGGGCGCAATGTCAGCCTCGGCCCTGGGAGGCAGGGCCTTGACGAAGATGCTGAGGAAGCCGATCGAGCAACGCGAGTCCGGCTGCTCCGTGTCGCAGATCTCGTACACAGCCTGGTCCAGGCCGTAAAAGTGCGTGGCCTGCGTGTACCTGATGCACGCGTTGGCGGTATCGACCTCGAACGTGCCGTAAGTCTCGCCTGAGGGGCGCGCGCGCTTTTCTGTGAGCATCGCGCGCGACAACCCACGGACACGAACTCACCGAAAGGAATGAAGGTCACCAGCCAGCTGCCAACGTTGTCGCCGTAGTCGTTGTCGTTGAGCAACACGAAGAGCTCCGCGTCATCCGCCGGCGAGTTGACGAAGAAGTCACCGAGGAAGAACGGCGTTCCGTTCTCGCCCCACTTGCCCAGCAGAGCCATGTACGGGAGGTCCGGGAACTGGGCATCCGGCGCCAGAACGCTGGAATCGTACTGGCGGACGCCTTCAGAGCCCTCGCTACCGACGTACACAGTGGTTCCTGCCGTCCACTTGCGACCCGAGGCGGTCCAGTTGGCATCAGCGAGCGACATGGCGACTTGCGACAAATCGCGGATGCGCGCCACGATCTTGAGCGAGGAAATGTCGAGCGACGAGCCCGGTGCAGCCTCGTCGTTGGCCAGCACGTCGACGCACAGGCCGGGCGCGTCCTCGTCGAGGTAGACAAAGTCGCCCTGCACGTTGGGCGGCTGCGCGTTGACTCCAACGGCGACCGACGCCACATTGGAGCAAAGCGGCTTGGGGCGCGAAGCATCGCACACCATGTACGAGAACTGGGCCACACCGTCAAAGTTGGCCGCGGCGGTGAAGGAGATGTGGTTGGCGCCCGTGATTGCCACGGTGCCTGCCTGGGGAGCCGGGGCGGACATGATGTACAGAGTCACGAAGCCAGCGGGTCCCGCAATGTCGTTGGACAGCACGTCAATGTCGATGGTGCTGCGGTACTCGGCGTTCCTCCAGTCAAAGCTGGCAATCGGAGGCCTGGGCGTCACGAAGATGTTGGCCCAGGAGACAGCGCACTGGCGCGTGGGCGTCTCAACGTCGCACACCATGTACCGGAAGGAATCCTGCCCGTAGTAGTGCAGAGGCGGGGCATAGGTCACGCAGCCGCTGCTCGAGTCCACGGACACGCTGCCCTTGGTGGCAACTGCAAAAAGAAAATTTGCGCGCGCGGTCAGCGTTCTAAACAGCAGCAGGTCCCGAGCACCACTCACCAGTGTAGCGGATCGTCACGAAGAAGCCACCGTTCGAAACCTGTCCAGTTGTGTCCGTGTTGACGGCCAACAGGAGCTGAGATCCCTGCAGCGGCGCGGACGTGTTGCCCTTGGCGCCGATCACGAACGGCTCGCCGTACTTGATGTAAGGGCCAGCAGGATAAAAGCGCTTGCCGGGCACCGCAGTCGAGGCCCCACTGGGCCCGTTGGTAATGGAAGGCCCATAGGAAGGCAGCGTTGCGGACGACGCGGTCTGAATTGGCTGGTTGTAGTCCGGCTGCACATACTGCACAGGCACAAGATGTCAGCGCAGCAGCAAGCGGGAGGACAGAAAACAACAGCACGTCACCGTAACCCAGCGCCCGATCAAGGCGCCGGCCGGGAGGCTCGGCTCCAGGAGGTCGCGCTTGGCGATGACGTTGCCATTGGCGTCGGTGGCGATGCCATCCTGGTTGATCAAGCGGCCATCGGCCTCGATGGAGATGAGCGTGCCCTCATCAAGTTGGCCCGTGGTGTACGTCCAGCTTGGCCAGGAGATGTACTGCTGCTGCACGCGCTCATCGGGGATGATGGTCAGGGACGAGTAGTCGAGGGCGGGGAGCGCAGGGTCCTGGTGGTCGTTGTCCAGCACGCCGAAGCAGACGGGAGCGCCGTCCTCGTCGATCTGGTACCAGTCGGGAACAACATACGGAGGGCGTCCGCGCACGCTGACCGACACCAAGGCCTTGGAGCAGAGCACAGCGGGCTCCGACGAGTCGCAGACCTCGTACTGGAACTGGGCAGTGCCGTCGAAGTTGACCGCAGCCTGGAACAAAATGGTGTAGCCGTCAATGGACACGGTGCCCATGTCAGACGTGGGGGCAGCAACGATGGTGAGGGTCGAGAAGCCAGCGGGTCCTTGGAAGTCGTTCTGCAGCACGTTCAAGTAGCCGAGGCTGTGGTACTCGATCTCGTAGTAGTCGGGCTGGGCCTGAGGGGGCACGGGCTTCACGTTGACGGACACGGTGGCGCTGGCGCACAGCTGCTGCTGGTCGCACACCTGGTACGTGAACGAGTCGGGGCCGTAGTAGTAGCCAGCGGGCTGGTACTTGATGGAGCCGAGGCCATAAATGACCTTGGCGCTGCCGTGCGTGGGAGCAGTCAGCACAGTGAGCGTCGTTGCGTCAATGGGCGTGGCGCCCGGCAGGTCGTTGGCGAGGACCGACGCCAACACGGACAGCGACTCGGGCGTCTCGACGTAATCGTCATATGCCTGAGGTGGGTGGGGCTTGCCGACGCTGATGCTCACGGTGGCAGTGGAGCACAGCGGCGTGCCCCCAGTCGCGATCCAAACCGAGTCGTCGCACTCGGTGTACTCGAACTTGAACAGGCCGTAGAAGTTGTGGGGCGGCGAGTACTTGAAGTTGCCGTTGCCGTCATACTGCACCAGCGCGGGGTCCGCGGTGTAC
>CAZYYU010000382.1:0-2745 GCA_964651735.1 uncultured Gammaproteobacteria bacterium | reverse complement strand
CCCGCCTCGAACAGAGCAGCGAACCCAGATGCAGTGGATGCAGCGGCCAGACGTGCCAGCTCAGCCAGCAACTCTGCCTTGCCCAGACTGGGCCGGATGGCCGCCAACACCGTCGGACTGGCTGGCTCCACCTGACCGACTCTTCAGCAGCAACCACGCAAAGAAGCGAAACAACAGGCAAAGACAAACACAGCGAGCAGCAACCTCTGACGCGACGCCGGATGCAGTCTGCGAGTCGCGCCGCTGTTGTTGCGGTGTGTGCCTCTCCTCTTCGCTGGTCGTGGACCTGCTGGGCCACAGATCACGGCCGCTGGCCGACGCTTCAGCCGTGCTCCTGCTCGGCCGTGGTTGTTGGTGGCAAGAATGTAATTTGTGTGAAGCGCACTGACCAGCGAAAGAAGAGATGCTCGTCGTCAAACTGTTTGTCAAGGTCGACGCAGTGACAGATGATGCGCTGCAACACCTGCAAGGCGATTAGAGATGTGTGCGTGCTGCGCCTTGTACCGACCATGTTGCGTCCCAATGCCACGGCCTGCAACTGCTCGTCAACCGCAGCATCATCCCACAACAAGCCCGCTCCGAACCTGGGCGCGGCTGACGTGGCGGTACCGCGCCACCACCCAGTCCACGAACTCCGAGGCCACGAACACGGCCTTGTAGCGGCGAAGGCGGTGCCAGCGATCACACACCGGCAACGCGTCGGGCCCGCTGCACATGTCGCGGCGCAGCGCGGCCACGGTGGGCCCGCGATGCTGCTGCTGCTGCTGCTTGCTGCCGCCGAAGCGCCGCTGCAGGTCCAGCCCCGATGGAGACGACGCAGCCCCCTGCAATGCGTGGTCAATCAACGAAGGGCAACACCCCACAACACGAACGAAGAGCAGGGTTCCCGCGACAAAGCATCAACCACAGAAGCTTGCCTCAGCCAGGCCATGCAACAGCGGCTGGCTGTCACCGGCGCGACGAATGTACTGCAGTGCGGCGCGCACCGTCGTCAGATGGTACTGCAGCTCCGACGAGGCGTCGTTGTGGAACTGGATGTAGCTGAAGTGGGCGCACAGATGCTCCACAGGACAGCGGACGATGACGGCCATCAGCGACGGCAGCAGATCGTCCGCCGTGAACTTGGTGGAGCCCTGCAAAAAGGCCGCGTTGACCGGCGAAGACGTGCCCCAGAAACGATTTGACCACAACCAACAAGCAACCCCGCTCACCAGCCACTGACTCAGCAGCGCCAACGACTTCTTGAGGCACTGCAGCTTGCCCCACGGCGTGGTGCACTCCGCGATCTTGACCTGCCAACAGCGCCACCTGACCAAGCCACACGCAGCGACAGCGACGGGCTCACCAGCGGCACCACGGCCGCCGCCAGATGTGCCTCGGCCTCGGCGGACTCCAGCTCGTAGGACCGCTGCACAGCGCCGTCAACGGCCCGCCGACACAGTCACTCGGAAGGAAAGAAGCGACCTGCGCCACGGCCAGCGCTGCGTCGTGGTCGGCGTGCATCGCCACCAGCAACGCCATCACGTCGGGGTACAGCGCGTTCATCACGATGCACTCCACAGCCACGCCCAGATGGCTGCCCAGTGCACGGCTCTGCGAGGCGGCGGTGTGAGCGGCGCAAACCACAGGCAACAAAGTGGAGTGGAAGCCCAGACCTGCTGAGTGCGCTGAGCGGCCCTGAGGTCGGCCACGGTGTCGTCGGCCAGCTCCCAAGCGTGCTTGCAGAAGAACTCGATGCTGCCGCCGCGGGCCAGTCAGGCGACATCAGCTCGCCAACCAACCAACCAATCAACCAAACAACAAACCAGAGAAGCAAGCGCACCTCTGCGTGACCAGCGCGCCGTGGCGGGCCAGCGCTGCAGTGGTGAAGGTGGACGACACCAACTCATGCAGCCGAGTCAGCCGCTCCTCGAACACCTCACAAACGGCCGGCAACGCGGCGCGCAACGCCGCCAAGGCAGCCTCCGGCTCGTCGTGGGGCAGCTCGGCGCCGCTGCTGTGAAGCGGTTCAGAGGGTTGTGGCAGGGCCGTGAGAGGCACGTGCCCCTGGTTCGGCGCAGCAGGTGTGGCGTTGGCGTCGGCGACAGCGTTCGAGCCAGGCACGTCCAAGGCCACGGTCACGCAGCGCACAGCGCGATACTGCTCGTCATACAGCGTCTCCGTCATGGCCACTCGAGCGGCTCGCTGCTCCACGTCGGACCACCATACTCGGCCGTCCTCCACCCGGGCCTGCAACAGCCATTGAAGGCACACGCACGCGTCCCAAGCACGCACCGTCACGGGCGGCGACAAAGTGTCAAACACGCTGGCCGTGCTGCTGGGCACCAGCACGTGGCGCTGGAGGTACCGCTCGTCCACGGCCGAGGCTGCGCGGCGCGCTCAGAAGACGGGGGACGGACAGCACAGACCCACCTCGCACGCTGTCCACCAGCAGCAGCACCCACTTGCCTGCCAGGGCGCGGGGTCAGCAACGCCCCAGCCGCGACGAACGACGTGGCAACGTGCCCGCAAACGCCTTCTGCCGCAGACCGGGCTGCACGGCCTGCACAAGGCTTGAGGCGGCGGCTGCGCGCGCAACACCCAACCTCCAGTCGATCCAGCAACTCGGTGGGCTCCATGGCGCGGTCGGCAGCCTCGGCGTCCTGCAGGCAGCCGCGGCTTTGGCGTTGGCGCGGGAAACAAACGCAGCGAGCGCAGCAGGGCGCTGACCATTGCCAATGTGTGGTGCTGCTCAGGCCAAGCCCA
>CAZYYU010000381.1:0-2782 GCA_964651735.1 uncultured Gammaproteobacteria bacterium | reverse complement strand
GAGCGCAAGGCGGAGGAAGAGCGCCGCGTGGCCGAGCGCAAGGCCAAGGAGGAGGCGGAGCGCAAGGCCAAGGAAGAAGCATCAGCAACCTCTGGCGAGATGGACAGTGTTGCGCGACGTGCAGAGGAGCGGCGGCAAAGGCGGCTGGAGCGCGAGCGCGCTTTGAAGGAGGAAGAAGAGCGCCTGGAGCAAGAAACGGCGGCACGATTGGCTGCGCTGAAGAGCAAGCAGGATGACGAGGAGCGGGCCAAAGCCGAGGCCAAGGCGCGGCTGGTGGCGTCGGCGATGCAGCCCTCGTCGTTTGAGCGTAAGCAGGAGGAAAGGCAGCGACGTCGAGAGGCCAGGCAGCGTGAGGAACGCGAGCGCGAGGAGGCCGAGGCCAAGGCGCGTGCTGAGGAGGAGGCGCAGCGGCAGCAGGTTGAGCATGAGGAGGAGCGCAAGCGTTCTGAAGAGCTAGCGCGACAAGTGGCGGCGGCGTCTGCCGGCAGCAAGCCCAGCGCGGTGGAAAGCAAGCGCAAGACCTCCGCCAAGCCCGTGGACCCCAACTTGGCCAAGTTCGAGATGATGCGCCTCAAGGCGGAGATGGAGCGCGGCGTGATCGGGGCAGGGATGTCGTCTCGCAAGCTGGAAAGCGGCCAGGAGATGGCTGCCAAACCGTCCATGCGTCGTGCCATGACCATCCAGGCCGATGCGCGCGACCCCATGACGGCGGCCATTGCCACGGAGCTGGAGAAGGCGCGCAAGAAGGAGCTTTCCACCACAGCTCGCGCCAGGTGCGTTGTGCGGCTGCGCTTTCGCTGCACTCATGCAACACTCGGCCAGGCCCGATGTGCACGCTCCGCTGCGTGACCGTTTGCCCGCAGCGGAAGCGTTCCGCTCCGATGGCACGCCCAACGTGGAGGCCATCCAGAACCATCTGATGCGCGAGGGCCGGCTGCACGGCGACGTGGCGCGCCAGCTCATCGCTGGCTGTGAGCGGCTGCTGCGCCGCGAGCCCAACTTGCTCACGCTGTCAGCGCCGGTGACTGTGTGCGGTGACATCCACGGCCAGTACTACGACCTTATTGCGCTGTTCAACCACAACGGCTATCCCACGCGCGAGAACCCCTACCTGTTCCTGGGCGACTACGTGGACCGGGGCTACTTTGGCACCGAAGTTTGCTTTTTGCTCTTCGCGATGAAGGTGTGCCATTTGCCCGCCCCGGCGCTGCGGCCTGCTCACCGAAGCCACCAAACCAGTTGCGCGACCCTCAGTCGATATTCCTGTTGCGTGGCAACCACGAATGTCGAGCCCTGACCAAGGTACCACCACCACACCACTCACTCGCTTCCTTGTGCTCAGTCGCTCATGGCACTGCAGACGTACTCGTTTCGGCGGGAATGCACCCTCAAGTACAGCGCAGACCTGTACCAGGTTGGTGGGGCGCTGGTGCTCTCCATTGCTCTCACGTGCGCGCCGTTTGCCAGCTCTTTTGCGACCTGTTCGACTGCCTACCCCTAGCAGCAACCGTGCCCACGCGCCAAGGCACCTTCCTTTGCCTCCATGGTGGCCTGTCGCCTTTCATCAACACGCTGGATGACATTCGGGAGGTTGACCGCTTCAGCGAAGTGCCCACAGAGGGTCTGCTCTGTGACATCCTGTGGGCTGACCCGCTGCGGGCTGAGCAAGCCTTTGACGGGAAGCACGAGGCCCAGTGCACACCTGACGAGCTCATCGAGTGGTCTGAGTGCCGTTGGCAGCGCAACATCAATCGCGGCGTCTCCTACATGTTCGGCTGGGGCGTGCTGGAGTCGTTCCTGGAGTGCAACAACTTGGTGGCCATTGTGCGCGCCCATGAGGTGCAGCAAGAGGGTGAGGTTTCACATGCCGACTTGGCGAGTGGCGCTCAAGCTGCTGGTGGCCGTTGCAGGCTATGAGGAACTTTGGTTCGGACTCGATCGTCGTGGTGCGACCGGTGACCGCAAGATTCCACCCTGCATCACCGTGTTCTCTGCGCCCAACTACTGCGACCTGTACCGCAACAAGGCCTCGTTCCTGAAGCTCACCGATGAGGGCTACTCGCTGTCGCAGCTCACGTGGGTGTCGCACCCGTTCTACCTGCCCAACTTTGCCAACGGCCTGCAGGCTAGTTTGGGCCGCCCCTTGTTTCTCTCGCCGGCTCTCATGCAGCGCGCGCGTGCAGTGGGCCATGCCGTATTTGTGGAGCAAGGTGCGTGGCGGTGCGTGGTCTGCGCCCGCTGTCTGACGGCGCACGTGCAGCTGTGGGAGCAGTTTGAGAAGCTTGCGAAGGAGGCGCTGGGCCCAGAGGCCAAGACGAGGGAAGAAAAGGATGCGCTGGAGGTAACCCCGCACTCGCCCTCTGAGCTGCCTCACGACGCGCGGCGTGCCGGCAGACCAAGCTGGCCAACGTGCGCAAGTGGAATTACCAAGTGCACAAGCTGTGCGAGGTGTGGGGATCTTTTGCGCTTTCACCCAGCGCGCTGAGTCGCACGCGGCCAGGAGCGCCAGGCTCTCATCGCCGAGGCTGTCAAGGTCACGTCGGGCGACTTTGACCAAGTGTTCCACACCGGTGCGTGCCTTGGGTTGTGCGCCACAAGCAAGCGCTGATGGACGCACGGCGGCAGTGGTGGAGTGGGACAAGAACGTTGAGGTCACGCATCCAAGCAACCCGCGCCGCTCGCTGCGCAAGACATGGAGCTCATACTTCTGAAGGAGACGCGCGTTCAACACCCCTTGCACCGCACAACGCGCCAGAGTCACAAAAAAGACTTGTTGTATTGC
>CAZYYU010000380.1:0-2783 GCA_964651735.1 uncultured Gammaproteobacteria bacterium | reverse complement strand
CCCTTGTGCGGCAACCCCCAGCCGCGGGCTTGCTGGTGTTGTTTGGCGTGTGGGGTGGAGAACTAGTTGCTGACCCTGCTTCCCACTGCATGGCTGGATTGCTGCCCTGCTGCGAGTCTTCGTCAAGAATGTGTGAAATGGCCGTTCCAAGCCAAAACAAGCAAAAAGGGTCAATCCGGGGCCGCGGGGGTTGTTGGACTGTGCTTGCGCCCCCCCGCAAACCAATCACAACGCGGCGCGCTCGGCACCCAGCAGCCCGCGTTTTCGTTGGCGTTGCGTTGCACCAGCCGCTGTTGGCAAAGGACACGAGACCCTCTGGAGTCGCGGGGTGCTGCAGGCCACAGGGTGAGGCGCTCGCTCTTTGTGCACCTTTTTCGCTCGCTGCGTCCGCTGCTGTGTGCAGCCGCGGCCCGCGCTTGCTCTCTGTGGGGCCCCCCTCTCGACCTGACGGTGCCCTGCAAGGTCTCGTCGTACTTGGGCGCGGAGCTGTGGCGTAACTGACGGCACCGCCGACATGCTGGGCGGCGGCAACAGCGCCGATGCAGGTTGAACGCAGCAGCACGTGCAACATGTTGCAGCACCCACTCAAAGCTTTGCGCTTGCAGAGGAACGCGCGCGCCTCGCGGAGGAGAAGCTGAGCGCCCTGCAGGCCAAGACCAACGTGCTGGTGCAGCGAGCGTTCTTTGCTGATGCGTGCGCCCTTGTGTTCATCCTCCTTGGTCGCCGCAGGTGGCCAAGTTCAGAGAGCAGCAGGACGAGCTCGCGAAATGGAAGGTTTGGCTGTCGTTTTCATTTTGTTGCCAGTCGCCCTCACACCCCTGCGCACGCAAGGACGCGGCGGAAACTGCTGTCTCGCGTCTTAAGCAACAGCAACAGCAACAGCAACAGCAACCGCAGAGGGCGCCGCCCACTGCGCTTCCCGCTCAGAACCCCGAGTTGCTGGCCAAGCTGGCCGTGGCCGAGAAGAGAGCGCAGACCGCGGAGGCTCTCGCGCGCCAGGTGCAGGACTTGTTGTCCATCGCGCCGCAGGGCACCGCCAAGCCGTCCACCGTGCTGCGGTTCGTGGACGCGGTGGCCGAGGCGCTGAAGCGGCTGGAGGCCAGCGGCGCCGTGGCCATGCAGGGCCAGCCTATGCAAGTGGCCGCGCCGCCCGTTCTGCAGCCGCCGCAGCGCGACGAGCGCGTGCAGGACCAGCAGCTCATCGCCAAGGAGCGCGAGATGCAGCTGCTGCGGGAGCGCGAAGTGGCGCGCGAACGCGAGGTGGCGGCGCTCAAGGCGCGGCTGGAGGCTGCCGACAAGGAGCTGGATGAAACGCGGCGCTCCATCAAGGGCATGGTCACGCTGCAGGAGGCGCAGGATCGCGCTCAGACGTTCCGTCGCAAGGCGGATGAGTGGCAGCGGGAGCTGGAGCAGTGCTCGGCCAAGCTGGAGGCGGAGCGGGCGGACTGGGCTGCCAAGGCGGCCCAGCTCAAGGATGTGGCAGGCAAGACCCGAGAGCTGGAGCAGCAGCACAACCGCGAGCGCGCGGAACGCGACCTGCGCATCATGAGAATGGAGAAGGAGCTGGCCGGGTACGAGGGCAAGCTGCGCGCCGCCGCCGCCGAGCGCGACAAGCTGGCGGTGGAGTGCGAGGCAGCCACCAAGACGCGGGCGGCGCTGGAGGCGGAGCGCAACCTGCTGCGCGAACGGCTGGAGAGCATCATGAAGAAGATCCAGTCCGTGCAGGGTCTGCGCCAGGTCGAGCCGCTGTCCACGTCAGGTCAGCTGCTGGCAGCAGCGCTACCTCCCTTCCCTTTTGACGACTGACGAGGGCAGGCTCAGCCGACGACGGTGCCAACGCTGCGGCGGCCCATGACGACGGCGACGGAGAGAGCGACGAGACAGAGGAAGAGGAGGACGAGGAGGTGGAGGTGGCGGCGCTCTTGTGCGTGCCTATTGCTCGCGCCACTGACAATGGGACTGCAGGAGAACCCTCTCATGATATCTGTGCCCGCCATCGCGCCGCTGGTGGCGGACCCGGCGCCGCAGCAGGCTGGCGCCGGCAACAACGCGAGCAGCCCCGCGCCACCGCGCGTGAGCTTGGTGCTGCAGCCGCCCAGCCCCGCCCCGGCCCGTGCCAGCACCGCCGCGCCCGCCAGCCCTCAGGCCCTGCGTGCCAGCGGCGGTCGCGTGGCCAGCCTGCGTCTGGAGGCGGCGCAGGCCGACGACGAGCCCGACGAGGACAGCGACGCGCCGCCGCCGCCGCCGCCGGAGCGGCCCCACTGGATGGACGAGGCGCGCACCGCATCTGAGGCGGCGCAGAAGCTGGCCGAGTTGAAGAAGGACGATCCCGCCGTGCCAGCGGACGTGGTGGACATGGAGCCCACAACCACGCCGCGCTCGCGCCGCAAGAAGCTGCTGAGCCAGCATCTGCGCAAGGGCTCGTCGCTGCTGCTTGTGGCCGACCCCCGCGTGGATGAGCGCGACCAGCTGGAGCGCGACGCAGTGGCCGCCGCCGTGGCCACCACAGCCATGCCCTCGCCGCATGCCAAGGACGCCGCCGACAAGGACAAGAAGAAGGGCAAGCTGCTCAACGTGGAGTTCAACATCCTGCACGCGCTGACGCCCAAGGCCATGCGCCACGCCACGCGCGCGGAGCAAGACGAGGCCGCGGCGGACAAGTCGCCGGAGATGCCCAAGAAGTCGTCAGACAACCTCAAGCGAAGGACCTCGATCAAGGTGCTGTCTGCAGGACAGAGAGAGAGAGAGAGAGAGAGAGAGAGAGAGAGAGAGAGAGAGAGAGA
>CAZYYU010000379.1:0-2788 GCA_964651735.1 uncultured Gammaproteobacteria bacterium | reverse complement strand
TTGTCCTCGTCCGCCGCGTCTGTTGGCTGCTGCTGCTGCTCGTCTTCTTCGCCTTGCAGCTCCTCTCCCTGTTCCTCCTCCTGCTCTCGCCTCTGCGCTTGACGAAGCTGCGCCAGTGCCTTGACGTGGCGCGGCGCGTTGCAGTGCCGCTTCAGGTCGGTGCGGGAGCGCAGCAGGCACCCGGCGTTGCCGCATGTGAGACACTCGAAATCGCGATCGCGAAAGACGATGGATTCAGCGTCGTTGCCCAGCTCGACCCACAGCGCGGCGTAGTCCGAGTGCTTGGCGGGCGCAACGGGCGTGAGGGGACGCGAGGCGGACGGCGCTGCCACGGACGGCGGTGCGATGCCGGTGCGCTCCTGCGAGTGGACGATGCGGTGGTGAGCGATCTTCCCCCCAACAAAGCAGCGCGCCGTGCCTGAAGATCTCGCACGTAACGCCAAAGCACGGCAAGTCCTGCCTCGCGCAGCGCGGCCTCCGTGACCGTGCCCAGCAAGGCCGGCGTGGTAAAGAGCAGCTCGTCCTCAAAGAAGGTCTGGGCGCGGGCCTCAAGCTTGGCCGCGGCCGCGCCGTCGTAGCCCAGCATGCCGCAAATCTGGTTCAGCAATGACGGCAACGGCTCCGTCTCCGGCCTGGCAGCGGACATGAGTGGCGGTGGGGGGAGGCGTGGAACGCGCGCGGTTTTGTCCTCATTCGCGCTGTGACCGCTCAAAAAGCTTACCGAGGGCACCACTGCATCTTCCCTGGGCCCCCCGACATACTCCGATCGCACGATCAGCGCCGGCCCACCGTTGACCGAGTTTTTTTTCCGGCTCGAGGGGAAAACGGCGCTGCCGAGGCTCCACGCTGCGCCCAGCTTGCCCGTTTGGCGCTGTTGCCCATCGCAGACGCTGGCAGCCAGAGCGCAAATGCCAAAGCAGGGCTTTTCTCTTTGCGCGCCGCCAGCGAAACCGGCGCCTGGACACACCACCACCTCAAAAAACTGTAATACACTGGCTACAGAATGAGCACTTCGTTCCTCACGAACTGGTGCTCAATGGAAGAGTTCTCCTCAGCGGGCAAGCGAACCCAGAAGCGACTGCCCCGGCCCTCCTCGCTCTCAAACCCCACCTCACCGTGCAGCAGACGCGCGAGCATCGCGCACAAATGCAACCCCAGCCCAAAACCACCCAGGGATGCGTCGCGAACTGCCGACACCTGCTCAAAGGGCGCAAACAGCGCGCCCTGCTTGGCCAGCGGGATGCCACGCCCCGTGTCCGTCACGGCCAGCTCCACCATGCTGCCGTCGAACAGTGCGTTGCAAGACAGCGTCACACAGCCAGCCTGAGTGTGCTTGAACGCGTTGGTAAGGTAGTTCATCAGGATCTGCTCCACGCGGTAGCGGTCCGAGCGGAAGGGCGGCAGCCACGGGCTCACATCCACCTGGAAGGCCACTGACGTCTCGGCCACCTTGCTTTGCAGCGCCTTGGAGATGCCGGTCACCAATGCCGCCACGTCAATCAGGTCAATCTCCAGCGTAATCTTGCCCTCCTCGATCTTGCGCAGATCCAGCATGTCGCTGGCAACGTGCTCAATGAACTCGCCTGCACGCACAACAGCCTCCAGGTTGCTCAGCGCCTGCTGCAGCACAGCGCCCTCGGCGCAGTCCACGTCACGCAGCTCCTCCATCGTGAGCTCTGGTTTGAGGCGTGGGGTGAGTGCCGCCGCCGCTGCCACTGCCGCCGCCCCCGCGCCACACCTGACAGGCCCAGGATGACCTGGAGCGGATTGCGAATCTCGTGGTTGACGTAGCCCAGTAGCAGCTGCGAATGCTGCCGCCGCTCCTTCTCATTTGCCTGCTCCTTCAACTGCAACCATGTGCTTGAGCGCAGAACCCACCGCGCCCTGTCCTCTACCTTGTCCGAGGCGCGGATGATGATGGCCACCAGCACGGCCGCCCCCACAGTGACCAGCGGAATGATCACAGCGCAGCAGATGACCAGCGACAGCAGTTTGGCGTACTCGGCGGGCGCATAGTACAGGTTGTAGGGCGTCACCAGGAGCAGCGTCCACGCAAAGGAGCCGTACGCATTGCGGTATTGCTGGCACGTGACAAAGCTGCGATGGGGGGAAGTCAGACCAAACCACCGAAAAAACAAAACCCAACAGCATCCACCTGGCTTGGCCCGCCAACGTGACCGCCACATTGAGCATGGGGGGCACGTTGGCGAAGGACGACGCGTTTGGGCCCCCCAACACAAAGTCCACAGCGGCCAGAATCACAGGCACTTCTGTGAGCTCCGTGACATGGCGCAGCTGCTGCTTGCCACTGAGCAGCGGAGTGGTCACGTTGGACGTGGCGATGAGATAGCCGCGCGAATCGAACAACACTGCATCAACGCCCGACTCCACCAGCCGCTGCATCAGCGAGGACACGCTGCTCAGCTCCACGATCAGCGCCAGCACGGCGCTGATGTGGCGAACGCTGGGCACTGGAGGGCCCGGTGCAATGGCCGGCTCAAGGCCACGGGCAAACGGCGGAGGCTGCAAGTCGTCGAAGATGGGGATGCCTGCACGCGCTGTGTGGGCGGGCACAACACCGCACACGCCACGCCCCCTTTCACACCTATACCGACGCCAATGCCGAAATCCGACACCAAAACAAACGTCTCCGAGAAGGCAAAGCCCTGCGCCACATCTACGGCTCTGCCACGCGCCCCCGTGCGTCAGCGCAACGAGCAAAGGACCGCCATCCACACGCACACACACACACACACACACACACACACACACACACACACACACACAC
>CAZYYU010000378.1:0-2799 GCA_964651735.1 uncultured Gammaproteobacteria bacterium | reverse complement strand
TCATCGTTGTTCGTCGTTGTTCGTCGTTATTCATCGTTGTTCATCGTTGTTCATCATTCGTTCTTCTTCTCCTGCCATGTACTGATGCGTTCATGCACAGGGCGTGCTGGATCGATGGCGTGATGGGCCGACATTGGGCAACGGAGGCCAATAACACTGTGGCATTGTGGCACCGCCGCAACTGTTCATTGTCACCACCACTCAGCCGCCCCAGTGTGCCATCCGGCACTGTGCAACCCACTCGTGCATGTCCTTGGCGCTGTAGCCCGCAAACACGGCGATGCAGAAGGACTCGGGCCGCGCGTAGTCACAGCACTTCTCGCGCACACTGCCGCTCACAGCCTGCACCGCATCAGCAGCAGTGACAACAAGCAACAACCGCAGCACACCTTGGGTGCCCAGCACTGCATGTCGGGCGTGTCAAAGGTGCGGTACCACGGGCTCGGCAGCGTGACGCCTTGGAAGCTGCAGGGCGTGCTGCCACTCTGGGTGGCCGCTTTCAGACCACACATGCACACACAACATCCCATCACCTTGTCAGGCAGGGCCGGTGACAGCTTTGGCGTGACCACTGCAGCGTCCTTCCACGCAGGGCTGGCTCCGCCGTCAATCCATCACCAGCACCACCACCATCTCTCACCTGCGGCACAGGGCCATCCAGTCGCGCACTGCCTTGCTGCCATAGCCCTGGAACCGGGCCACACACTCCTCTTCGTCTGTCTTGCTGTAGTCGCAGCACTTCTCGCCCACACTCTTGTTGGCGAAGCAATTGGACGAGAAGTCTCCGTCCACGCGGCGTGAGAACCTGCAGGCTGCCGGGGTGAGGCGCTGCAACGCTTGCAGGGCACACAGCAGCGCGCACCACGGCTCTGGCACGATCACGCCATCCACCACACACGGGTACACGCCGTCTGGCAGCAACGTCGCCACCTCCTCTGGCACGTCTGTGGCCATCTGCAGCAGCCGCGGCCGTGCCTGCGCATTCTCCACACTCAGTGGCTGCCCCCCACTCCCTGCAGAGCACGCACCCTGGCAGGGTCGCTCCAGTGCGCCTTGTACGCTGCAAAAAGGTCTGCAAAGTGGGTGCGCAGCTCCACCAGGTCATGCTGCGGTGTGTGGGGCCGCGCTGCAGCAGCAGTGGTGAGCTGTTGTGGTTCTATGCACGACCTGCATCTCACCCGGCACCAACGAGGCTGCCATCTCCTCGCACAGGTCGTTGACTGCCTGCACCAAGTCTGGCCGTGCATCTGGCAACACGGCCTTGTGCTGCAGTGCAGCCTCCACCGCCCACCGCAGCTCCAGCTCGGACTTGCTCTGCACCCCCAATAAGTGAGCCATGTACAACAGCAGCAGTCACCACCTTGTGCACCAGGGCCTGCGTGAGCTCTGCAATGCGGGGCACTGGCAGCTCGAAGAGCTGGTCCCAGGCAGTGCCATTGTCGGCGTGCAACAGTGCCACGGCGTACTCCACCACCTCCTTGTCAGTCAGCAGCGGTGCCACAGACCCAGCCAGCACTTCTCGCAGCGTAGCCAGCGCAGCGCCCTGTTGCTGTGCTCAGTGGCTGATTGTTTGTTTGTTTGTTTGTTGTGGCATCGCGGTGTGGTATTTCAGTGGTGGGCGTGCCTTGGTGGTGCGGCGCTGTGCACGGCGCTCTGCGTCCCTGTCCTGGGCCTGTCGCTGCGCCTCCAGGATCGCGCCCATGTCTGCCTCATACCTGTGCTGATTAGTGTCTGTTGTTTGTTGGTTTGTCTGGCTTACCCCTTCTTGGAGGCGAGCTCCATGGCCTCCAGCTCGGCCCTGGTGAGCGCCTTGCCAGTGTGTTGGTGGTGCTGCGGCAGTGCCATGTAGTGGCGCACGTCATCGCTGTCACAGTAGCGCGGCCACAGCTTGTGCCTGCAAAGGAACCGCCTCCATTTGCGTGCCGCCGCGCCCACACCCTGCTCTGCAGTCACGAACACAAACCCACAACACAACGATCGCACCTGCTTTGGTGGGGACTGTTGTTCCATCAGCAGCGTCCCAACACGATGTACACCGCAACCTACCTTGGCTGCAGTCACATTCCACGTGTCCAGTGGCCCTGTGAACACGACACTGGCCGCGCCCAGCGCCATGCTGCTGTAGAAGTCGGTCCCATACACGTGCTGTACGTACGGCGCCAGACTGGCAATGCCCAACGTCGGCTCAGGCAGCATCATGGCACCAAACACGCGGAAGTGTGCTCTGCACAGAGTTGTCAACACTGAAGGCACAGTCCGCACAAAAAGGGGGGGAGCACGCACCTACTCAGCACCACTGTTGGGTAGGCGTTGGCTCCCACTGACACCACAACCTCCACTGCCCCAAGATCTCCGCGAGCCTTGAACTCCTTTGCCACTGCACGCGCCCACTGTGCTCTGCACACTGAGCAAAGTTCCTCACACTCACATGTCATCCCACCTTGTGGCCAACCAGCTTGAATGCTGCTGTGGCTGCGTACACGTAATGATGCAAGTCTGCAAAGCAGCGCTCTGCTGCACAGTTGACCAACTCTGCCTCTGTCGCTGCTGCTTCTCCACACACAAACCTCTTGATGAGCAGGTGCGACGTCAATGCCAGCGTCTGGTACTGCTTGCTCAACGTTGCATTGGGCTGCCTCGCTGCCCAGTACAGTGCAAAGTGCACCTTCTCCAGCGACGCCTGCACCTGCAGCGACTTGAGCAGCGCCGCTGCCTCTGCGCCTGTGGCTGGCTCCGCTGCTGCCACGCAGAAGCGAGCCTTCCACAAGTCAGCAGCAGCAGCAACAGCAACAACAAACA
>CAZYYU010000377.1:0-2840 GCA_964651735.1 uncultured Gammaproteobacteria bacterium | reverse complement strand
TGTTGTGGCTCAATGCACCCTCCCCAAACGCCAGTGGTCGATGTGCGCTATGTGTGCATGGATGAGGCGGACAAGATGCTGGACATGGGTTTGTTTGTTTGTTTGTTTGTTGGGGATTGTGGGCAGGCTTGCTCGTCGTGGGTTGAGCTTTTTGACGAGCGCTGGCTCCAGGCTTCGAGCAACAAGTGCGGACACTGTGCTCGCAGCTGCGGCCGGACCGCGTCACCCTCATGTTCAGCGCCACCTTCAAGACCAACGTGAGAGCTGGGCGCGCGCGATGCTCGCTGTGCCCTCACTCGCTTCGCGGTGCAGGTGCAGCAGTTGGCGCGGGACCTGCTGTCATCGCCGCTGCGCATCAACGTCGGTGTGGGTTGTGCTGTTGGCCTGTTTTGGCCTGCTCAGTGTTTTCGTTGGGGTGGGGTTTGCAGGGGAGATTGGCGCAGTCAACACCGACATCACGCAGTACCCCGTCGTGGTCAACGATGTGGCGCAGAAGATGCAATGGCTGGAGGCCAAGCTGCAGCAGTTTCAGGCGGACGGCAGTGTACGGCGCGTGTCTTGCGCGGGACCCCCCTGCAATGGCCTGACCCTCCGCTGCACGCACGTGCACGGTGCACGCAGATCCTGATCTTCGTGAACCAGAAGCAGAGCGCAGACGACTTGGCCGACCGCTTGACGGAGCGCGGGTTCAACTGCGCTTCCACGCACGGCGAGAAGTCGCAGGTGCCTTTCGGCGCACCCCATCGAGCCGCGAGGAAGCTGACGGGCGTCGCGCTTGCAGCCAGTGCGGGCCAAGATTCACTTTGCGTTCAAGAACGGCAATCTGCCCATTCTGGTGGCCACGGATGTGGCGTCGCGCGGCCTGGACATTGGGGACGTGAAGACGGTGGTGCAGTACGACGCGCCCAAGAACCTGGACGTGCACACGCACCGAGGTGCGTGCGTGGCGTGGCGTGGTCGCCTTCTTGACCGAGCCCGCCATGCAGTGGGGCGCACTGGACGCGCCGGCAACAAGGGCTCCGCCTACGCGATCATCGCATCGTCAGGTGTGGAGCACCCGCAACCCGCCGCCCGCCCCGCGCTCACTCTCCACAGAGACCAAGTTCGCGTCCATCGTGGCCGCGTCCATGCGCCAGGCAGGGCAGATGATCCCGCCGCAGCTGGAGGAGCTGGTTGTGCGGTGCGTCCGCGTGATGGCGCGGTCCGTGCGTTGCTCAAACGGCCCCCCTGGTTCGTTTCGTCAAGCAGAAGCAAGTCACGAGGAGGCGGCGGCGGCGGCGGTGGTGGCGGTGGTGCGGGCAAGAAGCGGCCGCGGCTGGGCTTCCGGCCTCCGGAGATTGGCACCGGGCCCAGCTCAGGCCCCGCGCCCACCTTCCACGCCGCGACGAAATGAACAAAAAACAGCTTCATTTATATGCACAAACAATGTCCAAAAGTGATTAAGCAATCTGACCCAAGGACAGGATCTCAGGCTTGCTGGGCTGCGGGGCAACGAAGAAGGGGACGGCCGCGAAGCCGCCCAGCTTGTTGCCGCCAGCGTGCATGCGCTGCTGCACGTTGTTGAGCAGCGGCAGCTGCGAGACCATGTTGCGCATCAGCAGCACTTGCTCCTGAAGGACGCGTCCTGGGGGGTCCCCGCGCGCGCGCGGTGAGCGGCTGCTGCGGCGGGGAAAGAGGCCGCCGCTACTACCTTCAATCTGCAGCTTGGTCACCTCGAGCTGCAGCTCCGCGTGCATCTTGGTCAGGCGCTCGTGCTCGTCCTCCTAAGAATGGGGTTGCTTGGTTGGCTCTGGGGGGGGCGGCTTTGGTGGGGCCAACTCACGAGGTGCGCCTTGTGGGCCTGCTTGCGGTCTCTCGAAGTCTTGGCTGGCAAAAGCGCGGCGACACGTCAGCAAGAGCAAGGCAGCGACACAAAAGAGCGCGGACCAGTGCGTCGGTTCTTCATGATGCGTCGCTCCTCGGCGTCGTGCTTGGGTTTCTGCAGCGACGACACTTGTCAACAGCTCAGCAAGCGACAGCAGCAACAGTAACCTTGGCCCGAGACTCCACCGCTCTCTGGGCAGCATCCACGGGGGCCACGGGGGCTTCCGCGCGGGGTTGAAGCTGCGGAGACAGGTCAGCAAAATCACTGACGCCAAAAGAAGACACGCAAGCAACCTGCGGCGCGTCGGCCATGACCACGTCGTTGTCGTCATCGCTGGTCATCATCACCACATCGTTGTTCGGCCTCAGGGGCTGTTGCGAATGAGCGGCAGCCGAAAACACGGGCACAAAAAAAAAAAAAAAACGGAAGGAACCTGCTGTTCCAAGGCTCCCATGAGCACATCGGAGAGGGGAAGTGCGAGCTCGTCGAGGTCGCTGTGAATGGGCATCTCGAGCAAATCCATCTGCGAGCGAGGGAGGGCAAACGTCGTCAGCAATGTGCGCGGATCGCGCTCGCGAGGGCAGTTGTTGCGGCAGGGGGAGTGGAGTGGGGGGAACGAGTGGGGACGAGCGGGAAGCACGGCGTGCGGTGCCACCGGGCGCAAACAAAAGAAACCTCAGAAACCTCAGAAGAGCCTGCCCGTGCAAAGGGAAGCCCTTGCCCCTCACTGCGCCGCACACAGAGCAGCACGCACCTTGAAGCAGGCGGCGGCGGCGCGGTGCGGGAGCAAGGAACACGGACGAGAGCGTAAAGGGGGAGCCGGCGAAGCACAGCACAGCAACAGCAGCAGACTGCGCAAAGGTGGAAGGTGCCCCTCTCTTGCGGTCGCGTGGTGGGCGTTGGAAAAAAAAAAACGGCGCGATGACTGTATTCGACCAACACACAGTAGAAGGCCAATCGGTGCGGAGAAGGCGAT
>CAZYYU010000376.1:0-2848 GCA_964651735.1 uncultured Gammaproteobacteria bacterium | reverse complement strand
AGAGCGATGAAGAGCGATGAAGAGCGATGAAGAGCGATGAAGAGCGATGAAGAGCCATGAAGAGCCATGAAGAGCCATGAAGAAACATGAAGTGCGATGAAATAGTGACGGGAAACGATAAAAGGGGTGGAAAGTGCAAAGCGTCAACAAAGCCCAATCAAGGAAATGGACAAGGAGCAAGGCAACACAACCTCCACAACCAACCCAGCCCCGCCACACACACACACGACAGCCAGCTCACCGGCGAGGCCCGGAAGAAGGACTTGAGCAGGCCCGTGACGGTGTGCACGTCGGCGCCCTCACAGGGACCCAGCTCGCCGCGCTCGAACTTCTCGCACAGCGCGTCGATCTTCGACACTGTCACCCTCGCAAACTAAACATCCAATCAACGTCTTGCTTCAGCGGACCAACTGACCTTCACCGCTGACACGAAACAGGCCCGTCTCATCGAAGCCCTGCTTGTAGAGATACGCGATGCATTCCTGACAACGCAGAGCTGTCACAAACAACCAAAAACCAAACAGCAGCACCTCGACGATGTAGGGGATGGGCTTGCCGTCACGCTCCGCCAACTCCTGCACCGTGGAACCGATGATGCCCTTCTTCACCTGCCATCACCCGTCAGCTCGCCCACAACAGCACTGACGCAGCGGCGGCGTCCCTCCACGATCTTGGTGGTGCCGGCGTTGCGCCGGAACAGACCCGAGCCGCGCTTCTCCAGTTTCTGTGTGGCGGTGCCAGCTGTGAGCGCTGCGCCAACGCAACCCAAGCACAGGCACACCATGCTCTTCTGGCGCGCCACCGCCTCGGCCTTGGAGCCTTCCTTGCCGGAGCCGCTCTTGCGCGGCCCCTTCTTGGACTCCTCGTGGTACAGCGGCGCCACAACCATGCCCTTCTGCTCCAACACCTGCAAGCGCAGCGTGACAAAAAGCGCTCCTCGTCACCACACACACAAGCAGCGCACCATCTCGGGCGTGGGGCGCTCCTCCAGCTGCTTCTTCAGTTCCTTCTTGATCTCCTTCTTGTCCGCCAGCAGCGAGCCGTCCTGCACGCCATGGCTCTGCGCCGCGCGTGGTGGGCAAACAAAACGGGCAGGCGCGCCCCAGCCACCGCCACCACTAGAGCGGCCGGCGCGGCGCCGCGCAGTCTCGTCGCTCACCTTGGTGCGCTGATGTCCCCTTTTCAGCATCGCGACGGTGCGGGGGCCACGAGGCTAGCGCGCGCCCCTGCTCGAGTGCGCCCCTTGCTCGTGCACGCCTTGCGCCCGCCGGCAGCCTTTCTGACGCGGTTGTTGCGAGGCGCGTGTGGCAAGGGGCGGGCAGTCTGGTTGCACCCTCCCAAAGCTTGCCCCACGCGCTGCCCTGTTCTTGCTGCGCGCTGCCCCACCACCAAGTCGTGTTTACGAAGGACGCGATGCATCAAACGTGCAGGGGATCGCGCGACCAGTGCGCACGCAGCACCATGGCCACCAGTATGCCCGCCACGAGGAGGCCGGCGCACCCCACGCTCAGCCCAATGGCCAACCCCAGCTGCACGTCAGAACTGCTGGTAGCACTCACTGCGCCACACACATTGAGCGGCACCCAGTGCTGCTGGAACCCCCGCGGCCCCACCTGAGAGCGTGCCCTTGAAGGCGGTGCCCGTGGCATTGTCGCAACTCGGGCTGGAGAAGAAGGCGTACACGTTGGAGCGGATGAAGCCGGCCTCTGTCGTGATGGGCAGCGTCCACGTGGCGGCTTGCGTCAGCGGCCCCGAGTCGAACACGGGTAGCGGGGGCAGAGACGCCACGCCTGCCACCAGCAGCTGTCAGCGCTGCGCCGGCGGCGCGACAGGCAAGCTTGCGGTGCCCACATGTCTGCGGGTTGCCCAGGGTGACGGAGGGGCCGCTGGCCTGCCAAGGGGGAACGCGCGTGAACGGCCGGCGTTTTCTGCCTGCGCCCCACGCGTGCCTGCCACGAGAACACCACCGAGTCGCCCACGTTGACACCCACGTTGGACGGCGAGTAGCTACTCTGGCCCACGGCGACAGAGTAGGCTGGCCGCACGTCAAAAAGTCACCCAGCCACTCGGACAGCGCCACTCACTGGTGCCTGCGGCCAGCGAGCACCACCAGAGGACCAGCGCCGCCGCCAAGACCCTCCGCATCGGCCTTCAATTCAAGCGCGGCGCTGCGTCGCGCTCCTTCTCGACCTCGAGCCGTTTGTACCTGGCGCACAGGACCATGAGGCACCGAAAGGGTCCCCCCCTCCGCCAGCAACCACGTACACGGGCCTGAAGCACGCCATGAGCAGGTAGGAAGCCCCGTAGACGCACAGCATGATGAGCAGCACCAGCAGCGCACTGCGGGCAGCCCTCAGCTCCACCGCTGCAAGCGAGAGGAAACCCCGCACCTGTTCGTGTCCACCACGGAAAACACAACCAGGAAGATGATGGAGTGCACGTTGCCTGCCCCGCGCGCTTGAGCAGCCGCGCGCCACAAAGAACCCCGGCCGCACCAAACACCAGCAGCAGCGCCGTCGACGTGACCTCGTCCACCGGGAACGTCACCTCTGCCGCGGCCTCGAACACGACCGGCGTCAACGCGATCAGGCAGAAGCCAGCCAACGCGGCGCCCTGCAAAGAAGCACAAGTGTGAAAGTGCGTGCATCAGGCAGCAGTGCCTTCAGGCCACCATCAAACAGCGGCGTTGCTTCGTCACACCACCAACAATCCACCAACAAGACAGCAACGTCAGCAGCCCCGTACCACGTAGACCAGCGCCAAGTTGGGCAGCCAGCAGCCCAGATAGAACAGCACCAATCCAATCTGCATAATCACGTCTGTGAGCAACAAACAAACAAACAAACAA
>CAZYYU010000375.1:0-2875 GCA_964651735.1 uncultured Gammaproteobacteria bacterium | reverse complement strand
CGAGGCCCCTTGGCCCCCCGCCCAACAGTGGCACCTGCGCTGGCCACGAGGAACAGGCCCCACAGGCCAAAGTTGCCCAGCACGAGCGTGCAGAACTTGCTGTTGTACAGGTACACCATGGAGGGGAAGAAGTAGACGTGCAGCGAGAAGGAGTAGTACAGCACCAGCGCGAGGCCCGCCGGCGACAGCAGGCTCCACAGCGCCGCGTAGTTCATCTTTTGGGCGCCGTCGCCGCTGGGAAGAGCAGCAAACTGCAAGGACCAGACGACGGAAGCACCCCTTGCCGCTCCTTTTTTTCTCACTCGGGATCCGCGTCGACCGCACCGTCAACGTCGTAGGAGCCATCTGTGTCGTACGCATCGTCCACGTCCGAGGCATAGTCCGCCACGTGCCTCACGCCCCACAACAGGGGGTCGTGCTCGCTCTGCACCACAAACTGCTGGCACAAGAAGCGAACAACATCCTTGAAGTGCATGAGGCACACCATCAGCAACAAAACAACACACCACTCACACGGGGCAGCATTGCCAGCACGGAGGAGCGGCGTCTTCTGTGCAAGGCCAGCAGCGCTAACGCCGCCGCCAACGCCCGCTCGTGCGCCTTGCTCCCAGGTCACCGCTTGTTTCCCTCTTTCCACCCCCACCCAACTCCATCTCACCTCATCGTACACGAGCATTGCAGGGCCGCTGAGCGCATCATCAGCAACCCTGTCAGGTAAGCCGGGCGTGTTGCGCAGCTCGCGGCCGTAGCAGTAGAGCTCCCGCAAAGTCCGTCTCTCATCCTCGCTTTTGGACAGCACCTGCGGTTGCAGTCAAAGGGCATGCATTGCAGCAAAACCAAGCAACCTCATGCAGCCTGCTTCGAACGACGCGCACTGCACGCTCAAAGTGGCGCTCCGCTTTGGCAGCCTGAGCACACAATGCGGCACTTTGAGATGCGGGCTGCACACACTGCAACGCTTTGCCTTGATGAGCCACGATGCAGCCTCGATGGGATCAAAGGCTGCGCTGTCCGGCTCCAAATGAGACAGACCCAGCGCCAGCCACGCATCTGGGAAGCCCTGCTGTGCACTCTGCCGCCTGCCCCGCCACCGAGACGTCAGCAGCGCAGCGGCGAGAGTGAGCCCACAGCACCAGCACTGCAGGGCCTTGGAGGTGCCGTTGGATTGGCGTGCCAACGAGCAGCCGCTTACCTTGGCCATGGCGCCGTCCTTGTTGGGCAACCACGTGAGGGGAATCACAAAAGCGAGCTACATCCTCCCCTTACTTTCATGTGCTTTTCGCCCAAATGATATGAGGCCAGGCTCATGCCAGTGTGGGCGGCGCGTTCCAGCCACAGATACTGGGCGCTGCTGTCAGCTGGGCAGACGGGGTCAGAAGACGGGGGGTCTCTTTCGGCTCTTGCTCACGTGAGAGCAAACCAAGGTTGAACATGGCAGGCGCGAATCCAGTGAGCGCAACTTCCTCGTAGAGCTGGCATGCCCGTTTGTGGTCCTTGGGCAGCTGTGTTGGGAGCGTGCACATGAGAAAAAAAGCCGACACAAAAGCAGCAGGACTGCGCACTTCGCCCAGACCAAAGTCGTACATCACGGCCAGCGCGTAGGGGTCGCCCGAGGCCGCGCACTTGGCTGAGGACGACTGTCAGCAAAAGGCGATGTGCCTGCAGTGCAGACGACCTGCCCACTCTGCAGACAGCTCTGCGCTCTTGGCAGCACCGCCAAAGCCCTGAAAATCTCGTCACGCACGGCGGGCGAGAGACGCAAGCCGACAACCTCGCGATGGATCCTGGGCGCAGCGTGGGTCAAGCGAGGAGTGGGCAGCACTGATGCGTCCACTGACCACGACAGCCCAACCATGGCTGGCGGCGAGGTGATGAGCGCACACAACGCCAATGCGAGTGGCCCAACCTGGCGGATAGCCCAGCAAGGCCGACTGAAGGGCAAGCGTCGGTGGCACTCCTGAGAGCAGGGCAAGACATGCGTACGCGCTCGTAGTAGGCAATGGCGTTCTGCTCGTCCTTGCCTTGCAGCAGCTCGCCGTTCTTGAAGGCCCTGCCCAGCTCCCACTGCGCGAGAGGCGCATGAGCTGAGCCGGCTGCTGCTGCTGCCACCGCACCATGGCCCGCGGGTTGCCCAGAGCCTCGCTCGCCCGCAGAAGCTGCACCGCCTCCGCGTAATGACCCATGCGGCGGCATTCCAGCGCGCGCACAAGCTCGGCCTCTCCACCACTCATCACTCTTTTTCGATCTTCACGGACTTTGTGGCTGGCTCCGCGGCTTCAGCCTCGTCCAGTGCGGCAGTCTGCTGCTGCGGCGCTTGCTGTGGTGCCTCGTCCTCCTCGCGTCTCCTCAGCAGCGCGATGGCCTCCACGTGCTGCGCGGCAGCCTGAGCGCAGCGCAGGGGAGCAAATTGCATCTACCTCGGCTCCAGAGAACATGTCGAACCCTGTGCGTGTGTGTTGTGTGTTGTGTGTTGTGCGTTGTTTGTTGTGTGTGAGGGCGCTGGGCTGCTGCGCACGCACAGCATTACCTTGCAGCGAGATGGGCACAAATGGGGCCTCTGCAAAGTTCCTGGTCGGGCTCTTGGTCAGCGGCACCAGGTCGGCGGCCTGCCCAGTGCCGTCAGTGAAGCGCGAACAATGGTGACAGAGTCAAAGCCATACCATGGATCGCGGGTTGCAGCTGACGTAGATGATGGACTTGATGGCAGCGCAACCGCGCAGCGCACGCACCACCTGAGGCCGGATGGTAAAAAAACAGCGCGCGCAGTGGGAGAAGATCGCCACCTTTGGGTGCAGCCCTGCCCGTGGCGGGTCAACCACGCAGATGAGGCTCTTGCGCTGCTCCTGACGGACAGAGGGGGGGATATCAGAGAGAG
>CAZYYU010000374.1:0-2884 GCA_964651735.1 uncultured Gammaproteobacteria bacterium | reverse complement strand
CGGCAGCGGCGGGAGCGGCACCACCGCCGTATCCGCCAGCGGGGGCAGCGGCAGCAGCGGGAGCGGCACCGCCGCCGTATCCGCCAGCGGGAGCAGCGGCAGCGGCAGCAGCACCGTTGTAGCCTCCGGCCGCAGCAGGAGCAACGTACTGGGCCTGAGCCACGTAGAGGACCACCAGGGCGAGGATGAACTTTACCGAATGAGTCATTCTAAAACTGTTGGGGGCGGCGTGTGAGCAGAGCGCAGAGACACAACGGGGGGGAAAAAACGCCCAACAACACCGCCACGCCCCTGCCGCGAGTGGCCAGGGAGTGACCCCATGCGCCCCCCTCGCACCGCGCGCAAGGAGCGAAAGACAGAAAAAAAAACGCAAGCCGCGCCCTCGTCCGCGCTGCCTGGCCTCGGCACCGCCGCCACTCGTTGTGTGCATGCGTGCTGGCCCCGCCCGCGCCCACCCCTGCAGCGCGGCGCGCGCGGCGAAAAACGAGAGAAAAGAGCGGCGCCCGAAAAAGCCCGCTGCAGGCCGCACCACCCCGCGCCCAGCCCTGCACGCCCCCCGTGCTGCACGCTCAGCGCACTGCGCTGGCGCCAACCGCAACCAACAACGACCAACAACAAAACGAGGGGCCGCGCAACAACCCGCACACTGCACACACACAGCGCCCCGCCAAAGCACAGCACGCAGCACAAACGAGGCCCTCTCTTACGTTTCGTTGTTGGCCTCGCGTTTTTTTGCGCGCATCTCCGACGATGCTGCGGGGGAGGGTCGCGTTCTCCGTGCTCATCTCGCGCCGATGTACAATAAGTTGTCTCTTTTGGCCGCCGGCGCGGTTGCGGTCGCGGCCCTGGCCATCCTCGTGTCCTATTCACCGCGCCGCGCAGTCCTCATGACAACGCCCGTGCGCCAAATCCTGCCGCAGGTTCGCGCGCCGCCGTCGTTTTTTTCTCTCCTTTTTTGTGCGGCCGCTCTCAGCCTCTGCGCCGCCTTCCAGGCCATCCTGCCCTCGCGCTATGAACTGTTCATCGAGCCCGACCTGGTCAACTTCACGTTTGCCGGCGTGCTTCGCCTGCACACAACCGTGCACCAGACCACGTCGCAGCTGCAGCTCAACGCCGAGGAGATTGACGTGCAGGCCGTTACCAGCGACGTGGGCGACGCCGCCATCTCCTACCAGAAGGAGCAGGCGAGGAGGCCGCCCAGGAGGCCGCCAACGTCTCACGCGCTCGCCCGCAGGAGGCGGTCACCTTTGACTTCCCTGCGCCCTTGAAGCCTGGGCCGGCTACCTTCACCATTCGCTACACTGGTAGCTTTTTGCGCGCGTGAGCGCGGCGGTGCTGACGCGCCACGGCGACGCAGGAACCCTGAACGACAAGCTCAAGGGCTTCTACCGCAGCAAGTACAGGTGAGGACACGTGATGCATACGCGCCCGCGTTCAGCCCTCGCAGCGTGAATGGCGTGGAGAAGTACATGGCGTGCACGCAGATGGAGCCTGTGGACTGTCGCCGCGTGCTGCCCTGCTGGGATGAGCCCGCGGTCAAGGTATGCGGGGCTTGCTTGACCCTGCTGCTGCTGCTCTGCTGACGGTGCGCAGGCTGTGTTCGGTGTGACGTTGCAGATTGACAAGGAGCTGACGGCGCTGTCAAACATGCCCGTCGCGAGCGAGGAGAGCGTGGGCGCAGGTTGAGCGTGTGGTCTTTTGGTGCGGCGCCTCGGTTGATGTGCACCCCGCGCCGGCAGGCAAGAAGAAGGTGACGTTTGCGGACACGCCCATCATGTCGTCGTACCTGCTGGCCATGGTGGTGGGCGAGTTTGACCACGTGGAGGGCCGCACGCCCGACAACGTCCTGGTGACGCAATCTCGTCGCGTTGCTGCTGGCTGCCCTCACGCCGCGTGCGCAGGTGCGCTGCTACACGCCCAAAGGAAAGGGCGAGCAGGTGAGAGCGACAGTGCTTGCACGTCACTGCACAGCCAACCGAGATTGGTGCGGCAGGGCCAGTTCGCGCTGGACGTGGCGCTCAAGACGGTTCTCTCGTTGTTCGTTTGGTTCGTTCGTTGGGCTCTCACTGTGGCGTGCAGCTGCCTTTCTACAACCAGTACTTTGGCACGCCGTACCCGCTGCCCAAGGCAAGCTCTGGCGTGCTGCGAGTGATTCCTCACAAACATGCTCGTTCGTGCAGTGCGACATGATTGCCATCGCGGACTTTGCTGCTGGCGCCATGGAGAACTGGGGCCTCGTCACGTATCGCGAGACTGCGCTGCTCGTGGGTGCGTGTTGCTGTGCTTCTGCTGCTGTGCCGGGTTGACAGGCCCCTCAGATCCCAAGAATAGCTCTGCGTCCCACAAGCAGTGGGTTGCGTTGGTGGTCGGTGCGTGCATCTTGTTCCACGGCCAGCTTGCATGTTTGCTCACAGCACATGGCGGGGGACCAGGGCACGAGCTGGGTAATGAGGGGACGCCCCGAAACGACACTCCAACAACACACCCGCTGGTTAATCCCGGTTCGCAAGCTCTTCGGAGCAATGATGCTGCCGTTTCAGATGCCGGGCAGATCTCCCACACCCCACATCACCAATCGTGATGTTGTTATCGCGCGCTGACACGACTGGCTTGCAGCTCACCAGTGGTTCGGCAACCTTGTCACCATGGAGTGGTGGGAGGTGCGGCGTGGCCAAGAGACTCGCTTCCTCTCCCCCCTCACACACATGTCCCATCGTGCTCTGCAGGGCCTGTGGCTGAACGAGGGCTTTGCCTCGTGGGTGGAGTACCTGTGCGTGGACCACTGCTTCCCGGACTGGAAGATCTGGACGCAGTTTGTGTATCTCGACGCAGGTATTTTGGGCGCTGGTGTCAGTGGGGCCAGCCAGTTCACGGATGTGTGTGT
>CAZYYU010000373.1:0-2967 GCA_964651735.1 uncultured Gammaproteobacteria bacterium | reverse complement strand
ACCGTGGGAGTGGCGCGCAGGCTCTCCAGCAGCTTCTGCGATGGAACGTGAGCACACCCACACTGCGGCAACCGCTCCCATCACCGTGTTGAAGGCCACAAGCTCGTCTAGGCCTCCAAACAGCTCGTTGACCTTCTCCGGCTTGAGCACTTGCCCCTTTTGGGTGATGATGAGGCACAAGCAGTCGCTGGCAATCGCGCACACACCTGCTTGAGCGGCACAATCACCAGGTCCTGGATGACCTGCAGGTCCGCCACGTACTGTCCCTCTGTGTTGAGAATCTCGTCCGCCACGTATTGCCTGAACCACAAGCGGTGAGCCGCAACACAGAACGCCAGACTGGCGCACCGGTCCTTGTCCATCTTCGTGGCCAGGTCCAAGGCTGGCACGCGCTGCGGGAGCGCCGATGACGAGCTCAACCTGGAGGACGGCGACGGCACGCGCTGAGGGAGCCCCGAGAACGAGGCCCCCGGAGACAACGCCTCGACTGCCCCCGCTCTCCTCTGAGCCGTGTCAATCTCGCCGCTGGACGCACGCGAACTGTCCTCCTCCACGTCCGCGCCCAAACTGCCTCGACGCTGCTTCAAGGCCACCACTGCACGCGGCACGCGAGACGAAAGCTCCTTGGGCCTGCCGGGGGTCGTCACAGCGGGGGCCGGCTTGACTGCGGGCAGCGAGTCCATGGAAGACTCCACGCTGTCCCCTGACTCCACGTCGTCGGATAGATCGAGCACAGGCACGCTGTTCTTGGCTTGTGGGGGGTGCAGCTCGGGCTCCGGGCTGTCCTCCGCACCCCGGCGCTCGGCGGGCACCGCGCTCAGCAGCACGAGCGTGCGGCTGGCGGCCACACCCAAGCGCATCGTGATGGCCGTGAGCTCGGCCACCTGTCGGTGGTGGGCGGCAGAGCGAGGGCATGAGATCGGGCAGCAGCGCAAGGCACGCAACGCACCAGCAGGTCTTCGCGCGAGAGACTCGCCGCACTGACACGCCAGTTGGCGCAAGGCGATCGGCCATCGCCAGCGTGGGCCAGCAGAGCGCCGTGCTGCACCAGCCCCTGGCACCCCGCGCTGCCCGCGCCCATCACCACCGCCACGACGCGAACAATCTCGCGCTGCACGTGGTCCACCTCGTCCGCGCGCAGAGGGATGTTCACCGTCAGCTCCACCAGCGGCATGGTGGGCGCCGGGAAGGGGAGTGATCGATGGCCCGCGCCCCCTTTTCTTGCGGTTTTCTTTGCGGCGATCTTTCTGCGTTCATTTCACGTTCCACTGCAACTTGGTCTGCCCTCCCTTGGCAGCAGGCTTGAGTGTGTAGTTGAGGGTGGCGTCTCTGCGCGTGGGAAATCTGACGGCCGCCACAGTTGTCAGAGCAGAAAAAAAAAATGGGAAATGGCACGCCGCCGCTGACCCGTACGACGAGGGATACCTGGACGAAAAGAAGCGCAAATGAGCGGAGGCAAACCACACACAGTAAGCGCACTCTGCGCGCATCTCTTCGCGGCGGCGCTTCATGCTCTCTTCCGTCCTCAAGTCGGCGTCCGGCGCAGGCGGCAAGGGCTGCGCTCGCTGTTGCTGATGCTGCTGCTGCTGGAAAACGGCAAAGATGGCCTCCAAGACGCGCATGGGAATGAAGGGCGACAGAGAGGCTGCCGGCGCGATTGAAAGAGAGCGCGCAGCACAGAAAGAGCGCGCACGCACGCACCGAGCACTTGCGCCCTGGGCGTGCGGAAGAAGGCCACCAACGAAAACGTGGCGAGAATGACTTGCGCTGTCAGTGGCGACACCGGCAGCAAGCTGCACAGAACGCGCTCGTGCACAGTCTCCGAGGGGCTCATCCACTCGCGCACAGCCCCATCCTACAGGAGCACATCCAGTGTGAGCAGTGGAGCGCCACCCACTTGAATCCACCCACCTTGAAATGCCTCAGCGTGCTGTGTGCCGCTGATTCGTTGAGCAGAGCGCACATTGCAGCCAGCTCCACGGCCTGGTCGTTGTCGCCATCGCCACCCCCCGGCGCAGCCGCCAGCACCACGCGGACGGTCATCACCGGAGCCAGGCCGTGCACCGCAGCGTACAGGGCGCCCAGCGTGCGCGCGGGTGCAGCAGCCAGCGGCGCCTCGTAGCGCAGCAGGAGCAGGCAGCGATCGAAGCTGAAGGCCAAGCGAAACAGCTCGCTCGAAAGGCCGTCCAGCGTGATCTTGTCCAGGCACCGCACGAGCACGCAACGGCTCTCATCAATCACCACGTCGGGCACTGCCATGGCGCGGCTCAGCAGGCGCAGCTGCAGCACCGATGAGAGGGCGCTGGCCAGCTCGGCACACGTCTCCAGCAGCGTGAGCGACACCACCACACGCATGTCACGAAGCTCGGGCGCTGGAGTCACGTCCAGTGCGGCACGCCAGTCGCAGTGCAAGTTGAACACGGACGCAAGCTCTGCGGGCGCGGGGCGCACACCCACTTGGCGGTTGAGCGCGACCCAAAGCGAAGAAGACAAGGGGTCGCCTCGCGCAAAGGCAGCGGCGCGCTGCAACATGCGCGCGGCGCGCAGGTGGGGCCCTCTGACGAGCTCATACTCCGTCAGCGGCCAGTGCACTGTGCTGGCATCGAGCGACGGATGGCGACGGCGCAGCAGCTCCAGCGTGTCAGCCAAGACGGCGTCGCCGCTGCTGTCCAACACCGCAACGTTCTTGAAGGCGCTGAGCGGGAACAGCGGATCCGTGACGATGTCGCACGCCTGCACCACCCAGAGGGAGGCGCCGTCCGTCCCAGCTTGGCCCTTGTGCCAAGGCAACGCGCCAGTGCCGGGCGGCAACTCCAGGCCCTGCATCGCGGCCAGCACCAGCACGGGGCCGGGGAGACGCGACAGCGCATCGAGCTTCAGACGCAGCGCGTCGTGCGGCGGGTTTTGGGCGCCCTCCGCGGCGGCGGCGGCGGCGGTGGTGGTGGTGGTGATGGGCAGAGACGCCAG
>CAZYYU010000372.1:0-2974 GCA_964651735.1 uncultured Gammaproteobacteria bacterium | reverse complement strand
CTGCCACTTGACCTTGCTGCCCTGCCGCTTCTTGGAGTGCCGGGCACCCATGATCACAAGGGTTTTTGCATTCTCCAAAATCACTCAGGCCCCAGCACGATGATGGAGAAGTTGCCGTTGCCCACAGCACGCTCAAAGTACTCCGCCTTGATGACGTTGGCGCACACCTGCATGAACAGCTCGGGCGCAGGGCACTCGGCGTGCACAATGTACGAGGGCTTGCCGCCATCAAACTTGTTGGTGCACACAGTGTGTGAGGCAGGACCGATCACGGCGATGCCAACTGCAGCCTCACCTCAACGACGTGCCCTCCGACGCATGCAAACGCAACGAAGTGGTAGTTGACGTCCTCGTCCTGCAGAAACCGCCCCTCAGGAGCAGTCACCCAAGCACAGACATCGCACCGCATTCACTGGGCGCGTCTGTCCAGTTGCAGCTGCCGCGTCTGGTTTGCGAGCATGAGTGTCAGCCTTGGTGAGAGTTGCCGGGCACAGCGACCTGCCACGCGCTCCAGCTCCTCCATGCCTCCCAACCTGTGATGGACCTGAGATGAGAAGAGAGCGCCAACGTCTGCAACACTCACAGGTAGCCCCTGTCGGAAGGGGACAGCGCGCGGCCCCACTGGTAGAAGCGCTGTGCACACGTCAGAGGCCTGCACCAATCACCAGCGCATCAGCAGGAGCACCTCAGCGAGGCAGTCGGGCTGCAAGCCCAGCACGTTGCGGTTCGCCAGCAGCGAGTGCACGACCGCAATGGTGCCGCATGCGTTGCCCACGTGTTGCTCCATCCAGAACACCTGATCCACACAGCGTCATGAGGGCACAACAACGCGACTGCCCCGCGTGCGTGCACCTCATCGATGGCCTTGCCCTGAGGCTTGCGGCCCTTGCGCAGAGCCTCCTGTTCCCACGGGAAGAGCAGCACAACCGCCAGCACGGGCGAGGGCAGGAATGCCAGCAGCTCCTCGTCGAGCCCGAAGCAGTCGTGGAAGCGCCACGTCGGCGGCAGCCCAATCTGGTGTGCCAGCTGGGTCAGGGACTCTGCGACGCCAGCGTCGTCAGCGACACGCCCGAGAGCAGGCGAAGCGGTGGACAACCTGGGTTGGACTCGAGGGGCCTGCCGAAGCGCGACAAGCTTGAGCGGAGAGCAGGGACGCCAGCAGCAAGCAAGCCCCACCTCCATTTGGGGTTGTCCTTGCCGCGTTGCAGCGCTGCGTCCATGTTGTTGGGAGTGGCGACAGCACAAGCCCCTCCAAACTTGGCCTTTAGTTGCCATCCAGCGTGCTGCGCGCGTTTGTGCGGGTGAGTGAGCGGAACAAAATGAGACGCGCGTGCCCAAAACTCACTCGTAGGCGGGGAAGATCTGCGCGCATGTGAGAATCCTTTCGGCCACCACGCAGATTCCAAGGACTCCTCACCGCTCCCAGCAGGTAGCGCGCCACGTGGTCGCCCATGGAGTAGGGCACGGCGGGGCCCATTCGTCGCTGCACCTCCTTCAGCTCCGACTGATAGTCGTCGAGCACATCTGCAAGTATGAGAAAAGGTGCCGCCGCCGCCGCCACCACCACCACCACCACCGCTGTACCCAGGTTCTGAATCTCGCGGTCCAGCTTGTTGAGGTAGCCCACGTCGCGGTCATTGTCGGAACACGCCAGGATGCTGACGTAGATGCGGCTGACGTCGCGCCTGGCCAGCAGGTTGGTGAACGAGGCCAGGTTGTCGGGCACGCCGTCAGTGGCGATCATGACCAGCAGCGGCTTGTTGGGCTTGAGCGAGGCAAAGGCGCGCTGCGTGGCCTCCGTGAGCGGCGTGCTGCCGCTGGGCGGGCTGCGGAACAGGCGCTCGGCCTGCTCCCACGTGGACACGCCCTTGAGGCCGGACCGATTCAGGAAGTTGATCTCCATGCCGTCAGAGTCCAGCGCGCCCGCGATCTCCACGGCGATGCGCGTGATCTCCTTGAGCTCATCCCATCTGGTCTTGTGCGTGCCCGAGATGCGCGAGGCCATGGACCCCGAGTCGTCAAGCACCATGGCAAAGTCGAAGCGGTCCAGCGAGAAGAGGTCATTGAAGAAGGACGGCTTGATGCCCCAGTGCTGCAGCACGGTCTTGACACGCGCGCTGCCAGCGTTCTGGAACCAGGCCTGGCGCTGCTGAGGGGCCAGCGCGTGCAGCTCCGCAGGCCACGTCACGTCAAGCGACACCTCCAGGAAGGAGCGCGCCTTCTTCTTGTTGGGCAGCGCCAGGGCCAGCGCATACTGAAAGCGCGGCTGCAGGGCCACGTCCCCGCGCCCAGCTGTCAGCAGCTGTCGCAGGATCTCACTGGCCGTCAACACGACCGTGGAGATGTGGTCGCTGGACAGCTTGTCCCAGTCCCACACCTGGAGGGCGTGAGAGAATGAATGACTGCATCCTTGCACACCGCACCTCAAGGATGATGGGAAACGTGAGGTCGGCCAACGTGACGGGTGCGAAGCGATGGTTGAACACGGGGTTGTAGTCCTTCATGACAACGCCAGTTTGCGCCGCAAAGTTGCCGCAGCGCAGCTTGACAAAGCCATCGCACTTGCCAAAGCCAGCATCCATCTTGGGCAGACCCGTGCACCGCACCACGGTCACTTGCACTGTCCACGGACTCTGCACCACCACTGTAGGTGCTGCCACGGCTGCCACTGCCACAGGGGCCGCTGCCACCGCCACAGCACCAGGCGGAGGGCCAGCTGGGCGACCGGGCGGTGGACCTTGCGGGGGCACAGCCAGCCCAGCGTACTGAGGCTGTTGCTGCTGCTGCCCTGGAGGAGGCGCAAACCCTGCATAGGCCTGGGGCTGGCCATACTGCCCAGCGGGCGGCTGACCGTACTGGCCCGCGGGAGGCTGGCCCTGACAGAGGCGTGAGCAAGCACAGAGGAGGAGAGGACAGGCCCCCACCGGCTGGTACTGCGGGGGCTGACCGGCAGGCGGTTGCCCGTACTGGCCCG
>CAZYYU010000371.1:0-3040 GCA_964651735.1 uncultured Gammaproteobacteria bacterium | reverse complement strand
CAACGGCGATCCTCACTCAATCTCCGCAAAGTTCTCCTTGACTTGGTACGTGTCCTTCTCCCCACTCATCCAGGAAATGCAGAAGGAGCTGTCGCTGGTCTGCCGCAAACTCGCCAACTCATCGCAATACCTGCAAGCATTGCACGTGTGTGAGGAGCAGCAGCACAAGCAAACGTGGAGAGGCTGACCGTTGTGCGGTGCCAATCAGGACCTCGAAGCAGGCGCCTGCCTCGACGGTGAGCGCGCAGCGGATGCGGCGCGTGTGTGCACAGACCTTTGGGATAGATGCGGACAGGCAGCTCACCCACGATGAGCGCAGGGTCAACGCGGGGGTCTGTGGTGGTGGTGGTGGTGGTGGTGGTGGTGGTGGTGGTGGTGGTGGTGGTGCTTGAGCTTGCTTGTGGCAGCAACGCACGCAATAAGGGCGGCCAACCGCTCGAAAGCAGCACATTGGAGAAGAGGAACTGGTGCGGGTTGCTGGTCACGCACATGTCAATCTCGTTGCTGCCAACGCGTGGTGAGCCCACATGAGTGCGGGGCGCGCGCGTGCACACCACCTGGTCTTGCCACCCGGCAACACTTGGGCCACGCGAAAGTGCGCCTCTGCCAGGCGCTGTGCCGCACGCCAGCATGAGCACACGGCATGAACAGCAACAAGGAGCCCCGCACTAACCGCTGCGTTGAGCTTCTCCTTGACTCGTAACGCCTCGCTTTGGATCTGCCGGCCCCCCCTCTTGAGCGAGCGCGGCGTTGCAGCCAACCTCCGCTGCCTGCTGATACGACGCCAGCTGCTCGGCCGTCAGGTCGCCGTCGCTGCTCACCACGCTGTCTGCGGGGTCCCTTGAGGACAAAGCATCGCCGTGGCCCCGCCCATCCACCGACCCAGCTTGGCACGGATCAAGTCGAGCTCTGCCTTGAGCTCCGCAATGAGCTTGCCACTCTCTGAGGGCCCACGTGAGGCCGCGCGGGCTATCGACGGCGGCAGCGTCCAGGCACCACCTGGCAACTCCATGGTGGGATGGCGCAATGGGCAAGGGGCGGCCAGTTGAGACACGGGAGGCCGCTCAGCGCGCACACCGGCCCTTCATCATTCGCGACTTGCACGCGCAGCAGGCCCATCGAGCGCCATCAGCAGCCACCACCTCAGTGAGCACCGCCTTGGATCTTCTCCAGCAAGTCGCCGATGATGTGCTTCATCACAGGGTTGCCTTTGGCAGTCCGCTGCGAGCGGCGCTGTCAGAGTTCATCGGCATGCACCAAATGAGGCGTGCCTGGCGCAGCTGCCGCCGCTTCAGCTGTCTGCTCAATGTGCTGTCAGGCTGGCGCGAGCGATCGCACATGCCAGAAACCTGCGCCCAGCCCGCTTTTCCCGCTCCAGCTTCTCTCGCTCGTGCTGCACGTTGTCGGCAATGATCTGGCGCTGTTGTTCACGCCGCGCCTCTGCGCGACGTGCCCTCTTGCCCGGCGGCGGCGCAGCCATCTCCTCCTCCGCCGCTGCCTGCTCTACCGCCTCCTCCCTGCGCTGCGGCTCGTGCTCCTCGCCCACAGTCATCGAAGTGGGCACCGCACTGGCCGTTGCCTCTGCTGCCTCTGCTGCCTTGAGCTGCGCGTACCGTCGCTTCACCTTGAGCTCCTCCTGGTAGCGCTGCTTGGTCTTCTCAGGCAAGTACTTGAGCCGCAGATACTTCTGCTTGTTGCGCTTCTTCTTGGCCTCCCTGTCCATCGCGTTCAAGCTGGGCCCTTCGCGGCAAAAAAACCAGCGGCGTTCGCAGCGGACTTGCGTGGAGGGCTTCGGAGTCTGTTGGAGCGAACAAATGGCTCAGGTTGCCGCGTTGCTCCACTGGATTGACTCCCCCTGCCCTGCTCGTTGAGGCGCCACGCGCGCGCAGCAGCACCCCTCATTGGTGGTGCTTCGCCTGGGTGGTTTGCGCGCGTGTGCTTCCACGGCCCCCGCTCCTTTTCCCCGCTGTGTGGCGCCGCTGACAAACGCCTTTCTCTGCATGCAGCGCGACGGCCCGCAGGAGGGCTCCATGGCCCCGCTGAGCAAGGCCCACAACGTCAAGGTGGACAAGAGCAAGCTGACCGTCAACAACGACAGCAACTACAACTACTGCGTGGCCATGGCCGACATCGGCGTCCGGTGAGGCCGCGCCCGCGTGTCCTCTCTGCGACTGACTCGATGCGCGTGCAGAGGCGGCGGGAAATGGTCAGCGGTGCGCGGTGTTCAGGTTTGCCGCTCATTTCGCGCCGCGCAGGTACCACGAGGTGAAGCTGGAGACCAACAGCCAGATGCTCTTGGGCTTCTGCACGAGCGGCATCAACAAGGAGGAGAACAATGGTGAGTTGCCGCGTGGCGCCCCATGCACGCGTGACAAGAGCCAGGCAACGGGCTCGGCAACGACGCCATCTCCTGGGGCTGGGACGGCTACAACTCCAACTCCTTCTACAACGGTGAGCGTGCTTTGCGCTCAGCCATGTGCCGCTCACACCGCGTCATGGTAAGGCAAGAGCCAGTCCTACGGCAAGCATGGCTGGAACTCGGGAGACATCATCGGCATCCTGCTGGACTTGGATCAGCGCAAAATCACGTACTACCAGAACGGCGAGTCGCTGGGCGTGGCGTTCACCGACGTGGCCAAGGAGCACTATCTGTACCCGGCGTGTGCTCTCAAGAGGTCTGTGACTGGCGTGCCCTCGTTGTTGAGGATGCTCAACGGCCCTCCCTTCTCGTCAACAACACAACAGATACCAGAAGGTGTCGTACAACTTTGGCAAGACGCCCTTCAAGTACCCGCCCAAGGACGCGTTTCCGTTGCACATGGCCCTCAACGAGAAGCAGAAAGCCGCGCTTGAGAAGCTGTTTGACCACTACCAGAAGGTATGGGGGCGCGGTTCGCGTGCTGCTGTGCTTGCCTGATTGGCGCCCGCCATTGTCACAGGTTGGCATGTCTCTGAGCGAGTCTCAAGAGGACCGTGGCGACATTTGCAAGTCCGATGGCGTGTTCCAGTTCGCCACCGACGCTGGCGCCAAGGACGACAC
>CAZYYU010000370.1:0-3052 GCA_964651735.1 uncultured Gammaproteobacteria bacterium | reverse complement strand
CCAGCGCTGATCACGGTGTATCCGCTGGCAAGCAGCAACGCAAGCGAGTCCGGCGCGCAGAACGGCACCATCCTGTTCTTCATGAACCCCCGCTCCACCGTCCCCACCACGCTGTCTTACACCTTGGGCGGCACGGCCGTGCAGGGCGTGGACTACGCTCCGCTGGGCGAGATTGTGTTTCCCGCGGTCAACATTACGCGCCTCCCGTCGCCGCCTGTGTTCAACATCTCCGTCTCGGTGGTGGCTATTGACAACGGCGTGGTGTGCATTCCGGACCTGTACATGACGTTAACCCTCACCAACACGTCCAACCCACTGGTCCAAGTCGCGCCCTCCGTGGCCACCGTGACCATCTACGAGGCTGACACCACCACCATCTCCATCAGCACCACGACCAACGCCACTGGCACCACGTTGAAGAGAGCGCTGCCCGGAGCCTTTGTGCTGACGCTGTCCGCACCCATCAACGTGGACGTTGTGGTAAGTGGGGGCCGTTTTGTCTGCGGTCCATCTTTCTCACCGCGGCCGCCTTCTTTGCAAGCTCACGTACACCCTCGGGGGCTCAGCGGTTTCCGGTGTGGACTTTAGCATGCCCGGTCTGAACGACACCACGCATGTTGGCACCGTGACGGTCCCGGCTCTGCACCTCAACGTGACGATTCCCGTGACAGCGCTGAGCGCCAACTTTGGCCGCAGCATCGACATGGTCCTCAACAGCACCACGCCCAGCGTCGGCCAGGTCACAGTGAGCACCACACCGGCCACGGTGTACATTGTGCAGGCAGCCAGCGCGTCAGGTGGCCGCGCGGCTTGTGTGGGGGGACGCTGCTCACCGCTGCTGGCCGCTGCTGCTGTTGCAGGCGACCCGCACATCCGCGGTCCGTTGGGTCACAGGCAAGAGCGCGCATCGTTGAAGATGGACCCGACTCACCGTCTTTTTTGCTGCAGCATCGACTTCTACGGCCAAGCCGGCGGCTCCTACATGCTGGTGGACGCGCCGCAGTTCGCCGTGACCATGACGCTGTCGCGCGAGACCGTGGTCAACCACTACATCGGCAAGGTCAACATCACGTTCCACAACATCAGCTTCACGCTCTCCACCGCGCCGCTGTACGAGGTGCACACGCTCAACACGCTGCTGCGCAGCGCGGGCGGCAAGGCCTCGTTTGGCAAGCTGGGCCGCTTCCAGCTGCACATTGAGCTGTGCCCCGGCGTCAGCATCACCGTGCTCAAGATGATGCGCCAGTGAGTGGCGGGCGGCTGATGATGCGTCCTGCTCTGATGGCGCCGTTTGCAGGGCCCCGAACTGGATCCACTTCCTCAACGTGATGCTGGACGTGCCGGGCTGCCACGACCACTTTGGCGGCGTGCTGGGTCAGCTGTACAAGTGCAGGTTTGGTGGAGGGCTGGGGATTTTTGGCCGTGCTGAACATGCGTTGCAGCCTGCCCGCACCATCGGCCTTCCACTGGAATCACAGCATCGAAGACAGCTACCGCGTGCAGCCCGGCGCCATCAAGTCTCGCAGCGCCCCGTGCCACGCTTCCACTGAGTACGGATCGCCCTTTCCAGGCGCCGGTCATGCAGTGCATGACGGCAAATGAAACTCTTATTGCGACTGAAAGCCGGAGTCACAGCCGCACGGTGGAGTAGAGCTGCAGCACATGGCGGCCGATGGGCCGCGCCATGATCGAGGACTCCAAGTCGCGCAACTCGGGCGGCACTGGGGGGAACGCATTCAGCAGAGAGCACCCATGCAATGACCTGACCTGACTCCAGCGGAAACGCTGCCAGCGACCGAAAGCGGCCCTTGGCCCACAGCCCTGCGGCGAGCACCGACTGGCGTTGGGGGCGGTCAGCGTCATGTACGGCGGCCTCGCGGGCTCGCTCAACCTTGCACAGCAGAACGCCCGTGAGCGCAGCCATCGTGGTATCAACGTAGGTCAGGTTGTCGCCCGCCAGGTACGGCCGAGACGCCAGTGCGTGATCTGCGCGGTCCAGCATGCGCGCGATGATGGCGCGGCGTTCTGGCACCTGTTCAGCGGGGCAGCAACAACGGGGACGGCAGCTCTGACCTTCGTGGACCTTGTCGTTGCGCAGCCGGAACGCCTTGCCCAGCGCCGTGCCAAACAGTCGCGTCGTGAAGCCAAGCGTGACCAGCGCGCGATCAACCCACGAGACGGCGGGCTCGTAACCGCCCCACGCAGTGATGGCCATCTCGCGTGCGCTGTGGAGCACAAACCAGCAAGTCAAACCACTGAAAAGGCGCGCGCCAAAGCAACCTACCTGGGCGGAGCGCCGGGCCCGAGCAGGTAGCGATACGCATACCCTTGTATCGCATGGCCATACGCATTCAGGTCCTGTCACACAACGTTAGCAGCCCTTGTGCGCAAGGTGGCCTCTCACCTGCTCCCAGCTGATGGTCTCTTGATCTGTGCGATGAGCAAAGCGAGCCTTGCACGCGAGGCTCACCTGCGCTGCGCACCAGCAGCAGAGGGTACTTGGGGTTTGGAGGCACCTCGGTGGCTGCGCCGTTGAGCATGGGAAAATGCGCGCCTTCTCAAGCGGTCGTCACCCAGGAAGCGCAGGATATGGTCGCTGTTGCCTATCTCGCTGCACGACGCGTGGTCCACAAGCGACGGGACCGACTTGGCCTCCAGGAACAGCGTCAAGCCGCCGCCGCGTGTGTGCTCGCTGTAGTCGGCCCCCAGCGCGTCCAGCACGAAGCGCGCCTTCTCCGCGAAGTGGCTAACGGGCATGGTGTTGAGCACGAACCGCCTGTCCGTGGCGCGGCCCGCCTTGGTGGACGCGACGGGCGCAGTGCGCGGGCTTCCAAGGACAAGGCGCAGCGCCAGCAACGCCAGCAGGTCAAGCAGTAGAGTCGCGCCAACTCCAAGTCCAGCCCACGCGACCACCAGCGACACCGCCACCAGCGCGAAAGCCCCCATTGCGAACAAAATCGGCTGGCTTGGAGGGTCGGCCGACGGCGGGGAGCGGGATTCCCACCCAGGCGTGCAATGGAGGCCGCAACTGAGGCCGGTGCGTGGCCGTGCA
>CAZYYU010000369.1:0-3064 GCA_964651735.1 uncultured Gammaproteobacteria bacterium | reverse complement strand
CTCTCTCTCTCTCTCTCTCTCTCTCTCTCTCTCTCTCTCTCTCTCTCTCACATACCACCCTCATCAAAGGCCGTGAACTTGCTGTTGCGGTACGCAAACATCTCGGCACAGGGCAGGCTAGCACCAGCACGCTCACTGTGCTGCAGCAGTCAGATGCACAAATGACGTCCCCACTGCGCTGCAAAGACCCTACAGTGTGTTGGTGCATGCAGAGTGCACACACAAGAGAGAACTCACTGAGGTACGCACGGAACCCAGCCAGAGCGTCCCTGCAGCTGGGGTTGGACAAGAAAGAGCCCACTGCCCGTGGCATACCTGCAGTGCGTGAAGTAGAGGGAGAAGCGGCGGAAGTCCTTGGTCTGCACATGCAGGCAGTAGCTGGGAACTGGTCAGTGAAGCGCGCTGGGGACGGTTCCTTACTCTGACGCCACGGCCGCCTTCTTGCCCTCCTTGACCAAGCTCTCCACCTGCGTGCAGTGTCAAGTGCAGGGGCTCCGACAGCGCGCCTTGGGACCTTGGTGACGGCGACAAAGTACTTGAACTCGCCGGGCTGCTGGCCCACAAAGATGAGCCTGGGGAGGACGTTAACGCGCGCACGCTGCAAGGCGCACAGCACGGCGCACCTCCACGTGGTCAGCACCAGCTGGCCCGACAGCCGCGCGCGCGTCACGGTGGGCGCCTCAAAACCCACGCCGTCCTGCACACGGGCGTCAGTCCCCTCGCCGACGCTCTTCCGTGCTTGACCTTCTTCATGATGAGCTCCTCGCCGTCCACCTGCGGGAGGCCCGCGCCTGCTGGTCAGCGACCTCGAAAGCCAATCCACGCGCAGCAGCAGCAGCAGCGGGCACCAGTTGCAGCGGGTTGTCGGCGGCCTCGTCGACGGCCATCAGGCTGTGGACCAACGGCGGCTGAGGCGCTTCTTCCTGTTGCTGCTGTGGCTGAACGGCGGCGCCGCGGTCCTGGTCGTCCCCACCGTACACACTGTCCCCATCGGGCTCCACATCACCCTCCATCGCTACTTTCACTACACGCTGTACGCCGAGGGCACCGCGGAACCCTGCACGCACGTTACTGCAAGGCGCAGCTCAGGCAAGGGCGCGCACCGAGCCATTGGCGTAGCCGCCGCTTGCAAAGGCCACAAAGTCGTCCACGTTGCGCTGGCCGCTGTAGTCGTACTGCTGGCTCTTGGCGAGCACCTGCTGCAGCGTGAGCAGCGGTCAGCCGCGATGCTGGAGGCAGCCTGCCTTGATGGTGGGGTAGCCGCGAATGCTGAACGCGCCGCACACGCCCTTGTTCACTGCGACTGCCTGAGCAAGAGGCACAAAAAGCAGAAAGCAACATGACCGCACCAGTGCAGTCAACCTTGCCCACGTGGAACGCGTCGGCCTTGGTGGCCTGCACGCAGAGGGTGTGGGCGGCAAGAGAAACGTGACAAGCGCAGCCGCCGCCGCCGCCGCCGCCGCACCAGCTGGTCCCACTTGGGTGCCAGATGCTTGCAGTGGCCGCACCTGGACGCTGCATCAGCACAAGCACAGCGCTGGAGGCGGCCCTACCAAGGCGCGTAGAACTCGACGATCCACACGCCAGACGACGTCTTGGCCTTGAAGTCAGCTGCAAGCCACCGGGTCAGCAGCAAACAAGCAGCACCAGCAAAAGCAGCAGCACCATCAGTGAGGACCACGACCTCATGCACGGGGGCTGTGGCCTCAGACGGGGCCGCGGCCGGCGCAGCCTCACGCTTCCTGTCCTCCAGCGCAAACGCGGGCTGGCGCGTGCTCCCATGTCACTGCAAGGCAACGTGCACACCACAGGCTGGCTTACAATGGCGGCGGTCTTGGTCGTGCTGTGGGTGTAGTAGGACTTGGCAAAGTTCTCAAAGTCGGCCAAGGTCCTCTGGCGGTCAAACTGCGCGGACACCCCGGTGAGAACATGCGCGCATGCCGTCACCAGGCGTACAGTGTGGCTCTTGCCGTCCTTCAGCAGCAGCAGCGTCGGGTAGCTCCCTGCCAAGAGCGCGTCAGCAGCAACGCGCGCGCGCAGGACAAAGGGACGCACCAATGCCAAAGGCCTCGCACAGCTCCTTCTCCTGCGTGCCTGCAAGGATGGTCAGCCAGCGCGCAGCGCTGCGCGTGTGCACCAGCACGTACAGTCCACCGAGGCAACGTCCACGCCCTGGGCCTGTCCAGCGAACGTCTGCCAGTCCGCCTCCATGGCCTTGCAGTGGCCGCACCAAGGTGCGAAGAACCTGCGAGCGGTCAGGCTCCTCCCCCCCCCTTGCCGCCACCTGCCTGCCCCGCTTGCTGCGTCAGCGCAACAAAGATCCAGCAGCGAGCTCTCACCACGCGAGCCAGCTCCGCCTACTTGACGAACACGGGACCCTTGCCGATGGCGTCGTCCACGTTGTACCTGGGGCCCCTTGAGCTTCGCCGTGCCGCACAGGGAAGGGACAAACTCTCACTTGTCAAGCACCTGAACCTGTCCTCCTCCCACGGCCACGGCCACCAACGCCAGAAGCACCAGCAACACCATCGCGAACAACCCCTCTGAACAAGCGCGCGAAACGCTGACTTTCTTCATGCGCCGCGCTCACTTCGCCGCACCCGAGCCGATGCTCGCCACCACCTGGTCGATGGCTTGCTGAACCGTCCGTATGCCCTGCACTTGCTCATCGGACATGGCGGGCAGTGCAAAGACCTGCTCCAACTCCATGGCGAGTTCCACGAGGTCCAGCGAGTCTGCACCCAGGTCGCGCTGCAGGTCCATGTCGTTGCCGACCTCGGCCTCTTCCACGCCCAACACCTGGGCCACGGCCTTTCTCACGCGCTGTCCCACGTCCGCGTCGCGCACGCCACTGCCCACCGCAGCCACAGCGCCCCCGACATGCTCCATGTGGATGTGGGGTGGCCAGCCCCTCTGTGCGTGTGTATTCGGCGGCCTCGGCGACATTCCACGACTGCGATCTGTCACTTGTCTTTGTCCCTGGCCGACTGCTTGACGGCGATGATAACAACACCAACAACAACAACAACAACAACAACAACAACAACAACAACAACAACAACAA
>CAZYYU010000368.1:0-3067 GCA_964651735.1 uncultured Gammaproteobacteria bacterium | reverse complement strand
GGCAGGCGGAGCTGCAGAGGCGCGTCGCGGACGTGATGATCCCGCATTTCGCCAAGGTTTTTGCGCCGCCATTTGCTGTGCTGCCGGCCGCTGAACCGGCGTGTCACCGCAAAGGATCCCACGACGTGTGTGCGCTTCTTGCGCGCCAGGTCAGCGACGCAGCGCCCTCCTATCATCTCCCCTCCCTCACGTCACGGTGGCCCAGGCAGTGGGATCTGGACGCCGCGGAGCTGATGCTGCGCAACGCCATCACTTGGCGCTCCGGTCTTGCTCCGCTCGCTCCGCTGCGCCGCATCATCTCGCTCAGTTTGAAGACGGTGCGCTGCAAAACCACAGTCGTGCGATTTCCCCTCATCGTCGGTTGGTTGTTGCTTCCCCCCAGGAGATGTTCAACAAGGACAACTACGACATCTACGGGCGCGTCATTCTGTATATTTGCGTGCGGCGCCACAACCCAAAGTATCGCGAGATCGAGTCTGCTGGTGCGTGTGTGTGGTGCTCGGCTATGCAAGTGGTGACGGTGTGTGCAGTGCGCGCCATTGTGTGGTACATGGACCAGCTGTGGGACAAGACGGTCAGGACGGAGCACAAGCAGTTCTGCGTGCTGATGAACATGTACGATTTGGGCATGAGAAACGGTGACGTTCCCTGTTTGCTTGCTTGCTCCGTCCCTCTCACTCTCTCAACGCATGATTGCCAGTGGACGTTGCAATCTTGAGGGCCATGTTGCCTGTGTTGCAGAGCTACTACCCCGAAGTGATAGGGTCGGCGCCGAAAGGAGGGACTTGGCCTGTTGTCGTTTGTTTGACGCGCGTCCTTGTTGCAGGCGGATCATTCTGGTGCACTACCCCTTCTTGATTTACGGGGTGCGTCGTTTTGCTGCGCGCTGCCGGCGTTGCTCATGTCCTCGGTGCAGGTGTGGAAGGTGAGATGCTGCTTGCCTCCCCCCCAAGCCGCCGTGACGTGTGTGTGGCAGGTCGTCAAGCCGATGCTGGATGAGCGCACGCAGAACAAGGTGCAGTTCATCGAGCCCAAAGGTGCGGCGGTGGATGGGGGAAGTGTTTGGCGTTTTTCATCGGCGGTGCACATGCCAGAGCTGGCGGATCACTTCCACGCCGACACGCTGCCCAAAGAGATTGGCGGCGCGTGGGACGGTGAGAGGGCTTTCCTTGCTTGCTGGCTTGTCACACTTGCCTGGCAGCGCCCGCGCCCCAGATTGATCTGTTTGACCCCGAGTTCGACTATGAGGCCTACCAGCCCGAGCCTGACGAGTTCATCCCGGGCTTTGACGACCTCGACGAGGTGCGGCAGGCCACCGGCGGTTCGGCTGCCAACGCGCCGTAAAAATTCTCGTGGGTGGAGGGTCTGCTGCCGCAAAGCCACAACATGGACAAGGTCGGAGCGCGTGCGCTCTTGCCTGTTTCTTGCCGCGACGCGAAATCCGCGAGCACCATGAAGCGCGTGCTTGCTGCTGCACGCCGCGCTTGGACGTGTTCGCTCGGGGGCAGCGATCGCAGGCTGGCTCCAGCGCCTTGCTTCCCCCGCTTTTGTTTGTCTCTCCTCTGCACCTCGCTGCGCGTGTGCGTGCGTGCGCACGCTTGTTGGGGGCGCCGCGTGGGTATGCGTGGCAGTCTCGTTCGTTCCGCGTTTTGCTTGCGGCTTCGTGGGGCGCACTGTGCAGCGCTGGCGAGGGGTTGGTGCGCAGCCTCACGTGCGCTGCTCGCCGGGCTTTGCTGCCCGCTTTTTTCCGCGTGTGCTGACCAGCGGGCGCGCGTGTGCAGTTCCAGGAGATTACGCAGCGGGAGCTGGACCAGCAGTCCAAGGTGCGTGCATGCCGAGGGCAGCGCCGCGCGGTTACCTCACAGACGCGGCGGCAGTTCTTCCTGAACCGCTACATGAAGGAGTTCGACGGCAAGTTCGAGGAGGTGCTGGAGACGTCGCAAGTGTTCCGCAAGGTTTGGGCGTGAACCTGCCCTTGCCGCTTGCTCAAGGGCCGCCCTGCGCAGATTTCGGCCCAGGAGAAGGGCGATGGCCGCAAGCTCAACGAGGCTGAGTTCCTCCGCTTCCTGACCACCCAGGACAACACCATGACGCGCGACGCCATGAAGAAGCTCTTTGCGCACATCGACTTTTCCAAGGGCATCTCCTTCATCGAGTACCTGCTGTGGAAGTACAAGAAGGTGAGCGCGCCTGGCTGCTTTCTTGCTGTCCCGTGGGCCAAAAGTGATGACCTGAAACTTACCCACGACGTTACCGTGAATTTTTCTACATATTTCTGTTCTGCTGATTTGCCCGCTCGTCGCGTTGCGTGCCTTGCGAGCGGTCCGCGCCCGTTTGCTGACTGTGCTCTGCTCGACCCGCCAGACGGTCGATGACGTGCTGATCGAGGAGGACCCTTTGCCCGCGTGCGTGGGACCAGCCTTGGCGTGTTCCGTTCGTGGCTTGCGGCTCAACCTTGCGGCGCAGTGATCTGCGCGCCGAGCTGGATGGCGCCATCGAGGAGTACCAGGTCGGGCAGAGAGATAGAGCGCTTGGGAAGGGGGGCGGCTGCACTCACGCCCACTGGCCTTTGCAGTCTGCGCTGGCGCAGGAGCGCTCCTTCACCGACAAGATCGCCGAGCTGGAGGACGAGGCTGCCCAGGGTGGGGTCAAGGTTCGTGCGCACCGGATGAGGTGGGTTCCCCTGTCGCTCATCGTTTGCTTTTGCAGGGCAGCAAGGCCAAGGCCGAGGCTGAGGCGCTGAAGAACAAGTACGGGGCTGAGAAGATTCAGCTGGAGAAGGTCCGTTCCGCGCTCGAGTGTGCCCGTGTGTTCATGTGTGCTCGCAGATCAAGCTGGCGGCCCAGAAGAAGCGCCGCAACTCCCAGACCAAGGCGGATGCTTTCGCCGGGCAGGTGCGGCTGCTGTTTGCTGGACGCGCGCGCGGTCTCACGCGCTTGCAGGCTCTGGCCGAGAAGGAGGCCAACCTCAAGGCTCAGCTGAGCGCCAAGGTTGCTGGGGCGCGCTCGCGCTTGTTCTGGTTGCTGATGCGCGCATCCGCCTCCCCTTAGGAGGACGCTGCCAAGGC
>CAZYYU010000367.1:0-3070 GCA_964651735.1 uncultured Gammaproteobacteria bacterium | reverse complement strand
CACACACACACAGCGCACCAGTGCGGCGGTTGGCGCGGTCCGAGAGGAACTGGTGCTCGTCAGCAAGCAGCCGCCAAGTATTCTCTCTCTCCACAACCTGGTGGACAATGTACCCGTTGGCTCCATGCACCTCGACCAGATCCACACCGGCTCTGACGACGATGATTGAGTCGTTGCCAGCGCCACTCACAGCCCCCATCGCACCGCAGCGCACGGCGAGCGGCCTCCACGAACTCTGCGATGGTCTTGGCAATGTCCTCCTCGCTCATCTCGTGCGGCACCTTGTGTTTGGCGGTCTGGTGAGCGCCGCTCTTCTGCAACCCTCACAGGCCCGCGCCATCACCTCGCAGGGCAGGGCTCCAAAGGGCGTGCGCGCTTTCTCAACCGCTGCCACAGCACTGGGAGCCCACGGCTGCAAGGGGTAATGCGTGAGTGCAAGGGATAACGATGCGCACACGACAACCTGGCCGTTTCCAAACGTGGAGTGCGTGACGCGGCCCATGTGCCACAGCTGCATGCAAAGCACGGCGCCAGGCGTCTCGTGCACCTTGGCCGCCACCGCCTTCCAGCCCGCTTCCTGGCTATCCGTCCAAATGCCTGGCACATTCACCCAGCCTCTGGCCTGCAAACGCAACAGAGACCTGAGCAGCGGGCACATTGCGGGCGCGCAGCCAAACAAGGACCTTGTTGCTGACATGGACGCCTTCCGTGATGATCAGACCACAGTCTCCGCGCGCACGGGCCGCGTAGTACTCAGCAGTGAGCTCGTTGGGGAGGAACGTGGCCACTGCGTCGACCGTTGCCCTGCCCCTCGTCATGGGCGACATGGCGAACCTGTTGCGCAACACCAAAGCTCCACGCTGAAAGGGCTGGTAGATGGACATGGCGATCGCTGAGCAGCGCGGGTGCGTGTGAGTTCGCATGACGTGTCCGAAAACACAAGATCGCAGCGCGCGCTGCTGAATCTCGGCACTGGCAAGGGGAGTGCGCGCTACTAGCACCCTTCGCCGTCCTCGACAGGCCACCGGGGGCGTCGGATTGTGCAAGCAAAGATCCACGACACGTCACGGCGCAAAAACGCGTTGCGAAGAAGCCCAGCCAAAGACCCAGCACTGACCTACTGCGTCAGACACCCTGTGCAAAGGGACGATTGTTTGGAATTGCGAGCAAACATTGCATTTTTGCTGCGTTGACAGGAAGCAGCCCTGACACTCACAAGCCACACGTCACGTCGTGCAACGCAGCAGCGAGCAGCTCCACGTCGCTGAGGCCATTGTACACGCCGAAGCTGATGCGAAGGCCCCCATGCCGGTGGTCAACCACCACACCAGCCCGGCGAAGCGCAGTGTACGCGGCCTCCGATTTGGGGTGCGTGGCGTGGAAGCAATGCACTGAGCCAACGTTGACAGCCCAACCCGCTGCAACAAACACCGCCTTGGCACGCTCCGTCAGTGTGCCCAGGTACTTGCGCAACGCTGCCCGTGACCACTGAGGACGCATCGTTGGGGAAGCGGTCACGCTGCAGCGGGAAGTGCACACCTGATGCTGCTGCTGCTGCAACGCATCCAAGAGCCCCACGAACGCCACAGGATTGCTCTGGCCACTGTCCAGACGGCTTGCACGCACAGCGGCCTGAATGCACGGCCCCCCCCTCAGAACTTGAGCCCGCCGCACAAGGCAGCACAGCTCGCACCTCCAGCGGGTATCCAGCGTCTGTCATGCCCCCTGCAAGAGAACCCTGAGTTCATGGAAACATGAAAACAATGAAAAATGCGTGCCATGGCGATCCCACTCGTCAGCCTCAGGCACGTTCTTGCAGTGATGGTCTGCAACAACCAAGTGCTCAAGGAACGGCCTATCGCTGCGCTGTCAGGGGCTCATTGCAGTGCGGAGCTCCCTCTTGCCTGCTGACGTAGCTCACACAGGTGCCATACAGACCCATCAAATGCTGCAACAGCGGTGAAGGGAGCAAGAACACAAAGGGCAGCTCAAGCAGCACCTTGTGGGCAGCAGCGCACGCAAAGAAGCGCAAATCGGGATATCCGTCAAACATGTGCTCGTGGTCGAACCTGCACACAGAAGCCGCCCATCCATCAGCCCAAGATGGAGAAGACACCATGCAGCAACTTACACGCCAAGCGACTGCGTCACGTCAAGCACGAGCGCCACGCCGTGCCGTGCGCACAACGCCGTCACGCGCTCCAGGCTGAGCGCAGTGCCCGTGGCCCAGAAGCACACTGTCAGCACTGCCACAGCCACCTCTGCACCGCGTTGCTCGAGCAGCCCCTCCACCTGCTCCTGTGAGGGCGCCACCAGCAGTGCATCGCGAAACTCGTGTTGGGCCGGCAAGATCAGGCTCTGCGCTTGTGGTCACCCTCGAGGCGAGCAGCACACCCATGCCGCGGCTGCACCTCAATGTCATCCCGCACCACGAGGCACAACCGCTTGCTGGCCGTGCGCCAGTTCCGAGCAACCGTCTGCAGCGCCACCGTTGCCTGCGGCTCCAGCGGTTGATGCCACGAGTAGCTAGCCCATCCAGCGGCCCACGCACCGCATGCGACACACAGGGATAGAACGCAACCGCGTCCACGGGCGCGCCGAACAACGTCTGTGCCACCAGCGACCGCAGGCTCTCGCGCTGGGCCGAATAGTTGATGTCCCAAGGCCTGCGGGCCTTGCGCTTCACCTCGGCGCAGCATGCGAGCCGCGTCGACTTCATCAGCGGGTAGCGCGAGCAGGACGCGAGATACAGCACGCCATCGTCGAGTTCGAACAAGTCCTTTCGGCACTGCATGCCCACTGGGGACAACGCCCTTGCCCTCGCCTTTTTTTCTGCGACGACGCCGCGAACGATGACGTGTTTCGTGCAGAGTCAAGCGGAGGAGAGGGTTTTACTTCACTTCACCTGCGCTTGTCTCATACGAGAATGTTTCGGCTCGTGCTTGTGCTCTTTCTCGTCGCGCTCGCCGCGGCCCAACACCGACACCGCGGCCAGGCGTGCGCCTTTCCGACAACCACAACCAACGTGGGGACAACGACGCCCGCTCCAACAACCGCTCCAACGACCACG
>CAZYYU010000366.1:0-3084 GCA_964651735.1 uncultured Gammaproteobacteria bacterium | reverse complement strand
GTACGGTGCGTTCGCCGCTCAGCAGCAGCAGCAGCCTCAGCAGCCGGTGCAGGGGGCGTCGGCGGCGGCGGGGGTGCTGCCACTTCAGCACCAACAGCAACGAGCGGCGGCGGCGGCGGCGGCGGGGGCTGGGAAGCTGCAACAGGCGGCGGTGGTGGAGGTGCTGCAGCAGAAGCAGCAACCACGGGCGCTGGCGGCGCTGCGGCAACCACTGGCGCTGGCGCTGGCGCAGCGGCAGCGGGCGGCGGAGCAGCAGCAGCGGCAACAATGCTCTTCTGCGACAGCTCGCGCTGCTTGACCACGGCCGGCACCGCAAGCGACTGCGCTTTGCGCGCCGCCACCAGCGCGGCCAGCATCTGGTCCATGGACTCGCCGCAGTCGGGACAGAACTTGGCGCCCTTGGCCAGCTTGGCATCGCATTTGGTGCACTCCAGGGGCGGCTTGACCATCTCGTCCACGGACAGCCCGCAGTCGGCGCAGAACTTCTTGCTGGCCACCAGACGCGTGCCGCACTTGGTGCACTTCTTGGGCGGCGGTGGCAGCGGCAGCGGGGCCGGTGCACCGCAATCCACGCAGAACTTCTTGCCTGGCGGGATCATGGCCGCGCATCCCAGGCACTGCAGCGCGCCCCGGCGCTGGGCCTTGGCGCGCGCCTTGTCCTCCTTCTCCTGCCGCCGCCGCTCCTCCTCTTGCTCGCGTCGCTCCTTCTCGGCGGCGACCTTGGCCGCAGCCTCGAGCTCGCGTCGCCTATGGCCTGCACGTCAGCTCCGGCCCGCCAGCGACACAGGGGCACGCACCGCTTCTCCTCGTCGCGCTCCTGCTTCTCGGCGGCGAGCTTGGCCTCGCGCTCCTGCTTCTCTGCCGCGGCGCACGCAGCAGCCTCTTCCTCGCGCTGCCTGAGACGCGCGCAAGTGTGACCAACGATGCACACAAGAACATGCTCGCCGGCACCTCCGTTCCTCGTCGCGTTGCTGCTTGTCATATTCGGCCGCGCCCTTGTTGTGGGCCTTCTTCACCGTCTTCTCCAGCTCGCGTGCGCTGGTTCGGCGGCGTCAGTGTGCAGCGAGCACGGCCAAAAACAACGGGGCAAACCGCTTCTCTTCCTTGCGCCGCTGCTTGTCCGCCGCAGCCCGCGCAGCAGCTTCCTCCTCACGCAGCCTTGACCGGGGCCTCGCGTCAGACGCCCTGGCTTGACACAACAAGGTGCGCCCGACCTCTTCTCCTCCTCCTTGAGGCGCTTGGCCTCCTCCTTGGCGCGGCGCCGCTCCTCTTTGGTGCCCGTCTTGGCGGCCTTGTTGGGCTCCGCCGCGGCGGACACAGCGGCCTTGGCTGCACGAGCGAAAGTGAGCAATGCACTGCGCACACAACAGCGCAGCTCCGCAACTCAGTTTGGGCGGCTCGCTGGGGATCATGCCGGCCTCGGCGTTCTTGCGCATGTCTGCAAACTGCGCTTGCTTGTGCGCGGGATCCACCTGAGTGGGCCGTCAACTACGCGCAACTCAGGACGCACTGCCACCAGCACCTTCTGGCCTTCGTCGCAACATCTCAAGCACTCAGAGAACTGGCCCAGATACAGGCTGGCCTTGGCCTTGACGAACCAGCCCTGAAAATGAAGAACGCCTTTGAGAAAGCTGTGGTGGACGGTGAAACGAGGGGGATGCCTGCGCGTTGTCGTGCTTGACAGCCAGTGCGCGATCACAGTCGGCGTTGGCTTCGGCGTACTTCTCCTGCGTGCACAGCACCGATGCCCTGATGGCCAGTCACGGACCTGCCGCTCAAACCAACCAATCAACCAACCAACCAACCAACCAACCTGAAGATGAGAGCCTCCACGTTGCGTGGATCAAAGTTCACGGCCTCCCTCAACAGCCGCATTCCGTCCTGAGGATCCAACGCACAGTCAGCGCACCCACCGAGAGCGCGCTGCGAGGCGCGCACCTCCATCTTAGACTTGGTCTTGATGAACTTCTTTGCGCGGGCCAGGGCGTCCGCCGAGGCCTTGATGTGCCGTTGCGCATGTTGTTAGAGTGGCTGTGGTGAAGGCGCCAACAATAGCCGTGCTCACTTTGGGGTCCTGCAAACGCAAGCATGAGCGGAACACGTCAGCGGCAGTTTGAGTGCGCACCAGCTCCGGCACCACCACCACCACCACCCCCGAAGCAGAGCGCGCATCAGATGGCGGCAGCACCACCGGAGCTTTGGGAGCTGGCAACGCCGTCAGCTGTGCAGCAACCCGCCCACACAAGGGCTCGCAGTACCTGAGGCGGCGGAGCAAGTCTCCTTGTGCTGAACGAGCGCCTCAAAGTTGGCTGTGGCCACGCCGCAGTGAGGACTGCAACAAGCCATCAACGATCAGTCTCGCAGTGCACCAAACGCCTCACCAAGACATGGCTCCAAGCTTCTCGGGCGCTGCGGAAACCTGACAGTGAGATGCTGTGACGAGCACATGCACGACAGAACGAGCCTGCGACAGGCGCTGGAGGAGGCGGTGGCGCGGCCAAGTCCGCTGTCGGCGCCGGCGGAGGCGGTGGTGCGGCGGCAGCAGCCGCTCCGTCACCTTGCTCGGCGGGACACACCTTCTTGTGCGCGCCAAACAGCTCCGCAAACGACTTGACCGACTGGTTGCACTTGGGGCACGAAGTGCCCTTGGCAGCGGCACCAGCAGCAGGTGGAGGTGGAGGAGGTCCGGGAGCAGCCGGTGGTGGCGGCGGCGGCGCGGCAGCCTCCGCAGATGGCGGCGGCGGCGGCGACGGTGGTCCAGCAGAGGGCGGCGGCGGCGGCGGTCCAGCAGCGGCAGCCGGCGGCGGAGGCGGTGCAGCAGCAGCCGCTCCGTCACCTTGCTCGGCGGGACACACCTTCTTGTGCGCGCCAAACAGCTCCGCAAACGACTTGACCGACTGGTTGCACTTGGGACAGGTCGTGCCCTTGGCAGCACCACCGGCAGCAGGTGGCGGCGGAGGTCCGGGAGCAGCCGGCGGCGGTGGAGCAGCGGCCTCAGTGGCAGGCGCATCAGAGCGCTGGTCCGCCGTGGCCAGAGCCAACGCAGCCACGGCCGCACTGCGTGGCAGCGTGTCGGCAGCTGCG
>CAZYYU010000365.1:0-3098 GCA_964651735.1 uncultured Gammaproteobacteria bacterium | reverse complement strand
CTGCCGCTGGCGATGATGCTGGTGCTGCTGCGCGTGTCGGAGCAGATGGGCTTTGTGTGGGCTCCACACGTGACAGCTGCGCTGGTGGACGCCAACCTGGCGTGGATCAAGGAGAACCGCCACGTGGTGCTGAAGCTGCAGGACTTGAACTTTGCCTACATCGGCGTGAAGCAAGACGGCAGCAGACGACGACCCACAGACGTGGCGTTGCCGCACCTGCCGTGGACGCGCTGGACCCAGACCGGCGCTGTGCTGTACTCGGACGATCTCACGCTCAAGCCGTGCCTCAAGCTCAACAATCGCGGCGCGCACGCCACGGGCGTCATGTACAGCATGTACGCCGAGAAGGTCTCGCTCAACAGGTTGTGCCTGCCGCTGGCCTTTGTTTGACCCCGTGGATGTGGACGCAGGAGACGGATCCGAAGCTGCGCGAACACTTTCTGATGCTGAGCTGCGAGGCGTTTGCGCGCGAGATGAGCACCAACCCCAGCTCGCCCGTGGCGCAGCGCTACCTGGCCAGCAACCTGTTCATTCTGGAGGCGTTGGAGCAGGTGCGGCGGTTGCTGCTGGTGGTGGTTGCTGCTGACACGTTGGGACGCTGTTGCAGGACGCGACAGCCGTGCACATGGGCCGGGTCAGGACCATTGCGTGCCTGGGCTGCCTGTCCAGCGAGCGCTACTGGTCCACCTCGTGTCGCTACATCAAATTCCTGTGAGGCCCCGTCCCCAATGGTTGCTTCGTGTTGATCCCGACCCTCGTCGCTGTGCAGGTACTCGTTCAGCCTGTCAGAGGACCCCAACAACGCCAGCACACTGTACGAGTACGCGCTGTTCCTGTGCGCGTTTAGACAGTCGACGCGGAAGAGCGCCGGCGTGCTGTGCAAGGCCTTGTCGCTGTCCAACTTTGATGAGGAGCAGGAGGCCGCGGCCAAGCTTTTGGTGCTGGTGCTGCAGGCAAGATGCGGATGCGTTGTGTGTTTTGCGGCTGGATGCTGATGGCGGCCGTTTGCGGCAGGACCTTGGGTGGGAGAAGCAGGCCGAGCTTGCCTCGCAGTGGCTGCGCTTGTGGAGCGAGCGCACTCCTTCCATGAGCGTCGATGAGGTGCGGCTGTGCAGGGCGCTGTGCGGAAGCTCATGTTTTTTTGGCCAGGCAAGCCCGCAATGAAGTCGCGTGGTGTTCAGAGGGGTCATGAGCCGAGTTGTGGTGCTTGGCCACGTGGACTGCGGCAAGAGCACGCTGCTGGGCCACATGTGCAAGCAGTTGAGCGAGCAGGGCCAACCGCTGTTGCTGCCGTACTCGCCCCGCAGCCAAGTGCACGAGCCCAGTGCGTGGGCCACGCTGCGACAGCGCGCCGAGGAGCTTGGCAAGGGCTCGTTCCGCTACGCATGGGCTTTTGACTCTCGTCGAGACGAGCGGGAGCGCGGGCTGACCATCCACAACAACCGGATGTGCGAGGTGCTGGGCACGGAGCTGACGTTGATGGACACTCCCGGTGGGGCCAGCACGCGTGCGTTCCTGCCGCATTCCTCACGGCGCAATAGGGCACAGAGAGTTCTTGCGCAACCAGGCCATTGCAGCGTCGCTGGCCACCGCGGCGTTGTTGGTGGTGAGCGCTGATCATGCGCTGGAAGCAGAGTTGTCGACTATGGCCAAAGTGAGACGGGCCGATGGCTTGGTCGCGTCGCGCACTGAGCCCCCGTCAGGGCTGGTGGAGTGGTGGCGTCGACGGTGCATGCCGCATGATACGCGGTTTCGGCATCCGACGCGTGATTGTTGCGGTGACGAAGGAGGCTGTGGTGTGAGACGCGCGCCGGCTGAGGCTGCGTGTTTGCCAGGTGAACAAGCTGGACACGGCCAAGGACCCCGCTGCACGCTTCGAGGAGGTCCTGGCGTGTGTCAAGGTTGTGGGGGTGGCGCTTGTTTTGTGCAGGCGCTCAACTTGGTCTGTGGTGCACAGAAGCACCTGACACGATGGAAAGTGGGATCGTCGAAGGACTACACGACCGCCACGCACCGGGAGGTACGGGGGGGGGGGGGCTTGTTTGCCCATTGCCGCTGAGTGGAGGCAGCAGTTCCCGCTGCCGTTCCGGCTGAGGATGCGGACGTTGCTGCTCGCGTAACTGTGCTGTGAGGGGAGTGAGTGCGCACCACTGTGTAACACTTGCGCGCGAACAAGGGCTGTGCATCTGCGTGTCGCGTTGCCCAAAGACGTGAAGGTCGGGGGCCTTGTGATTGGCGTGATGGTGGCTCACCGCGCCCCGCAGGTGTTGCTGGGCAGGGCGCTGGTGGAGGCAGAGGGTGTGGTCCCGCTGCAGCTGTCTTTTGCGGCGTGGACACTGATGGCAGGGCAGGCTACTCCAGAGTCAGCTTCATTCCCGTGTGCGCGTTCACGGGAGCCAACCTGACCGAGCCGAGGTTGTCCCGGTGGGGGAAGCTTGGCTGTGGCTGATGAGGTGGTCGGCGCAACAGCCGTTCCTACGAGTCGTTCTACGCGGGGCCGACGCTGTTCGAGGCGCTCAAGTCACTCCCCGTGACGGCCGATCCGGTGCTTGCCAAGTGAGGCCATGTTGCTGTTGCCCGCCAACCGCTGACGGCGACCAGCCGCGCCCTGCCCATCTTCCAAGTGCTCAAGGTGATGGTGGTGGTGGTTGGTGGTGGCGGCTGTTCGGGCTGACTGACAGCGCAGGCGTCCCGAGTGTGAGTGCGTTGGTGCACACGCTTTCGAGCCGGGCTGAAGTGGAACGCAAACAAAGCATCGGCGTCGGCACCGTGCTCAAGGTGCACGTGAAGCAGGTGATTGAGCGGTGCGCCGCTGCGTTGCTTGACGCTGTTGACAGGGCACGATCCGGAGAGGGATTCGATGCAGGGTGTGGTTCACGAAGATGTGGAGCTCTCGGGTGTGTTTGGCCAGGTTGTGGTGCTCGTTTTGCTGCTCAACCTTTTTTGTGTTTGGAAGGAGCGGGTCGAAGTGAATGTGCTCGGTGAGAACGTCGATGTGGTTGGCCCTTCTGCTGAAGCTGCGCAGATGTGCACGTCCGGGTTCGTCAATGTGTGTGTGTGTGTGTGTGTGTGTGTGTGTGTGTGTGTGTGTGTGTGTG
>CAZYYU010000364.1:0-3116 GCA_964651735.1 uncultured Gammaproteobacteria bacterium | reverse complement strand
AGAGAGAGAGAGAGAGAGAGAGAGAGAGAGAGAGAGAGAGAGAGAGAGAACCTTGTCCAGCAGATCCGCCACGTCTTCGTGCATGGCAGCGTCGAAGGCCGAGCTGAGCAAGTCCTCGAGCTTGGCCGCGTCGCCGACATGGTCACGGTCACTGCGCTGCAACACGGACGAGCGCGCGGCCCGATGCATGGACGACTGTGCCGCCGCGTCGCCGAACAGCATCCGCATCGTGAAGCGCACCTTCTGCACAGCGTTGCGCGCGTGTGTGAAGGGAGGTTCAGAATGCTCTTGTTTGGGAAGCGTGCATTGGCAGCCAACCTTGAGGTCGTCGGCCGTGCTGGACTCCAGGGCCGCCAACAGCGCTGCGCCGATGGACTTCTCGAACAGCATCCGCAGCGGCTTGGCCACGGCCTGTTGGCGCAGCCCCCGTCGTTCAGCGAAGAGGCGCGCTTCAAGGCATGAGCCAACAAACCTGCAGCACGACCCGAAACAAGCCGCTCATCTCAACCACGGACAAGAGCGACGTGGTGATGGACGTGATGAGCGTGCCATACATGGAGGAGATGCGGTTCTCCTCCGCCACCGACGTGTACACCACCTTGCCGAACGACTGCTGATCGGCACGATGGGGCTTCTTGATCTCCTCCGCCACGTCCTGCAAGCATCGCAAACAATGAGCAGGAACGAGAGGAAGCGAAAGCAGAGAGTGAAAGAGAGAGGGAAGCAACAGAGACCTTGGAGACGGATGCCTCGCCCGTCTCAATCAGCACGTCCAGCATGCGGTTGGCGATGACGGCCAGCGCGTACGGCGTGGCGAAGCGGTCCAGCTGCAGTGCGCGCTGGTTGAGGGCCAAACGAGCAAGAGGCCCCCCGCATCAAACGCACCACAGACACGATCAGCGGCGCGATGGACTTGACCGCTGAAGACATCCACAGCCCAGCTTGCCAGTGCTGCGCGGCATTCGGTGTGGTTTCCCCTTGAAAAACACCGGCAACAGCGGGGAAGAGACAGAGCCGACCTTGGCGTCACCGAACAGCAGTTGCATGCGGGCGTTGTACAGGGCCTTGACGCGCTGCACCTTGGCCAGCCGCAGATGCGCGCCGCCCTGTTGCCAGCAACAAGGGTTTGCGGGAAATGGCGGGGCGCGTTCCACGCATCGAGCGCTACCTGTTCGTGGATGCACGTGCTGTGGCGATCCGACAGCAGGCGCGAGAAGCCCCGCAGCAGCGCCTCGCGCTGCGCAGGCAGCGGCTCCGTGCGAAACTTCTTGTTAGTTTTCTGGTGAGGATGAGGGAAGGGGAAGGCGTGAGGCGGGAGCACACAGTGGCACGTCACGTCACCTGGCAGAGGTGGGGGGAGGCACGTGAGATTGATGGGCACGCCACGTCGCGATGGCACCTGACAGGCGGCCAGCGTGGAAGCGAAATCCAGCAGGAACAGATCCAGGCCACGCAGCAGCGAGGCCAGGTACAGCTTGAACGTGGGGTCCGCCACACGCACAGTGCCCTGCTCGAGCCTGGAGGAGCGGTGGCGTGATGTGTGCAACGCGAACCGCCAGCCCTTGATGCAGCGCACCAGTACAGCTTCTCCACGTACGGTGGGATGTACTCCATCACCAGGTTGAGCACGGACTGCACACGAATGAGAGAGAGAGAGAGAGATGAGAAGCAAGGCCACCTGCAGCACCGCGAACGCCATGGAGCCGGGAGGTGGCTCGGGGCTGAACACGTACTTGCGCAGCACGCACACCGCCAGCAGCTGCGCCTCGTGGCCCAGCTGCGTCACCACGGCGGGCAGCTCCGTGGAGCGAGGCACACCGCCCTCGGGCCGCGCCACCTTGTTGCGTCGCGGTCAATGCAACGCAGCGGCGCCGCGTCCCGGCAAGCGCACCTCGTAGTCGTCGAACACCGCCACCATCTCGTACGGCACCGCTTGCAGGTCGCTCTCGCCGAGGCTGCGCACGTACACGAAGCCCCCAAACGAGCCGATGAAACGCCGGTGGACGCCCTCATCGCTCCACGTGCGCACCACGCCGACGTCCATGGCTGGATCCACTGCCAGCGCGGATCGGGCCGGTGCCACCGCCGCCTTTGTGCGAGCGCGGCTGGCGAAGCGGGCAGCCCCGAACGGTTGCAGAGAGTCGGGCAATCTGCTGCAACAACCCGCACACCGAGTCAGCACCACGCGCTGCGACCCATTGGGCAAAAACTCCGCGCGGCCCGAGGTGCGCTGGACCGGAGCCGCGTGGCCGTCTCTCGCTCAGGGGGTGCTTGCCGAGGCAGGACCAGGCTCCGTTTTGGAACATGTTGCTTGTGCTGCTTGCCGCGCTGGCCGCACTTGGAGCTGGCGCCCCGACGCGCGCCCTGACGTTTCCAGCCATCTTCGGCAACATGCTGGCCGGCTCGAGCACGGCGCATTTGTCGGTGCGCGCGCGCATTTGCCAAGCGCGAGGCTTGCTCACCGCGGCCTGGCCCCGCAGCCCAACGACCGCTACGGTGAGGCCGCTCGCTGCTGGCGCGCGGCACGCTCAAGAGCCGGGGTCAAAGGCGGCGGCACCTGCGCAGGCTGCACCATTGTGTTGACGCTGGTGCGGCGTCATGTGTGCGCGTGCCCGTTCACACCCCCGCCTCAGGTGGACTCGGACGCGCTGTACAGGGTGCGTTGCTTGCTTGCTTGGCTTGGCTTGGCTGGTTGATGGTGCAAGCAGGACGCCACCATCGAGGACGCGCTGGACAAGCTGTGCCAGGTTCCGTTGCTCCGCCCAAACACTCTGTACTTGTCATTCTCCGCGCAAAACGTTTTGCTTTCTTTTGGGTGATACGGAAAAGGCGCGCGCCTCTTCCATGCAGTGCGCGGGCTCGGGGTGGGGGTGTGGGGTGGAAGGGAAAAGTCGCTGACCGATTCCTTGCGGCAGCGGCTGCCGGTGATCGCGCGCGAGCCGTGCGAGGACTTCGTGAACGAGTTTGGGGCCACGATCATCCGGCTGCTGGAGGCGCGCGTCACGCCCGACGGCGTGTGTCTGGCCATCAAGCTGTGCGGTGTGTGCAGTGTGTGTGTGCAGTGTGTGCAGTGTGTGTGTGTGTGTGTGTGTGTGTGTGTGTGTGTGTGTGTGTGT
>CAZYYU010000363.1:0-3119 GCA_964651735.1 uncultured Gammaproteobacteria bacterium | reverse complement strand
CTCTCTCTCTCTCTCTCTCTCTCTCTCTCTCTCTCTCTCTCTCTCTCTCTCGCACCCACAACCACACACCCTCCTTCAAGGTGGTGCGCTTGGTGGCGCGCGCGTCAGGCACCAACTGGACGCTCAAGGTGAGCGCATGCCGGTTTGTGGCTTTGTTTCATGAAACGCTGCAGACTGGCTATTTCCTTGACGACCCCTTGGCCTCCACCAACATATGAAAGCTTCTGTCGTCGTTTGTTGGTGTTATTTGGTCGGGCGGTCATCGTGTGGCCGCCGCGTCTACTGTGGCAGCTTCTCATCCCGTTGGTCGACTTGCGCCGCGTCTATTGGACGATGGATGCACTCGGCAAACGCTGGCCCTTTTTGCCAGCAACTGTGTCAGCCACACAAAGCAGCCAGCACACAGCAGCCCTACACTTGAGACACTCGAAGATGGTGTCGCTCTCCAGCGGCGCAAAGTCATGCTCCCAAACGACGAGGTCGTGGAACAGTCCCACCACCTCTCCTGCAGCAAGACCGAATCAGGGGCTGGAGCACTCGCAACTGCCGCGACTCAATACCAGAGCGCCCTAGCCGCTGCTGCTGCTGCTCCGCCAAATCGTCTCCCTCTGGCTCGTCATCGCCTGCAGGCACTGGTTCAGCCGCACGCTGCTGGGGCCCGGCCTGTCCTACCGTCCCCGGCGGCAGTGCGGGCGCGCTTGCACTGCGGCTCCACGCTGACCACCGCCCCCACGTAGCCCGCAGGCACTGGCACCCGCACGCCCTTGAGCTCCCGGCCGCGGAAGGACGCATGCAGCACTCGCTCAAACGGGCCCGCTGCAGCGCTGACGCCGCACTCCCGCACCAGGAAGTACGTGCTGACCGCAGCCGCTTGCCAGGGTGCATTGTCCTGCGCCACCACCGTGAAGGGTAGCTGCTGCACCTGCACCGGGGGCGGCGTTCCCTTCACGCGAACGGACAGCATCACTTTGCTTGTCACAAACGAAACGGTGTCAGCACGCCCTCCAAACGGCACGTGACGCGCAGCTGAGCGTGCGTGGCGTCGATCACGTGCAGAGGAGGAGGCGCCTGACCTCTGACGCGCGCTCGCTGCTTGTCACTCACACTACCACGGCAGCACGCAGTGATGCCACAGCCGCACTCGCAACCCACACCCGATGCGACGCACCCGCCCCACTGGTGGTGTGATCTCGTCAGAATCGCATCGAGGGTCATGATCCGGTGAAGCGCGAGCACCCTTCCATGTCCTTGCTGAGCCTGCTTGGGCTGCTGGTGGTGCTGGCGCTTGCGCAGAAGGAGCCCGATGAGCGCTGGAGGCGCGAGGCGAGGCTTTGGAAGGCGCGCAGGGAGTCGGAGGCGGCCACGGCACAGGGCCACAGCACGGTGAGGGAACGGAGGCGCCTGGGTCGGTGCTCAGCTCCTGGCAAGAGCTCGGCCCTCGCGGGCGACACCACAGAGCCCCCTGGCCCTCGCATCATGACCAGCACCAAGGACGCTGCGGACGCCGGTGCGGCGCGACAGGACGCACTTGCGCTTGCTGCTCACGCGAGGCGCAGAACGCTTGGAGGACTCGCTCAACGTGTGGAGGCTCGTGGCGGGCAAGAAGATGGTCAGTGTGCGCCGCCTCGTGTGGCCCTTGCCGCCTTCCCACCTGTGCCGCCAGGCCTGCTCCGATCTGGAGAGCCCAAAGATGCAGCGCAGCCTGCGGCGCTTCACCGTGTTGTTCGACACTGCGGTGTCCAGTTGCGTGGAGTCTGTTGTTTGCTGCCGCGCGCCGTCACACAAGGAAAGCAGGGTTTCAGCCCAAGATCACCAAGCTCGCGGCGCAGTTCAAGGCGTTCACCGAGGAGGTGGGCCCGTCGACGCGGTGTGGTTGCTTCCTGACCATCACCACGCCCGCAGAACCGACGTGCGCCGGAAAACATCACCAACCCGATGGACGGTGCGGCTTTGGGTTGCTGGCGCCCATCGCTCAGTGTCTGGTGTGCAGATCTGCACAGCGACGACGAGAAGCTGGCGCGATTTGCGAAGCTGACCGCAGCCAATCACGACACGATTGTGGCGCTGACGGCGCGCATCGACGCGGCTCTGGGCACCAAGTCGCGCGTGTCCATCAAGACCGACACGTCCATCCGCAACAAGGCGCATCGGTGAGATGGTGGTGGTGGTGGTGGTGAGTGGCATTGTGCATCCTGACCGCGGGCCGGCAACAGGCCGTCCATACTGCGCGAGGCGCCGTGGTTCGCCATGCAGCATTTGCGAGACTCGCTGCGCTTCATGACGGCCATCACCGACATTGGCCAGGCGTGCTTGCTTTTGTGCTGCGATGCCGGTGGTGCTCACGACCCGCTGCGCAGGTGGCGGACATTCTGTTCATGCTGGTGGAGGCGCACATCGAGATGGTCAAGATCGGTAGCTGCAGCGCGCAGTGTGCGGTGCGGTGCTCGCTGCTGACCACCGTCACGCAGACGTGGCCAAGCTGCTGTTCCCCAAGTCCTTTGGCTGGCGCTTCATCGCCTTTGACCTGCGCATGCCCAACGGGCAGCTGCTGGAGTGAGCTGTTGTTGCCGACGTCATCGCTGCGCTGAAGCGAATCGTTTGCGTGCATCCAGATACTACGTGGCGTTCGAGCGCATGGCCCGCGTGATGTTCGACACGCACAAGATCTACGAGAAGTACCGGCAGCAGAAGGCGTCTGTGGGCCGGTGAGTGGGCCGCTCCTCCTCCCAGTTCCCCCCACTCCGTTCTTGACCGGCGTGCAGCGCGTTTCGCGTGGACCTGGAGAAGTCGCAGCAATGCTACGGTGCCTGCGTTGTTGTTGTTCTTGTTGTTCTTGTTGCTGTTGTTGTCGAGTTGCTCCGTCTCATCGGGTGCTCCTCCACCGCAAGGAATGGCCTTTATGAATTCGCTCAAGGACAAGGGCTTTGGCGCCACCACGTTCTTGCTGCGGTGAGCGCTGACATTGTTGGTGCTGGAGGCCTGATCCGTCGCCCAGCTGGATCTCCACCATGGAGCGCATGGTGACGGTGCTGTCCAAGGTGCGTGGTTGCACCGATTTGGCGGGGTGTGTGTGTGTGTGTGTGTGTGTGTGTTTGTTTGTTTGTTTGTTTGTTTGTTTG
>CAZYYU010000362.1:0-3121 GCA_964651735.1 uncultured Gammaproteobacteria bacterium | reverse complement strand
GTCGTCGTCGTCGTCGTGGGCAGCAATGCGCAAAACCGCGGCCAACGCCGGGACCAGCGCGCCAGAGCTCAAGGCCGCCAGAAGCACCACGGGGGCTACGAGCGACAGCACGCCCCGTGTGGCTGAGGGCCCGTCCCCTCGCGAGTCCACGTCGTCCAACCCGTCGTCCAACCCGTCGCCACGCAGCACCTCGTCGCAAGCGCTGAACGCTTCGGTGCCGCGATCCCTCCTGCTCCAGCGCCTAGGCCCCGGCGTGCTGCTGGGCGCGCGGCGCTGTTTCTGTGACGTGGGCTGCTCACGGTCGCTGTTGCAGGCCACCAGGGTGCCTTCGCCGCGCACGGGCAAGGAGGCGCTGGTGGGGTTGGTCACGAGCGGACAAGCTACCACTGGCGGCAGCGGCAAAACGAGCCCGCGATCCCGTGCGTTCCGAGGCCGCTGCTTTTGCCGCTGCTGCTGGTGCTCACGCACAGTAGGGGAGACCGCGCCTCTCAGTCCTGGCGGTGCTCAACGCGGCGAGCCAGCGACTGGTCCGTCCCCGCGGCAGGGTGCTGCAGCAGCAGGGCCTTCACCGCGCCGCGAGAGTGGCTCGCTGCCCGTGGCAGTGGTGCGTCGGCACCCCTGTGCGACCGGCTGTCGGCTGATGGTGCAGTGCAGGAGCCCGGCAAGTCGCCGCAATGGCGCATGAAGGCGTCTGCGGACCTCAAGGGCCCGAATCGCGCGCAATCGCTGCAGGCAAACGTGCGCCGCCCGAAAGCCACGCTCTGACACTGCAGTTGCACGTGCAGGAGATTGGATTCTTCATGGGCTCGCCTCTTCACGGGCACGCCAAGAAGGTTCGTGCGTTGGAAAAACTTTGCTGGTCTTGACCGCGTTGGTGCAGGGCGATCTGGCCGAAATCAACAAGGCATGTGAGCTGCGCCGCTCCACGCTTTCAGCGGACGACTACGCTGCATGGTCGCGATTGATGCTTGCCGTTGATGGTTTGCTGCTGAACGCTGTGCAGGGTGAACGGGGCGCAGAACAAGAACGAGCAGAGTGCGCTGCACGTGGCCATCCAGGTTGCACATGACGGGCTCGTGTTTGTGCACTGACGCTGTGGCTTGTGCAGCACGGACACACTGCTGCCGCCCAGGCAAGATTGGGGCGCTGCGTGCCGACGGGTGCATGCACTGACGGCCCGCACAGCTGCTCGTCAAGCACGGCTGCAGCCTGCAGGCGCGCGACATCAACGGCCGCTCTGCGCTCCTGTACGCCGGCCGATACGGCAACGTGGAGCTGGCGGAAGGTCTGTCCCCCCGCCCAGTTCTGCAGTGTGCACAGTCTTCATTCTGCGAGTGCAGCCTTCTTCAAGGCACTCGGCGCAGAGCAGGCCAACCAGAGTGCCGACAACCACGGAGATGGCGTGCTGCATCTGGTGCGACGACTGTGAACGTGTGGTTGCGGCGGCTGACGCTGCATTGGTGGTGGTGGCCAGGCCAGCACGCACAACCACCCGGAGGTGGTGCGCAGGTGCCAGTGCTTATTGCGGTTGGCGGTGGTCGGGGTTGCAAACACGCGGTCCGTGGCAGGATGGTGGCCTGCAACGTGGCGGTGAACACGGCCAACGCGTTCGGCGAGACGCCGCTGCACAAGGTTGCGCGGTGCTGCCGTGGCAGCCCCCGCGCTCACACGTCCCTGCTGCAGGCTGCCCGCGTCGGCAACATGGACATGGTGCGCTCTGTGGTGCTGTGCGTGCTGTGCGGGATGTGTGACGGCGCGGCGCGGCAGGTGGACCTGCTGCTGCGGCTGGGCGCGGACGCCAACGTGTCGGGCCGCGAGGGCAAGCCACGCCACGTGAGCGCGGCTCGCCACGGGACTGCCACGTGACGTGACGCTGTGGCAGGTGGCGGCGACGGACGAGGTGTCGGAGCGGCTGAAGCGCGCCGCACGCAAGAGCAGCCTGGGCAGCGCGTACGCGGAGAGGTGCGCCGGGCTGCGGTGCTGCGGTGCGTTGTGGTCACGGCGCCGCGCAGTCCGGAGTCGGTCAACTCGCTGGGCCAGAGCCCGCTGGTACGCCTGAATCGCGCGTGCATGGTTTGGGTGTGACATCGGACCGAGCAGGGCACCAGTCCCGGCAACCGCTCTGTGGGCTCTGTGGGCCGCGATTCACCGTCGCGCAAGTTCCACTCGTTCCTGAAGAAGAAGAAGCCACTGCCGCTGCTGCCGGGCCAGACGTCGGCGCAGGACTCGGTGCTGGCGCCGCTGCACACTGCGAAGCGGCCTCTTGCTCACGCAGTGCAGGCCGAGGCAGAGGACGATGACGGAAACGACTACGACGACCAGGACGAGGTGCGCGGCGAGCCCATGTTGCGTGATGCCGCGCTGTGACGCTGCAGCCCCTGCAGTGCGACGACGCCAACGCCGGCGACGAGCTGCAGGTGCTGCGCCGCTGCACGGCCCTGCTGCTCACCGTAGCTGCAGGACGCTGCGCACAGCGACCTCATCCACCAGAAGCTGAAGCGACAGCTGGCCCGCGAGTCGCCGCTCTTCTTCCAGGGCCTGACCCACGAAGTCACCGAAGGTTGCTGCTCCGGCGTCTTGTTGTTGTTGTTGTTGTTTTGACGGTCTTGACTGGCAGAGCACTTGGCGTCGCGGCACGAGCACTTCACCAAGTCAGTCGGTGCAGGCTGCTGCATTGCGCTGCACTGACGTTGTGGGGCTTCCTCAGATCACTGGTGTCGCTGTCCTTCAACAGCGGCGGCAGCTCCACCGAGCTCGACGACCCCGCCGAGACGTCCGGTGTTGTGGTGGAGGTGGGGGGCTGTGCGGTGCGAGGTGGGGGCTGCCCTGAGCTGCGCTGCAGATGGCCTTGGCTGGAGGCTCGCTGCTCAAGGTTGCCCGCTTGCTTGCTTGCTTGGTGCCGAGCAGGTGGCTGAACGTTCGTGCACGCAGCCTGCCGAGATTGGGTACCTCTTCGAGCCGTACCGCGCGTTGTTCGCCAAGCGCCATTGGAATCTGTGCACACGTCACTTCCCCACGCTGGAAGGCGGCACAGGCTGCGCCATTGTCAGCGTGCCCCACATCCCTGAGGGTGTGTGTGTGTGTGTGTGTGTGTGTGTGTGTGTGTGTGTGTGTGTGTGTG
>CAZYYU010000361.1:0-3124 GCA_964651735.1 uncultured Gammaproteobacteria bacterium | reverse complement strand
AAACACATTCATCACCGATGGTCGGGAAGAGACTGGGGTCCACAGAACTTGGTGTGCATGGCAGACACCATGAACTTGCGGCAGTTGATCCAGGCACAAGAGTGGCCGTTGAACAGGCCTGGCAACAGGGGGGTGGTGAGAGCAACACAAAACCAACCAGGGGAAGAGGCAACCCTTGGGGTAGGCTGAGTGCGATCTCCAGCAGTCGTGCTGCACCATGCACTGGTGCACGTCGCTGGTGGCTGACAGCAGGAAGTCGTACACGGAGAGCGCCTCCTCGCCCTCAATCTCGCACACTTGCACGCCACCAATCTTGCAGTTGCAGACCTGGCAGAAGGGGGGAAGGGTGAGCCAAGCCAGTGCCAGCACCAAGCACATACCATGTCCTCAGGACAGTCCTCGGAGCCATGGCAGGGTGCCCACAGCTGCATGGGCCACTGCTTGCATGTCTGGCTGCGTGGGTCGCAGTACAGCTCCTCCTTGCACAGCCTGTGGAACCCGGCACCTTGATGGTGGGCGTCAGCCATGCCCCCCCCCCAAGTTGCAAGCAGTACCAATAACATGGCCGGTGCAGTGCTCGCCGAGCTCGCCCTTGATGGAGTCATCTGCCACGCAGCGGCCATCACGGCAGTGGGCGCCCACAACGCACTCATTGACGCCGTTGCCCTGGCCCTGGATGAGGTTGATGATGGAGAACTGCTCGAGGCACTCAGCCCCCAGCGCCAGGCACTTAGTGCAGCGTGCATGGCCTGGCGGCGCGTTGGGGCAGTAGTACTTGCTGTCACACAGGCGGAACTGGTTGGTGCACAGGCCGCCCTCTTGCACGCCCACGCAGGCATTGCGCACGCACGAGGCGCCCGCAGTGCAGTCATTGTTGGTCCAGCAGTGGTCGCCGGGGAAGGAGGGCCCACGCTTGCAGCGGCCCTCCACGCAGTAGGCGTTGGGCTCCATGTTGAGCGTCTTGCAGTCGCCCAGCAGGTTGTTGCCCAGGCAGGGCATGCCAACGCTGTCAAACACACACACGCCCGAGTCCTCGGTGTGCCAATCACGCATGCACACCATGGGCGCAGCGCACTTGCGCATGGGCTTGGACTGCATGTCGGCCATGTCCTCCACAGAGATGAAGCCCGTGCGCACCGTGCAAGGCTGACCGGCCTGCTTCACACAAACCTGGGACTTGTCGTTCTGGCAAGCGACAGCAGTCACAGGTGCATGGGGAGTAGGGGTGGCAGCACTGCACGCATTGTGTGTGTGAGCACAATCACTGCCACTTTGGGGGCAGTACGCTGTGGTGTGCAGCTCCTTGGTTGTTGTTGCCGCCGCCTCCTTGGTCGTTGCCTCCTTTGTGGTTGCCGCCTCCTTGGATGTTGCCTCCGTCGTTGCCTTCGTCGTTGCTGGGGCCTTCGTTGTAGCCTCCTTCGTTGTTGCAGGGGCCTCCGTCGTTGCCTCTTCTGTGGCTCGCTCCGTCGTCGCCTCTTCTGTGGCTCGCTCCGTCGTCGCCTGCTTAGTCGTGCCGGCTTCGTGCAGCGTCACTTCGTCCTCCTTGGTCGTGTGCTCCCCCGTGAGCAGCTCCTCCTCCTCCTTGTTCGCGGTGAGCTCCTCGTCCAGCGTCACGGCGTGCTCCGCAGCGGGGCTCGTTGACGTAGACTGCAAGCGGCGAAAAAGGTCAAGCGAAGCGGGCGGGAGGCAACATCAGCGCCACCTCTGTGGCCCCGGAGGCCCCCAGCGCCGCAATCGCCACCAGTGCCACCACCAGCCACGCCATTGCGGCCCTGAGGCGTTTTTTTGTTTTCAGGGCGCAGATGAGGCCGTCCGTGCTGGTCCTGGGCGGCACAGAGTTCATGGGGCGTGCGGTCATCGACAGGCTGGTGCAGAGCGAGGCGGTGCACGTGACCATGCTCAATCGCGGTCGTCGTCATTGGGGAGGTCGCGCGGGGCGGGTGCGCGGAGAGAGCACAGCGCTCAATGCGAGTCACCAGATACAAACCGCTACCCCGAGGACAAGGTGGCGCACTTGGGCTGCGACCGCGTCAATGACGGGGCCGGGTTTCGCGCTGCGCTGGGCTCGCGCCGCTGGTCGGCCATCGTGGACTTTACGTGCTTCAAGGTGACGAACGACGTGCGCGCGCTGTCGAAGGAGTTGAACGCCCCTGACAGGTTCGGGACGTGGCGCCCATTCTGGAGTACGCAGCGACGCCCGAGGCCGACCCCAACCTGCTGTACGTCTTCATCAGCACCGACTCAGTGTACGAGGTGTGCGAGCTCAAGGCGGGCACGCCTGCCAAGGAGTGCCACGACCGGCGACGGTTCGGTGTTCCTCAGTTGCTGGCCTTGCAGTCAAACCTCTGCACAGGGAGCTGGGGCCGTCAGAGCAGCTGGACAAGTATGGCGCCAGAAAGTGGGAGGTGGAGCAAGCGCTGCGGGCCGCCTCACTGCGCAGCGTGTCACTGCGGCTCCCCGACGTGTGTGGGGCCGTGTAGCTGTGCCTCTCTTTGCCTTGCTGACGCGGTGGGGCCAGGCTGGGGCCGTATGAGAATACGCGCCGCTTCTGGACGTACTTGCTGTGGCTTGGCATCAGCTCTGCGCAGCCCATCTACATCTCGCCGCACACAGACGCCAAGCTGCTGTCCTTTGTGTGTGCAGAGGACGTGGCGCGCCTCATCGAGATCTTGTTGCAGTCTCCAGCTCCCACGCGGTGTGCCTGCTACAACGTCTCATTTGCTGAGGCTGTTCCGCTGCGGTCGCTGCTCCACCTGATGGCCGAAGGTCGGTTGCCTCTCCGCCGCTGCTGCCACGTGCTGCTGATGGTGGTGGAGCAGCGGCCGACCTTGCAGAGCCCGCGATTTCCAACGAAGAGGGGGCAATGGGCGAGCTGCTGCCCTCTGTGACGTTTGGCCCCATCGATGGCAGCGCTGTGCAGCAGGCCTTCCCGCAGTTCCAGCCGTGCTCTCTTCGCCACGCAGGTGAGCTGGCGCGGTGCGGTGCTGGGCCACCACGCCAATGGCTGGGGGACGCTGCTGCAGTGGCGGCCATGGTCGCCTTCTTCCAGGAGGCCTGGGACAAGCATCCAGGTCGGTGGTGCTTCTGGTTTGGATGGCAGAAGCTGATTGATCGTGTCCCTCAG
>CAZYYU010000360.1:0-3128 GCA_964651735.1 uncultured Gammaproteobacteria bacterium | reverse complement strand
TTTGTTTGTTTGTTTGTTTGTTTGTTTGTTTGTTTGTGGGGTTTGTGGGGTTTGTGGGGTTTGTGGGGTTTGTTTGTGGTTTGTTTGTTTGTTTGTTTGTTTTTGTTTTGTTGGTTTGCTCATTTTTATTTTCAGGAGACCTGATTGATGTCAACGTCGCTCTGGAGGAGGTGGCCCATCGTCATGCGCGCGCTTTCTACTGGGACGTGCTGCCTTACATGTGCCCTTTGGGTGTTTGCAGTCCTTACTATCGCGACAAACTGCTCTTCTGGGAACATTCGCACTACAACGAGCCGGGGGCGCGTCTTGTGGGGCGCGACATTGGGAGGGATCATGGCCTTCCAGCCCCGTGGAGGATGTTCTTGAGCTCTGTCCCAGGGGTGAGGACAGTAAAATAGCCTCGCGTGTTGCGGAACTCGTTTTTTTTGTTTTTTTTTGTTTTTTTTAAACCCATAGCATCCCGCTCCATGTCGCCGGCTCTGCTCTCTCCACCATCTCCAAGGCCGCGCGGTCGTCGTGCACGCAACTTTGCAGGGTCCTGCCACCGTCCGCGACAGGCTGCAAAGACCCCACACATCTCCTCCCCGACTCTAGAAAACGTCCCTGTCTCGCCGAGGGATGGACAGCAGCTTGCCGTAGAGCTTTGCCTCCAGATTTCGACCCCAGGCGGCAAGCGCAGATGTGCCAGCAAAGAAGCGCCTGCTATCGTGCTGGGCCTGGCGAAGGAGGCCGCGATCGCGCAGGAGCTCCCTGAGCGCAGCTTGAAAGGCCTGCTCTGAGGGGCATTCCAAGAGTGGGCTGAAAGGCAAGCGCCCGTCCCCCACGTAGTCAGCCACGTCGAGGCAAAAGGGCGCCCCAACGCGACCCCAAGGGCACAAGCCCAGCACAACAGCGCCCCCCAAAGCGCTCTCGAGTGCAGAGGTTGGCGACATGAGGGGAAAGGAGTCGATGTGAATGTCGGCCCCAGCGTGAAGGGCAGTCACGTTTGGCGAGGGATCCAGAATCCGGATTCGGTCGGGCAGCACCCCGCGCTTTGCAGCCAGAGCCGCCCAAGAGCGCGGCGGACCCATTGCGTGCAGGTGCACATCGGGGTGCTCGCGCATCAGCGGGGCAATGAGTTCGAGCAAGGCTGCGCTGAATTTGAAGCGCGATGCCACCATTGTGAGCAGCACGTCAGAGTCGCGCATGCCCAACGCGGCTCTGGCTTGAGCGCGGTCCATGAGGGGCGTCTGTGCAGGAAGCGGGATCACGATGCTGCGCTGCGCGTCCACGCCCCGCTGCTGCGTTGCCAGCGTGGATCCAACGCGACGCAGCGCAACGTGAACGTCGAGGCTGGAGACCCCCAGCCAGAAGCGGTGGTCGGCGTGATCCACGAACCCAACGGGAGGGCCGGTGTACCCCGCGGAAAAGGCTGCGCACGCAACCGCGTCGTGCATGTGAATGTGCAAGAGCACTGCATCAAAGGTTGCCGTTATGTTGCGCAGCCGCTGTGCGCAGCGCAGGCGACTCATCCAAAAGTCGCAGCCATAAATTTGGGCCAGCTTTTTCTGCGGCCGGCTGGCGGCGGGGACTTTGGCCAAGGGAATGGTGAAAAACAGGGAGTGGCTGCGGGACGCGACGGGGTCCGCGTCGATGAAACTCTTGAAGAGGCGCCCATGGCCGCCAATGGGGTAGAACATGGTCACCACGTGCAGGACGCGCCGAACGCGGCCGCGGATGGGGGTGGGCGGCCCAGGCAACAGTCCAAGGTTGCTGGTCTTCCATACCAATTGCTCCAGATGCCTGCCATTCATGTTGTCGGTGGCGCGGCATCCGACCAGGTAGTCTGCTGCACTCTGCGAAAGCACAAGAGCCGTTTCCGCGTTGCGGTCTCTCAGCGCCTCCTCAATGGCGCTCACTTTCCCCTCCCACTCGGGGCATGTCGGAACAGCAGCGGCACCGCTCGCGTTGGCGACGAGCGAGCGCAGGATGCGTTTCGGAAGCTGGGGCGCGTGCAGCAAGATGGCGCTCATGTTGGAGGCAATGGAAGGCGAGATGCTGCACTCCTGAAGGGGGCTTGTCGACCCGAGGCCCGGCGGTCTGCTTTCATGATGCTCCTCCACCACGCACACGTGCTGCCAAAGCAGCAGCAAGAGTGAAAGACCAACGAGTGCTGCAATGGCGTTGCGCAATCGCATGAAGCGACCCTCTCGGCTCCTTTGCGCAGCAGCCGAGGATTTTCACAAGAGAGGAGGAGTCCTCCCGCTCGCCGAGGAGCAGGCTTACCACGATGAACCCCGTGCTTCGCCGCACGTTGGTCGTGGCGGCTCTTGCCGCTATTTTGCTGTTCCTGCTGCGTGAGGGAATGATGTCACCCGCGGCTGCCGCCAAGAAGCATCAGGAGATCCGTATTCTTGAGAAAGTGGCCGACATGATGCGCTCCAAGGCTATCATTGACTTTGACCTGCCCAAGTCAAAGCCCATTTGCGGCACGTCGGCGAATGAGCGCAAGCTGCTGTGAGCCCACGCTCTGGCTGTGGCCCGTGTGGGGGCCTTGACGCAAACCCGCAGGTATCTGCTCGGGCTCCTGACTCAAGGCGCTGTGCTGGAGGAGGGCCCGTATGTGGGCTGCTCAACGTTGGCGCTGGCGAGCGGGCTCCGGGACCAGCGCAGGCAGAAGCACCTGCCGTTTGTCACGTGCGACGCGTTCCCCGCTGGGCTGGGCGAGACGGAGAGCCCCGTGCGCTTCATCAAGCATGCCCCCAACGACATCTCGCTTCTGGTCTGGGGCAAGCCCATGTACAGGGGCCTGGTGGACTCGCTGTATCGCGACTTTTTTGAGCCCGTGTTCAACAAGCCGGCGGGTGGGGGTGGAGGGAGCGTCCTCCACTGGCTTTACACGAATCTGTACACGCACGGCCTGCACGAGAACGTGACCATTGTGGCCGGCGGCTCACAAAACTACCCACCCCTTGACTACTACGTTGTGTGGACAGATGCGGCCCACGACATGACGGAGATCAAGAGAAACGAGAGGGTTGGGAGTTTGTTTTGATTTTGATTTGATTTTGTTTGTTTGCTTGTTTGATTTGATTTTGTTTGTTTGTGTTTGTTTGTTTGTTTGTTTGTTTGTTTGTTTGTTTGTTTGT
>CAZYYU010000359.1:0-3131 GCA_964651735.1 uncultured Gammaproteobacteria bacterium | reverse complement strand
CTCTCTCTCTCTCTCTCTCTCTCTCTCTCTCTCTCTCTCTCTCTGTCTCTCTGTCACAAGTGAGCGCCTCACTCGCCACAACTGGGTCAACGTGAGTGCATGCTGCTCGCGTCTGCTGTTCGGGCCCGTGTTTGTGCTCTGCCTGCCATCTGGTGAGCCCATTGTGCCCAGCGCAACGTGCTCTCATCGCCACCCTGCAGTGGCCATCATTCGCAACGAGCTGGTCCCACTTGTTGCTCTGTTCTTGTTCGGCGTTTCTACGGGTGTCCTGCAGTCTGCAAACGCTTCAGGTGTTTCCTCATTGCCTGCTGCCTTCTATTCGCTCACTTCCACATCAGCTGGCGCCGCCAAGTGCTCCTCCGACGTGGCTGGCATCATGCTCAGTGCCAGCATGCTCTTTGGGCTGCTGACTGGGGCTGCGAGCTCTGCTCTCATTGCGTTGCTTGGATTCGTCTGACAAGAGGTCCGTATTGAAAAACTCGCCGCGCCTTGAGTGTGTCGCTCCTTGGAGGCTTCGCTTTGGGCTCGCGGCTCCTTCTCTAGTCGCTCGCTTGTGCCCCATCCCTCCAGTGACATGCGCGCCTCCCTTGTCGCCCTGCGCGAGGCCCTGCATGAGTCCGTCCACAGCCTGGCCCAACTTCCTCAGCAGCCTCTGTCTGTGGCCCAGCTCATCACGTTTGGCGAGGGCGCCCTTGACCGCAGCCCCGCCATGGCCCTTCAGAGCGCTGTGTTTCTACGGCGGGAGCTGCCCGTCAGGTTGATCTGGAGGAAGCTGCTGCGTGCCCGTTCATCTCTCAACGTGCTGCCCGCCGTCAGGTTGATGGGCTTCGTGCCTGGCTCCCCTTCCTCACGTGCCTCCTCAGGCTTGCTCACATGCTTGCTGAGCTGGACGCCATTGATCACGACGCCACGGCGGAGCTGATGCGCACCTCTCAGGGCCAGACGGTGACAATCCTGCTGCTGTGTTGTATGCCCTCACTCTCTCAAAAGGTGCGCGGCTGGTACCTGGACTCGTTTGAGGATCTTGTGCAGTGAGTTGGGTGACGCTGGTCTGCTCTGCTCTCACGCTCTTTCTCAGGTTCGACAAGCCCGAGAAGGTTGCTTCTTCTCTGCGTTGGTGCTGCTCACTTACAGCTCTCACCTCGAAGATGCTTGCTTCCAAAGACCCCGTGCCCATCGTGTGCGTGCTCCTCTTGGCGCGCACTCTCAGTCTCATCTCCTCTTGCAGCGCTCGCTTCACGCAGACGCTGACCAAGGTTCTCAACCGCCACGCTCCTGTGGTGACCACGCTTGCACAGGGCATTATGGAGCTGTGAGTGCTTTGGGAATGTTTCGAGGGTTTTGTTGCACTGGCCTTTGCGGTGTTGTTGTTGTGTGTTCGCTGGCTGTGGTGTGTTGTTCTCACAATGTCCTTGCAGTCGGGTATTCCCCTCATCGTCTCCACCACCGTCTGTCGACCAACCTCCTTCCCAAAACAGCGTCGCCACACAGACCGTCTCGATGATCTTCTTGACTTGCGCCAATTCCTGGACCGCTTCTACATGTCCCGCATCGGAATTCGCCTCTTGATGCAGGTGCCTGAGCCAGACACTGCTTGTGTTCACTCACCTCATCTTTAGCAACACATCGAATTGTTTGGGGAAACCCCCTCCACTCCTGGCTACGTGGGCGTCATTTGCCGGTCAACCTTTTGTTCTTTATGCTTTGTTTTGCTGTGTGGTCTTCATTGTGGCTTGTTGGCTCTCATTCCACCCCATCTCTCACTCTTGCACAGGCACTGCAAACCACGTCTGGTTGCAGAGGAGGCCGCTGCCAGCGCCGCTGCCCTGTGCTACAACACGTATGCCACAGGTTCCATACCCCTTGGCTGCGCTGCGGTTGTGGGTGCTCATGTCCGCGCTGGCAGCGCCCAGATATGAGATTCTGCTGCCCCGCAGCCAGGACAATGAGCCAGGTGTGTGTGCTGTGTGCTCCATGTTGTTTTGGCGATGTTTGCTGCTTTGGGTTCTTGTGTGCTTCGTGGATTCTTTACACCATTCACGTGTTCTTGTCTGCTTTGTGTCCTTGTTTGCTGCGGCTTCTTTTGATCATTCTCCTGTTCCATCAGAATTCTCCTACGTTCCCTCCTTCTTGTACCACATCCTCTTCGAGCTGATCAAGAACTCCATGCGTGCCGTGGTTGAGTGCAGCCCTCGCTCCAAAACCCCCATCAAGATCATCATCGTGTCCGGCGTTGAAGGTGTGGGCTTCCCCCCATCTTTTTTGTTCCCCCTCATCTTCACTCGCTCTCTCTAGATCTATCCATCAAAGTTGCTGATGAGGGGGGTGGCATCAAGCGCTCAGGCCTTCCCTACATCTTCTCCTGTAAAACCGATTGCCTCATTCGTCTCTGCTCGCACTCACTCACTCACTCCAGACACTTACACCACTGCACGGCCTCCCAACGAGCTCCGCCTTGGTGACATGAACAACGCGCCTCTTGCTGGCAAGCAGCTCCATCCTTGTTTGCTCTGTCCTCACTGCTTCCAGGCTTTGGTTATGGTCTTCCCCTTTCTCGCCTGTATGCCCGGTATTTGGGCGGCGATCTCCAGGTCTGTGCAGGGCATTGCCTGTGGAACCTGGGCTCACTGATCACCGGCAGGTTGTTTCCATCGAGGGCTATGGTGATGTTCGCTGCTGGCGCTTTGTTGCTCGAGCTGATCATTGCTGCGGCCCCACTTGCAGGCACCGACGCCTACGTGTTCCTCACGCGAGCCCAGCGCCACGCTGTTGAGGTGCTGCCTCAGTTCACGCCGGCCCAAAAGAAGGACTAGTGTAAATGCCACGATAGTGATTAGGAACGGCTGCTGTACAGTTGGAGCGGGGCGGGGGGGAAAAAAAAAAAAGGAGAAGAAAGGGAAAAAAAAAAAAAGCAACCGGCGCGGTTTGAACGCGCGAACCCGAAGGACTAGAGCCTTAATCTAGCGCGTTTGACCACTTCGCTACGGTTGCTGACGATCTACAATTTTTTGCTTCTTGACAGGAAGGTATGGCACGTGTACTGCCGTTCTGCCAACACAGCCGATTCATGGTGGGGAGTGGTGCTGACCCTCCTGCTTGCAAACGCGCACGCCGCACGATTTTGGCCCGCT
>CAZYYU010000358.1:0-3133 GCA_964651735.1 uncultured Gammaproteobacteria bacterium | reverse complement strand
ACAACGATGAATAACGACGAATAACGACGAACAACGACGAACAACGATGAATAACAATGAACAACGATGAACAACGATGAATAACGATGAACAACGATGAACAACGACGAATAACGACGAACAACGATGAACAACGATGAACGGCGCGGTTTGCCGAGGCCACGAGAGGCGCTCACCAGCGCGGTGTTGTCGGTGGACTGCGGGTTGAGGTTGTGCTTGGCCACGAAATCTCGGGCCACCAGCAGCGGGTTGTCGTTCTGCGCATCGAGCGCAGCGTCATCGCGGTGCAGCCTCACCGCCACCCACACATGCACACACAACCACACACACCACCGCACGACCCCCAAACAGGCCCCACCTGGTTGAAGCCCACGATGCGGTTGCCGCCGAAGAAGGTGACGTAGTCGACCTCGCGGCCCTCGTACCAGTGCCTGAGGCCGCAGGGCGCGGGGCCCGGCGTGGTGCTGTGCGCGCCGTCCCTGCCACGTCACGTCACGTCACATGTCACACGTCATGCAACACGTCATCAAAGTGCAAGCATAACCTGTGTGCCGCAGCACTCGGCGCCTGCATCACTGTCAGCAAACAGCCAACCAAACGGGCAAGCAGCGGAGCGCACCAGCGTGGCCGCAGCGGGCTGCGGTGCTGCTGCCGCAGTCGTCGCTGCTGCGCTGTGCTGGGCCGGGGCCGGCGTCGGTGCGGCGGCCACGTTGGCGGCGCTGTGCGAGTACAGCTGCCTCATCAGCGTGGCCGCGGGCCCCATCTGCTCCTGCATTCGAGCATGAGACGCCACCAAAACCGCAAGCAAGCATTCCCACCTGGCTCTGCAGCTTCTCTTGCGCTGCCGCCATTCGACGCATCATCGCGGCCGCATCTGCCAGGCCGCTGCGCACACAAAAGGTCGGGCCACGCAAACAAGCCGGCCGATAAACGCACCTTGCTCCTCGCTGCTGCGCCAGCTGTGCAGCAAGCGCTTCAGCGCGGCAAAGCGCCCAACACAGCAAACGTGCCTGCTGCCGCAGCGCCTCGTTCTGGGCCTCCACCATCGCCAGGTACATGCGCGCGGTGCTGCCAGCGCTTCTCAGACGACACCAGCGGCAGCGCAAACAACGCACTCTTCGTCCATGCTGGCCAGCCCCGCGGGGCCCATGGCCGCCAGCCTGCTGAGGGCACTGGCGCGGCGCTGAGCGCGTGAGACGGAAGCGAACGGACATACGCCTGGTCGACTCCGCCGGTCCCGCCCGGGCTCGGCGTGTCGGTCCTGGTGCTCGCAGTTACGAGGGCGCCACCAGCCACCGCGCGGACAATTCGCAGAAACAACGCCCGCAACACAAAACAGCACGCCGGCGCACACACGCACCCGTTGACCAGGCTCTGCAACATCTGCTGCACAGGGTCCAGCTGCTGGCCGTCGGCTTCCTCCTTGCCCTTGTCGTCGTCCACCGGCTCCATCTCGCACCGCAACGCTCCCGTGCGTCCACCGACAAGAACGGCACTCCAAACCCTCCGTCGAGGGCCTCGGGTTTTTCGCGCGCAAGGGTCACGGACATGAACGATCCCCCCGTCGTCTGTCCCGTGGACGTTGGGCAGGAGGCGCTGCGGCCCAAGTTGGATGCGCTGCGCTCCACCATCAACGCGTTGTACGCACGCGACGAGGGCGCGCTTTGGGCTGAGGCAATGCGCAGCAGCCCATGGCAACTGTTGCTGACGGGCCGCGTCCGTGGCAGACGTGGCTCCGTCTGGAGCGCCCACTGCACGAAGCAATCGACCAGAGTGAGGAGGCTGCCTTCCGTTGCTTCCCAGCGCTTCACGCGCCACAGCGAGCCAGCAGCTGTTCGTGCTGGAGCACGGCGATCGCTTTGTGGGCAGCGTGCTCGTCAAGGTGGGGCAGCACGCACGCCGGTGCATGCGCTGAGTGTTGCGCAGCGGCTGGCGTCCCCTGGCATCTACGAGTTTGGCATGCTGAGCGTGCACCCGGACTACGAGGGCCGGGGTCTGGGCAGGACGCTGGTCAACAAGGCTGAGGCCGTGGCTCGCGACCAGGTGGAAGTTGCTGGGGCGGCAGCTCGAGGGCCACGCTCAGCAGCGCCAGCAGGGGGCGCACACCATGCAGCTGACGGTGTGGACGCTGCGCGACCAGGTTTGGCGGCAGCTGTGCTCGTGACGCGTGGCGCGCCGCTGAAGCAGCCGTGGCAGCCCGTGGCGCCCAAGGAGCGGCTGCTGGCCATGTACCGGCGCTGGGGCTACGCTGTGGTCTCCACCCAGCTGGCCTCGGACCTGGACCCAGCGAGCGCTCGAGAGGTCGCTCGTTGACTGCTGTGCGCGCTCCCCGCTGAGCCGCGCCACATCGGCAGGCCGTGGGCCCCATCAACGTCATTCGTATGGCCAAGGCACTGTGACGCCCCGCTGAATCGGGCGAAGCTTGCAAAGCGGGAGGCGTTTCATGCTGGCTAGTTGACCAAGCCGTAAAGACGCTTCTTGTCCAGCGCGGACGCCCTGTGGTCGTTGTTGGTGGCCGCAAACGCCGCCTTGACGGTGGAGCGATGCACGCGCAGGTTGTGCGGCTTGAGCGTGGGCGACGGGAAGCGCGACAGCTGAGGGGGCGGCCGTGTGAGCGCACACCGCGCTGTGTGTGTGTGTGTGTGTGTGTGTGTGTGTGTGCGATGCAGCGCAACCTCGATGAACAGCGCCGGCACCAGACCCAGCAACATGACGATGGACTCGTCCTCGAAGCACGCACAGTTGCGCAGCAACAGGTCCTCCAGCAGCAGGCACCACACCCCCAGATTCGTCAGTGACAGCGACGTCAGGTTGTTCAGCGAGTCGAGGTTCAGCGTCCTTCGAGCAGCGTCAAGCACAAACCAACAACCACCAACAAACCAACAAACAAACAAACCAACAAACAACGGCCCCCCGCAAAAGGAACCTCAAATTGGGCGCCGTCTTGACAAAGTGCTCCAACGCCACGTCGTCCACTTGCAGGCACTCCGACAGATTGAGGTGGCGCAGCTGGTCAAACGTGCCCTCTTCGGGGAAGCAGTGCACGGCCAGCAACAAGCAATGGTTCAGGTGCAGCTCTGTGTGTGTGTGTGTGTGTGTGTGTGTGTGTGTGTGTGTGTGTGTGTGTTGCAGG
>CAZYYU010000357.1:0-3136 GCA_964651735.1 uncultured Gammaproteobacteria bacterium | reverse complement strand
CTGCGAGGCCAGGAACGCGCACACCCCGTAGGCCCGCCGCCAGCACGGAGCCACGCTCTGCCACGGGCCCATGTGCAACCTCTCCCAAGCACGCTCCAGCGCGTCCAGCAGCCTCGTTTCCAGCCGCAACGGGTCCGGGGCATCCAGCAGTTGGCGCAGCAGCGCGGCAAGCAGCACGCCATCAGCGGAAGCCGCCAGCTCGCTGCACAGCACGTCCTCGTGGGCCATCCAGTACTCGGTGTGGAAGTCGGCCCACAGTGCCGGCAACGCGCCACTCATGCTGCCGCAGCCCCTTACGGCTGACCGGATTGCGCCGATCGTGAGCAGAGGGTGACCAGCGCTCGTCGGGCGGCCTGCGCCGTGCATGTTGGATGCCGCCGCGCGATCCTTGCCGCTCCTGTGCCTGAGCGCCTGCGGGATCGTGTTTGGCGACATTGGAACCAGCCCCATCTACAGCTTCCGCGAGGCCTTTGTGCACCTGGACCCCAGCGAGGAGAACGTTGTTGGTTCGGCTTCGCGAGCGGCTTCGCGGGCGGCGGCGGCGTCGTCGTCGTGGTCTCACCTCATGCTTCCAGGCGTGCTCTCCATGATCTTCCTAGCCATGACGCTGCTGGTGTCCATCAAGTACCTGGCCTTGCTATGTTACGTGCAGGCACCTGGTGGCGCCGGAGGCACGCTGGCTATCACGCGTTCGTTGCGCAACTCGCCCATCCGCGCAGTGCTGCCGACCGTGGGCATCATCGCGGTGGCGCTGTTTCTGTGCGTTCCCCAGTGGTTGCTGCTGCTGCTGCTGTGCGCTGAGCCCTCGTCAGGAGCGATTCCATTGTGACGCCTGGCGTGTCTGTCTTGTCCGCAGTGGAGGGGCTGACGGCCGTGTCGCCTGCGCTGCGCTCCTACTGCACGCCAGTAGCGCTTGTCTGCTTGTCGGCGCTGTTTTACTGCCAGCGCTTTGGATCGGCCGCCCTGGGCCGCGCATTTGGGCCCATCATGGCAACGTTCTTCCTTGCCATCGGTTATGGTGCGGCGCGCTTGCCTCTCTGCCCTGATTGACTGACTGACTGACTGACTGACGGCTCTCAACGAAACAACAGGGGGGTTCTGCGCCTTGGCGCGCAGCGATCACTACACGGTGGCGCTCCGCGCTCTCAACCCTTTCGAGGCGCTGTCCTTTGCCTGGACCCGGCCAGAGGCAGCGTGGATCGGCCTCAGCTCTGGTACCTCGCATGATGGCGATTGTGTTGCATGATTGACGAGCGCAGTGCTCCTGTCCGTCACGGGCTGCGAGGCTCTGTACTCCGACGTGGCCATCTTTGGTCGGCTGCCCATTCAGCTGACGTGGTCCACGTTGGTGATGGGGTCGCTGGTGCTGTGCTACTCCGGCCAGGCCGCGGTGCTGCTGGACCCCGCTGCCAGCCCCGACTCCAAGGCCAACCCCTTCTTCGCGCTGGCCGCGACCGTGGAGTGGCGCGGCGCGCTCGTGGTGCTGTCCATGCTGGCGACGCTGATCGCATCGCAGTCCGTGATCTCGGGCGCGTTCGCGGTCATGGAGCAGGCCAAGGCGCTGGGCTTTGTGCCCCCATCGTTGGCTGTTGTGTATCCGGGCGGCGTGCACGCCCACGGACAGATCTATCTGCCCGGCGTCAACACCGCGCTCTGGGTGGCGTGCTTCACGCTGGTGCTGGTGTTCCAGACGTCGTCCAACCTCGCGTCGGCCTACGGGCTGGCCGTCACGGGCGCCATGCTGGTCGACTCGCTGCTGCTGCTGCCCGTGTTTCTGTATCTGTGGTCTTGGGACCCGTTGGCGGCGGCGCTGTGTGTGCTGCCGTTTGTGGTGGTGGATGCCCTGTTCTTCTCTGCCGGTAACGACGGCAGCCCACTTGACGCGCCCAACGCTGACGCAAGCCTCGTGCATCAGGCGTGGCCAAGTTCTTCGCCGGCGCCTGGATCTCAGCGCTCTTGTCGCTCTTCCTCATCATCCTGCTGTCGTCCATCTACGAGCAGCCGCTGGAGGACTTGTCCAAGAGCGCGACCAGCGGCGACTCGGCTGTGATGGGGGTGTGAGCGGGAGAGTGGGCACTGAACATTTGTTCATTCGCTGCTGGCGCTCCACTGAATCTCGGCCTCCAGCATGTCCTCCAGCTCGGCCTGCGCCTCAGAGGCAGAGGCAACAACAGAGGCAGCACTTTCGTCGGCATCCTCGTCGCCGTCGCCGTCGCCGCCGCTGCTGCTGCCAAATGCACAAAACACCAGCTTGGGCACGAACTGGCTCTGGAAGCGCGCGAGAAACGGCGCGTAGCCCTCGTCGCCGAGGACGTTTAGCGTGCGAAGCCAGTGCACGGCAGAGCTGCTCTGCAGGAACTGCACCAGCAGGGGGCCGATGCAGTCCAAATTGCCCGGCAGCGTCGTGAGAGCAAGCACGGAGGCAATGCGTTGCTGCGTCATGGACGATTGCACGATGCGCTCCGCGCCCCAGGCCAGCAGCGTGGCCGCCCATCGCTTGCGGACCATGGCACTGCGGTCAAAGCCCTTGACGGCCAGCACGTGCGTCACGCACTCTGGCATGGCGTCGTCGGCATGCAACGGCGTCAGCCCGCCCACAGCGGCGGCGCGCACTGCTACTGCGTCAGGGGACAGAGCCACCATGCAAAGGCGGGCACAGTGCCTTGCGCGCCGCTGTCCAGGAGGGCCACGTCGCAGAGGTGGCGCACAATGGCGGCGGGCGCGTCTTCCTTCCACTCTGCACGCGCCACCAGGAGCCCCTCCACTGCCAGCAGGCGGAGCTCGTCGCGATCGTCCATCAGGAGCGGCTCCAACGCGGCAACCTGCGCCCCCACCCCCGATCACACTGCTGCTTGCTGTAAGGGATGGACGCCAGTACCAGCAACAACGGGAACTGCGCAGTCAGGATGGATGTGGCCAGAGCGATGGCAGCGGCGACTTGCATGGTGGCGCCCGTCTGCAAGACGCGGCACAATCCGCTGTGGCAGGCCTGGCACAGGCTTGCTGAGCACGTGGCGCCCATGCGCTTGAAGAATGCATGCATCGTCGGCTGCAGCTGGCGGCACTTGTTCCCTTGTCGCGCACCCATGGCACAGCAGGCGCGAACGAGCAGCTCCTGCACCCCATCCCCCACATG
>CAZYYU010000356.1:0-3170 GCA_964651735.1 uncultured Gammaproteobacteria bacterium | reverse complement strand
CTCTTTCCAATCCCGGTCGAGACGGATCTTGCCGCTCAGAGACTTGAGCTCATCTAGTTTTTTTCTCCGAATCAATTCCGCTGCCGCCTGATGGATCGCGTCAGTCTTGGTTTTGGCGGAAGTCACGTCCATAAGTTTCCGAATGAGCTTCTCGTTGAGATCCAAGGTTGTACGCATTCAGCACCTCTCTTTGATATGCCAGTATCGTATGCATGGAGGAGGCAGATGTCAATCGTTCTCACTGGAAAGCCGGCATTGGCCAGATCGTGATCGGACGGCACGCCGGTATCGGTAGAGACCCTGGATGTCATGATCAGTTCAGAGCGAGAACCGACCTGGCTGTCGGAAGCCCTTACTAGAGTCGAAGAAAGTGTGCGGTAAGGAAATTGTTTCGGAAGGGACCTCCGATGTCACAGTCGTCCGGTATAGTAGGCCGCGATGAACTGGTGGCAAGGAGGCGACAATGAGACCGACAGGGCTGCTGATCATGCTAGTTCTGATGTGGACCACAACAAGCTACGCCGAGATGGGCTTCGACCGGCGCTACGAGCGGGACTACAACATCTTCACTCCGACAACCCGGTATGCGCCGGATAATCCGCTCAATCCCGTCAATAAGTACGACCCTAACAGCGCGTTCAATTCCGTGAACCGGTACGATCCCGGCAATCCGACCAACCCGATCAATCAATACAATCCGAATAATCCCTTCAATCCGGTGAATCGCTACCATCCGGACAATCCGCTGAATCCGGTGAACAAGTACAACCCCGACGTGCCGTTTGCACCGTTGGATGGGAGGGGAAGATGAGGGGAAGGCGCTTAGGTGCGCAGCCACCGAACGGTGATCAGATGCTCGACAGCATGGAATTCAGGGTCGCTCGTCAGGACCGTTCCTCCGATGCGACGGGCCGTGGCGATACAGAACGCATCCGCGTAAGAGACCGCATAGGCACTTTTGATTTCCGCCGCCTCGCGGACCAACGGCAGATCGACCGGAACCAGTTCAATGGGCAACTGTTCCAGAAGCCGCAGGGATTCCGTGGCCCGTTCCGCGCCCACTTTGCGTTTGACGATGTAAAAGAATTCGCCCCAATTGACCCAGTTCAAGTAGGCTTTGGTTCCAGCCCGCTGTTGCTCGTACAGAGCAGTACGGACCTTTTCCCATCCGGGTTCCTTATGGAAGAGGCTTACCAGCGCAAAACTATCGAGGACGAGTTTTTTGCTCACGCCGGGCCTCCTCCCGATGCTCGCGACGGAGGTCGTCCGTCAGGGAGAACTTGCCCGTGAGAAATCCTGTAGCTGCTGCGATAGGATCATCCGCCGCAGGCGTAATGACCAAGCGGCCGCTTTCTTCGGTCAACTGGACTTTACCCCCGGCTTTGAACCCCAGCTTGCGTCGAAGTTGCCGGGGAATCAGAATCTGACCCTTTGAAGAGAGTTGGGAGACAGGCATGGAAACGTCCTCCGATTCCATAACAGTATATCGAAGGAAGAAATCGTGGTCAATTTGCAATCGTGTCTGGTGCGATGTGCCGAGCCACACATCGTGGCGGACTGGCTCCCTGAGGCATGTCCCTTGATTCTGCTCGGACCATGAGGATCTAGGATGGTCGAGAGGTGCTGTCCCCATGATGTAAATCCGAGGAGATATGACCCCATGTGATGGCAAGGCGCACCCCCATATAGTTACAAGTATCATCCGGACAATCCGCTGAATCCGGTGAACAAATACAATCCCGACGTGCCGTTTGGGCCGCTGGATAAAAGGAGGAGTCGGGGGACAAAACCATGGTCATGGCCGAAACGAGGCAGGCGAGCGTCTCCGAGCAAGCGCCGATTGGGACTGGGGATCGTTCGCGAAGAGAAGGTCCAGAGGAATCGTAGGGTAAGAACGATGAGTCAGACGCATCACGATATCCTTGGCCATCGGATTGTGCTTCAGCCAGGTCTCATCGATCCGAAATTCGTGAGCACGCAACGCATCGATCAGTTCGGTGCGAGCGGGCACGTCGGCGAGTACGAGCAGGTCAATATCGTTGGTGGCGCGAAGACGGCCCCATGCATTGACGGCCAGCGCGCCGACGAGACAATACGGGCTCGATGGTGGGAGGGCTGCGACAATGGCGTGAAGATAATCGGCGAGCGAGTCGTGGCTAGCGGGCGACATCGGCCTTGCGCGACAGGGCGGTGGCTCGGTCGATCGGTGACATGCGGCGGAAGGGGTTGTCGAAGGGAGGAGGGCACGGGAGCGGAGAAAGTCCCAGCGCTTGAGTGCAAACCTTCGACCATCGTCGTATGGCATCGGAGAGGAGACAGCACTCCACGATGCCTTCTTCAGGCGTGGCTGCGTAGTCATGAGAACTGATCTGCGCCGCGCTCACATGCAGTTTGCGCAGCCAAATGGGCGGATTGGCAGGATCGAACGCCATGAGGCGATTGTACAGGAAGCAGGAGAAAAGACAAAGAGGTTGAGCGCGAGCCTGCCGTGAATGGGTACTGACTCGCTTGGAACGAGAGACCGCAGAGGTTCTCATCCGAATGTGCACGGCAAGATCTATTCTGCATTCTTTTAACCGACGAATACCGTCATTGTTCTTTCAGATACGAAAGAGCGGTTGTATGATCCCGATACGCCCACCTGAACCATCGGTGGATTTCCAGCCTTACGTCGTGATCTGGCAATGACAGACTATCTTGCCCATGTGCGCGCGGTGGATAGCCAAAACCAGATTCCTTTGAATAAGCGATGAACCAGACGTTAGTAAATCTCTGGGCGAAAACCTCTCGTAGCGATGACGGCCGATGGCACCCGCTCATTCTCCATATGCTAGATGTGGCCGCAAGTGCGGAAGCCATTCTGGCGCGCGAACCTAAATCGACTCGCACAAGAATGGCAGAAGTCTTGGGATTAGAGTGGGAGCAGGCCAGACCCTGGCTGTTGCTTTTGATCGCCTGCCATGACTTGGGGAAAGCTTGTCCAGGGTTCCAATGCAAGTGGAAGAATTTATCCAACTTGGATGCAGGGAGAAGTCCAAACACCGACATCAACCACGCCTTTGTTAGCCAGATTGAATTGTCAGCTTGGCTACAGGAACAGGGATGGCGGGAGGAATTGTTAGAATTGGTGGAGGATGCGTTGGGATGGGATCTTGTTTTTCGAGCTGCTC
>CAZYYU010000355.1:0-3180 GCA_964651735.1 uncultured Gammaproteobacteria bacterium | reverse complement strand
TTTGCTCATCATGCTGCATGTGCCATTTTACGATGTTCAGATATAGACGATCCACGCTTCACCCCCCGTTCGACCATTTTAGCATGCTCGGAATAATAGTCAAGACTAGTTTTCTGATCTAAGAAAAATAGTCAGCATGACTAAGGACTCGGAAGGCAAAGGCTTCGGTGTTAAACGTTTGCTAAGCAATCACACATCGACGAGCTTTTTCTTCATCCTCAGTATTATCACTTTTTGTCTCATTATTGTTATTCTGATGAATAGGACTTCCAGTTCGCTTCGTAGAACCCCATTTTGTTCTCGCTGATGAAACTCGTTGAATCACATCTCCTTTGCGTTGTTTTTGAACAGCTTCTTGTTGAGGAGGTTCTCTCAATTCCTGGATTTCTATCTGAGTAGTTTCTACATGCTTTAAGGGTGGAGGCTTTGTTAATGCCCCGCACTGTTCGAGTAATCGACAGTTTTGATCACTCAACCCCTTGACTTCCAATATCACCAATCCATCAACAAAAAGATTGGGACTGTCAATGTTGGTTGACCAGTTGAATTTCCAGCCATAATCGTCCCCATAACCCATCATCTGCCAGCACTCAGTACTTCCATCCACAAAACTAATGACTAATACACCATTCTTGTGGTATGAATAATCCTGTATTCGTGTATGAAATCTCTGGCGATGTAAACATTTCCTCTGAGTAATATCCCAAATCTGAACTGCAGAACCCAACCCACTTGCAATAACTCGCATATCATCACCCACAAACTGAATATTGCTAATGAAATCAGTCTTCCCTATCTCTAAAAGGCAAATCTTTTGTTTGCTCTTCACATTAACGATAGTTATGGTAGCGATGCCAACAACTGCTACCTCTTCCTCATTTGGACAAAAAACTGCTTGGACACTATCATAACCCTCAAAAAGTGTCAGTAGTTTTCCCGTTGACACCTCCCATAGGCGAACTGTTTCATCACTACTTTGTGATAGGATTCGTTTCCCATCTTTGCTAAATTCTACACTACATACTTCCTCATGATGCCCTCGTAGCTCAGCAAGTGCTTTCCCTGTCATTGCCGACCAAAGTCGTACCGTGCCGTCCCAACTTCCCGATGCTACACACGTCCCCTTCGGATCGTATTGCACACACTTCACATAGTTTGTGTGTCCCTCCAATAAGAAAATTTCTTGTCGACGCTCGACATCCCAAATACGGACAAAATGATCCAGCGCACCTGACACAACTTGTTGTCCATCAGGGCTAAACTGTACACATTGAACTTCACCTATATGTCCTCTGAAAACCACATGTTCCGTCCAATCTTGTCTCTCACAAATCCTGACAGTACCATCAAAATTGCCCAAGACAACCCACCTCCCATCTGGACTCTGTTTAAGGCAATTACATCGATAATCTACTCGTGACCTTACTATAAACGGCTCTTTCGGTATATCCCAGACCCTGACCGTCTTATCCTCACTCCCCGACATTACCCGCTGGCCATTCGCACTAAATTGAACGCAATTTACCCCATGGGTATGCCCCCTCAAGCATGCAAGCTCTTTCTGAGTCTCAATCTCCAGGATCCTCACGGCACCATCTGTACTTCCTGATACAACCCGGTCACTTTGTGGACTAAAGGCCACACTGTCCACTAGATAATTGTGACACAATTTTGCAATGGATTTTTCATTGGCAGCTTCCCATACTCGAACCATGCCATCGTTTCCACATGACGCGATATACTTCCCGTGTGGACTGTAGGCTACACATTTTACTCCCATCTTATGACCATGCAGAACCATCACCACTTTGCTACTGTCAATATCCCAAATACGTACCGTTTTATCTTCACTTCCTGACACCACCCGCTTTCCATCAGGGCTGTACGCGACACTCGTTACTGCCTCTTCATGACCTTGCAGAACAGTTAACGCTACGTTTTTTGCCATATGCCACAGTCGAATTGTCTTATCGTTACTGCTTGACACAATGTGTTTTCCATTAGGGCTGATCGCTATACTGGTGATCTTATCTTCATGGCCTATCAAAAACCTCACTGCTTCCCCAATAGATACCCCCCAAATTCTTATTGATTTATCTTCACTGCCAGATACTACCCATTTTCCATTCGGACTGAATTTTACACTGCTGACATTATCTTCATGCCCTCTCAGTAATTTCAATTGTTCACCCGTGACAGTATCGCAGAGCATAATATCCTTATCATTCGATTTCACGAGCAGCTTCAAATCTTCTCTAAAATCAAAACAGTATACAATTCCTTCCTGCATAAATCGGGGATATTCTCCAAAGTTGACACCTTCGAATTGGCTACCTTGTAGACTGGCTTCCCGGAGCCATATATTCCTCATACGCGTATGGCGTAAATCCGCTCCCGATAAATCCGCTGAATCAAAAAATCCTCGACTGATATCGGCTCCTGGTATTCTGATGCCCGATAAATTCGCACCATTAAAGGTGACACAGGCTCTTACTAATGCCGTTATCGCATTGGCTGCACCAATGGCATAGCCTTCACTTTTTTTAGACGCTTCTAAAATCGCTAACATCTTTTGTTGAAAGGCTTCGCTCATCTCTATTCGATCGGCTAAAAATTGAATGCTTTGACGTTCTAAAGAAAATAATCGCTGATGAATTCCACCTCGAGGTTGGTTGTTTTTTTGTGGGCCGTCATCGCGAGCAACACGAAGTGATCCAGAGAAATCGATCATCTCGCTGGATTGCTGCGCTTCGCTCGCTATGAGGGAATGGTGTCCGGTAAATTCATCCTCTTGTGTTATTTCTTCATACATCGCTCTCGTCGCAAAATATTCAACCATGGAAGCATGTACAAACCCATAATGATGCTCACCATAGCGTCGTATCGGACATGCTGATCTCACCATCTCGGTTTCTTCACTGAAAAATGAGGCCCAACTAGTCGTTTGCGCTGGTTTCCCAAATAATCGTCCTCCCACTTTTTTTCCTTGATACGGAATGACGGTGATTTCTATTTCATGCATTTGCTGCGCTAATTTTTTACAGTAATTCCAAAATTGTTGCTTAGTATACTGCTCACTCTCTTTTATAAGCCCTGCAGCTCTTAATTTTTTAACTTGTCGAGTAAACCATCGTTCAATAAAGACATCATACAATTTGGCTTGCGTGATTTTCTCATCAT
>CAZYYU010000354.1:0-3186 GCA_964651735.1 uncultured Gammaproteobacteria bacterium | reverse complement strand
AGCAACATCTGGTCCCTCTGCACGCACAAACACAAGTCAGCAGCGACGACAAGAAGATGCTGCTGCTGCTGCTGCAACGACAGGACGGTACCTTGCTCGCACCGCCGCCAGAGAAGCGGTTCCGATCCAGGGGCGACACTGCAACGTCGTCGTCGTTGAGCATGCAAACAAAGCAGGCGGGGAACGCAAAGCGCGCACACGGCTCCGGGCCGTCCACCATCTGCAGCAGCTGCGTAGAGTCCTGCGCCAGCACGGCCTGCAGAAAGGGCGCGACGCTGCGACGACGACCACGCCGCGTGTCACAGCAGAAGACGTGAGGGACCTGCGCCCCACTGACCTCTGCTGCCTGTCTGCCTGCCGCAGGCCGTGGAACTTGGCGTAGCCGTCCTGGAACAAGGCACTGGCAAACAAGAGCGCGCGCGCGCTGTGAGCGAAAGAGGCTGGCCCTCGACGGCCCACCTCATCCGGGCCACGCCCAGCAGTGCGTCGTACGTCGGGTGGGCGCTCTGCACCAGGTACGAGGCCCAGGCAGAGCAGTCAGGCCGCACGGACAGCTTGGAGCTGCGCTTGCGTGGGTCCTGCTGCTCCAGCAGCGTCTGCAGCGCAGCCTGGTCGCACGCATCGAAAAACACCTGCGGGACCCCCATGTGGGCTGAGTGCTTGTGCGCGAAGCAAGCACAACAGAGAGGACCTCGAGCATGGGCGTGCTCTCCAGCGGGTGCAGGGCGCAGCCGTACCAGTCGCGGCGGCTGATGCACACGATGCCCAGCGCGTTCTGCAAGCGCAGCTCGTCCGCACGCATGCTCAGCAGATGCAGTGCAAACTCCTTGTCCACGCCCGCCAGCAAGGCATCCATGTGGTCCAGCACCACATACAGAGGCGCGCCCGCGGCGGCCAGCTTCACCAGCTCCGCCTCGAACACTTCCTTGGACGTGCACTTGCGGTACGGCTTCCAGCGGTTGTCTGCGCAGGGCTCGTGCTCGGCCAGCTGGTTCAGGATGTGCTCCATGAGCTGCGCGGGCGTGCGCGGCGGCGACGTTGCAAACTGGAAGCCGTCCACGTAGGCCTGGCGAATGGCGGGTGCACCCTGCAAGCCGCGTCCGTCACCAACCAGCAGCAAGCGCGGGCGCAGTGCGCCAACCTGCTCCGCGGCCAGCATGCGCGCCACCGCCGTCGTCTTGCCGGTGCCTGGGCCGCCCCACACCCACACCGTGAGCGGGCTGGGCCGTGGGAAGAGCGCGCAGTGCAGGGCGCGCAGCTGGGGTCCCCGCGCGGGAAACTCCTGCTGCAGCCGAGCCACCGCACGCTCCCTGCGCTCCTCCGCCGTCATGGGGCGCTCGGGAGCAACCACATGCTCCGGCCCAACGACATCCATGAGCGAGGGGCGCCCCTCTGCCGGGGTGTTCAGTTCTTTTAGTCCACGTCGTCCATGTTCGTCTTGGAGGGCAGCGCCTCCGTCGCAAACGCAGGAAGCTCGTCCAGCAACTGCCGCGTGGCCACGTCCTCGACCAACGGCGCTGCCACAACCGCCACCGCCTCCCCCGCATGCGGCTGTGCAGGCCAGATGGAGCCCAGCGCTAGCGCCACCTCCTGTGGGTGCCGCCGCGCCCCGCTCCTGAACGCGGGGTGCGAGAGCAGCTCCTCAGCGGTGAGGCGTTCTTTGGGCGCCAGCTTGAGCATGCCGTCCACCAGCAGGCTCTGCAGCGCGGGGCTCCATTGCTTGGCGTCGTCCCAGGGCTGGGGCACGCCCACCGTGGCGTACATGAACAGGCTCTTCACGGGGCTGTGCCCAAAGGGCAGGCGGCCGTTGCACAGCTGCAACAGCGTGATGCCCAGACTCCAGATGTCCACCTCGAACGAGTACGGATGCCGCTGCACCATCTCCGGAGCCACGAAGAAGGGCGAGCCCACCATGCGCGACAAAGCGCCCTCGCTGACCTCTGCGCACAGCCCAAAGTCGATCAGCACCACGCGCCCAGAGCGGCTGAGCATCACGTTGCTGGTCTGCGGCCCCCGCCCCGCACAGTTGGCTGCAAGCCACAACGTAAGACACCGCACCCTGGTCCAGGCATGAGAAGAGCAATGGAGCAAGCAAGCAAGCAAGCCGCACTTAATGTCCCGATGCACCACAAACCGGCGGTGCAGCAGCACCAACGCCTGCAGCAGCTCGTGCGCCACGTACATGACGTCTACCTCCGTAAAGCGATGCAGCGTCAGCGCCTCCTTGAGCGTGCCTCCATCGATCCACTCCGTCACCAGCCACAGCTTGTTGGCCACCTGCCGCGTGCGTGAGCGGGAAGCGTGACGGCAATCTGCAGAGAGAACACCTTGTATCCTCCCATGAACTTCATCAGATTCGGGCCCGCGTTGTCGCGCACCACGCGCATCTCGCGCAGGAACAGCGTCTTCTGCCGTGCGTCCTTGAACTGCAGAATCTTCACCGCCACCTGCTGGCCCGTGGCGCGCACCGCGGCACGAAACACGTTGCGCCTGCGCGACTGCTTGTCCACCGCGAGCGCGAGCTTGGGATCGTCCTGGTCGGCCACGAGCTGGGCCTCCGTCTCGGCCGTGAAGAAGGACAGCACCGCCTCCTCCTGCGCCGAGGCCGGCACCGTGATGAGCTTCTTGCCGGTGACGGGGTGGCGTGTGGCGTACACGCGCCCCGTCTGGAAGTGCAGCACGTTGAGCAGCGCGAACAAGTGCTCTGGCGCCTCCAGCAGCTCGGCCGGCAAGTCTGACTGCGCAATCAGCGCCCGGGCTTCGGCGTCCAGCGACGCCACGCTCCACACACGCCGCGCCTCTGCGTTGGCCTTCTTGAGACGCGTGCACTCGTCGCGGTGTTCCTTCCAATGCGCGCGCTGACAGTCGGGCCCGCAGTAGTTGGCAACGCGGCAGCCAGCGCAGCGGTTGGCGGCCACCTTGCTGCAGCGCCAGCACGAGCGGCGCTTGGGAGCCTCGTCCTGGCCCTCCTCCTCTTCGCCAAACTGCAGGATCAGCTCGCGCACGCCGCCGTCGCTGCACACCTCGAACGGCGTCTTGCCGTCCTTGTTTTCCACGTCCTTGCTGGCCCCGGCCATCAGCAGCGCCTGCACAGTGGCCCTGAGGTTCTGCCGCGACGCCAGATGCAGAGGCGTGTTGTGGTCAAAGTCCAGCGCGTCCACACGAGCCCCTTTTTGCGACACTTCA
>CAZYYU010000353.1:0-3188 GCA_964651735.1 uncultured Gammaproteobacteria bacterium | reverse complement strand
TCACCAATCACCAATCACCAATCACCAATCACCAATCACCAATCACCAATCACCAATCACCAATCACCAATCACCAATCACCAATCACCAATCACCGGAGGTGGAACGGTTCGTGTGAATGGAGTATTGGCAGTGCCTGGAGACCTCTCAGTGGCCTTCAACACCTCAATGAGTTCAAGCGGACTTCTTGTCATTGGCGCCAATGCAACGCTCACTATTGTTCCGCCGCCCTCGCCACTCGCCACTGTCGCGCTGCAAGTTGTGGTAGCCACATATTCGGCCGTGGATGGACAGTTTGCTACTGTGCAAATCGAGCCCAGCGCTGATTGTTATTTTGCGCTCGTTGACTCACCAGTCTATGGACCAACGGCTTTGCTGGTTACTGTTTCTGCATGTGGTCAAGGAGGACTCCCGCGAGGCGCTGTGATTGCCATTGGAGTGGGAGTTGGCCTTGTTGGTGTTTGCGTCGGGATCGTCATTGTTCTCATTGTTGGTCACCAGCAACGATCAAGGACACGGATCTTGGCTGGTGAGCTTCGCCAGAAGGAGTTATATGATCTGACCACACAATACAAACAAATGAACTGAACCAAGTGGTGGGCTTGGGAGAATTATCAAAGGGCTCCATTTCAGCGATCAGGAAAGAGGGGCACTCGCATCTTGGAAATCGAAGGTTCTTTATGATCCAGCACGTTTGCATGTTCTTGACGATCCAATCCCACGCTTCTGGCTGGTCGTGCTTCCATCAAGATGATTGTACGAGACTGAATGCTGCTGTGCCGCTGCGCAATGTTATGGATGCCAGTGAAACCATCACTTGACAACAGCGATTCCTTGGACTTGCGAGTAAGTTTCATGAAACTGTGGGCCCTCTTGGTTGTGCGAAGAGCTCCGCATCAAATACAGCGTCTATGACATCATTGCGGACTTTCAAAGTCGAAGTTCGGGATGAGTGTCTCGTTTACTCTGCTTCCTTATGTCCCAGAGCACGCTGACAACACCTTCTTGCACACGCTCTCTGTCAGGAGCGATGAATTGCTCGCTTCTCAGATTGGCTCCATCTTTTTGGCCTTCCCTTGCGCTGTGCGAGTGGAGTATGGAAACGCAGAATGCAGCGAGGCCGCTGTGCAATGTGTGGATGACATTCATCACGCGATCGATGTAGTTCGTGGCCAAGCGAGAGAACGTGGATTTGGCGGCACCGTTGCCTTGCTGACACTACACGCGGAGCAACTCCAAGTGCGCAGGCCCCTGGAGTGCGACGAGCATTGCTCACTCCTCTTGGTGCGACTTTGGGTGCTGTGCAAAGAGCTGGAGCGCGTCATGCATTGGGAATGGGAGGTGGCGCTAATGGATGCGGTGCCCGACGGGATTTGCCTTGCAGCCGTGGTGGCGTGCATACCTGAAGAGCGTGAGCGCTTTGTGAAGCAATTGGCGCGGGAGATGCTGCCTCGCGAGTTTGTAGCGAACGAGCGTTGGTGCTCGTTGGTGGAAGCAGGGTTGTGGATGTTTGCACTCTTTGACTCGGAACGAGCTGTGCGGTGTTTTGTTAATCCGAGGGAAGAAGAGGCGATGGTGGAGGATTAATGCTCATCTGCAATCAGAACACTTCATATCAGTGCTTTGATGGCCAAAGAAAATGGTCGGCAGAGAAACAACAAAGGAAGCATCGTGCGATACTAGTGTTCCCTTGACATTGTTTTAGAGCGAGCAAAACTGTTGATTTCTAGGGCCGGTATGCATGGTTCTCAGTCAAGCTTTCGAAATCCACGCGGACGAAAACGTGCCAAGGGACTTGATAATGTTGTGGTGTTTTGTGTCACGCTCTTGCTACATGTATGCTCTTGCACAGACCTAGACGGGACCGGGTTTGACGCGCCATCGAAAAACTCCGTGATTAGCCAACAAATAGGCTCAACTTAGTTTTGGCTGGTGTGATTGCCTCTTTCCTGCTGACCATGTTTTTGTGGTGGGGGGATTTTGCCGGCTACGTTGAGTTGCATGAAGGCTGGTTTATGTCATATCCAGGGTGTCATCGTCAGCCGTGATGCACTCTTGACCACTGCTGCGCTTTTAAAGGTAGAGTCAACTTTCTCACAAAGTTACATGAATGATGCTTCACTTGTGAAATACCAAGAATCGAAAAAATTTTTATTGGTGACTTGACCCCTTGAAATTTCAGAGAAGAAGATTCCTTGTGCCATTTGCTGCAGAACTTTTTCCATCAATGGCGGCCACAAGCCACAATAATTCACCAAGCGTATGCAATCGATCAGTCTGCATTACCAAAGTTCGCCAGGACTTTTCTTCAAAGGACTCCACAACCCACCAAGGCGTGAGATCACTTGATAGCAACCCCGCATTGAATTTGTGAATAAGCCATGAGAGATTCTGAAGCACATTTCCAGTCTCACAGAAACCCTCTGTTCTAGAACTCGCCTGCCCTTGTTACTTTGACGTCCCTCCTTTGGTGACATCAAAAGCCATTCCTGATCCCTTCCATGTACGTCTTTTTTGAGTGGCAATTCACGCAACAGGCACCCAAGTTGTATGCTTGATCAGCCCCACCCTCAACAAGAGGCACCTTGTGGTCCAAATGGTAATCTGGTGGGAGCGATTTAACACAAATGTAGCACTTCCAGTCCTGATTGGATGCAATCATGTTTCTTATGCGGGCACCAAAGCGTTTTCTAGGTGCCTTCTTCTGTACTTGGGTTTGTTTTCGATCGATTTGTTTTCGATTACTATCACTATCAGAAAGTGCCAACATGCTTGCAAGTTCGCTCATCGCAGTGGATGATTGCCAAGGAGATTGATGAGGAACAAAGATTGGAGTTGGCTTGTTTCGCTTTGTTTTTGCCTTGTACACAAGCCAAACGACCACAACCAGGAGAAGCACAATGTAAAATTTTGTCATTTTTGATGTATTTACTTGATGCAAAGAAAAAATTTCCAAAAAATGGTGGAGGCATGAAGCCAAAACGCAGGATAAGATGAAATCACGTTCAACGAGATGAAGAGAGCGCACAAATGTGGGCAAAATTCAAATCTTAACATTGTATTAAAAGACTAATGCAACGTAATAACGAAAGAATGAAAAAAGAAGTTAAAAATCTCAAAAAGCTTCTAAATTTGCCCATTCAAAATGCTTTTGCAAAGATTTATTTGGCAAACAAAACAAAATCAGG
>CAZYYU010000352.1:0-3205 GCA_964651735.1 uncultured Gammaproteobacteria bacterium | reverse complement strand
CTCGTCCCCGTCCGAGTCGCCTCCACAAACTGTTCGCTCGACTCGTCGAGGGCGCGCCCCCGTCGTCCCTTGGCCGGCAGAATAAAGAGCTGCTTGGCGTCGAGATTCTTCATTTCTTGTGGAGCTGACGGAAGCGTCATCTCGTAGGTCGGTCGGCGCTGGTGATCAGCGATCTGGAGTTTAGGATTGTAGACGCTGTTGAACTTCCACAGCATCTTGATGAAGTTAGTCTGCCCACGCATCAAATGTCCAGCTGCGATCTTCGCCGTCCCCTTGAGCGCGGCCCAGCCCAGATGTTTCTTGTTCAAGACCTGTTGTGTCTTGACAAGTTCTTCATAAAACTCCGGCAGCGGCATTTTCGTCGGCAGCACGGCATGTTGAATGTCGAACAGCCGGTAGTCTCTCGTCTGGAACTTGCGTGATTCGGTATGCCAGCTTTCGGTGCCGGGATAGGGTGTGTTCACGCTGATGTTCACGATTTCCGGGATCTCCAAGCACCATTGCCGAACGGTCTCGAACCGTTGCCGATCCCAGTCCGGATCCGCAATCAAATTGATGGCGACGGTAATGCCGAGCGATCGAGCAAACTCCAGCGCTTCAAAGTTTCGGCCCAGTGAGATACGCTTACGGTGCATCTTGAGGCCCTCTTCATCGATGGCCTCAACGCCCAAGAACATGTACTGGAGCCCGAGCTTTTTCCAAAACTGAAAGACTTCTTTATTGCGCAGCAAGACGTCGCCACGCGTTTCCATGTAGTACTGTTTCTTGATTCCGCGACGAGCGACGGCTTCGCCGATCTCCATGCCCTGCTTGGCTTGAATAAAGGCCACATCGTCTACCAGAAAGATACCCGGTTCCTGAACCTGTTCGAGCTCTTCCACCGCCCTTTCGGTGCTGACCGTTCGATAGCTGCGCCCATAAAACGTCCAGGCGCTGCAGAATGAACAATCCCACGGACAGCCTCGTGCAAATTCGACGGAGGCACAGGGATCCAGCACGCCGATGAAATACTTGTGCCGGTTCCGGAGCAGATCACGCGCAGGTCGGACACTGTCCAAATTTTCGATGAACTGGGCTGGTGGTCCCTCTCCATCCAGGGTCACTACACCGGGAACTTTGGTGATCGCCTTGCGGTCGTGCTCCACCGCTTCGAGCAACTTGGGAGCCGCCACTTCGCCTTCGCCCTTCAGCACACAATCGAGCGCACCGTTGGCATGCTCCAAAAAGTCCCTCGCCACAAATGAGGCACTATGCCCCCCAACGAAGACAAAGGCATTCGGCAACAGGCTCTTGGTCAGTTTCGCGAGATCGACGATCTCTGGGACATTCGCCAGATAGTTGCAGCCAAACGCCACTGCATCCGGCTTCCAGCTGGTGATGAGTGCCTCGTAGTCTTTCCAGGTATCCGCCTGCAGATCGATCAGACGAACGTCATGCCCCGCTTGGCGACAGGCCTGCGCGACCATCTCGAGGCCGAGCGGCTCCAGGCGGAGATAAATCTTCGTGTACATCAGCGGACCGGGATGGACTGCGAGGAACTTCATGGCCCCCAACCTCCTCGTCTATAGCACGCTAGGCCTGGCACAACCGTTCGTGAATACGAAGGACTGATCAGGCCCACTTGGTTACTGGTGATGTGATAGTCGATGCGGGGACGGATTCTGACAGAATGCACGCAGCGGTGCAACCCTTAAGTGCGCAAGACTTAAGATGATTCATATGAAACTCCCTCGACTCGTCTGGCTTTTCTTTGATCAAGTGCTTACCATGCCCGCCATGCTGCCTTCCGAACAAACCATGCGCCAGCGGATCATTGAACTCCTGGCTGACTCTCGGATGACGACCTCTCAACTCGCCCGATCCCTAGGCATCCCCGAGCGGCAGGTGGAGGAACACCTAGCTCATGTGGTAAAAACTGTCCTTCGAGACCGGTCACGGCGATTTCTCCGTGAACCGTCCAGCTGCCTGGACTGTGGATTTATGTTTCGCGATCGTACACGCCTGACACGACCAAGCCGTTGCCCACACTGTCGCAGTGAAGGGATTACTCCCGCACGCTACCATATTGAATCACTCGTATCTGGCACGACGCATGACAGCCCGATGGCGTCACGCCGAAGCGATAATGGGAAAGGATATTTATGAAGACAGCGCGCTGCGTCCTCTGTGTCCTCTGCATCACCGTGTTATTCGGCTGTTCCGACAAGGCAAAGGAACTGTTGGAGACTGCCGCGTTCGAGGAAAGCCAAAGCAATTTTCCACACGCACTGGAGATCTACCAAGAACTGGCTCGCACCTATCCTGAAAGTAGAGAAGGGGAAATTGCGCGTGCCCGGATTGCCGATCTAAAGTCTAGGCAATAGGCACTGGAGTGCTGCAGCAAGGGCTTCACGTCCTCCTTCTCTCTATAGAGATTGCCTAGAGCTGGGCTCTGTATCCTACTTTTACCCCCTCCCTCCCCCTCTTTCGTTGCATGGCATGTTTCGCCTCATCCTCTAAGGTTGTCAGAGGGCAATGATGAGATAGGGCTGAACCAAATCAGGGGGGAGAACATGAAGACCTATACAGTTCGCAAGAAGTTACGGACTTCCGCTCGATGCCAGCTCTGCTACTTCTGTGACGGATCCCTCACCACCGGGATCGTATGGGATCTATCAGAAGGAGGCTGGCGCGCGGCTGGAGAACGTCCCGTTCATGCTGGAACTGAATCGACCGTCTATATGACCATTCTTGAAGGAGACCAGCCGCATAACATCCTCATCGATGCCGCTGTTGTACGCTGGTCAGATGGTCAAATTGCAGGTTGGGAAATCCTCCGGATTGATGAAGCGAACCGAACCCGGTTGACCCACTTCGTCGAAAATCTCAGATCGGCCAGCCCAACAGAGGAAATCTTGACGGGCTCACGCTCTTGATCCAGCCATATTGGCCTGGCCTCCGCTTAGGACTGAGTAGCGCTATCGGGTGTCGGGCGAGGGAACCATGGGAAAAAGACATTGGTCGTCGCCTGATAGGCTTTATACTCCTCTCCACGAGTGGAGAGGGCTTCCCGTTCCGCTCGTGGAATACCGGTGACTCTGAACAATAACCACCCCATGCCGATGGGACCCACCCATGTAAACAACCAGCCAGGAGCTCCCAGGGTCATCACCACATAGGAACACCAGTGCAGCCAGTCAAAGAAGTAATTCGGATGCCGTGAATA
>CAZYYU010000351.1:0-3206 GCA_964651735.1 uncultured Gammaproteobacteria bacterium | reverse complement strand
TCACCTGACCGGCTGTGGTGGTGGCGGTGCTGCTTGCCTTTGTTGGCGTCGTGCATTGCTTGCTGCACCGATCACCTGACCGGCTGTGGTGCAGAAGAAGAAGCTGCAGCAGCTGGAAGCGGCCAAGAACCACGTGTACACTCACGAGGAGGTGCTTGCTTGCCTGGCCCTCCACACGTTTGCTGCTGCCTCTCACAGACATCCGCGGTCCCCGGAACCAGGTGGAGAGCCTCATTGAGCGGCGCTCCAAAGACTTGCACAAGGCAATATCCGTGTGTCGCTTCTTTGCAGCGGTGTTGTTTGTTTGCTTGTGGCGATTTCTTGCTCGATGTTACTGCCATGACCTGTCTCACCTCCGCCACGTTCAGCTGCCCATCAACGTGCTACGCCAACGCAAGGCCGAGACGATGGCCGAAATCAGAGTGGAGCTTGATCGCAGCGGGGTTTGCTTCCTCCTTTTTCCAAACGCTCTTTCTTCTCTTCCTCCACCACCTTTTCCAACGGCGTCATCTCATGGCCGCCAAAACCCAGGAGCCTGCCAAGCAAGAGGAGCGGCTGCAGGAGCTCAAGGAGCGGCTCAAGCACATCGAGGAGCTCATCGAGGACAAGGCCGTCAAAGTGGAGCGCGGCCCCAGCTTGTCCAAGGCGCGTATCTCTCTCTCTCTCTCTCTCTCTCTCTCTCTCTCTCTCTCTCTCTCGCGTGTCCCCCCGTTCACTGAAACGTTCAGGTTGGCATGAGCTTCAACGAGCGTGTGCGGGAGGCCATGTTCAAGACCAGCGGCGATGCCAGCGAGTTGCGTGTTTGCAGCCTTCCTTCCTTCCTTCACCACCACCACAACCACCGCCAGATACTATCAAGAGGATGAGCAGGGCGGGGATGCGTCTGCTTCAAACCCCAACCCGTAAGTTGCTGCCTCACTCCCAATGTCTTCTCACACCCCAACCGTCAGGTTCGTTCGTCGCAAGACCATCCAGCACATCATGCATGTGGGTGAAGAGGCAGACCGCCTCAAGCAGAAGGAGGAGGTGATGATGACCCTTCGCCGCATCACCACGACGCCATTTGCTCATCCCCCCGTTTTGCAGGAAGAGAAGCGCAAGAAGGAGCAGCAAGAAGCCGAGGAGCAGCGCCTCCGAGATGAGCGCGAGGCTCGCCGCCAGGCTGACCCCATCGCCTCTGACATGCACGCCCTCAAGCGCAAGAAGACCGAGATGGAGCCCGTTGATGTCAAGTCCCTCAACGTGGTCAGCGGCTCTCTTTCTTGCTGCCATTTCCCTCATCCCACTCTCAAAGGCCAAGAAGCTTGTGGACGCGCACAACTTTGAGCTTGATCTGGATCTGTGAACAAAATCGTGGTGGCGGCTTCAGCAGCGCCCTTTCCCTGCGCCGATGACGGGTTCCACAGAGTAAAACGCCGTGCAGCCGCCGTTGGCCAAATACTTTTCCGCCCTGGAGGTGTTTCCGGACTCGCTCTAATGTCCGCTTCTCCCTCCGTCTCCTCGCTCCTGGAAGCCGCCAAGATGGGCGACTCTGCAGCTGTGGCCCGGTTTCTTTCGCAGGGCGCCGACCTGGAGCTGCAAGACAAGGTCCGCGCCTCCTCCTTCCGCACGCCCCTCTCTTGCCCTGAACCCCCCACACCTCGCAGGACTCGCACGACAAGCGGGCCTTACACTGGGCTGCACAGCTTGGCCACTTGTCCGTGGTCAAGGCTCTCGTCCACGCCCGGGCCGAGGTTGACGCTCCCAACCGCTACGGCCGCACTCCACTGTATGAGGCCGCGTGGTACGGCCACTTCCAGATCGCCTACTGGCTCTGGCGCCAGGGCGCCAGCAAGTACACGCTGGACAGATGGGGCGAGCAGGCTGCCTTTGTACGCAACCACCCTCCTCCACCTCCCTGCTCCCCTCGGCCCACGTCTCTCTCCCTGCAGGCCTACCAAACGCCCAAGGAGATTGCCCACTGGTTGAACAAGGAACGGGAAGGCCGCGACGACGAGCCTGACCCTGTGTTCCCTGGCTTGTGCTCCAGCGATGAGGAGGGGCAATGAAGGGAGTGCTGATGCCGATGTAGATACAGGCGCTGATGCTGATGCAGATACAGAAGAATTTGGGAGTTTCAGCAAGTGTTATTCACTCTTCCGAGGGACGTGCATGTGTTTTCTGGGGAATCCAGCTCACGCTTAGCGCTTGCCTTTGGTCCCCACCTTCTTCTTCTTCTTCATCAGCCCCTTCTTGGAGGAATCAACTGATGTGGTCTGCTTGATGACCTTGCGCGGCACATGCAGCACCTGTGGGCGCACAAAGCAGGTCAGCATGTCCAACAAACCAAACAAGCAAACTCACTCCATCACGAAATGATGCATCGCCTTCCACTCGCAATGTGGGCCCTCGCACTCGCTCCTTCTTCTGCTTGGTGCGTTGGATGATGGCCCGTCCTCCGCCGGCTATTTCCTGGGCAGCAAGTGAGTGGCAACCACACAAAAAGCCTCTTCTCATGCCTCATCTCGTTGGCGCTGCTCCTGCTCTTGACGCTTGGTCTCCTTCAGCTGCTCCTTCAGCACCTTTGTCGGCCACTGAGAGAGAGCCGACCAAAAGCGATCCACACACCTTGTAGTTGAGGACCTTCTTGCGCTTCAGTGACGGCGCCTGTGCCGTCAGCTGCTTCGTCGTGCGTTCGCCTGCATGCCGTGAGCCTCTTCAGTGCTCCCCCTGCAACGACCAACGCACTGAAGCGCTCCGCGGCTCCCCACTCCAACAGCTGCGCTGCGGTGATGCCCGACAAATCCTCCTGCCGCCCAGATGAGCTGCGGCTCTGACGAGTGCTCCCTTGCCCAACCTCATGTGACGACGGCGCAGGCCTCTTCCTCCCCTCCTGTTGATGAAGCAGTCAGCAACATCAGCGCCGCCCAACGCCCGTCCCGCCTTGGCCGCAGGAGGCGGCTTCTTCTCGGCCCACGTCTTGCTGATGGTGGAAGACAAGAACTTGGGCGGCATGACCGCAAACTGACCCTGACCGCTGCAAAAATGTGCAGGAGCAGAGAGGCTGCACCCGCGATCGTCCCCCAACCACCACCGACCTGCCCAGCAGCCCCCCAGTGGACCACCCACCTGCAAGGCCCCCCGCCGTGCGCCAGCTGGACCGCTGCAACTTCAACCTGTCGCCGGACCTGGTGCGGGCCCCGGCAGCGGCCCCCCTTGGAGCGCAA
>CAZYYU010000350.1:0-3229 GCA_964651735.1 uncultured Gammaproteobacteria bacterium | reverse complement strand
GTGTTGTGTGTGTGGCGTCAGTTTCCCGGCGGCTCGTTCTTTGAGCGCGACGGATACCCCTACTGCTCGGACCACTTCTACTCCAACGCCGTGCCCAACTGCGGTTCGACCTTTCGTTTGCTTGACTTGCTGGATTTGCTGGATTTGCTTGTTTTGCTTGTTTTGCTTGTTTTGCTTGTTTTGCTTGTTTTGCTTGTTTTGCTTGGTTTGCTTGGTTTGTTTTGCTTGACCTCTTCCGATCACCTGAATCCTGACCTCCGCCTTGCATCGTGGCAGGATCGTGCGGCAAGCCCGTCCGTAAGCTGGCGCTGCTTGCCCCGCGAGAGAGAGAGAGTGCATCTGACGGATGATGCTGTTTACAGGCGGCGAGTGCACCAACGCGCTCAACCAGTCGTGGCACGTGGAGTGCTTCGTGTGCCAGGTGTGTGTGCGGCTCCTTGTGGCCATCGCGCTCACCCCACACGTGCAGTACTGCCGCAAGGCCTTCACGGACGGCGCCTTCTTCGAGGTGCAGGGCAAGCCCTTCTGCAAGCTGCACTACCACGCCAGCGCGGGCTCCGTCTGCGGTGTGTTGTCTGTGTGTGTGCGCGCGCGCCTTGGTGCTGAGGATTGACCTGCGTTCAAGGCGGCTGCAACAAGGCCATCACTGGGCGCTCCGTCAACGCCATGGGCAAGAACTGGCACCCCGGTGCGCGCGCGGTGCATGTTGCCTGCTCCACCTCAACCGCCGCCGCCCCGCAGAGCACTTTGTGTGCGCCTTCTGCGTGAACCCCCTGAGCGGCGGCAACTACACCGAGAAGCAGGGCAAGCCCTACTGCGCGGAGTGCTTTGCCAACCTGTTTTCTTGATTACAGCTGGTCCAAGAGGGGTTCGTCATGTCTTCTGACGAGGAGGAGGAGTACACGCTGCATGAGAGCCGCCTGGTGGATGACCCTAACGTACTGCGGCGGCGGCGGCGGCCTGTGCAAAAAAGGCCTCTGACCTCGCTTGTTGCGACGCGGCGTTGCAGGTTGCTGGGCGCTGGACCCACATCGAGAAGGTGCCGCTTGCGCTTGCCCGTCTGCAGCGCGCAGCTCAACGCGGTTGCTTGTCGCCCAGGTGCTGGGGCGCGCCTCGCCGCTGGCCAACGAGGGGTTCGAGCCCGACATTGCTGGGGTGAGCGCTGCGCAAGCGGCTTGCTGGGTTTCGCCGTTTTTTCCCGCTGAGCGCCCTTTGCTGGCCAGTCGATGAAGTTCCTGCGCGAGGACAGCAAGGTCCTGTGCATCGGCGCCGGCGGGCTGGGCTGCGACCTGCTCAAATGCCTGGCGCTGTCGGGCTTCCGCAGCATTCACGTCATCGACATGGACACCATCGACCCCACGAACCTGAACCGCCAGTTCCTGTTCCGCGCCTCGGACGTCAACAAGCCCAAGTGCGTGGCCGCCGCCGCCTTTGTCAACAAGCGCGTGTCGGGCGTGCAGGTGACGCGCCCAAGTGCGCCGACGCCACGCGCACCTCACACAGCGCCCGCTCCCCCCAGGTGCATCCCTTCATGGGCAAGATGCAGGACAAGCCGCTGCAGTACTACCAGAAGTTCCACTGCGTCATCTGCGGCCTGGACAGCGTGCCAGCGCGCCGCTGGATCAACTCCACGTGCGTTGTTGCGCTGGTTTGGGGGCCGCTGCTTCTCGCTCATGGCAACGCATTCTCCAGGCTGGTGAACGCCGTGGTCAAGGACGAGAACGGCGAGCTGGACCTGGACACGCTGATTCCCATGATCGACGCAGGTCGCGCCCCACTCACACAGCAGCAGCGCCACACGCAACTCACGGCCGTGCTGCAGGCACTGAGGGCTTCAAGGGGCACACCCGCGTCATCTTCCCGGGCATCACGTCGTGCCTGGAGTGCACGGTCGAGCTGTTCCCGCCCACCGAGAAGGTGCTGCGCGGACGCGCGCTTTTGACCTCGCGTTTGACGCCTTGCAGGTGCCGCTGTGCACAGTGGCCGCCACGCCGCGCAACGCCGCGCACTGCATCCAGTGGGCCGCGCTCTTCGCGTGGGAGGAGCTGGCGCCCTTTGGCCGGGACGAGTCGCAAAAGGTCTTGGTTGCAATGGCTTGCACGCTTTTGAATAATGCTGCTTTTGCCCGACACGCAGAAACACGAGCAGACTGGCTTGGTGAGAGACGCGGTGCAAGGGCGCGCTCTTGTTGCGCTGACAGTGCGCGGGCAAACCAGCATCCGCCGTTCAAGTACGACATGGACAAGACGGAGCACGTGGAGTGGCTGACCAACGTGAGGCCGCCCTGCTCACGTGCTTGTTGCTTCTCACACTCTGTTGTTCTGAGCAGAAGGCTTTGGAGCGCGCCGCGCAGCACGGCATCGACGGCGTCACGTACAAGAAGACGCAGGGCGTGCTCAAGGTTGGCTGCTGATCGCTGCCCCCTCACTTGTCTCATCGGCCCGGCCCGCCGCAGAACATCATCCCTGCCATCGCTTCCACCAACGCTTTGGCTGCCGCCGCCGCCGTCAACGAGGCCCTCAAGCTGGCCACCGACGCGGGGCCGTCGCTCAAGAACTGCCTCATGTTCAACGGCGAGGAGGGCGCCTTCATCAACACCCAGGCAAGCCGCCGCAAGTGTTGTTGGGACTGCTCATCGTCTTTTTTGGCGGCAGGAGTACTTGAAGAACCCCAACTGCACCGTGTGCGGCAAGCCCAACGTGCGCTGGACCGTCCCTGGTTCGTTTGTCGAACTTTGCTTGCTTCCCTGACTCGCTGCTTTGGCAGCGGACTTGACGCTGGCCGGCGTGTTCCAACGCCTGAAGGACGACACCAACTTCCAGTTCCAGGCCCCCGGAGCCAGCACGGGCGACGGTGCGTTGTCGAGAGAGAAGAGTGACTGCACACCCCAACCCTCTGCCTGACCCAGGGCCGCTGTACATGCGGGCACCCAAAATGCTGGAGGCCAAGCTGCGGCCCAATCTGGAGAAGACGCTGCGCGAGCTGATCGCCGACGGCGGCACCATCGACTTCACCGGTAACCGTGAGCACCTGCGGTCCACGCTGCTCACTTTCCCTGCACAGATCCTGCCCTCAACAACAAGTCCCTGCCCATCAAGTTCGAGTTTGAGTCCGAGTAAAGGTGTATTTACATCACTTCCTGCCGCGCCCCTTCTTGGCCTTGCTGGTGGCTGCACGCTTGGCCGGCGGCTCCTGATGCTGCTGCTGCCCCGCCGCGGCCCCGTCCCAC
>CAZYYU010000349.1:0-3229 GCA_964651735.1 uncultured Gammaproteobacteria bacterium | reverse complement strand
GGTGGTTGCGCTGAATGCTCAGCGGCCATCCCACACCACAGCCAACCTCGTGGTGAACTCGCCGCTGACGCTGTCGCCGAGCGCGCTGCTGCAAGTCGGCGGTATGCAGAGGGGCTGCTGTCCCGTGCGCTTGTTTTGAAGGCAGACGTCAGGCAACGCTGCCATCAACACCGTCACGACGCTGCTGCAAGGCGCGCAGTTCAACGTGACCGGTGAGTGCGTGTTGCAATCCGTTGCCCGCCTCTCCTCCGCTGATGACCCCCCACCTCCTTGAACGTCAGGTGACCTGTTCACCAGCAGCAACTTGACCGTGTCAAGGAACGCGCGTGTCAGAATAGCAGGGACAACGCTTGAATTATTGGCGAAACACCTCACAATTTCGTTGCAGGCAACGCCGTGATCAACGCGCCGCTGGCAGTGAGGTAGACGGAGCAGGGCTGTTGATTGCTTGGCTGACGGATGCACGCACCAGCGACCTGAGCACGTTGGCTGTGACGGGCTCGTTGAGCGCGGTTCGTTTGTTCTTGGTTTGAACGTTTCACTCAATCTCTTGTGGTGAAGGCCAATCTGGTGTTGACGGTGACGCTGTACACGGTGCGTTGTGTGCGCCGCTTCAGGCCCCGATGTTCACAGCGTGTACAGCCTCCAGCTGCAGGCAGGGCCAGGCGGGATACCTTGACCATTGCCACATACTCCAACGCTGCAGGTACTGCCCGCCTTTGCTGGGCGGCCCCGCTTTGTCACACCCCGTACTTGCAGGCAGCAGCGTCCGGTCCGCGACGCTGCAGAACGCCTTTGACAACTGCACTGCGGTCACGCTGCAGGACTCCACGTTCACGGGCTCAGCCCTGACCGTCACCATCAGCTATGGTGCGTGTTGCTTGGTGCGTGGACCCTCGCTGACGCGGCGCTGCAGCCCCCATTCCCGGCTGCAGCAGCAGCAGCAGTGGTGGCGGTGCGTCTTGCTTGCACGCAAGCTCCCGTTGCTGCTGACCACCAATCACCAGGCCTCAGCACGGCACAACTTATTGGCATCATCGTGGGCTCCGTGGTGGGGGGTCTGGTCGTGATCCTCATCGTCGTCGGTGCGCGGCGCCACGTGCTATTGCTGGCACTCATCGCAGCCACACAGGCCTGTTGTATCGCCACCACAAGGACAAGGAGTTGTGGGACGGCGTGGCCAAAACCATGGCGGAGGGCAGTCAGGCTGAGGGCCTGTGATGCACGCGAGAAACGAAAAAAGCGCAAACGCGAATCACGATTGCGAGGAGGGCTGGACTTGGATGCGTCACTCGACGCAGATTGCGCGAGGGCGCAAGTCCGAGGATGCAGAGCACTACAACACGTTGCGGGGCCGGCTGTCCCTGGATCCAGAGCTGCTGTCGCGGCCTTCGCGCGTGAGTCAGAGCGCGCGCGCTGCCCCGCCCTTTGCCGGGTGCATGGTGGCGTTCCACGGGCTGGACGCGCATCGCTCGCAGGCGCTGACGCGCATGGTGATTGCCGGGGGCGGAAGCGCGCAGCGTACGTGGGGAGGGGCGGCTCTCCTGCTCTGGGGTTGCTGGAGCTTGCTCACCGCTCCCCAACAGCGGAGGTCACCAAGTACTGCACTCATCTGGTCACGGTGGAGGACCAAGCCAACAACCCGGACGACGCGGTGGTGGCGCAGGCCATTGCCTACGCGGTCTTCATCGTCAAGGAAGAGTGGGTCACCGAGTCGAGCCAGCTCAACGAGCGCCAGGAGGAATCGCGCTTTTGCTTCGAGGCCACGCAGCACCAAGCGCGCTTCGACGACCTGCTGCGCATGGCCACGGGCGGCGAGATGACGCTCAGTCACCTGCAAGCCATCGAGAAGGTGCACCCTTTGTGCTTTCTTTTCAGGGCCGGGCTTGCTGATGCGCGCAGTTTTACTCGGAGGAAGTGAGGACCAAGGTCATGGCTCCGTCGCTGTCCAAGCGCGAGGGCAAGCGCCTGATGCGCATGCTCACGTCGGTGTGCGGTCAAAAGACGCACAGCGCAGTACGACCGCAGCTGACGCCTGTGGCCAAGAAGGCTTTTGAGCTCTTCTACTTCTTCGCCAAAAACGACACGGGCTTTCAAGACGCCATGGAGATGGTGGGCGCGGTGCAACTGTGCAACATGCTCAAGCTGGAGCGCCATTTGGAGGTTGCGCGTGTGTGTGTGGCGCCGATCCGGCCAGCAACCAACTTGGCCGCGCAAACAGGACCCGGACGCGCAGCACCAGCAGGTGGCCACGGCGTTGGTGCTGTTCCTGAGCTCCAGCTACCCGCGCTACGAGGAGCTGACGCTGTACTTGAGCCCCGCCGTGCGCCAGAGCATCGACGTGTTCTCGCAGGGCATGGAACGCGTGCAGCCCGCGCTGCGCCGCTTCAGTGAGGAGGGCCATCTGCCGCCCGAAGGCAGCTACTACGACATGACGTACGACGCGGTGGCGCGCATGTTCAAGACCACGCTGGAGCACGGCCTCAGCGACGAGGAGGCGGTGCAGCGCCAGTCCATCTACGGCGTCAATGACCTGCCGCGCGAGCCGCCGCCGCCCTGGTACAAGATACTGCTGTTCCAGTTCCTGGACTTCCTCATCATCGTCATCATCATCGCGGGCGTGGTGTCGCTGGCGCTGGGCGAGTACATTGACGGTGCCGTGCTGCTGGCCGTGGTGCTGGTCAACGTGGCACTGGGCTTCTACCAGGCACGGCTGCTTTTTGATTGATTGTGAATCTCACTCGCACACACACAGGAGATGAAAGCCGAACGGCAGCTGGAGGCGCTGAAGAACATGCTGGTGTCGACGGCCACAGTGATACGCAGCGGCGCGCGCATGGAGATCGCCGCCACGGCGCTGGTGCCCGGCGACATTGTGGTGCTGCAGGAGGGCTACCAGGTGCCCGGTGACATGCGCTTGTTCGAGGCGCAGTCACTGCAGATTCTGGAGGCCCAGCTCACGGGCGAGCCGGACCCCATCAAGAAGTGAGGGGCTGTGTGTTGCGCGCGCGCGCGCGTGTCACCTGACTGCTCCGCGTGTCAGGGTGCTCGCGTGCTTCTTGTCACGCATTGTTTGACGGCACCTCATGGATAGGTCACGAAGCCGCTGCTGGAAAAGGGCTTGAAAGGCACGCCGCACTTGTTGTTGTTGGTGGCGGTGGTGGTGGCGGTGGTCGCTGTTTGCTGCAGCTCTGACCACAAGTGCAACAACCGCAGAGGGCGACCAGGT
>CAZYYU010000348.1:0-3234 GCA_964651735.1 uncultured Gammaproteobacteria bacterium | reverse complement strand
TGTGTGTGTGTGTTGTTGTTGTTGTTTTTTTGCGCGCTGAGGTCATGGTTCGAGATTGGAGGGTTCCGCTCACTGTGAGGGATGGCAAGACGGCAACCTCGCGTCACACCAAAGGAGGCCCGAGAGCACGTGGTTGCATTAGGCGCCCTTGGGGACTGGCGCTGGGACCCGCGCACCGTGGTCCTTTTTGACACGGCGCCGCAATCCATCGTGCTGGCGGTGCACAACATGTTGGATGGACGCGAAGGGATCTTGAAAGCGGTGTGTTACCCTCAGGGGATTTGAATTATGCTGATCCCGCGCGCAGTCGCTTTTGGACGGCGGCCGGGTTCGCAACGAGGCCAACTACGTGCGCGAGCTTCGCGGCCGCGCGGAGAGGCTCTTGGGCACGGCCATTGGCTTCACAGAGGTGCTTGTCGGTCCTGTCTCGCAGCCCATTGGCAAGACAGACTTGCCGCTGCAGTACTTCGTCATGGAACATGTGGGGCCATCACTGGAGGAACTGGCATGGCGGCAGGATCACGGCTTTCGGGGCTGGACCTTGGGCCAGGTTGCGCTCATGGCACAGCAGCTCATTCGCCGCCTGCAAGTGATGCATACATCCGAGCGTTCACTTGGGCTTGTGCACAACGACATCAAGCCGGCCAATGTGCTGTTTCATCGTGGCAATCAGCAGCTCTATCTCATTGACCTGGACACCGTGCACACGTTGTCCTCAACGGGAACAGTGGCTCGCCAAAGACATGTGCAAGGCACCCCACTTTGGACTGGTGTTGATGCGCTGCTTCGTGAAACGCCCAGTCCGAAGAGCGATCTCGATTCGCTTGGGCAACTGCTCATTTGGTGCGTTTCGGGCAAGCTGCCTTGGACGCAAGCGACCCAGGCGAAGCTGGCTGAGGAGAAGCAAGAATGGCGCAGACTGCAATGGGAGCAGCGCCCAGGTGTTGAATGCTTTGAAGGGCATCCGGCTTTTGTCAGTTTCTTTGCTTCTGTCGAAGCTTTGACCAGTGCATCGAGGAACGTGGACTACGACGCCTTCGTGCACCTGTTCGACTCGGTTGCGAGTCGCGAGCTGGGAGACTTGTCCTTGCTGAGAGATGATGTGAGTCCGAAAAAGCGCCGGTGTTATTGCCATTGGTTTTGACTTCTTGGTTTATTGGATGGACGCATCCTCTGAATGGTCCTCGTACGCCAGCCTTCTTCTTGCACTGTGATGGCGTTGAAGCTCGCTCAAGCGGTCGAATAAATCGATGACGACCACCGCGATGTCATCTGCGTGTGGGCTGGCAAGTGGCACATTCTGACGTGCATGCTGAGCCAGCGCTTCTGCAGTCATGCATGCGGTTAAGCCTTCAAGATCCGAGCAGGCATCCCAGAATCCATCGGACCCCAGAACACACCAGCGCTGCTCCACGTTGTCCAGCACGTTAACGAACGGTTCGCAAGTGTACAGCGAGTAGAGGCGCGCTATGGTGTCCTGGACATTGAAAGACACAGCCCCCAGCTCAGCCTTGTTCAGGATTCCTTTCGTTTCTCGTTTCCACTGATAGTCACCAAATCCGCGTGTCACCTCGAGACTAGCCAGCTGCGCAGCTCCTTTGGCAAATGCGGGGCTTCCCTCGACACTGACAGCATGGAGGAGACGCCCAGCTTCGATCTTCCCTCCAAGTAGCTGCAGTCGCTGAATCTCAGCAGGCTCTGTGGCGCGGTGGCGCTGACTCAGAGCTGTGCTCTTTCCTTCATGGTCAACCAGTTTCACATCGCAGTCACCAACATTGCCACATGCCAATCGGAGACGACCGTCCACGAGTTCTGTCAACACAAAGGAAGCCACCGCTCCGCTTGTGTTATGCTCCAGCCACACCAGTTCGCGCAGCAGTGCGTGCTCAAGTCGCCCAATTGCAAGTTTCAGCAAGGCATTCAGAGGTACCGTTTCAGGATCTGGCTGGCGGCGGAGAGTCTCCTCAAACCACTCAACGGCGTGCTCCCGCAAAAATTCGGCCGCAAAGCGCCCGCCTCCGTGACCGTCCACAACAGCATCCACTATTATCATGCGCGGACCAACGCGCAGCGTGCCATGCATGAAGCGGTCTTGGTTTCCTCGTGCTGGGCTCAGAGCACCAGTTGAGCTTGGAGTGTGAGAAACGGCCTCCCTGTAGCTGGTGAGAGGCGAGCCATCATCCGCTGGGCGCTCAGAAGCGAGGCTGCTGCGTTCGAGAGCAGCGAGCTGCCTTTCCAACAAGTGGATTGCCTCGCGCCCCAGGAGCGTTGCGTCTCTGAGCGCGCTGAGAGCTCTGTCCATCCGAGCCGCCCTGCACTACTCAAAAAAACCGCTGAGGGCCCAAAAAAAAGCACCGTAGTCGCCCGCCCGCTCGGCTCGGAGAGAAACCACCATCTTGTTGTGAACGGAGGACGCGCCTCACAACATGGATCTCTTGGCACTTTTTGTTGTCGGGCTTCTTGTTGTGCTTGGCGTTGCCAAGCACCGAAAGCTTGCCCCGTTCACTGAGCACTTCTGGAAGCACATTGCGCGCGAAGCTGTCCAGTGGCTTCCAAGAGAGAAGGCGAAGGGTTGGACGGATCCGAAGGACGACAACGCGGCGGAGGACAAGCGCCAACCGGCCTGGCTGCAGCCAAAAAGGCTATCGAGCGCCAGCACGCTCATGGACTTTATCACCGCAACTGTGCTCTTTTCGTTCCTCGTGTTCAGCGAGGGGTTTTCCTCAACAGCTTTTGTCCCATTCATGGCGCTCCTTGCCGTCTGGCTCTACGTGGTCCTCTTGGAGGCATTCTTTTTGGAGTGGCGCTTGGTCAGCACCCTGGTGGCCGCTCCCATCGCATTGTGCCTTGCTCTTTATGCTTTGGTTTCGACAAAGTTTGCCCTGCTGAATTTGTTCATTGGGCTTGAGGCAACTGCTGGGGCCCTATGCTTTGGCCTCTTCGCTTGGCATTTGCAAGGAGAGGCCTTGAAGAAGGAGTACGAGGTGCATGAGTCGAGATCTGACCGCAGGTTCACCTCCTTTACGCAATTTCGTCGAAAAACGGTCTTTGGCTTCGCTGGAGCTGCTCTTGTCTGTATCGTCTTGGGATACATTGCGGTAAATTTCATCTTCCACCAAAATCCATTCATTTCTTCTTCTTCATGCCATTTTTCATCTTCATCTTCTCATCTAACCTTTATCTCTCTCTCTCTCTCTCTCTCTCTCTCTCTTTCTCTCTCTCTCTCTCTCTCTC
>CAZYYU010000347.1:0-3262 GCA_964651735.1 uncultured Gammaproteobacteria bacterium | reverse complement strand
TATTTAAAATAAAAAATTACTAAACCTATATATATTATATATGATATAGGTACAAGTATAATTAAAAATAAAACATTAACGATCTTGACTCACAATTTTGCATTATAAACATCTTTAAATTTTTGCGCTGGGGATGAATGATGATAAATTTCATAAACATTTATTTTTAATCACAATATTGTTGAATAATTCAACAATCAATAAAACACTAACAAAAACCAATATATATCTTTTCTTACTAAGATATCTGCCTGTAATGGAAATACTTCAGTTACTTGCGCTATTAAAATAGGACTGATTCCTAAATAAAACGCTAATACAACAATATATATTGCATATAAACTTTTATGTACTTTTCATTTAAACATACCCGTTTTAAAAAAAAAAAATAAAATTGGAGCATGAGGATAAATTCGCCACTCTTTATCATCATCTTCGTTGTACCTATATTTTTCATTTGGCCACGACCAAAAAATTACCTTTTTACTTCATAAATAATTTCATGTTATCACAAGAAAAATTAAAAAAAAAATTAAATGAATTATAATATACGACAAATATTCTTGAAGGATAAATACGATAAAAACATAAATTTCTATATATTGAAGGATAGACATCATTTTTATTTATATATAGTAGTATACTTTTTTTTATTTTTAATAGTTAATATCGTGCGAATTAAAGAATTAGAAAAATTCTTTTTTTTAGTATACAAATATAATTTATAAAAAAATAACATATTAAATTTTATATATCTATTCTTAGTTAAAAACAAATTTATAATATTAATATAATATAAATTTTTAAAATAAATTGTAAATGTATTTTTAATAAAAGTAACTATAACTGGTATAATTATATTATTTTTTATATGAAAAGGATCCTCAACCTGCATACTTATTGCATTTATAAAATCTGTAGGTTTTATATTATACTGGCCTAATATAGGTGATAGTAAGTTATTATTATTATCTGACTCAAGTCAAATATTTAATTTTATTTTTTTTGTTTTTAAATTTTGGAAGAAATACTGGAATTTATTAAAAATAGATAATTTCACAAGCAAAATATGATCGTGTTTGCAGATATTCAACATTTTTTTGTTGACATATAACATTTTTTTCAGATACATGTTTAAAAACATATTTTTTACTTTCTATTCGAACATAAAAAAATTAAAACAATTGTGATTAGTCAAAATATCAACGCCACAAGTAACACTAATCATTCTGATATAATAAAAATAATACATTGATCTTTTAAATAAAGCAACCAATTCAATTTTTCCATTTCTGTTACCGTATCAAAAAAACCCGACACATCTATTTGTATGTTATACAAATTAATAATATTATTTAAATAAATTATAACAAATCGTAATATAATTACGATAAACGCAGATAATAAATCATCTACATGCAGCATAAACCCTTTTGTACAAATTAGAACATCTATAACATAAGACGTATCTAATAAGTAAAATTTAAAAATTAACAGATAAAAAATTAATATGTTTCATAAAAGCATTTTGTACAAAATGTGTACAATTTTTATATAAAAAATTATATCACTATCTTTATCAACATGCAAAGAAGACATTTCAACATCTATTGATTTATGATTAGCTAATAAATTAATATATTTGTGGTAAAAGTATCCCTGAAAGAAACAAAGTACCCTTTCTATGATTAACGGTAAAAAGAAAGTAGTTAGAAAAACAATTAAATAATATATATTCGGAAAATACGAATTTAGATAGGTGTTAATGTTTAAAAAAAAACAACCAACATATAATATATATAAAAATCATCTTAAGGAAATAAAAGTTAAATTTGCTTCCTTAAGATGATCTTTCAATCAAGAGCGTATGGTATAATATCTTTTAAAATACGAAAAAGGAACTCGACCTGAGGCATTAAAATGCCTAACCGGTATATTATTCCCATAATGTTTAACTATAAAATATAAAAACATATGAAACGGCCTGTCGAAAAATTTTTTATTAGCATCATCCTCGGCATTTACATGTATATTATTCAAACTCACTATCGCAGTTACACAAAAATTACTACTTAAATTATTAATAAAAAAAAAATTTACAATACTATTATAAATATACGAAATATTTATATCTTCTTATATGTCAATAAAGAAAGTGTTTTAAATTTAAAAAAATACTTTGATTTACATAAAAAAAAAAATTCTCACATATATATTTTTATAAATAAGTGGTAAAATAATAAACCTCACAATAAATAAAGCAAAGATAATAAATTATAAAAGGCCACAACTCAGAAAAATATGCCAAATAATCTACTGTGGCATTAATGTTTAATGTTAAACATATCTTTTAAATAAATAATAGTTAATACCGTAAAAACATAGTTTGAATAAGGGCTATACTAAATTCTACATTATAATAAAAAGTATTACTAAAGTAAAAAAAAAAAATTTGAATGACAATGATACGTAAAATTAGCTAAAATATAAAAACATGTGTAACGGCCTGTCGAAAAATTTTTTATTAGCATCATAAAATTCTTTATTAACCAAAATACTATTATTACCTATAAAATAAACCATAACAATATAAAAATATAAAAACATACTTTATTTAAAAATTGCTGATCAAGATCAAAATCTATCTTTTTTAATTTAAAAACAATAAAAACTTAAAAAAACATTTTTCTTTTTAACTTACGTAAAACTATTTTAAAAAAATATATACACACTACAATTATTTTGTATTATATACATAAACTAAAAATAAACCCTCTTAAAAAAAAAATAACATATATTATAAAGTCGTGCGATCAATCCTTTACTTTGCATTTGAAAAAAAGTAGATTTGTGATTTTTTGGTGTATATAGTATTTGCATCATCCTTTATTATTTAAAAACTATAGTAACAATTATACATATAAGAAATATAATATAAATATATTGGGGTAGTAGTGTGAGGCATTTTAATGCCTCACAGGTATATTTGATATATGTTATAATTAATGATAACTATATATAATATTTTTATATTTACATAATATAAAAAATGCCTGCATTTGAAAAAATTTTTCTTTAAAGGAAAAGATATATAAACACATTTTATTCAAAGCACATAAGTTAAAACAAGAAGAATAGGACTTGACCTATAACTTTAACTTTGGAGGTTAATATTTTACCTTTAAACTATCTTAAATTTATATATTTACTCCAGCAACAGGTTCCCCTACACTACCTTGTTACGACTTAACCCCGTTACCAA
>CAZYYU010000346.1:0-3266 GCA_964651735.1 uncultured Gammaproteobacteria bacterium | reverse complement strand
CAGTCGTCGTCAACGTCCAGCAGCGAGGGCAGCCGCTCAAAGGACAGCCTCCTCTTCATGGCCCTCTTCAATAGTCGTCGCCGTCGTCGCCATCGTCGCCATCGTCGCCATCGCCGTCGTCGTAGCGGCCGTGCCAGTCATCGTCGTAGCTGCTGCGGTACCGTCTGCGCCGCCGCTTGAAGTATGGGCTGGGATCCCATGGAACGTACACGGGCCGCGGTCTGGGCGGCTCTGTCTTGTCGCGGTCTTCGAGCGTGACGAGACAGTCGCGGGCATGCTTGCAGTACATGGCTGAGCCGCGCGCGCTGGGGCACGTGCATGTGATGCGGATCGAGCCATCTGTTGTCGACAAGGTGGGGATGCGCTTGGCCACCAACACGACGCGGTACAGCTGCCCGGGCCCAGAGCCGGGAAAGTCCCATTCAAGACGGGCCTGCAAGTTGGGGGACTGGCCTGACAGCGCCCAGATCATCTGCTGAGGTCGGTGAGCACCCATTTTGAAGCTGGAATGACGCTTCACCTGGTGGCGCGTGCTGAACAGCATCTTGGCCAGGTGCAGCGTCATGTCACGGCCGAGCTGCGCAATGCACGTGCACTCCCCACGTGTGCGAGCCCACACCAAGAGCAGCGCAGCCGTGCGCGCTCTTGCCACGTTGTGGTCGTAGCACGGTTCAGGCAGTTCCTAGTCTTGGTTGAAGAGAGGATTGGTTCGCGCCGCCGTCCCGTTACCTTGCAGCCGTTGCTGTTTGCGCGGCCGGCCTGCACAGCGTCGTAGGTGAGGCCAGGGAGCCTGCCTTGGTCGAGGGAGCGCCCCACAGCTTGTCGGCTCAGCGGCCCGTCTGGGTCGCTCTCAGCCAGCCCGCCTCTTCCACCACTCGCAATCGCCCCGCCAGCACCGCTCCTGCCGCGGCCGCATGCAGCGCAACAAGCCGCGCTGCGCTCGTTGCGCAACGTGCATTGCACACACGTCCAGCCGTTCTCGTCTCTTCTCGGCTGGGCACCACCACAGGCCGCGCATGCAGGGGCGCCACGCTTGTTGAACAACGTGCACAGAGCGCACGTCCAGCCGTCGCCGCCGCCGCCGCCGCGGTTGTTATCGAGCGTGCCGCACACGTCGCAGCAGTTCGCGTCAGCTGCGTTCCCAGAGAAGGTGCACGCAGTGCAAGTCCACGACAGCCGCTGCATCCGAGCCCCTCCGGGCAAAAAAAAACAAACACAGTCGCACCAGGGGCGGCGTATCTGCGGGGGCGCTGGGGCGGCCCTGCGCCGTCATGGCGGGCCGCGACATCCTGTGCCTGCACGTGGGTCATTGCGGCAACCAGGTCGGCGCGGCGTTCTGGGACGTGGTGGCAGCGGAGCACGGCATCGACGCAGAAGGCGCGTACACGGGAGCCAATCGAGACGTGGACCTGGCACGCGTCGACGCCTACTTCCGCGAACTGGCGCCGGGCCGTTACGTTCCGCGGGCGATGCTCGTTGACCTGGATCCCACTGGCGTCGACACCATCCGCTCTGGCCGCCTGGGGAGGCTCTTCAACCCCAACAACGTGGTGGTTGGGCAGCACGGCACGGGCAACAACTGGGCCAAGGGCCGTTACACGGACGGCGCGGAGCTGCTCGACAACGCCATGGATGTGGTTCGGCGTGAGGTGGAGTACTCAGACATGCTGCAAGGCAACGGCGTTCTTGCTCCCCCCCCCTTCCTCTTTTTGACGTGGGGTGCTAGGCTTTCAGCTGTCGCACAACGTTGGAGGCGGCACTGGCAGCGGTCTGATGGGCGTGCTGCTGACCAGGCTTCGGGAAGAGGTATTGCTGTCTTGCAAATGCAGCAACAACATCAACATCAACGTCGTCTTCTCCCCAGTACCCTGATCGCGACTTGTCCACGTTCACCGTGTTGCCGTCGCCCAAGACCAACCCGCTGGTGCAGCCGTACAACGCTGTGCTGGGCTTCCACGACCTCATCGAGAACACAGACGCCGTGATGTACATTGACAACGAGGCTCTGTACGACCTCAGCTTTCGCGTGCTGAACCTCTGCTCCCCCAACTACAGCGACTTGTCCCACATCATCGCGTCTGCAATGGCCGGCGCCACGTGCACCTTCCGCTCCCCGGGCCAGCTCACCGCTACCATGCGCAAGCTGTCCACGAACCTCGTGCCGTTTTCGCGCCTGCACTTTATGCAGCTCAGCCTGGCTCCACTGACGCCGCCATCGCGCGCGGCCAGCACTGCCGTGCCAGACTTGATGCAGCAGCTCTTCAGCGGCTCCAGCTTGCTGGCTGCCTGTGATCCCCGCCGCGGCCGCTACCTGGCTGCGTGTGCCATGTTTCGTGGCGCTGCGTCAGCTCTGCAGGTCCGGCGCCGTTCGTCCGCGCTCTCCAAACTCGCTCACACTCGCTGCGCAGGTTGCAGAGCAGGCGGCGCTGCTGAGAGAAAGCCAGCCAGACCAGTTTGTGCGCTGGCTCCCTCAAAACATCCAGACCGTGGCCTGCAGCATCGCCCCAAAAGGGCTCGACACTGCTGCAGTGTTGCTGGGCAATTCAAGTGAGTGCGATGCACAGCAGCCCGCCACACACTCACGCCCGGCCTCAGCCTCGACGCGGCAAGTGTTGCAGCGTCTGTCAAGCCAGTTTGCCGCCCTCTTCAAACGCAAGGCACGCCGCTTCGTAGTCTGCGTGTTTTTTTGGGATGCCTCAAGTCATGCCAAAGGCCTTCATTTGGGCCTACACTGGGGAGGGCCTCGATGAGATGGAGTTCACTGAGGCCGAGTCCAACCTCAATGACCTCATCATGGAGTACGAGCAGTACGAAGAGGCGTTGTGAGTGAGCAACAACAATGCTGCTGGTCCGCTGACCCCTTCAAAAACGTTACTTTCTTTCTTCACACGCTCACTGAGGAGAGCATGAAGTCGGGGCTGTCAAGCGGCACCGCAGTCAGCCGTGCAGCCGCCACAAAGAGCGGACACACTCAACTTGAATGAGTTGCAAGCGCGCTTCTCGTTGCGCTTCCTGATGCGCTGGGCCAGCGCGTGCAGTCGCTCCTGGAACTTCTGCGGGGCAGGCAGTGGGTGAGCGGCGCGGTGGCGCGACCGTGGCGAGGCTGCGCACATCCAACACTTTGGTGATGCTGGTGAGCCGCGTCTCGCCCTCGAAGATGTGGGTGAAGTTGTCCAGCAGCTTGATCTTCTTGGAGCCGGTCAGGATGGCAATGTTCATGGCCTGAGAAGATGCCACGTCAGGCAAGAAGCAAAGCAGGACGAAGG
>CAZYYU010000345.1:0-3274 GCA_964651735.1 uncultured Gammaproteobacteria bacterium | reverse complement strand
TTTTTTTTCTGCACAGGGGCTTCCAACCATGGGTCTCAAGAGCGTCTGCCTGCTCATTCTCATCATCTGCACGTTTGCGTGGGGCTGCACCATCATCGCAATCGAAGCGGTACACTGCTGCCCTTGTCGCAGTGGTGCCTGACGTGCGCGCGCTGGCCGGTGGTGGCGAGCCCGCACCCTCCCCGGCTCGCTGGACGCTCTTTTCCGCCTCTTTCTTTTGAATTCTCGCCCAGCGCTCTAAAGCGGCGTCCTTGCTCACCTCCCCCCTCTGTCGTGCAGTATCAGTACCAGCCTGCCTCTCAGTACTGGAACAACGGCAACGGCAGCGGCGACACAAACGCCCTGACGTACTGGTGCGTGCGTGCGTGCGTGCGTGCGGCGCCCGCGCTCCTTGTCCGTCTCACCGCCGCTGCTGCACCTCAGGTATGTTGCAGTGTGCGTTGGACTCGCGGGCGGCTGCGCAACGACGGCCGCTGCCATCCTGTGCTTCGTGTACAACTTCATGGACTCGTCGGCGCTCAAGTGGCCTGCTGGTGGCTTCATACTCTTGGGAGCCATTACCTGCATCCCCGGTTGCGTGCTCAACGCCATGACGCTGAGCACCATGGTTCAGGCCACGGGCGGCCTCGGCGTCGTGAGTGCTTGTGCCTGTGTCTGTGGGCGCAGCTCATCAAGTGGGCGCTGTGCAGGGCTTTGTCAATCTATGCTACGCTGGCTACTGCCATCTGGAGTACTTCACTGGTGTGGCTGTTTGTCTGCTGGGAATGCAGTGGTTCCTCGCCTTCTTCACGGGCCTGTCGACCATGCTGACGGACTGAGCTACGAGCCGCCACCTTCTTACAAATGTACTCTATTTGAACACATGCGCGAGCGCAGCGCCCCCAATCTGCGCAGGCGTCCTGCCGTCGCTGTTCTTGCTGTTGGGATCCGCTCCCGCTGCCAGCAGCAGCTGGCACGAGGCCTCGCTCATCCCCTCTGCTGCCGTGTGCAACGCAGTGTCCCCAGCACTGTTCTCCTGCCTGGCGTTGGCCTTGTGCGCCAGCAGCGAGCGCACCACGTCAGGGTAACGCGCGCCGCGCAGCAGCGCCGTGTTGTGGTGCTTGTCCTCCGCGTCCACGTTGGCCTTTTGCTCCAGCAGGAACTCCACCACTGGCACGTGGCCCTTGCTCGCAGCGTAAACTGTGTTGCATGAGCGGCACCAAAAAAGAGAACAGGGCGCGCCGCCATACTCAAGGCTGTGGACCCATTGGACGTCTTGGCGTTGGCAACGGAGCCACTGGCGTTTGGCCAAAGCAAGCGCAGCAGCTCCAGCTTGCCCGACGAAGCAGCTGCAACAACATTCGCCGATCACAAAAAGCGGAGCAGCGCACAGCCATGCTCACCCGTCATGATGGGCGACCAGCCCTTCATAGCAAGGCCCGCGTGAGGGACCTACCACCGCGCTTGGCCGGCAAACGCACGCACCGCCTCGTCCTTGGTGTTCACGGAGGCCTGCCACAACTCCTGGTGAGCTCCTCCGCAAGGCATTTGGCTGGCTGGCTCGCCTTCATCTCCAGCAACGCCACCACCACGTCCTTGTGGCCTTGCGTGACGCCCCAGTGGAGCATGGTGCGCTGGTCATCATCCACCGCGTTGACGTCGAAGCCAGGCTGCTGCGCGCAGGCCCTGATCAGCTGCAGCTTGCCCTCGCGCGCGTACGCCCAGATGTCCGGTGCAGCCATGCGGGCCCTCTGCGGTTTTTTGTTTTCCCCGCTCGCAGACTGGGCCGCTGCGTGAACATGGAGGCACCCGAGTCGGTGGATCCTCCCCAGATCACGTTGCTGGAGGCCGCTGACGTGGCGGCGCTGCGCCTGAACGCGTCTGTGCGCTCCTCGAACAAGTCCTCGGAGGTGCTTGCCGTGCGGGGCCCCTGCCTGCGCTCATTCACCCCGAGAACTGCCCTCCAAGGTGGGCAGTGCGCTGCTGGACGCGGTCATGGCGCGCGAGGAGGCCCGTGCACGGGACCTGCTGGCCAGCAACCCCAACGCAGTGCGCTGGAAGACGCAGAACGCGGGCATGACCGCCGTCCACGTTGCGGCTGCGCTGGGGGACGCTGCGCTGCTTGCATTGCTCAGGGACAAGGCGCGCGCCCTCTCCTTTTTTGGGGCGGCGCTTGCTTGCTTGGTCTGACTGCGGTCATAGGGGGCCGATGTCAACGCCGTGTCGGCGGATGGCCAATCACCGCTGCTCTTTGCCAGCCGCGGTGGTCACGAGGAGTGTGTGCGCTGCCTGCTCGCGGCCGGGGCCGAGTTTGAGCACCGCGACGGCCAGGGCACCACCGCGGTGCTGGCTGCAGCTGCCAACGGAAGCGTGGCCGTGTTGCAGCTGCTGCACGCCGCGCGCGCGGACTTGGCCGCCACCAACATTGCCGGCAACACAGCCGTGCACGTGGCAGCGGAGCGCGGCCATGTGGGCTGCCTCGCGTTCCTGTGCAAGGCAAGGGCCCCCCTCGCTGCCCATTCATCCAGCTGACGCAAAGGCACCGCAGACATTGCCGGACCTGGTGCACGCGAGGGATCGCGTTGGCTGGCGGCCGCTGCATTTTGCCGTATCGCGCGGCCATGCGGTGGCTGCCTCGTGCCTGCTGCAGCACAGGGCCAAGGTCGACGTGCGCTCTGCAGGATGTAGCACGCCGCTGGCGCTGGCGGTCGAGAGCGCAGAGTGCATGCAAGTGTTGCTGCAGGGCGGTGCCGACCCCAACATCAAGAGCCCGCCCTCACATTCCGACGCCATGTATTTGGCCTGCGTGCGCGAAAAGCAGGCACGCTTCATTGTTTGCTGCCTTTGTCTGACACGCACCGCTGCAGGACGCTGCCAGGCTGTTGCTGCATCAAAAGCAGCGCAAGCTCGATCTCAACTCCAGGAACCACGGCGGCAACTCGACGCTGCACGTCCTCGCCTGGAAGGGTTGCTTGGCCCTCTTTGCACTGCTGCCGCTCACCCGTGCCAGGCTACACGGATCTGCTGGAGGCGTGCATCAGCTACGACCCGGACCTGAACTTGAACCCGCGCAACGGATTCGGCGGTGCGGCGCTGTGTGTTCTTGCTGTGTCGGCCTCTCTGACAGCTCTGCGGCACAAGGCACGCCGCTCTTCATCGCCTGCTCCTACGGTATGCTGCTGCCTTGCCGCTGCGCGCGCTCAAGCTCTGCAGGGCACCTGGGTGTGGTGCGGCTGCTGCTCAAGTACGAGGATGTGCAGTTGAATGTGGAGGTTTGGGCCTTGCTCTCCTTGAG
>CAZYYU010000344.1:0-3290 GCA_964651735.1 uncultured Gammaproteobacteria bacterium | reverse complement strand
TCTCGTCGTCATCGCAAACCGGGCGGCTGGGCAGCGCCACTTCGCGCCTCTCTTGTTGTGCTCGCTCGCTCGTCTTGTCCGTGCCGGCGCTCTCGCCCACGTTGTCCTGCCCTGGTGATTTCGGCCGCCTCGTGGTCTGTGGCGCGCCGAGCTTGTCCAGCCCGGCGCTCGCTCGCTCCCATTCGCGCGTTGTGCTCCTTGTCCTCACAGCCCTCATATCGCGATATTGACGACCGACGCGACCCCAACTTGACCTGCCCACGTTGCTCCTGCGGCGGCGGCCCACACGTCGCTCACTCACGCCGCGTTGCGCCAAAAAAAAGAAAAAAAGAAGAAAAAAAGACGCCTCACTTCACGTCGGCAGAAGGGGCTTCCAAGCAACCGCGTTCGCCCGTTCATGCTCGTCCTTTGTTTACTCTTTGCTCTCTTTTCCGGCGACGCCGGCGCTCTGGTCAAGGTGAGACGACGACAACGGGGCATCGCGCTTGAGTGACTCTTTGGCCCTTGTCAGAGGACCGTTCCCAATGAGTACGCCTTGCGCGTCTCGCCGTCTTTCAACGAGGAGTCGCTGGCCGCGTTGCAAACCGCAGGCGTCGCCGTGTTGAGCAGCATTCGTGACGTGAACGGTGTGCGCTTCGTGCACGTCCGCGTTTCTCCCGACCTGGTGTCATTTGTGCGGAGCCAGCCCGGTGTGCTGTACATGGCCGACAACTCGCTGCAGGAGCTGTCAACTCTTGCCAAGACCCATCGAGCGCGCCACTTCCAACCCCCACCAGCAGCAGAGGCGGAGCCTGAGCATTGGTCGTGCCGACGCCAAGAGGGCATTGTGTCGTGGGGCTTGGACAGGTTGAATCATCCATCGCCACGCAACATGACTGGCACCTTTTCGTACAACAGCACGGGCAGAGGTGTCACTGCAGTCATCGTCGACACCGGGATCATGCTGAACCACTCTGAGTTTGGAAGGCGTGCACGGCTGGGGGCCAACTTCGCCACCACTGACACGGATCCTGGAGATTTTATCGGACACGGGACACATGTTGCCTCAACGGTGGGAGGTCGCAATTTTGGCGTTGCCAAGGAAGTGCACCTGGTTTCAGTCAAGGTCTTTGACCGCAAGGGCCGCAGTGAAGCGTTCTGGTTGGAGAATGCCCTGGAATGGATCGGCAACACCCTGTCGCCCAACCGAACTGTGATCAACATGTCACTTGGAGGTCCGTATGACCCCCTTCTCAACGAGATTTGCGATGCGCTGGTCGCCAAAGGGTTCTTCGTGGTCATCGCCGCTGGAAACGACAACATTGACGCGTCTTTGGAGTCTCCTGGTTCTGCTTCCTCAGTCTTGGCGGTTGGCGCGTCCAGCGCCGTTGATTACCGTGCGCCCTTTTCCAACTTTGGCGCCAAAGTGGACATCTTTGCTCCAGGAGAAGCCATCTTGGGAGCCTCGATCAGGGCCGTGGATGCGTCCATCACGTATTCCGGAACCAGCATGGCGGCGCCCATGGTTGCCGGCGTTGCAGCGGCTCTCTGGGCCCGTCATCCGCACTTCACCAACACGCAAGTTCAAGAGATGTTGCTCAATCTCGCAGTGCCAAACGGGATCAGGAAATTGCTTTGCGATGCAACCACCAATCGCGAGGCATGCCTCCAAACCACGACAGCCCTTTTGCAGTTGCCCAACTGCCATCAGGTGCCACCTCCTGGCTTCGATGAACTGGAGAAGTGAGCGCAGAAGAAAAGGCAGTGTAGTTTTCATTTTCTAAGCCTTGTTGGGATACAGCCGGCGCTTGTTGTCGTTGTTGTCGTTGTTGTTGTGCAAGTGGTGGTTGCCGCTGCCGCTGTGTGCAGCATCGTCGGCAATGGTGCCAGCAAGAGCGCTGACTGCGCCGTGCTCAAAGCACTGGAAGCTGCAATCAATGGGAGCACACGGCCCAGGAGTCACAGGGCAGCCGCACACACAGCCGGCGGGCAGCGTGATGCGGCGGACAAAGGCCTGATTCTCGAGCTGCAGCTGCACATCTGCATCGTTGCAAACCGGGTCGCTATCTGGCAGGCTGACAAAGGAGCGCGCGTTGGGCTTCTGAATCTGAAGGGGCCAGAAGTAATAACCAATGCCCGTGGAAGGGCAATGACCGGGAGGGGGCGGAACGGCAGGCCCAGCGACGGAGCAGCCAGGCGTAGCAGCGCGACTGAAGCCATTGGGGCCCAGGAACAGTGGGTCACAGAGGGGAATCTCCAGAAATATGTGGAGAGCGGCATCGAGGTTGTTCACGCCCATTGCGCGGAGGAACCCGACTTGAATGCGAGGTGAGGATGCTGCTGCGCGCCGCAACAGAGACATGGCTCACCCACTTCAATGCCCTCTTCCTCTCGAATCGCAAACGAAGAAGAACCCGTGATTCTGGGGCATGCATCGCGGCACGTGGACAAAGTGCACTGGGCTGCGTCCTTGAGCATTCTTGTGCTGCCGTTGCATTTGCAAGCGCAGACGAGAGGGAGCTCGCCATGCACGATTTGGAGCCCCGTGCTCGGCGTGCCGGGGTCGATGCCGGTGTAGGTGGGGGTGTAGACGCCAAGGGCAAAAGCAGAAAGAGCGAGCAAACACAACAACATGGACAGTGGAGCCATCTGCATGTGCGAAGGTGAGTACACAAGCCGTGTGGGGGGTGGGAAGTCCGCGCGCGCGCGCGCAAAGGGAGCGGGCGGGGCGCGCGGGGTTTGGGTAAGTGCTGGCCGTTGCGAGGCTCAAGATGGTGAGCGATCTTTCTTTCACGGGGGCGACACGCCGGCGCGCAAGACGGAAAACAAAACGTGTCATGCACGCAACGGCCCGAGAGACGAGGAGGCGGCACCTTGCGTCTCTTGTGAAAGCAACCCTCCCTCGCGGTTGAAGCTGAAGCTGAAGCGAAAAAAAAAAAAGGGCGAACCAAAGGTCACGGCTCGAATCGGTGTTCGCGAAGGGTCTGCTCTTGGGCCAGACGTGTTGCTTGTGAGGCGAAAGCGCGCGGTCCAACACCCACCCGTGGCCGTCTGCTTCTCTTCTGGGACCAGAGCTGCTTGACACGCGCAGCGATGCAGTAATGAAGGCCAAGTAGGCTGGTGCGTTGCGTCGTGCGTGCGTGCGTGCGTGCGTGCGGCCGCCCGCTCTTTTTTTTCCTGTTCTCTGACCGGCCATGCAGGCATCGAGCCGGAGCCAGACGCGAGGCAGAAGCTGGAGAGCGTGCTGCGCGTTGCAGAAAACATGACGCTCTCGGCGTTGACCGGTGCGCTGGCCCGCGTCGGTCGCGAGA
>CAZYYU010000343.1:0-3302 GCA_964651735.1 uncultured Gammaproteobacteria bacterium | reverse complement strand
ACCATCACGTCCGTGACGGTCATGGCCTGATCGGCGCTGAGCGCGTCTCCCAGCTCCAGCAACTTGTCCAGCGCAGCTGCCCGGTCCTGCAGTGGTGGCGGTGTGTTGGTGTGTGTGGTGCGTTGTTGGGAGGTGAGTTCGCTGCGCGGACTTGGGCCACCCGACCTTCCAGTTGTCGTGCAGCAGTGCGGCGGCGGCGGCGTGCCACACGTCAGCTGCCAGCGGCGGCGGCGGCGGCGGCGCTGCACCGGTGGCCGGAGCCGCAGCTCGAGCGGCAGCTGCAGGGCGGCGGGTTGAGTGAGCAGCGCCAGGCCAAAACGAGCCAACGAGCAACCTGGTGCAACTTGTGTGTGGGGCGGTGGAGATGAGCGCGCTTTGCGTGAGCAGCATCGATCACCACCAAAGCAAGCCAAGCAACCTGGCGCCACGCTGGCGCTGGGCCTGGGACGGTCCGGCGTGCAGGCGGGTGCAGCGGCTGCCACCACAGACACGTCCAGCGCGCTGTTCTCCTTCTCCGTGGCCTCGCCGTTGCCGCTGCGCTGCGCCGTGAGCTGGGGGTCCGTGCGTGGCGCGCACGCTTGCCTGTCCTTGAGCATGTCCCGCAGCGACGACAGCTGGGCCGCGCGCAGCCCTTGCACGTGCAGCAGGTTGTCCAGCAGCGGCTCACCGATCACGGCGTGCAGCGAAACCTTGGGCAGCTGTGACAAGGGCGCACACGCCCACGCTGCCAGTCTCACCAGCACTGCAAACGCCGCCTTGCGGATGGCCGGGTCGCTGGCCTGCAGCGTGGCGGCGGTGGACTTGATCACGTGCGCAGTCTGGCCGCCGCGCTGTCAGCCACGACGACGTGTGGCAGCCGCCCAGCACTCACTTTGGGCGCGTTGGTGGAGTGCGACTTGAGCCCAAACGACGTGATGAGCACGTTCACCGACTCCAGCGCCGGCACCGCCTTCTGCTTGGCCTTGTGCTGCGCGCACACCAGCAACGCGTCCATCACGCACTCTGCACCGAACGCCTTGCACGCCAGCAGCAGGTTGGCTTGGCCCTTCTTGGCCGAGGCTGCGCGACCAACCACGTTGTCCAGCAGCGCCTGAATCAGCTCCTGCACGTCCACCTGCGGCGCAAAAGCGTTGGCCCGTGCAAGCAGCCGTGGCCCCCGCCTGCGCAACCTGGGTGCCGTTGAGCTTGCCCGCGGCCTTGAGTTTGAGAAACAGCTCCAGGTTCTGTGGCCAGCGTCAGGCGCGCCGCGTCCCGCCACCGCGCGGACCACTCGCCTCCAGCGCCTGAGCCTGAGCCTGTGGATTGGTCTCCTGCAGCATCGGCACCATGTACTTGCACGAGGCCTCCGCTGAGGCACCGCCAGTCTGCAGCAGCCATCAGCCAACCAAACCAACGACGCGGCCCCTCCCCGACCTTGAAGGCGCTCTGCAGCTCCGCGTACAGCTCCGAGCGGACCTTCCAGTTCTTGTTCTGCAGCCTGCAGGCGCGGGCGTCAAGCAAAATTCAAACTGCCGCGGCCGCAGCGGGAAACACGCCGCCCACGCCGACAGGGCACAGCTGGCGGGACGCAACCTCTCGGTGAGCGGCGAGCGCGGAGCCTTGTCCATTTGTGTTGGCGCAGACGGTGGCCGCTTTCCGCTCAGCCTGCTACCCCCCACGGTCCAGTCAGACCCTCCGCAGCTGGCTCAACTCCCGAGTTTGTTTTTCCGGCGCGCTGAGCCAACTTTAGCGATCTGTGGAGGTGCGCTGTGCTGCTCCAAAGCGCAACCTTGGCCCTGTCCGTGCGGGCCCCGCTGTTTTCTTTGAGATGACGTTCGCGGCGGCTGCTGCGGCTGCTCGCCACGTCCTGGCTGGGGCTCAGCGTGCTGGCTGCAGCGTGGGGCCGCCGCACCTCGCGCGCCAAGCCCGCGGCTCCCATTCCGCTTTGTTCTCGTCTCGCGTGCCCTGTGCGCTCGTTTGCGCGCTTGCGCTGCTGCCTCGCGACGCGCTCACGCTGCTCCTGGGCCCGCGGACGGCCGGGCGCTGGGTTGTCCCCTTTTCTCACCACGTGTCTTGCAGCGAGAGGATGAACGTGCTGCAAGTGTCGCTGCTGCTGCTGGCGCTGCTGGGCCTGAGCCAGGGCTACCGCATGGTTGTCACTGGGTCCTTCACCACCGTGACCAACGCCAACGGCACGAGCGTCACGTGCACGGGCACCACGCTGTACGACGCCATCCGCAACAACAACGTGTGCCTGGGCGTGCCCTCGAACATCGTGGCTGCCGTCGGCTTCGGCAACCTGATCGTCGTTGTCAACGCGCCCTCCTACATCGTGACCGGCTTCGCCACCTCCGACTCCTCGTGCTCCCAGGCCCCCGTCGTCACCAGCAACGCCACCCAGCTGGGTGCGCGTCCCATGGCTTTGTTTTCCCCTCCGCCTTCACCGTCGCTCACACAGGCACCAACATCATTGCGGGCTCCAACTGCTACATCATCACCGCGTCCGCGGGCTTCGTGGCGCCCCTGCTGGCGCTGCTGCTGCTGGCCCTCGCTCTGATGCTGTGAGCGGGACTCATAAACCGTCTGCTCCAACGTCATCTGGCTGCCAGGCGCCACAGCGACACCTGCTCCCGGGCGCGAGCGCGCTCAAGTGGCGAGTCTTGCAGGGCCGAGGCTGCGGTGCAAGACGGCGCATCCACCTTGCTCAGCACGCGCAGCCCGCTCGCCTCAAACAGCTGCAGCACTGCGGCATCCTCAGCCAACAGCGCACGAAGCCCCAGCTCGCCCAACCTGCTGAGAACAGCAGCCACCGGTGGTGCACGTACGCTCGGCCAATAGTCCGGTGCTCGCAGCTGCCACAACTCGGCCAGGTTCGACATGATGAGCCACGCCTGACCGTCAACGTCTGCGTCACCGGCGTGAGGAGGGGGAAGCGCAAGCACTGGCAGCCTCACTGAGATGCTGCGCGCAGCGCTGCACGAAGCGCTCGGCCATGCGCGAGTGGTCGAACACCGCCGCCTCCGGGGCCGCGTCCAGCGCCGGCAGCCAGGGCGCGTTGCACACCACCACGTCCGCCTGCTCCGGGTCAGCCGGCACAACCAACACGGCAACCAACAACACTCGAAAGCGCGCGCCTTTTGCGAGGGCGGGAACAGGTCGCACTGCGTCACACGCACGCGCTGCCCGAGACCGAGGCGGTTCACGTTGTCCGCTGCACAGGCCTGCAACGTTGTGTGGCGCATGACACGTGATTTGCTTGACAAACAACTTCCGGTTCAGCAAACATATTGGCAACAAAGCTCACCACACAGCGCGCATCCACG
>CAZYYU010000342.1:0-3309 GCA_964651735.1 uncultured Gammaproteobacteria bacterium | reverse complement strand
CCCAGCACACGAACCTTGCGCGCGCCGTCCTTCTGCCACGGCAGCTCGCGGTGGTGCACCAGCTGCGCCTCCTTCACCAGGCCCAGCGTGTGCAGGATGTTGGGCGCGCTCACTTCCAGGTTCAGCGTGTAAAAGTGCAGGCCCGGCGTGCCGCTCTTGAGCAGCTTGCGACACATCTCCACGCCCAGCACGTGCCCGTAGTCCTTGACCTTGGCCTCGTCGTTCTTCAGCCCTTCCAGCGCCTTGGTCAGCTCCTTGGGCACGTACCTGTGCGGCGTCACACACGGGGGCGCGCGCGCGCACAACGCCACCACACAGAGACGCACGTCTTGCAGAACTGCGTCATGCGCTGGAAGCCGCCGTAGTTCTGGATGGGCATGATGCCAGGCAGAATGGGCACCTTGATGCCCACGGAGCGGCAGTCGTCCACCCAGCGCAGGAACAGATCGGTGTCGTAGAAGAGCTGCCGCCGCCGCCACCCTCAGCCGGCCGCGCCACCCCACAACCACACCCCAAAGCAAACACACCTGCGAGATGATGAGGTCGGCGCCGGCGTCCACCTTGCGCTTGAGCCAGTACATCTCCTCCTCGTACGTGAGCGCGTCGGGGTGGCCCTCGGGGTAGCCGGCCACGCCCACGCAGAAGAAGTCGCCGTGGTTGGCCCTGATGTAGCGCACCAGGTCGTCGCCGTGCGCGAACCCGTCCCTGATGGCCTCCCACTCCTGCGTGTTGTGTGGTTGCAGAGCCGCTCAGCTAACCCAGGAGCAAAAACCCTGACAGCACCTTGCCCCGAGGCGGGTCGCCGCGCAGCGCCAGGATGTTGCGGATGCCCTCCTGCTTGCACACTGCCAGCGCCTCCTTGAACTTGTCCACCGGCATGTTGGTGCACGTTAGGTGCATCTGCGTGTCGAGCCCGACCTCCTTGTGCGCGTAGATGCAAATGTCCTGCGTCTGCGAGGCGGTGGAGCCACCCGCGCCCCACGTCACATCGATGAACAGCGGGCCCAGCGCGCCCATGCGTTGCAGGCGCCCGAACAGGTTGAGGATGCCTCCACCACGTGGCCAGGGCCCACGTGAATGCCGGCCCCCACGTCGCCACAGGCACGCTACACCTACCGTCAGGGGTCTTGGGCACAAAGTACTCGAAGCTGGAGCGGCGGGCGGTGAGAGGGGAGCGATTGGGTGAAGCAGGCAAGGCGCCGGGCGAAAGGCAAGCCCCCCAAAAAAGCAGCACCCGGCCTCACGGCGGGCGCGCGCGGCAAGCCGCACTACCTGAAGAAGGGCTCGCGCTTCTCCGCTGCAGCCTTGATCTTCTCGCTGATCTTGAGACGCGCTGTAGCCGCGGTGCTCGAGGAGCTCAGCCCATCGCGCGACGACATGGTCAGGAAACCCTCGACACACAATGGACGGCAAAGTCAAACGGTCGGCAGCCACCGCAGTGGGACGCGTTCGCGGCATTCCGCGCAAATGCGTTTCGGTTCCCGCGCGCATTTGCGCCCCGGTGCGGGACTCTGCACCGCCGGGTGAGGGGCCACGGCGCGTCTCATGTGGCTGGTGCTGCTGGTGGCGCTGGCCGCTGCGCCCTGCGGCGTGAGGGGAGGCTGGCTCGAGGACGTGGGTGGCCTGGTGCCGGCGCCGAAGAGCCTCCTGCACGACAACAGCACCGGCGGCGGCGGCGGCGGCAACGAGGGCGACCCCTTTGCCAACCGCACCTTCTTCGAGGTGCGGCGCTGGCGCCCGTTCGTTGCTTGCCGCGCAACTCAGCCAGCAGCAGCCCACGCTGGGCTACGGGTCGGCTCTGGTGTTCACCGGCGCCTTCATCTGCTCGGGGGCCGGCATCGGCGGCGGAGGTGCAGCGTGGTTGGCTGTCGCGCGGGCGCTGACTTCTCTCCTGGCCAAAAAGGCATCTTCGTGCCCACCTTCATCCTGGTGCTGGGTCTGAATGCGCACTACGCGCTGCCGCTCAGCCAGGTCACCATCCTGGGCGTGTCGCTGGGCTCGCTGGCCTTTTTGCTGCCGCAGCGCCACCCCACGCTGCCTCGGCGCTTGGTGGACTTGAGTCTGGCTTCCCTGCTGGAGGTGCGGCATGCAAGCGACGGCTTCTCCTGCTGATGCACACGCTGCAGCCCGCCACGCTGCTCGGCACCATTCCCGGCGTGTACCTCAACGTTGTGTTCCCCTCGTGAGTCGCCGGGCCGCTCTTGTTGAAGGATTGCCCACACCTCGCGCCAACGCAGCTATCTCATCACCATCTTCTTGGCCGTTCTGCTGCTCTTCATCGCTGCCAGCACGTTCAACCGGGGCCGCAAGTTGTACAGTAAGAGCTGTTCCGTGTGATTGGATGGGCGGTGCATGTGCTTGTCGCGCGCGTGTTTTGCGTCACCGCCAGCGCCATTTCTTCCCCCTTTTGCAGACGAGGAGAAGTTTTTGCGGACAAGTTGCGGGGGGGGATGGGTCTGCGGGGCCGCGGCCACTGACGCGGCGGCGGCGTGACAGGGGAGGAGAAGTTCCTGCGGTCCAGCGTGATCAACGAGACGCAGGCGCTGCTGGACGCCGAGGGCGCGGGCGCCGCCGCCGCCGCCGCCGGCACGCTCAAGGGCACCGAGGTGCTGCACGACGGCGTGTGGACGTGGAAGCAGCTGGCGGGGCTGGTGCTCACCACGGCGGTGCTGGCGCTGTCGCTGTCGCTCAAGACCTTGTGGCCGTGCCAGTCCGTGGCCTACTGGGCCTGCGTGCTGGGCTCGCTGCCGCCCATCCTCATCATCTGCGTGTACTTTGCGCTGCAGCCGCCCAAGCGGTCGCGCTTCCCCTGGGTAGCGCGGCGGCGGCGCATTGCAAGTGACGGCGGCGTCGCTCACCGCCGCTTGTGCAGATCTGGTCTGCGGCCGGGTTCGTGGCGGGCCTGGTGGCCGGGTTCTTCGGCATCGGCGGCGGCATGGTCAAGTCTCCGGTGCGGGCCGGGGCCGGGGCCGGGGGGCGTCGCTGCGCTGCTCACCAACGTGGCCCTGCAGCTCATGATCCAGATGGGCACCACGCCGCAGGTTGTTGCTGCCGGCCACTCGTGGCCGCGTCTCGCGCGTGCGCTGACGGGCGCTGCAGGTGGCCGCGGCCACGGCCTCCTTCATGATCTTCTTCACCAGCATCGCCACGGTGCTGCAGTTCTCGCTGCTGCACAAGCTGCGCTGGGAGTGAGTGGCTGCTGCAGATCGGGTCGGGGCCCCTGACGCAGCCTGGCAGGTGGTCGCTGTGGTACGGGGCCGTGGGCTGCGTGGGCTCGTTCCTGGGCCAGCTGGTGCTGTCGCGTCTGCT
>CAZYYU010000341.1:0-3326 GCA_964651735.1 uncultured Gammaproteobacteria bacterium | reverse complement strand
CTCTCTCTCTCTCTCTCTCTCTCTCTCTCTCTCTCTCTCTCTCTCTCTCTGCACGTTTACACACGATTCCGCAGCACCAGCAGCGCAGAGGCCAGGGCGCGCAGCGACTCTTTCATTCCCGGAGACTTGAGGCAGAACAGCGGCTCCAGAGTCTTCACGCCAAGTAACGCGTGTTTGGTTGTGTCGTTTCTTGCTGGCAACGATACGTTTGCTTGCATTTCCCTCGCTTCCGAGTGTTGCGAGCGACGCTTCACCGCCGATGTTGCCAAACACAGGCGCGGGGTCGTCGCAGGGCTCGTCGGCCTCGGCGTCGCCGGCCCGCAAACAGAGCGGTGTGGAGAAGCCGGGCTACGTGTACGACTCGCTCAGCGGCGCCTGGGTCAGCACGGACATGTGACAAGGTGCACGCTGGGCTGCGGTGCACTGCGAGATACGATGCGAAAACCAACAAAACCGAAGAATTTGCGTGTTTCCATGCATTTGCCGGGCGCCGGACAGTACCCCCTCCTCCTCTCAGCATCACCACTCGTCGTTGGCGGCCTGAGCGCTGTCCTGCACCGGACACACGTCAACCCACAGCACACAGCGCAACCACCACGACCTGCGACGCGGACGAGGACGACGAGCTGGACGACTCGTCGGACGACGACTCGAGGCTGGAGTTGGCGTCGGCGTCGTCTTGGCCCAGGTCCAGGTCCAGCAGCGATGGCCCCGAATGCGAGGACTTGGGCTGCCGGCCCAGTGATGATGATAGGAGCAGGCGGGAAACGCAGGGGCGCACCTGCACCAACACTTGCTCGGTGGACGGGGGCTGCTCCTGCCCCGGCTGCTGCTGCTGCGATGCAGTGGGAGGCAGCTCTTCGGCGAGGGGCCGCGACAGGCCCGCCACGCCTTGATACAGCGTGGAGCTGCGCATGGCGATCGGGTGGGGCATGAAGGAGATCATGGACGCTGTGTGCGGGGCGCTGTGAGCTCAGAGCTGCGCGGTGGGGGACGCGTACCAGGCGTGAGCGGGGGGCCGCCGGTGCTGTAGGACACTTTCTGCGCGTACGCCACCAGCTCTTCCACGGACACGGCCCGCACCTGTGCGCCGGTGCAAGGCGTGAGTGCAGCCACTGCGGCGCACCGAACGTGCACATCACCTTGCACGTCTCTGGCACCACAGGCCGCCGCTGCAGAAACGGCAGGTCCCCCGACGCGCGCAGGATCAGCTCCGCGAGCTTGTTCGCTGACGCGCTGAGCTCTTCCACCCACTCGTGCTCTGGCTCTCGCAACATCGTGTGAGCCAGCGCCGCTGCAAGGCCGCCACGCCTGCCTTGTCCCAAGCGCGCCCGCTTCCGCTGCGATGGCGCCTCGGCCTCGTCCATGGTTCGGCGGCGTCCAGAGCGGCGAAGCCCCCCAGTCCCTGCGTCGTCGCCCTGCACCCCTCTTCCCGCGGTTTCAAGTCTTCATTCACGCATCGAGCATGTCCTCTATCGCCCTGCCTCCAGGCGTGAGGGCGCAACGCGGAGCACTGGGGCAGCATCCCCCACCTGACATGCTGCTTGGTCATGGGGTTGGCCGCGCTCAGTGCTTGCAGCTGGGGTTGAATGTCGTCGAACGTGGGCCTGCAAAAGGCGGAGTTGTCATCTTGGATGCATGCACGCACGCACGCATGCACGGCGCAACCTGGACGCAAACGACTGGGCCCAGCACGAGCGGATCAGCATCTTCACGATGGGGTCCGACACTGCGTGCAGCGGAGGCCGGTGCCCGTCCACAATGGCCTTGATGATCTGCAGCGTCCCGCCCAGATCCTGCAAGCAGGCACACGCTCGGTGGGTGGGTACAAGACACCTCTGCAGCAAACGACCTTAAAGGGCCACTCCAGCGTCCACAACTCGTAGCACGTCATGGCAAAGGCGTACACGTCGCTCAGCGGGCCCACTTGCGGCTCACTGGAGAAGCACTCGGGCGCCATGTGCGTGACGGTGCCAGCCTGGGCGACCGCCGTTGTCAGCAGCAAGCAGTGGTGAGGCGCGCGCGCGTTACATGGTTGGTGCGCAGAAACGTGGCATTGCGAACGCGTGACAGCCCAAAGTCGGCCAGCTTGAGGCGCAAGCCCAGGTCGACGAGCACGTTGGGCGTCTTCAGGTCGCGGTGCACCACGTTCTGGCTGTGCAGGAACCGCATTCCAGCCGCGATTTGGTGCGTGAAGTCCAGACACACGTTGCGGGGCAGCAGCTGAGGTGGCTGCTGGTTGGCCGCCTGCACCAACCGAGGAACGTGTGTGTGTGTGTGTGTGTGTGGGTGATGCGCACAACTGTGAAGAGCGCGCACCCTGGCCTTGCGGATGAGGCCGTCGAGGGAGCCGTAGTGCGCCATCTCCATGACCAGCGCCGGCGGCTCCTCGCTCGCGCCCAGCACTTGCACAATGTGCGGGTGGCGCACGTTCACAAGAAGCGCCGTCTCTTCGCGCATCATCTTCAACTCCTTGGCCGTGGCGCCCGGCAACAGCGTCTACGCTGCATCAGCCACATGCTGATGCTGCAAAGCAGGGCACCTCACCTTGACAACCACGTCAACACCGCCCAGATCACACTTGTACACAGCGCCGAACGCGCCTCGCCCTGGGCCCCCGCGCGGTCAACAAGCGCAGCTGAGAAGCAGCCCATACACACCCAGCAGTTTGGCGGAGCGCAGCATGGTTGCCACGTCGTACATCAGCGGCGATGCTTGCTTTTCACCTGCCGGCGCCTGTGAGCGCGGCGACCGACGCACACACGTCCACCACCGACCCGCGAGCTTGGGGGACGACTGAGGCAGCAGCGTCAGCACTGCCAAGAGCGGCAAGCGCACAACACCGCACCGGCGCTGACCGCACTGCGAGCGGTTGTCCCTGAGGCGATGGCGCTGAGTGCGTGCGGTTGCGAGACCAACGGGGGGAGACGCACCACGGGCACGTGCAGGGCGCGAGGGCTCTGCTGCGGCGAGACTGCACCGCGACGAGTGAGCGGCACGGGCCACACAGGGCACGCCAATGACCTCCTGGCGAGCGTTGCTGCTGTTGCTGCCGCTGCGGTGCTGTGTGTTGGGCTGCCGCGTCAACCTCAGAGGCAGGCAGGGGAGGCAAGCGCACAAACCGGGCGCGTGCACGGCAGGAGGTCGCTGCAAGACACACGGGTCAGGGCAGCGTCAACCGAGGTGTGGCAAGCGCACCGCGTCCATCGCCGGCTTCGCGGACTGATCACCGAGTCATGGCGGCCCTCACAGCGCAACCGCAATCTAGGGCCGCGCCATCAGTGGGCCCGACTCTAGAGCACCACTTGCAGCTGGAGCCAGAGGTG
>CAZYYU010000340.1:0-3355 GCA_964651735.1 uncultured Gammaproteobacteria bacterium | reverse complement strand
TTGTGGTCGTGGTCGTGGTCGTGGTTGTTGTTGTTGTTGTTTGTTGTTGCTTGTGTGACCACCGATGCCAGGCCTATGCAAGCATGGGCGGGCCTGATGCTCTCTCTGCATCGACGCACTTCTTCTGGTTCATGCCGCTGCTCATCTTTGCCAGCGGATTTGCTGCAGGTTGAGAATGTTCGTTTGCCGTGACGTGCGCTCAGCAACCCGTTAGAGGGCCTGATGAAGTTGATCGTGCGTGTGAGGCGCCAGTCAAGCTCGCTGCTGCCAGTGGCGTGGACGCTCATTGTGCTTGCGTCGCTGGCCAGCGTGGCGGTGTTGGCGCTGCTATGCGCGCTGGTGCAGGTTTGAAGTTCTTTGGTTGCACATTGTCTGCTGCTTCTTCCTGACGTTGACTGGGGGCGGTCGCAGGCTTGCCCGATGGGCTCGTGCAGCTCCACAACCGTGTCTGCCCTGTTCTACACCAGCAACGTGCTCAACGTCATCGTGTGGAACAGGTGCCGCTGCTCGCACCGCATTGCATTCACGCTCACGGTTGCGAAAAGTTTGTACGTGTTTGTGTTTGCAGCCATTGGGTGCGTGTGGCCAGACGACGTGCCGCTGGTGTTCTCGCTGGCGCTGGTGGCGCAAGTGGTCACTGTGGGCGCCAGGTAACACTCATACGACGATCACGACCAACCAACCCCCCGCCCTCTCTCTCACTTTGTGGCAGCGCGGGGCTGCTCTTGTGGGGCCAGCAAACGTCGTACTTGCAAGTTGCGTGTCGGCTTTGTTTGAGAGCTCGACCAACCCTCCTCCTCCATGTCAGCCCAACGTGTTCCTCATGGCCCTCACGCTGATGTCCGTGGCCGTGCTGCTCTTCTGCGTGGCGACGCAGCCCAGCGACCAATGAACGCCGCCAATCACTTGGGAGCGGTGCGGCGGCGAGCAGGGCTTGTGCTGCGGCCACGCAGACGAGCGGGCTGAGCCGCGGCGGGCAGCAGCACGTCGGAGTGGGCCGCGGCGCGGTCAACCTTGTGCATCTGCTGCAGGTACGGCAGCAGCCGCTGCAGCCGCGCCAACGACAGCCGGTCCAGCAGCGCCGTGACACGCTCCGCCGCCGCACTCAGGGCCCTCAGCAGCGGCTGCAGCGGCTGCACTGCGCGCACCAGCACACGCTGCAGCGGCAGCGCCGTGGCCTGCAGCGCACGTGCCAGCTGTCACATGGCACTCTCAGCGCCGACGAGCAAAGCAAGACAAGACGCCAAAGAAACCTTGAGCAGCGGCTCTGTGCGACGCCTCAGGTACATGTAGGCCACGTCCAGCGGCGCCAGCAGCGCCAGCACCTCGTACGCAGAGCGCGCCATGTGCTGCAGCGGTTGCACGATCCACGCCACAGACTGCGGGAGCAGCGACATGTCCAGCAGCTGCTTCCACAAGCGCGTCCACAGCCTGACCAGGACGTCATCTGCAAGCACGCCGCTGCATGCAAGTCAGCAGTGGCTGAGCAGCACTGAACACAGTGAGCGCACGTGATTCTCTCGAACGCGTCACTCAGCAGCGGCGCAATCTGCAACAGGGACTGCAACAGCAGGACCACTGGCAGCACATAGGACAGGAAAATGTTGAGCGACCACCGCAGCATGAGCGAGTTGTAGAGGCCGTCAACGAGCAGCATCGACATGACGCTCTCCGTCCAGTAGGAGCCGATGGACACGCGATGCATGCAGGTTTGGAGCACGCGGTTCGAAGCAAACTGCTCGCGCAGCACCAGCAGCTGTGGGATCTGCCGCGCCTCGTACTCCAGCACGAGCGGAAAGTGCGGCGCCGGGACGAAGAGAGGCCCCGAGAAGAGCACGCATCGACTGCCAGGATCGCCGCAGCAGTGCCAGACACCACGAGCGGCAGATCCGTGCCGCGGGCCAGCAGCAGCGCCAGCACATGCTCGCCCGCCGAGAACCAAACGGCCACGCGAAAGCACGACCGCACGGGGCCGGGGAGAGGCCGCAACAGGTCGCTCTGGCCCAGCGTGTACAGCACCATGAGGCCGAGCACTAGCAGAGCCGTGATCGGGCCGGCACGCTGCGACACGACGTGCAGCAGGGCACAGCACGACAGCAGGAGCCGGAAGAAGGCAGTTCTGCGCCCAGCGGGCACGCTCTTCTTGCGCACCACCATGACGAGGGCCCGCGGTCGGCTGCGATCAACCAGGACCTCGAACGACAAGCCCAGCAGTTCCGACAGAGGAACCGCCTGCGTGCCAACGACGAGCTGGTCCCGTAGCGTGTCAAAGTGCAGCATGATCGCCAGTGCGGCCCCTCTGACGGGTCCGTGTCTGATATGGAGGAGGGTTCGCCACCGTGCGCGTCGTGCGTGGCCACAGCGCGGGCTTCACCTGCGTTGCTGACGGGTTGGCTCCCGCTGTGTGGCAAAGCGCTCCAGCTGACCCCTGCCCCAGCGTTGACCGTGTGGGGCTCTCGGAGCTGGTTGCTGCAGGCGCGCTACCGTGGCGCGCTGGTGCTGGTGCTGGGCGCGGGGGCCGCAGCCACTGCGTTTGTCAACCTCGTGGCGCTGCCGATGAAGCCGCAATAGTTAGTGTGGTGCTTCACTTGTTGTCAACTTGGAGCGCACGCAGCACGAAGCGCGGGAGCACGAATGAAGTCTGGTGGATGTCGCTGGTGTAGTAGCGCAATGTCTTTGGAATGTCAGCACGTTGCAAGAGACAAACAAGAGCGTTCACCTTGGCGTTCTTCTTCCCGAGCGCCTTGCGCACTGCACACACGCTCGTAAACGCAGCGCATAACCTGCAACCCGCGGCCAAAGCACCTTTCCGCTTGGGTTGGTTGAGCTTGGCGTCCCTGTGCTTGCTGCTGATGATGAAGCATATCTCGCCGCCGTACGTGGGCATCGTGCAGTAAGCGAGCTGGGTGGAGAATGCAAAGTCAGCGCAAGCAACAGGAAGTGTTTTGCACCGCACCTTGACCGACTGGAACAGGCGTTGCATCCTCTGGCACACGCCATTGACCACCTCAAGATCGAGCCACATGCACTCCCCTGCATGCAACAGTGAGAGATAGAGAGAGAGAGACAGAGAGAGAGAGAGATGACAAGCAGAGAATGAGCATGACGATGAAAGGAGACATGCGCAAAGACAACCCACCCATGGTGCAGAGGATGCCGCCTGCCCGCAGGGCGCGCTTGCAACTCTTGTAGAATTGCTGCTGAAACAGAGCCTCTGCACAATGACGAATGATGATGAAGATGAAGATGAAGATGAATAACGATGAATAACGATGAATAACGATGAACAGCGACGAACAGCGATGAACAACGATGAATAACGACGAACAACGATGAACAACGATGAACAACGACG
>CAZYYU010000339.1:0-3389 GCA_964651735.1 uncultured Gammaproteobacteria bacterium | reverse complement strand
GTGTGTGTGTGTGTGTGTGTGTGTGTGTGTGTGTGTGTGTGTGTGAGCAATGCGCATGATACCGTGTGGAACACTTTGCCTTGAGGTAATGCGACTCGTCCACAATCACCATCTGAGCAGGCTCAGCGAGCACACTCGGTGTGAAAGCAAACCCAAACCTGGAATCTGCTCTCGCTCAGTTGCTTGTCCATGAGGGCGGCGAACGAGTAGGACAGGATGTTGATGGGCGCATCCAGCTTGGCGCCCTTGGACTTCATGATGACGTTGACGCCGCTGCTCTCGCGCGGCAGCCACTTCTCTGCGGGCAGCGATGAGAGGCCCAGTGCCGCGCTCAGCGCTGCGCACCAAACTGTTGCGCCCACTGAATGCGCAGCGAGCTGGGGCACACGACCAGCATCGGCCAGTCGGCTCGGAAGTACGCTGCCACGGCGATGGCCTTGACAGGAAGAGCGAGCGAGCGAGTGAGGGGGTAGAGAGACAGAAGCTGCAGAGGCTTGTGCAAAACCTGCACAGTCTTGCCCAGACCCATTTCGTCTCCGATGAGGGCGCGGCCGTTGCGAGCCACCTGCACATGGGGGACGCGTCACTTGCGTGCGCGCAGCACCGACTTGGGCGCACCACGAACTCGACGCCGGCTCGCTGGAAGGGGAACATCTGGTCCAGCAGCTCGCTGGGGATCCGCCTTGCACACACACGCGAGCCCCTCGTCAGCGGAGCACAGCGGGCCGCACACCAAGCACCTCACCCGGGCTCCATGGCAGCCAGCTGCTTGGGCGGCCCCAAGAACAGCTCCAGCACGGGCTTTGGGGGCTCCTTCAGCACTGCTCTCAGCAACGAGGTTAGCTCTGCCAAAAAAACGATGGGGTCGTCGTAGTCACCCGAGTACTTCATCTCGCGCAGCGCCGCCACCATGGCAGCATACTGCTTGAGCGGATAGTGGTACGTTTTGGCCTCGTTGTCCCACACTCCTTGCGTGCTCGGGTCAGCGACGGCACTCAACCGCTGCAGCCTCACCCATGGGGAAGTCGCGCAAGAACTGCGCAAGCGCGGGCGGATAGTTCCTGTCCACCGCGAAGCGATACTGGCACAAGGGTTCAAGCTGTGCGACGCAGAGGCGGCGGCGGGTCCCCTCACCTTGTCCCAGATGCTGAATGCCACAGGGCTCGTATGCACTGGACCTGCGGGGCTGGTTTGCTGCGGCCGCGCCGGAACAGCGGCGCCTTGAGCGGGGCTGGCTTGCATGGCGGGGCTGGTCTGCTGCGGCCGGGCCGGAACAGCGGCGCGAGGCATAGAAACGTTTTCCGCAGCCCCGAACTCTCCCGCCACACGCTGTCGCTTCTCTGGTTGACGCGCGCCCGCTGCCAGCTGCGCCTCCACCTGGTTCAGCGCCGCCAGAAAGGTCGCGTCGTCGTCCGCATCCATCGAGGAAGGCAGCCAGCGCAGTGGAGAGTACAAGGCGGCGGTCAAGGTGCTGGCGCTGAAAGGGAGGAGCAACCCTGTGCGCTCCAAGGCGGCAGCCAAGTTTTTTGGCCAGCAGGGCCACCACGATGTGTGCGGCAGTGGTGGTGGTGGTCGCGCTGGCGTGGCTGGTTGCACCGCTGGCCGCCACCGAGGCCAAGTGTCGCGATGTCAACACCGTGGTGCGTTGCGCACTTTGTTGTTGCCGCGCCCCGCCCACGCTGGTGTTGTTGTTGCAGTTCCCGCTGGGCACGTGCGGCAAGGAGGCCAACTGCTACAACTGCCTGGAGCGGGAGGGCTGCGGGTGGTGCGGCGGCTCTGGGTGCGGCATCACCTCGCCTGGATGCTACAACGCAAGCGAGCGCTTCCACTCTCTGGGTGCGTGTGGATAGTCGTGGGTGTGTTGGTTGCAGTTGTAACCCGGCAGAGCCCAGCGCGGCACGGAGATGGCATCTGCGGTGCGTTTGCGTCGCTGACGAGCCCTGCACGCACTCAATGGGTGCTGCGGCAGCTGCGGATGGGGACATTTGGCTCACTGAGGTTGCCAAGTGCAACTACTGCGAGCAGGTTGGTCGTGGGGCGGTGGTGGGCTTGCTCGTCACTCAGCACGTGCGCAGTTCATCACCTGCGACGTGTGCATGAACGCCCCCACCCCGGCATGGAACCTGGTTGGCGCGCGCTGCATTTGGTGAGGCCGTGCGTGCATGTGCTGTGGGTTCCAACCGTCGCTTGCAAGGTGCGAAGAGAGGGCCTCCTGCCGCCGTGGCACGCGTGCTGGGGCGCTTTATGACACGCTTGGGTGCGCTGCGTTTCGCTACGACTCCTCGGGGCCTGGCCAGTGCGCGCCGTGGGTTGATTGCAGCGTGAGTGTGCGAGATCCGGCTCAGTGTGTTTCACTGACTACCACCAGACGCTTTCTTCGTGCCTCGAGTGCCGCAACGGCTTCTCCGGCGCCCGCAGCCCGTGTGTGTGGTGTGTGGACCCCTCTGTGCCGTGGATCAACGCCGACCAGGGCGGTGGGCGCTGCATGCGCGCCGACAACCGCTCTCTGTGCACGTCCACGACGTTTGATTCCACGTCGCAGGGCTTCTGCCCGAGGGCCGTTTCGCTCTCTGCTCCCCCTGAGCACGGCAGCAGCGTCGACGTGCTTGCGTGGCAGCAGCAGAGCTTCACCATGGTCTTGATCGCGTTGCTTGTGGGTCTCGTGGTACGAGCGCCATTGGGCGTGCGCGCTTGTCTCACGCCTGTTGCAGCTGTGTTGCGTGCTGTTCGTTGTCTACAAACTGGGTTGAGCGCGAGAGGGCTTGCGAATATGTTGCGTGGGCGGCGCGTTGCCTTCATCGGCGCGGGCCAGATGGGCGAGGCCATGATCGCGGGCATGCTGCGCAAGAGCATGATTGAAGTGCAAGGGCTATTGGCATGCGCACCCAACCCCAAGCGGTGAGCCCGACTGCGCTGCGGTCGGCGCGCGTGCGTGACGTGGCCTCAAGGGGTGACGACCTGCGGACGCGGTATCCGGGTAAGCGCGGCGTCGCGCGTTGAGATCAGGCCGACCGCCCACGCAGGCATCGAGTTCGCCGTGTCCAACACCGCAGCCAGCAGTGCGGACGTGGTGGTGCTGTCAGGTGGGCGAGCGCTGCGGCCGCCAGCAGCGCAGGAACGTCACCCGCGCCGCACACACAGTGAAGCCGCAGCAGCTTGACGGCGTGCTCAAGTCGCTGCCTGCGTTGGAGCGCCCGGACGCGGTGGTGAGCCTTGTGTGTGGTGGTGCTGTCGGTGTAAGCCCTGTGCCAGGTGGTGTCCATCATCGCAGGCGCTCCCATCGGCAAGATCGAGGCAGCCCTTGCGCGGCCCGTAGTGCGGGCCATGCCCAACACCCCAGGTGTGTGTGTGTGTGTGTGTGTGTGTGTGTGTGTGTGTGTGTGTGTGTG
>CAZYYU010000338.1:0-3389 GCA_964651735.1 uncultured Gammaproteobacteria bacterium | reverse complement strand
ACAACAACAACAACAACAATAGCTGGCCACAAGAACCTGCGGCGCCTCCACCACCGAGAAGCCCACGCGACCTACGTTGACGTCGCGCTCCTTGCCGCGCGCCACGCGCAGCGACTGCTGGTGAGGGGCTGGCGGCGGCCGTGTGGGCAAGGGACGAGCGGGCCTGCTGCCGGGTGCCGGCTGCGCGCCGGTGACGTGCTGCTGGCGACGCGAATCAGGAGGGCCATCGCACAGTCAAAAAAAGGCAACCGATGTCAAGGAGGCCGCGTTGCGGAACAGCAGCTCGCACGCTGCAGCGCACAGCGCGGCCTCAGACGGCGACGAGGATGCCGCCAGCAGCGGGCCCAGCAAGGCCCCCAGCACCAGCCCGTGTTGCGGGTCCACAAACGCGCTGCCCGCCAAGGCCAGCACCACCGCGGCCTCGCGCTCGCCCACCACCCCAGCGCGCAGCAGCTGGCGCAGTTCCTCGCTGGTGCGACACTCGTGCAGGTCGGGCAAGAGCGCAACGCTGCCCCGCGCGAGCCACTCCAGCAGGCAGCGGAACAGCAGCGCCGGCGACGCAGTGGCCATGGCGTCGGCGGCGTTGCTCTGCGGCGCCATCAGCGCAAACACTTGCTGCGCAGCCACCGCGTCGTCCACGCGCAGCACGTCGAGTGCCGTCACGGGTCCGCCGCGCGCCGCCACCGCGTCACACAGCAGCAGCGGCAGCGCGTCCGCGGCCACGGTCGGCGCCAGCCCCAAGGCAGAGAGCGCCGGCGGTGGGGGCACGCCACGCCACAGCGTGTCCGCGTCGCGGCCCACGAACTCGTCGCGCAGCCTGCGCACGGCCACCGCCCAGGCCCCGCACACCTTGGCCAGCGTCTCGCACACCGGCTGTCGATCCCGCTGCTCGCTCAGCACCGCCACTTGCCCCAGCGGCATCAACAGCGCGCCCAAGCTGCGAGTGGGGGGTGCAGTCAACCAACAACAGGTCAAGCAGGCACCCCAACCTGTCGGGAATGACGGTCACCAACTCGCGCAGCGCGGCCAGCGGCACCGTGGAGCCCATCTTGCGCTCCTTGAACAAGGGCGCGTGAAACTTGGTCGCGCGCAAAAGGCCGGCAAGCCCACGCACCCAGTACAGCTGCAGCTTGGGCTGCAGGAACAGCGCAGCAAGCGAGAAGAAGGAACGCACGTTGGCCAAGAAGTGGGCCTCCACGGCGGTCAGCAGGTCCTCCAGCGGCGCGCGCAGCGGTCCTGCCGAGTGGCACCGCCGCATTGCATCGATGGAGCGCGCGTATGCCTCGAACAGGGCCCGCAACTCAAGCCTGGCATTGTAAACGTCCCACAGCTGGGCATCCGTCACCAGCGCTCGCAGGCCCAAACGCAGCATCTCGCGCACTGAGCGCTCCGCATCCGTGGATGCCTCGCACATGGGTTCCGCCTGCTGCAGCAGCGCCGCCGACGACGACGACGACAAACTTTGCTCTTGCTGCGCATCTGCTGCGCGCTCTGCGTGGCTCCTGCGTGAGCGAAGAGCACGAAAGCATGCGGCGCATACCCGCGGCCACCTCCAGAAAGCTGTCCAGCCACAGCACCACGCGCGACAGCTGCGACGACGTGGCTCGCAAGCTCGCCAGCAGGGGCGCAGCAAATTCGCTGTCCGCGTCCACAGCCTGGTCGGCATCCTGCTCGGAGAGCAGCCACCGCGTCACGGAGCCGTCCGCGCCCACGCCGCACACCATGCCCTTGGCGTCGAAGAAGCACCCACACAGCGGGCCAACGGAACCCGTGCACAGCACCCGCAGACAGCTGCCCTCGGCGATGGACCACACACGCACCGCGCCATCCGCCGCAGCGGACAGCATGGCGTCGCCCTGGAAGGCCAGGTCCTGCACAATGCCGTGGTGGCCCCAGTACTCGCGGTTCACGTCAGCCGCGCCCTGCTCACCGGCCAGCACCAGCCAGCCCATGATGAGGCCGCTGTCGTGCGCGCTGAACACGGTCTGCTCGTGCTCGCGCACCAGCAGGATCTCGCTGCTGACGCTGACCACCGCTGCCTCCTTCGTGGCCGTTCCTGCCGCGGGCTCCGTCCACCAGAAGCGCAGCGTGCTGTCCTTGGACGCGCTCACCAACACCGAGTCGTTGCGGCACAGCAGCAACGCCGTCACCATGGATGTGTGGCCCGCAAAGTCGCCCTGCACTGCGGCGCGATCACCGCTGGTGGCCCACTTGCGGATGGAGCCGTCGCGGCAGCCCGTGTACATGGACTCGCTTTGTGCCGCAGCCACCGCTGTGACCACGTCGCCGTGAGCCTGGATCCAGTACTGCCGCGTTGCGTCAGTGAGTGAGCAACGGGTGTTCGGAGAGTGGCCGCTTGCCTCTGGAAGGGACTCGTCCTGCGGCGAGAACAGGACCCGCGGCAGCAGCGTCGACGACACCATGAAGCCGCCGTCGCCCGAAAATGCAAGCAAGGAAGCGCGGCCCGACACAAAGTTGGACACAAGCACGGGCGCCAGCGGCGGCGGCGCGTCCAGTGCCACCATGGACACCATGGGCCCGTGCAGCACAAACAAGCTGCGCCCGTAGAGCACCGCGCGTTGCCCGTCGCAGCGCCGAGCAAGCAGCAGCCGTCCCTCCTCCGAGACCACACAGCACATCCCCTCGCACACGAGCACCAGGCGCCGCGTCCATGGCTCGTAGGCGCACGACCTGACGCGCAGCGGGGCGGAAAACACCGCCTGGCGTGTCCCTGCAGACATGGCGTTGTTGCGGACACAAAGGTGGCCCCGCCGTCAGAAGGGATCCATGCCCAAGCCACAGCGCCACTCAGTGCGCAAGGCCAAAGTTGCAAGGAGGGCCGGGCAGCATCCTCCAGCCCTCCCCCCATGGTCGAAGTGGTGTTCTGCACCGCGTTACGTGGACTGGACAGTCGGATCGGGGCGCCCGGTGCTGGGGGCACGTTGTTCGCTGCGTCGCGCTCGAGCAAGGCATTTGCGGTGGCCGGACGGCGGCTGGCTGTGGCATCCGTGCCTGCGTCGGAGACGGTGGAGTGGCAGTGCGTGGACGACGACGATGTGGACGCGTGCGCCATCTTTTTTGCGCTGCCTTGGCCCACGGGCTCACCCGGCCCGCAGCCAAGACGAGGTGACGGCCCTGGTGTGCAGCGAGGACGGCGACGGCACGTCAGGGCGCCGGGGCGGCTTTGCTGGATCCTTTGTGGCGGGCTGGAGTTCGGGCTGGGTGCGCTGGTACGACGGGGACGGCCGCCGCACGCAGGCTGTGCAGGCCCACGACGCGCCCGTGCTGCGCATCAGGCCGGGCTCTGAGACGCTGGTGTTGCACGAGGGCCAGGTGCTGGTGGTGCTGCGCCAGAGCACGAGCAATAGCAGCAAGTTGGTGGCGCGCAA
>CAZYYU010000337.1:0-3391 GCA_964651735.1 uncultured Gammaproteobacteria bacterium | reverse complement strand
AGATGTGCACGCCCGACACGCTTCACGTACCAGCTGTGGTTTGTGACCACATGGCCATGGCGTGGCCGGGATGGACGATGGGGAACGGTGTGAGCGTGGGCCACGCGCTGCCTGTGCGCTGGCACGTGTCGCACGTCTTGACTCACTCCTCGACGTTCTTTGTCATGCCAGGCCGCAGTCACGGACTTCTCGCAGGAGCTGGTCGCGTCTGCAGTGGGGGCAACGCCGCCTTGTGCTCGTCGAGGAAACGGTGGGCATGGCTCATCAGCTCTGCAACGTGCCCCTGCTGCTCCAGCTCCGGCTTGCAGCGCTATGAGTCGTGGAGCGCTGACAGCAGCGTGGCGCGGCGAAGTTGAGGACGATGATCACAGAGCGCTGTGTTGGGAATGTGCAGGCGCAGCCGGCCGCGCTCGAGGAACAACCAGTCCTGGTGCCCGCGCACCATGGGAGCGAGGTGGTGGTGCTTGTCGTCGTCGGGCCACGTGTTGGGGTCCTGACCGTCGCAGAATATGCGCAGGAGCGCCACATACTCGGCGTTGTCGTCCTGGGCCACCTCAGTGGTGAGGAAGAAGGCTTGGGCCTCGTCGTCGGGCCTGCCAGGAGAAAACGGTGACGGCATTGCACATGAGTGCCACGGCGTTGCGGCGATGGTTCACAAGCACGCGGACGATGGGGACCGTGACAGTGCGTCATCCACGACGTTGCGGGCGCCGGGGACGCGCTGGATGACAAAGTCGAACGATTTGAGCGTGACGAGCGTTCGTTCATCTGGGAACCCATCCCCCTGGACGGGTGCACCAGCCAGAGGAGCGGGCGGTGGTCGGTCTTGAGGATGAAGTGGACACCGGACAACAGGGACAGTGACCGATGATGACCTTGACGACGGCGAAGCTTCTTGGTTGATGGTGGACCAGCGGTGCTGCGTGGTCGAGAACGTGTATGAGCACATGTGGATCAAGTGCTTGGCGTCGTGCTAGTCACGTTGGAACAGTGCACCGCCCATGCCCCAGTCAGAGGCGTCGGTGCAGAGCACGAGCGTGCCCTTGGACCAGTCAATGAGGTGTGCGGTGCGCAGCTTGTCAGTGCACAGGCACTTGGCCGCGTCAAAGGCGGTTTGCTGCGCGCTGGACCAGTGCCAGTGGGCGTTCTTGCTGGCCAGCTTGTTGAGGGTGTGCAGTGGGCGCTCCAGGTCGGGCACGAAGCCGGCGATCCAGCGTGTGGTGCCCAGGAAGCCAAGCAGCTCCTTGGAGCGCATTGGGGATGGGAAGTCCGCGATGCGGGCCATGGTGTCCTGCAGTAGAACGATCGTGGCGCGGCCGTTGACAGATGACCAGCGGTGGCCGACGTAGTCCACGGCCGTGCACATGAGCAGGATTCTGCCAGCTCATGGGACAGCGAGCTGGCGCACAGGCGCCCATCACATGCTCCAGCAGGGCCACGTGTGATGCGGCATCGGGCGTGGCGATGAGCAGGCCGTCGACGTACACGGCCACGCCGGGCAGGTCCTAGAAGAGGGGGCTCAGGTACGCGTTCCAGTACGCTGGGGTGTTGATGACGCCAAACAGCATGCACGTGTAGCGGTAGAAGCGCCGTCTGGGCTGTAGCTGGCCAGCAGGTTGAACGCTGACCGGATGTCGTTGACGGAGAACACAGTGGCGTCATGCAGCACACGGTTGTGGCAGTCACTGATGGAGTACGGCGCGATTGCCTTCAGACCGTGTGCTTGTTGAGGCCCGTGAACACGCCGCAGATACGCGCCTTGCTGCCCTGGCACGGGAAGCAGTGCTCCGTGACAATGCTGGGCGGGTCGCCTGGGGGACAGGGCTCGATGAGGCCGCTGTTGAGGCTCTCGATGACCAATGCCTTGAAGACGGCCTCGTTGGCAGCGCTTGCCGCCCGTCTCGCCAAACTGCTTGGGCGCGTTGGGCTTGAGCTCCGAGGCCGCTCAGCGGCTTGTCAGTGTGGCCAAGAAGCGTCTGCTGGCCCGTGCGCAGGCAGGCGGCGGTGGCGGCGTCAAGCAAGGCAGCGAGGCGTGCCGACGGTGGCGAGGTCCGCTGAGGCTGGGGGCCCTCGTGGACGGGTCGTTGGGCGTGGCGCCGATGCTGAGTGGTGGGCGCGTGGGCGCGCTCATGGGCGAGGCCGCGGTTGTGGGCGGCACGCTGTCGGCGTAGCGCTCAGCCAGGTCCAGGCCGTGATCCAAGTCGTCGCCCTCCAGGGTCGCTGAAGGTACAGCGAGGTGGGGCGTGAAGATGCCCCCCTCATCGCGCACGCAAAACTCGCCGCCCACGACGAGGACGGGGTCGCCGTGTGCGTCGCGCGTGAGCGTGGTGTCGATGGCGTGCAGCGTGCTGGAGGCGATGATGGGCTCGGCCAGTTGCTCAGCCTGCGCGACGAGGAACTTGAGCGTGCCGCGCTGCTGGCCGAACGCCACGTCGAGGCGGATGGAGACCACGGCGGTACAGCATTGGGGCCTAGTCCGCGGACCTTGTGGTCGCCGGACGGCTTGAGCTTGGGCGCAGGGCCCGGGCAGAGGTGACGAGATTGTTAGCTGGAGCCCAGCAGTGCCCGACAGGCGGCTGTCAATGATGCGCAGGCGCGTGCGTCCTGCTGGGTTGGTGCCAACGTCGATCCGCTTGCGCTGCTTGCACGTGGGCGTTGGTGCTGTGATGGTCATGCCTGTTGCAGATGGCTGCAGACTGCGGGCCTGAGCAGTGCACACGCTGTGAGTGATGGCTGCAGGCTGTGGGAACAGAGCAGCAGGGCCGGTAACGCTGGTGCTGTGCGCATTGGGCAGCAGAGCGAGTCGAGACGCAGGCCAGGAGCCAGTGGGTCGCTGGACAGTGGCGGGGGCAGGCCGTAGAGCAACTTGTAGGGGGAGAAGCCCATGGTGACGGAAACATGGCGGCGCCACATGGCAAGCAGCCAGGGGATGGCGCGCGCCATGTCCTCCAGGAGGTCGAAGTCGTTGGTGCGCACCAGCTCCTTGAACGAGCCGATGGCACGCTCCACGAGGCCGTTGGGCTGCTGGTGGCTGGCCGGGCTGATGCGGAGGTCTGCAGCAAGCGCGCTGACAAAGAGCGCCGAGCGGAGTGGCGAGCCAGCGTCCACGATGAATAGCTCAGGTTGGGCCAGGGCGACGGGGTACACGGTGGTCAGGAAGGCGCGCACCAGGCGGGCCGAAGTGAGCGTCTCAGGGCGCTCGACGATGTCAAGGTGCAGGTCCTTGGTGAAGGCGTCGAGGAAAACGATGATGTCGCCCCGGGGCACGGGCACAATGTTGATGCCGACCACGGCAAAGGGGCGCGTGACGCGCGGCGCGTTGAGCGAGGTGATGCAACGGGAGCGGTCGTGCTTGGTCAGGAGGCACGGGCAGGCCTGCGTGACGGCGTTG
>CAZYYU010000336.1:0-3395 GCA_964651735.1 uncultured Gammaproteobacteria bacterium | reverse complement strand
ACAAACAAACAAACAAACAAACAAACAAACAAACAAACAACAAACAAACAAACAAGCAAACAAACAACCATTGCCAACCTGGAACTTCTTGAGCTTGGTGAGCGCAGCCACCGTGCTGAGCTTGACGCGCGACGCTGCGGCGTGGCCTTCGGAGCCAAAGTTGTGCTTGCACAGCTGGCTCAGCATGTCGGCAAACTGCAGCGTCTCGTCGTGGATGACCTTGATCTCGGCTCGCCCCGTCAGTGCCTGCAAAGACAGGCGGCCGTTTGGAGCTGCTTACGGCTGTGGAAGAGGGGCAGACCTTCTGCACAATCTCGCGCATCTCGCGTTTGGCCTGCTCCCTGTGCTTGGAGCGTATCACGCCCATGGCCATCCACATGCACTGGTGCGGGTACAGGCGGAACAGCTTCTGCATCAGCGTGCTGCGTGGACCCCCGGGCCCTCAGACACACACACACACGCAAAGCGCGCGCTTCTCACCTCAGCGTCTGCTTGACCAGCGGGTTGTCGTGGCACACGCGAGAGATAATCTGCGGCAACGCGCTGAGCCACACGTACGGCGGCACGTTCTTGAGCGCCAGCTTCATCTCGTCCGTCAGCTTGCTCTCAATCTGCTTCACGGTGTCGTCGCGCTTGCCGCCGCCGCCGCCGCCTTGCACCGCAGCGTCTGCCATGAGCTCGCGCGAGTAGCGAAAGTACACGGTGAGCATGCGCGGCAGCGCCTGGTGAATGTGCTTGTGGCCGTGCTGCAGACCCTGCGCTGCGCGTGAGCCATCACACAGGGGGGCCGCGCGAGCCTTCACCTTGCGATAGGACGCGATGATTTCCGGCAAGAACTTGAGCGAGTCCCGCAGCACCGTCTTGGCGTGCATGCTGTCCGCCGAGTACTCCTGCTCGATGCTCTTCACGATGCCGTCCAGGTAGCTGGCCAGGTAGAAGTGGCCGCTCTCCCACTCGGGGCACGCCTGCGTCACCTTCTCAAACTGCGTGCGTATGCCCAGGAACGTCTTCTGCCCCGTCTGGTGCAGCCAGCGTCCCAGCAGCAGCTCGGGCTTGGCCCGCTCCTTGCGCTGCTCGAACGTGGCCTCGGCCGCAAGCGCCGCCGACGCGCTCGCGCTCACCACCTGCTCAATCTCCTGCACCGCCTGCGGCAGCTTGCCCTGCGCCCACAGCAGCTGCGCTCGCTCAATCAGCGCCGGCAAGTGCGTCGGGTCCACCGCCAGCGCCTGCACCAGCGCGCTGCGCGCCGCCTCCAGCTGGCCGTCCACGCGGGCGGCGCGCGATATCTCCACCCAGTGCCTGGCGCTGGGGCCGGCATGGATCTGGGCCACCACGCGGCGCGAATGCAGCAGCACTTGGCGCACCTTGAACGACGGCGGCGTCATGCGGACGCGCGCGCTCCACAGCTGCCGCGCAGTCGACGCCTCGGCCGCAAACGGCTGCTGCTGCTGCTGCTGCTGCGCCTGTGACAGCGCTGCACGCCCCTCCAGCACGTCCAGCCCCATCGTCTCCAGCTCCGAGAGCAAGTGCAGGCTCAGCAGATGCGGGAACGAGCGCGGATACGAGTCCTGGCTCGCGGCCAGCAGCGGGCCCATGACCTCAACGCGCGCGCGCTGCAGCTGCGCGACAAACTGCCCTTGGTCTCGCTGCACCAGGTGGTACAGGCAGCGACCCACGTTGCACTGGAAGTCGTCCAGGGGCAGATTGCGCTCCAGCAGCGCCTCCACGTCTGGCCAGTTGGAGAGACGCCACGCGGCCTGCATGCCAAACGAAAGAAACTGGTCCGTGGCAGAGGCCGGTGCACCCACGCCGCCGGCAACGCCCGAATGCTGGTCCACGCCGCTCGCGCCTCCAGCCTGCTGCTGCTGCTGCTGCTGCTGCTGCTGGTGTGGTTGATGTGGTTGCTGCGGCAGCTGCTGCGCCAGCCCCAGTGACTCGCGGCGACTGCGCTTGGCAGAGGGAGCGCCGCCGACCGCGCTCACGGCCAACACCTCGCTGCTGGACTCCAGCAGCTGCAAGGAGCCGCTCACGGGGCTGCCGCTGCCAACGCCGCCCTCGTCGTCGCTGGCGTTGCCGCTGTAGCTACGCCGACCACCAGCACCGCCACCGGACCGCAGACTGCGCTTGCCACGCACCACAGCCAGCATCGTCTCAAAGTGGCCCAGCTGCAGCATGCACCGCAGCTGGCCCAGGCGCAAGTCGGCGCTGCGGCCGTCGTTGCGAAGCGCCGCGTCGTACCAGTCCAGCGCGTACGCCCACTGCCCGCGATGCTCCAGGTCCAAAATCTGCTCGCGCGGCGTTTGCGAACGCCGCAGCTTGGCCAGTCCCTCCAGACCGTCGCTGTCGTCCAGGCCGCCGCAGATCTTCTGCAAGAAGGAGGCCACGCGCTCCAGCACCTGCTTCTCCTGCTCCGCGGGCGCCTCGCGCACATGCTGCTCCACACACTTGAGTGCACGCGCATAGGCCCCGCAGCGAAACGCAGCCTCCGCGATCATCAGCTGCGGTATGCGCTTGAGCAGCGCGTCCACTGGCAGGGCGGTCAGCGCCTCCGAAGCAATACCACCACCACCACCATCTCACCTGCAGCGTACTCTGGGGGCAGCTCCGCGGCTGACTCGTCGCTGACCTTGGCTCGCCTGCTCTTGGACGCAGAGCGGCTGGCTGGCGCCGCAGCCAGCACGAGCTTGCGCTTCTCGTGCACCCAGTGCGAGAGCGTGTCCACCAGGTGGAACACGGTCTGCGCGCACAGCTGCGCCATGTCCGTGGACTTGGCGCCGTCGGCGGCGCGCAACACCGCACACAGCTCGCGGTACACGGCCTCGGCCACGGGCTGCATGCACGCCACGCGCAGCACCAGATACGGCAGCAGGTAGCGCGCGGTTTCCGTCTGGTCCTTCACGCTGCTGCGGCACGCGTCGAACAGGCTCTTCAGCGGCCCGTCCGCCTTGACAATCAGGTGCCCGGCCACGTTGCCGATCCACTTGCGAAAGCTGGACAGCGACTCGTAGAAGGGTCCCTTTGCGCGAGCGTCACAGTCAATACACGCAGCACGCGCGAACGAGCGAGCGAGCGAGCAAGCAACCTGGCGCTCAACGAACTTGGGCTCCGCCAAGATGTACTGCGCGCAAAATGAGAGAGCATCCATGCCCCTTCCCCCTCCAACAACCTTGCTGCTCAAAAAGGGGCGCACCACGGAGCGGACTGTGGGCTCCAGACTCATCCAAAAGGAGCATGCCTTTGGTTGCCAGTGTCAGCATCAAGCGCTTGCAAGGGCAAAGACAAAGTGCTGCTCGCCTTTCTCCTGCGCGACGCCGTGTGCTCGCCCGCCACGCAGTGTGCCGGTGTGTCGCCGTCGCAGCTGACCCCACCACGTGAAAGGGCAGCACACACACACA
>CAZYYU010000335.1:0-3406 GCA_964651735.1 uncultured Gammaproteobacteria bacterium | reverse complement strand
ATGATTTTTCGGTGTTTTGACATGATTTTTCGGTGTTTTGACATGATTTTTCGGTGTTTTGACATGATTTTTCGGTGTTTTGACATGATTTTTCGGTGTTTTGACATGATTTTTCGGTGTTTTGACATGATTTTTCGGTATTTTGACATGATTTTTCGGTATTGGCATAAAAACACCACATTTCCTACTTTTCCGATGCGTCGACATAAAAAACATGCGCAAATTGCATTTTCTATGGTTTTTTGGATACATAAAATCATGAATTTCTCTTTTTGGTACCGATCCGATCCATTCCGATATGATTTTATCAATCAGCCAGTCGTTCCAGCCCATCACCATGCTACTTTTCTGGTTAAAACAGTGTGCGCAAGTATCCTGGAATTAATTTAATTATTTTTGGATCGGTCGGGGCAAAATAGGGCAAGGCCCTGCCCTGCCCTTGCCCCGGGGCAAGGACATGCCCTGCCCTGCCCTGCCCTGGACATTCCATATGGGCTGGTCAATCATTAGGTGGACCAAAAATCCAAGTGGGTTTTCCATGTTGCGACATGGTTTGCCAACGTGTCAGCACACTCATAATCAGCATAATGTTTCGTCAAGTGAAAAACTGACTTTTGACGTTAAAAACATATTTCCAACTACCCTAGAATTATTTTTTCACGGGTGTACAAAAGTGTACAAAAGGTGTATTTTACACTGTACACCCATTTAGACCCTATCGGCATGGGGTTCCGTCATGTGACAAACTGACTTTTGCAGTTAAAAAACAAAAAAAACTGACTTTTGCAGTTAAAAAACAAAAAAAAACTGACTTTTGCAGTTGGGACGGGTGTACAAAAAGGTGTACACACTTGTACACCTTTTGGTATATTTTATTGGGATTTTCTGATGAGGTCTGACCATATAAAAATCATGAAAACTCGTTTTTTTAGTCCATTAAAAAACTGAACGAATCCAAAAAAATAAATTTTTGACTTTTTTAATTTTCACCCATGAGAATATCAACAAGTTGATCATTCACAAAATCAGTGAGTATTGCGATTTGCGACAAAGCAATACTTTGATTTTTTGGCCAACTGATGGTCAATCCATCTTTGGGAGTTATCACAAAGTTTTCCATATCTACTTGAATACGTTTTGCAGTGAACCATTGTGACATGATGTTTGCTACTGTTAGAACATGTTCTAAACCCACTATACTGACGCTGATGCTATGACCGGTTACAGCATCCCTATCAATAATTACGTTCATGAATTCATCATAATGCAGTGTTTTGAAATTCACATCGGATACTACTACCAAATAATGTGGGCCGTATTTATTGCGAAAGCGTTCTTCCACCACAACTTTATGTATATTAATTATAGAATCTGGTATATGATGTATCACGTAATCACGCAATTTATCCTGAATTTCTTCTGCGGAAAAATTGCATCGACCAATTTCAAATTCTGATACGGGGCGATCGTTAATTTTTGATTTTAAAATTTGTAATTCCCTTTCATTTTGTGCGTGGAACTTTTCAAAATCATCAGAATTCACCAAAGATTCAGTGTTTTTCAGAGTTTCGAATTCATCCTCTTTTAGTTTATTTTCAATCCGGTTCTTTTGTTTTCTACCAACGGATAGACAGCTTTTACACTCACTGCGTGTTTTTACTGTACCACGAACAGTTTTACCATTCCTGGGAAAATCATCTAAAGCTTTGGTAAGTTTGCACTTACGACAGATTTTGGTAGACATACTTGTTTTCTTTTTTTCGCCTATTCTTACTAAAACAGAAATAAGTTTATTGGGTGAAAAAATAATTTCAAGTTTCTCTTTTTTTCTTACAGTAAATTGTAAGAACCGGAAACCATATGTACGAATGCATCACGATGCAATTGCGTGAAATCCACATCAGACACGTTAACCAAGTAGTATAATCCACCTTTGCATGTGTACAACTGGTCCACGGTTCCCACCGCGTTCACAGTATTATCGGAAATGTGTTCTTTGATGTAATCCTGTAGTTTTTTACGAACTTCTTCCAGAGAGAATTTGCATTGATAGATTTTAAATTCCGTTACTGTTCGGTTACCAATCTCTGCTTCCAATACGGCCAGTTCATACATGCACTGAGAATGATACTTTCGGAAATCATCAGAATTCATTACGGACTCTGTGTTTTTCAGAACCTGATATTCACAGGATTTTGTCCGCTTGCCAAATTTTGATAATCTGCAGCTTTTGTCCGAATGAAAACTATCCAGAGTTTTCACAGTTTTACACTTTTTGCAAAGTTTGGTAGACATACCGAGCGAAAACTATAAGAAAAAAACTACAAATCATTTCTCGCAGTAAACTGCGAGAAATCAGGCGCGCAACGAAACACACAGCTTTTGCCTTTGGCATCGGTAGTGATGTAGTGGTTGGCTTTTCCTCCTAGACACATCATGCCCTGTTGACACTCGGCAGTATGATCCTTGCCATCATGACAACCCTGACAACATTGGGGGTAGATCACCTCACCATTGTTGTAGGCATGTATGTATGAGAATCTACCACAATCACACACATTCCGGCAGTGTGGTGGGCACGGCTTTTTCTCTGTTGTAAATAAAGTTTTCGGCGGTGTAGAAGGACATTCTATTAAACTTGTTTAATAGGTAGTTGGGAAAAAAAATCAATTTTTTTACTGAATTCTCTCTACTTTCTAGTACTAGAGAGTAGTACTAGAGAGTGAGAGACTTCGCAGGTTTCGCCCAAGAGATGATATAAATCGGAACGCTGAGTTCGATTTCGTAATTGCCGATTCTCAGCTTTTTCAGTATTTGGTCTCGGAACATGCCGAAATCACATCTACCAACATTCATGCGATACGTGCCTGTTGGACTGACATATGTTCCTTGGAATACAAATTCCAATTTCACTCGGAAAGTACAATTTTTTGCCAAATCGCGCAGATAGACTTCAAACTTTCTCAGTTCTGTGTCTACATGACATTCCACAGCTTCGGTCGCGATGGCATGTAATGCATCGGCAGTAATTATGGTGTAACCTGACTGTTCTGGTGCAAGCATTGTGTTTGGGCTTTTGGTTTTTTTGATGGGTTGGGAAATTCAATTTTTTCACAGCTCGTTCAGTGCACTGAACAAACCAGAAAAAAAAGACCAGAACAAAGACCAGAACAAAGACCAGAACAGTTTAGCAACCCAACAACCAGGATTCAGCATCCGGACTGTCAACACAATCACTACCTATGCTATTAAGCTTGAATTTTTTGGATTTGTATTTGCAATAATATTTGCTGTCAGACACATGAAAGCGTAATTCGCGACTGGCCGCGTCAGTGCCTAGTTTGCCTTCATAATGCAGCTTCACAAATGCATCACAAAATGTCATGATTTCTGGTATTCCTGATTC
>CAZYYU010000334.1:0-3420 GCA_964651735.1 uncultured Gammaproteobacteria bacterium | reverse complement strand
GGCGGTTGGTTTGATATAGGCACGCCCCTGAGGGGGGGGAGCAACAACTTCATCAAGTACTATGCAGACGTGATCAAGGTCACGCCGCTTCCCTACGACCTGCGAGTATCGCTGCGTGCGCGTTTTGGCGAGGTTCGAGCACAGGGTGGGACGCAGATCCCGTTGAGTGAACGATTCTTCGTGGGCGGCATCAATACCATGCGCGGGTTTTCCTTTGGCCGAGCCGGCCCCACGGTTCCAACCACCCATGCTCCATTTGGTGCCGCAAAACAGTTGATCTTCAGCAGCGAGTTGATCTTTACGATCTCCGCGGAGGCTAAATTGAATGGTGTGCTCTTCTTCGATTACGGCAAAGGGTTTGATGATGACGAACCGCTGTCGATCCATCTTCGGCCTGCAGCTGGTCTAGAAGGACGGTGGATTTCGCCATTTGGTCCATTGCGTGTTGCCTATGGAATCAATCTAGATAAACGAACCGGTGAACGATTCGGTGTGTTTGAATTTACGATCGGAACCTTGTTCTAAACGGAGTCTTATTGTGGCAGGTGTACTGTGAACTGGAAGCGGCCCTGGGGGGGAATCTCGCGGATCGGATGGCTGGCTGGGCTGGGCGTTCTCGCGTACGTTGTTGGCGGCTGTGCGGGTACCGCAGTCAAGATGGAGAGCAAGGTTGGGGTGATCAATGCGCAGCGTCTTCTGAACGAAACGAACGTGGGGAAGCGGGCAAAGGACAATCTGGCCTCTTTCTCCAAGAATCGACAGGCCTTGATGGAGTCAGAAGAACGGGAGTTGCGACGGATGGAGGAGGATTTTTCGCGACAGGCGTCCATCCTCAGCCAGACGGGGAAGCGGGAGCGAGAGGAACAATTTCGTCGACGCATGCAGGAGTATCAACAAAAGGCCGCGGAATTGAATCGTGAGGTTCAGGAAAAACAAAAGGATGTTTTGGAAGGGTTTCGCGACAAGGTCGAAGCCGTGGTGGCAAAAGTTGCAAAGCGTCTGGGATTACAGGTAGTTGTCGATAGGAGTAAGGGAGGTCCAACTATCTATCACGAAGAGGGGTTGGATATTTCAAACCAAGTGATTGAGGAGTTCAACCGAGAATATCCGTAAGTGTCGGTGGGAGGTAGGTCATGATGAATCGTACGAACATGATCGGGTTGGCCGTTCTGTGGTGCATGGCCCAAGGGGCGACGCCGTTATATGCCGGAGACTCGGCCAGGGTCGGGGTGTTGGATCAACAGACCGTCATGGAGCGAAGCAAGGCGGGGAAGGCGGCATTGGATGATATGGCGGGTTATGCCCAGACCAGGCAGAAGATTATCAATGCTGATGAGCAGGAGCTCAAGGAATTGCAACAATCCTTGGAGGATCCGAATACCAAGCTCACCGATGCGGTTCGGCAAGAGAAGGAGGAACAGCTTCGAAGCAAGGTAGAAGCCTATCAGCATCGAGTGCAAGAGTTTAATCGTGAGGTGCAGCAGAAGCGAGGTGAAATGGTCGCAGACTATTCGCGAAAGATTGCGGCAGCGGCGCAATCTGTCGCTCAAAAAGAAGGTTATGCGGCCATTCTCGATAAGGGCAATGACGCGATGCTTCGCATCGTACTCTATCATCAGGCTGCGTTGGATGTGACGGAGTCGGTTGTCAAAGAATTTGATCGGCAAAACCCTTAAATCAGGGACAGAGAGGAGGCAGGGCAATGGCGTCGGTCGAGCAGGCTGAAATTCAAGCATTACTTCCCCACCGGTACCCTTTCCTGTTAGTAGATCGTGTGAAAGAGTTTGAGCCGCATAAGCGGATCGTCGGGATCAAGAATGTGACGGTCAATGAGCCGTTCTTCCAAGGCCATTTCCCAGGGCGCCCAATCATGCCGGGGGTGTTGATGATCGAGGCCATGGCGCAGGTGGGGGGGGTGTTGGTCTTCAAGTCGGGAGGGACGGTCGGCAAGACCATCATGTATTTGACGGGTGTTGAGGACGCCAAATTCAGGAAACCGGTCGTTCCAGGTGATCAGCTCCGGTTGGAGATCGATGTGCTCAAGACGCGTCCGCCTTTCTGGAAGATGCAGGGGAAGGCATTCGTCGACAATGAGGTGGTGTGCGAGGCCGTGGTGACGGCGATGGTGATGGAAGAAAAGACCGACACGCAGTAATCAATCATCGTCACGTGTCAACCTCTACGCTGCAAGGTCGGATGGGCGCAATGCGGATCTCGTGGTTGAAGGGGCTCAGTTGACGGCTGACGTATCTTAAAGGGGGAAGGTGTGAAGATACATCCATCAGCGATTGTCCATCCCAAGGCCATGCTCGATACTGATGTCGAGGTCGGGCCGTTCTGTGTCGTTGGCGAACACGTGGTCATTGGAAAAGGGAGCCGCCTCCTCTCTCACGTGAATGTCGAAGGGTGGACGGAGATTGGGGAACGGAACGAAGTGCACCCCTTTGCCTCCATCGGAGGGCCTCCTCAGCACCTCGCGTATAAAGGGGAGCCGACCAAGGTGACAATCGGCCATGACAACATCCTCCGGGAATACGTCACGATTAACCGGGGAACCGCCCAAGGCGGGGGAGTGACCTCTCTCGGGTCCAAGGGCATCCTGATGGCGTATGTGCATGTGGCGCACGATTGCCGGCTCGGCAACCATATTATTATGGCCAATGCGGCGAGCCTGGCCGGACATATCACCATTGGAGATCATTCCGTTATCGGAGGGTTGACCGGTGTGCTTCAGTTTGTGCGTATCGGAGACTACGTCATGGTCGGCGGGTGCTGTGCGATCGGTCAGGATATTCCGCCATTTACGTTCGCAGCCGGTGGGTATCGTGCGCATCTGTACGGCCTCAATACGGTCGGGTTGCAACGACACGGTTTCTCGACGGACCGTATTGCTTCGTTGAGGAAAGCATTCGATCTGCTCTTTCGAACAGGTCATCGAACGGCTGAGGCGATCAAGTTGGCGAAGAAGGAGTTCAAGGGACAGGAGGATGTGGCCAAGATTCTTACGTTTATGGAGGGGACTAAACGTGGAATCTCGAGGGCAGTCAGCTCAGACCTCGAACGTGAATTCGATCAACCGGTATGACCAGAGGACGATGGATCAGACGCTGCCTATAACCGATGGTCGAATCGGCGTGATCGCCGGGAATGGGCGATTTCCGATCATCTTTTCCGATAACGCCAGAAAGATGGGTCTGTACGTGTCCGCCGTGGCCCACGAAGGTGAAACGGAACCGGAACTCGAGCAGCACGTTGACCGGATTCATTGGGTCAAGATCGGTCAACTGAATAAATTAATCAATGCCTTCAAGAGCGACGGTATACGTCATGTCGTGATGTTGGGAGGCATTAAGAAGACGCACATTTATAGCAACGCCCGTCCTGATTTTCGTGTATTGGCCTTGGCCACGAAACTGGTTC
>CAZYYU010000333.1:0-3459 GCA_964651735.1 uncultured Gammaproteobacteria bacterium | reverse complement strand
AACAACAACAACAACAACAACAACAACAACAACAACAACAACAACAACAGCGGCACCTCAAAGAACAGAGCCAGCTCGCTCGAGCAGCCGGGGCCACCTGCGGCGCGGAGTTTCAGCACGAGCGCGCTGAAAACAACCACGGGCAGCAGCACCGGTCATCCACATCATGAGCGGGTCCTTCTTGGGGTTGCCCTGCGACTCGAACATCCAGTAGAAGTAGCGCACTCCGTACTGCTGGTTCACTGCGCCCAGCGTGAAAAGGCCGCGCTGAGCCGCGTGAGAAGCTCACCGGTGATGTAGCCGTAGTGCTGCACCACGTTGGCTGAGGGGTGCAAGACTCGGTGAGGGCGCGCGAGCGAGCGTGTCGCAACAGACGAGAAGTGCGACGGGGAAGCTCACACGAGTTCAGGCCGCTGACGCCGGGCATGTTGATCGTGCGGGAGGTGTAGTGCTCGTCGGGCTGCAGCAGGATGCCCGAGGCCACAGAGGCCAGCAGAAGCAAAGCAAGCATCATGGTGGTTTGACGCTGTGATGCGCGCAACAGGTGAGAGCGCCACAACAAGCGCAAACCCCACCACCGACGCGACCGACCGACCCTCAACAACCAAGACAAAAGCTGTGCATTCACCAATCCACAGCCTTGAGCCACCGGGTGAGGTACACGCAGGTTGCAGGCTTCACGCGCCCGTTGGGGCCGCAGTCAGAGGCCTTGGGGCAAGCGTTGCAGGGGATGGCGTTGAGCTGGCCGGGCTTGTCGTCCCTTCTGACGCACGTCTTGTACTGGCCCTGCAACACAGCGTCAGGCACTGCAGCGCGACAGCGCAGACGCGCGCCACAGAACCATGCTGTTGCACTTGATCAGCGACCCATCGATTTCCAGCAGCTTCACCAGCGTTTCCACGTGCGGCTTTGCAATGTCCACCGCGAACAGCTTGCACGCAACCACACGCGCCAAGATCTCATCTGCGATCACGCGTGAGCGCAACAAGCCCCATCGTGGGCCGCTCACCAACGTCCAGCTCCTCGTCGGAGCACACTTTGAGGATGACCTTCTCAAACGCCTCGCGGAAGTTGATGTCCAGATTGTTGGAGCCGTCGTACCAAATGTCGCCGGTGAGCGCAGTGGAGGGCAGCATCCTGGCGATCACAAAGTGTGACGAGCTTGCCCAGCCCCCTTCGTGGGGCTTACCATATCGCCAAGTACACCTTGCGCTTGGTGGTGATGGGCTTGAACGTGGTGATGCAGCCATTGCGCGTCAGATCGGCCAGCACGTTGGTGAGCACCGTGGGCCGCAGCCCCACCCGCTTCAGCTGCTTGAGCGAGGTGCCGTTGCTGCCGTAGCGCGTGATCTCGTCGAACACCAGACCCTCCTCCTTGCTGAAGGAGCGCAAGCGCGGCTGCACGTCGGCCGGCACCGCCTGCACCAGCACCGAGCCATCCACGTTCATCATCACCACCAGCCGCTGCTCCACGAGGTTGTTCAGCGCGCGCAGCCTCTCCTCTTGTGAGTAGTCGTCGCTCAGCGTGGGGTGTCCCAGCACCAGCTCCGCGGCCACTGCCGTCCGCGATTCGCTCAGCAGGGCCAGCACCGCATCTTCAGCGGGCGGCGGAGCCTCCTCCAGCGCGGACCGCACACGCTTCATGGCCGCGCGTGATGGCCCTCGCGCACGGGTCACCGAGAGGGCAAGGGCACGCGAGCCTCACACAGGCGCGGTGCGGCCGGAAGCACGCACGAACGCGATCCGGCGCGGGCCAAGCGCTGCACGTGCGAGCCCACAAGCCTCACGTGCAATCTTCACGCCTCACAGGTCAAGCACACAGCCCTTATCAAGGGCTGCGATGGTTGGTGGGCGGACTTTTTGCTCATTGCTACTTTGACTGCCGCGTCGCAGCAGCCTTGTACTTGGGGCGAGGCATGAGCACACGCAGACACACGACGCCAAGGGTTGCAACCTCCAGGTAAGTCTTGTCAGTGCCGTTAACGCGATCCCTGGGCCAGGCGTTGAGCCCGGAGGGCGTTGACAACACGGACGCACCAAAACGTCAGGAAGGCCCCGAAGCAGCCGGTGTTGTGTGAGTGGTGGAACCAGTGGCCTGCCAAGCAAGACACGTGGACTGAGTTGCGACAAGGTTGATGGCACGCAACATACGGTCAGCCGGCCGTCCCAGCCTTTGTGTGTTGTGAGCAAGGGGTGCATAGAACAGCAAGCGCTCACCGAAAGATGGACCAGGGCAGGTCGTAGCCCATATGCGCGTCCGATGACTCACACACACGAAACGCAACCCACAGCAGAATGACCTGCAGCAGCAAACAAATCAACACAAAACAGACAAACGAACAAACGCACCAGCACATTCTGCCCCCAAATGAGAGGCCCTTTCAGCGCACAGTTAGCCCAAACCCAGCAAGACAACATTTGCACCGGAAAGCGTCGGGATGACACCCGTCAGCAGCTCCTCCGTCAGCGTGAAGTACTCTGAGCTCACTGGGATGGGGGACTTGTACTGGGGGCAGGGGCCTGAGTTGATTGTCGCAAACCGCGCAAACAACAGCACCTCATGATGCTGCTTGTGAAAGCGCGCGTAGAACATCGGCCAGTGCAGTGTGCGGTGGTTCCAGTACAGCAGCGTGTCGGTGCACACAATGTTGAAGGCGAACTGGCCCAGCAAGCCCAGCACCGACGGAAATGACGCCTGCCGAAGAGCGTCAGCACAAAGCGCCTGCGAGCGAGCGCGTGCGGCGCACTTGCAAAGAGCCGCGCCAATGAAGCAGGTCGTAGGCCAAGTAGAGTGTCACCCACTGCCGGTGCGCTGAGCCGGCGGACATGCGGGTTTCCGTTCCCACAGGCCAACCTGAAACACCAGATGCGCCACAGCCACCTGCCGGTAGGACCGCGCCACCAGCTCGTGCTCCGGCTGCTTGCTCTCGATCTTGTAGCGCCGAAGCAGCCCGTACCGCGTGCAGATGAACTCAAACGCGCAGTAGGCCCAGAACGGGACCTCGTGGGCCAGGAACGCCAGCGCTACGAACTGCACGCGCGACAGCATCATCGAGTCCCTCTTTATTGGCGGTCTCTGTAGATGTTCTTGGCAATGGTCTCGAGCTGAATGTGCGACGTGCCCTCGTAGATCTTGCCAATCTTGGCGTCGCGGTAGAACTGCGCGCATTGAGTTGAAAGGCGCGAAGAAGCGGCCTCAGCAGCATACCTTCTCGACACCAGAGGCCTGGGAAGGCCGGCGATGAGCAACGACGCAACGGCGGCCGACGCATACCTTGACAAAGCCCATGCCGCCCAGCGCGTCCACGCAGCGAGAGGCCACGCTCTCGGCCACCTGACGCGCGCGCGTGCCAAGCTCGTGAGCGCGAGAGGGGAGGGTTTGTTTGGGAGCGCAGACCTCAGAGGCGTACAGCTTGGCCATGGCAGCCTCCAGCGCGAACGGCAGGCCCGCCTCCTTCA
>CAZYYU010000332.1:0-3467 GCA_964651735.1 uncultured Gammaproteobacteria bacterium | reverse complement strand
GGGGAAGGATGCGTTTGATCAATCCGGGATTGACCGAGCCATGATTGCGCTGGATGGCACAAAGACCAAAGGTAAGCTGGGTGCGAACGCGATTTTGGGTGTGTCGTTAGCGGTGGCAAAGGCGTCGGCGATTGAAACCGGGCAACCTCTCTATCGGTATTTAGGGGGGACGAATGCGCGCGTGCTTCCGGTGCCGCTGATGAATATCATCAACGGGGGAGCCCATGCCGATAACCGTCTGGATCTTCAAGAATTCATGATCATGCCGGTGGGAGCCGGCCGATTCAGCGATGCGCTTCGCATGGCTACCGAGGTCTTTCATTCGCTGAAGGCGCTCTTGAAGAAGAAGGGCCTCAACACGGCAGTCGGAGATGAGGGGGGATTTGCGCCAGATCTGCAATCGAACGAGGAGGCGCTGGGGCTCATTGCCGAGGCAACTGAGGCGGCGGGCTATCAGGTCGGGAGGGATATCGCCTTGGCTTTAGACTGTGCCGCCAGTGAACTCTACGAAAAGGGACGGTACATGCTCGAAGCAGAAAAGAATCCGGAGCGTTCATCGGAAGACATGGTGAGCTACTACAGCAAACTCCTGGATCGCTATCCCATTCTCTCCATCGAAGATGGATTGAGTGAATTGGATTGGAAGGGCTGGAAGATGCTCACAGAGAAGCTCGGGAAGCGAGTCCAACTCGTCGGTGACGACATCTTCGTGACGAATGTTGAGATCTTTTCGAAAGGCATTAAGGAGGGGATTGGGAATTCAATCCTGATCAAGCTTAATCAGATCGGAACATTGACGGAGACGTTGGATGCCATCGAACTTGCGAAGCGATCGGGCTATACGGCTATCATTTCGCATCGCTCTGGAGAAACAGAGGACACGACCATTGCGGATGTGGCCGTCGCCACGAATAGTGGATTGATCAAGACCGGGTCCCTCTCTCGAACAGATCGTGTGGCGAAGTATAATCAGCTACTTCGAATCGAGGAAGAACTCGGAGCCGCGGCGGTCTATCGCGGTCGAGAAGCCGTGCCTGTGCGAGGATAGTCGGTTTTGCAACCTTGGAACGGATTCGCTCATATGGTGATCAAACAAAATCGTGGCCGGGATTGGTTGGAATGGCAGCGACGTCTGTTCGCCCTTGTTCAGGTAGGTGGGGTGATCGGGGTTTTTTGGTTGGGGGTCGCATTGTTTTATGGAGAGATGGGGCTCTCTCGGTATCTCTCCATGCGAGATTATGCCAAGAATCTGGAGCAAGAGCTGTCGGGGTTACGCCATGAAAATGTCACCTTGCAGCAAGATATTCTGCGTCTCCAGCATGATCCGACCAAGATCGAACAATTGGCTCGTGAGCAGTTAGGCTATGTGCGGAAAGGGGAGACGGTATATCAATTCATCCCAGGTTCGGAGAAACAACGGGAGCCAGCCTCAAAGCCATGAAGTTCGGAACGGTTGCCATCATCGGACGGTCCAACGTGGGCAAGTCGACCCTATTGAATCGTCTGCTGGGCGAGAAAATCTCAATTGTCTCAAGTAAGCCCCAAACGACGAGGACTCGGGTGACGGGTATCGTGCATGCCGAAGGGGCGCAAATTGCCTTTCTCGACACACCGGGCTTACATAAGCCGGACCATTTGTTGAATCGACGAATGGTTCGTACGGCGGTGGAAACGCTGGAAGACGCGGATGTATTGTACATGCTCATGGAGGCGACAAGTCTCCCTGGTCCAGGCGACTTGTCTGCCATCAAATATATGAAAGAGGCCTTGGCAAAGCAGCCGAGGCCGGTGATCTTGGTCGTCACTAAAATTGATCTGGTGAACAAGCATAAGATGCTTCCCGTCCTTGACCAGTATGCCAAGCTGTTTGCATGGACGGAAGTGGTGCCGGTGTCTGCTCACGCAGACGACAATGTGGCGCGATTGCTTGCCGTGACGGTCCCGTACCTGCCATCAGGCGAGGGATTGTATGGCGAGGATGTCGTGACAGACCAGACGATGAGGACATTGGCGGCCGAAATGATTCGTGAAAAAGTCATACAGGCGACAGAGGATGAAGTGCCGTATGCGACGGCGGTTGAGATCGATGACTTTGTTGAACAGGGGAAGTTGGCGAAGATCAGGGCATCGATTGTGGTTGAGCGAGAGACACAGAAGGGGATCCTGATCGGGAAACAAGGGGAGCGGCTGAAATCGATCGGGACCCAAGCCCGATTAGACATGGAAAAGGTGTTTGGGATGAAAGTGTTTCTTGAGCTGTGGGTGAAGGTCAGAAAGGCCTGGCGCGAGGATGAGCAGACTCTCGTGGAGTTGGGCTACTAGCCACGCACGGAAACCGATGTTGATGTTTCTCCATACGCATTCGTAAGCGAGTACGGATGGCATTCCTATGCTGCAGCAGTTCGAATAGGCTTTCCAATAAGGCCGTGGGCAGTGAAGACGAGCCCTTGCTTTATGTCGGCCAGTGAGCTGTTGACCTAGTCTAGGCGCCGCCGCCGGAGCCAAATCTCAAGATCCCGCGCAACGATCATGCAGCCAACCGACCGACCAACGGAACCACGCATTCCGGAACCACGTTCTCGGCCCGCTGATCGCGATATCCTCCGAGAAGTCCTTCGCGATCAGACTGAGCGAGGGCAGACCAAGTCGGACATTGTCATTCAATCCGTCCAGAAGTTGTTGCGTCGAGGAGCAATCACAAATCTGTCTAAAATGTTGGGGCGTATGCACCCCGCCGATGTGGCCAAGGCGGTGACGCATCTTTCTTCGCCAAAAGAAAAACGGGAAATTTTTGAGCTGGTTCGTGGTGAAAGGAAGCGTGGGCAGGTGCTCAGTGAGCTTGATGGGGAGAGCATTCAACAGGTGCTTGCGGATCTGCTCCACTCCGATATCGCCTGGCTCTTAAAGGATCTCGGCCCTGATGACGTCGCCTATATTCTTGGGTTTCTCCCGGAAGAGCGAAGCAAAGAGGTGCTGGCTCTGATGAAGACGGAGGATTCGAACGAAGTGGCCGATATTCTCCGATACCCCAAAGATACGGCCGGCGCCATTATGACCACGGAATTCTTTTCTCTGCCTGAGGATTCTACGGCACAGGAGGCCATACGTCGTTTGCAACAGGCAACTGACGCGGCACTGGTGTTCTATATCTATGTAACAGATAAGGATGATCGCTTGGTTGGTGTTCTGTCGCTTCGGCAGCTGCTCACAGTGCCTCCCACGACACCGCTAAAAAACATCATGACGCGGGAGGCCATGAGCGTCAGCATTGACATGGATCAGGAAGAGGTGGCGAGGCAGGTAGCCAACTATAACTTATTGGCGATTCCGGTCGTAGAGCGAGATGGAAAGCTTGTGGGAATTATCACGGTTGATGATGTGGTTGATGTTATCCGTGAAGAAGCAACCGAGGACATGTTGAAGATGGCCGGAGCCATTGAAGAGGATACGGCGTCAAAGTCATCAAG
>CAZYYU010000331.1:0-3469 GCA_964651735.1 uncultured Gammaproteobacteria bacterium | reverse complement strand
CCCAAAGGACATCGACGTTTATGACCCCCAATCGACTCCCAAGCAATCATACAGCAGGTTATCAACATTCAGGGCTTGCGCAGATGAGGCGGCAAGGGCTTCTTCTGGTTGGCTCCGGCGCCCTGAGCCTTCTTCGCTTGCATGGCCCAGTCGGCAGAGTCAAAATGACCTCCTGCAACAACAACGACAAGGGTGAGGGGGAAAAAAGAAGCAACGAAAGCGCAAAAAGGGCGAACCCTTGTTCTGCACGGCGTGCTCAGCCACGTTCTTCTTGGCCTTGAGGTTGCCCCATTTCTGCGGCGCCGTTAGACCAAGGCGAAGCGGGGAAGTGGCTGCGAGAAACAAATGCGAGGAGCGCGCACTGGCTCGATCGAGAGCGCAGCGCAGCAGCTCTCTGGGGTGCACGCCACTGCTGCGCGCCAGGCGTGCCGCGGCCATTTTCGCCGAGATGCCCAGATGCCCCGTGCTGCCCGCCCACCGCCGCCGCCGCCGTGCAGCCACCACCGTTCCTCGCTCGCGCGCGCGCGTGCCGTCTGGCCTCGGCCCCCGCAGAAAAGGCGCGTAGGCGGCCCATCGATTGCGCTGCAGGGCACCGGGAACAACTCGCGCGCACGCACAGCCCGCAGCGCACGGGCTGCCCCAGCAGGGAGCGCGCGAGAGCGCAGAGGGCAGCGCGGCAAAAAAAGAGCGAACCGCCGCACAAGAGGCAGGAAAACACGCGCGCATGCGTGGCGTGGGCTCGTGAGGCGTGGGAGCCAGCCGCGCAGCACCGCGCAGGCACTTCCACCCGCGAGCCCCGCACAAACAGCGAACCAACGTACGTTGCCCTTCTTGTCCTCGGCTCCCGCGGGCGCGGCGCCAACGGGCTCAGTGTCTGCCTCGGGCTCCGCCATCGACCTAGCAAGGCCCTCTCAACGTCCGTCGAAGCTTCGGGGTTTTTGCGCGGCCCCGCCAGCAAAGGTCCCTCGAGGTTGGAGGGGCTCCTTGAGGCAACAGCAAGGCACCGGAGCCGGCGCAAGGGAGCTCCTTTTGGTCTTCGCACCACGGTACAGCGAGCGCCGCGGAACTGCTGTGCGCTGGCCGGTTGGCGGCCCCTGCTGTGGGCGTTGCAGCGTTGGCGAGGCTGCTGTTGCTGGGTTTTTTGGGGCTTGTGGCTGGGCGGCCGTTGCGGTGTGACCACATGGCCAAGCACCCGGCGTAGCAGCAGCTAACGCCAGGCCCCCGCAGGAGCAGCACTCGCCCGGGCCAGAGTCCCAGTGCGCTGCCCGTGGTTCGAAAAAGGCTCGTTGACGGCCGCGCGGCGCTCGCGTCGCTGGTGTGGCTGCGCCGTTGATCCAGCAGCACGCTCGTGGGCCTGCAGCGCGTCGACAGGGCCCCGCGTGTTTTTGTCATGCAGGCCGCGTCGCTGCAGCCGCCGCCGTTCAGACTCGACGCGCCCACGCAATTCCGACTGGCGGAGCTGACAGCAGACGATGCGCCCGACACGATCAAGCTGCTGAACCCGCTGTTCGGCAAGGCGCTGCCCAAGCACCTGCAGGGGTGAGAGCAGCAGCGGCGGCGGCGGGCGTTGGGGTGCTCACGCGCTGGACCCCCAGCTCGCCGTCCAAGAACCCGCCAGCACGTGTGTACCCGCTCGGTGCTGACGGGACGCCCATGGACTCGGCCGCCGCCGCCGCAGAGCCTGACGCTGCTTCGCCGCCCACGCTCAACGCGCCGGCCACGCCAAGCAAGGTTGGGCACATGCAGTGGTGGCTGTGGCGTCTTCACATGCTGTTCCGCAGGGCGCCGCAGCCAAGGCGAGTGAGCGGCGGACGGCGGGGTCATTCTGATGGCGTTGCAGGCGGCCTCCAGCGCGCGGCGTCTGTCCACCAACAGCAGCCAGCTCAACCTGACGCCGGAGGAGCTGGCCAAAGGTTGCGCCCTTGCTCGGGACATGTGTGTGTGCCTTGTGCTGACGTGCTCGCAGCGCAAGAAAAGTACGAGAGCGCTGCGCTGCACTCTGGACTGCCGCTGGTGCGTCTATGTGCTTGGTTCGAGGCTGCGTGCTTGACGTGCTGCGCTGCAGCTGGACGACGTGTGGAGCAGCCTTCGCGACCCCATCAAGGTCTGGCGCTGCACTGGGCGGGAGCGCTGTGTGGTCACGTTCGCCGTTGCAGGGCGTGAAGCTGACGACCAAGAAGCGCATGCTCAAAACCATCCCCAACTGCGTTTCGGTGAGCCGCGTCCCGCGCTTGTCCTTGGCGCCTCATCGCTCGTCGTCGTCGTCGCGCAGGGCCGGGACTGCGTGGACTGGTTCCTGGCTCGCTATCCAAAGGTTGCGAACGAACGAGCGCACAGCCTCATTCTCACCGCCGCCGCCGCCGCAGCTGAACCGGGCCCACGGCCAGCTGATGATGACGCAGCTCATGGACAAGGGCTTCGTGCTCAGCGCGGTCAGCGCTCTCCCGTGCTCTGTTTGGCGCTGATCATGCAGCGCACGCAGACGGGCAAGGGCAACAACTTTGAGGACGCTGACAGCGCCCTGTACCGGCTCAAGGCCGTCAACGACACGGCAGGCCACTTCACTTGTCGCATCAAGGTTTCGCTCGCGTGTTTGGCTGCGTGCATCGTCTTTGTTCATCGCTGTTTGCTTCAAAGGCGAGGCGTTGCTTCACATGGAAACGTTGCTCAACGGCCTTGTCATCTTGTGTTGCAGGAGGCTGCCGGACTCATCCAGTCCGAGGGCCAAATGTATTGCAATGTAGATGTCAAGTAAGCGCTCGCCGTTGCTTGTTGCTGCTTGTTTGCTCGCTGACTGTGGACTGTTTGCATTCAAGGTACAAAAAGAGCGAGATGTCAGTCAACGTCAACCCGTGGAAGACGCAGCTGGCCAAGGGTAAGCAACCGGTGCACCAAACACTGCTGCTGTCGTGCAACGACCGGTGACGCGTGGCAGGACCGCATCCCAAGTGGACGGACACGTTCAAGGTGGCGTCGCGTGTCACGCCGCAGCATCTGCAGCTCGAGGCCCAGGTCCTTGTTCGTTGGGAGGGGGGTTTTAGGTTGGATGTTCACGCGACGGACGGTTGCCCGACGCAGGTGTACGCCAAGCACACGGCCTCCAACACGTTCCTGGGCCAGGTGGAGATACCGCTGGACCCGCTCATGGCCGGCGACATTCTGGAGGACTGGTTCCCGCTGCAGATGCGGCGGCAGGGCGAGGAGGTTGCGGTGTTGGCTTGTGCGACGCGTTGCTTGACTCTGCACCGACGTCCAGGTCCGCGGCGAGGTAAGGAGTGCTGTGGTGTGCAACGCCAAACAAACAAGCAACGAGCAAACAAGCCCACGCATCGGCAAGCACTAACACAGGCCGATCCATCCAGGTGTTGCTCTCGCTGAGCTTCACGTTCAGGTCTGGAATGCGTCATTGCTCTGTGCTCTCTCTCTCTCTCTCTCTCTCTCTCTCTCTCTCTCTCTCTCTCTCTCTCCC
>CAZYYU010000330.1:0-3473 GCA_964651735.1 uncultured Gammaproteobacteria bacterium | reverse complement strand
GTCGTCGCCGCTGGCTCACCGCGTTCCGTCCAGCTCATCTCCTACATCGAGTGAGGGCCTCGCCGCTTGCCCTCCTTGCTGGGCTGACGCCGCACGAAAGGAACCGCTTCCCCATTGACTACGTGCCGACCGTGTTCGACAACCACATGAGCGCTGTGTCAGTGGACGGCAAGCCCTACAGCGTCGACCTGTGGGACACGGCCGGGCAAGAGGTGGGCGAGCAACTTCCCCTTGCGCCGCCGCCGGCCCACCGTTGGTGCAGGAGTACAAGCGCTTGCGCGCGCTCTCGTACCCCGACACGGACGTGTTTCTCATCTGCTTTTCCGTGGTGAATCCGTCGTCCTTCGAGAATGTCAAGACGCAGGCGCGTTTCGCCTCACTCTCGCTTCGCGCTCTCTCAACTCCGCCGGCGCAACAGTGGGTGCCCGAATTGAAGCACCACTGCCAGTCAGCGCACATGATCATTGTGGGCACCAAGACGGACTTGCGCTCTGACCCGTCCCGCAAGGTTTCGTCTGCGTGTTTGCTTGGGCGACGGGCGCTGACCCGCCACTGGTTTGCCCAGCCCGCGGACGCAGAGCCCTTCACCAAGGAGGACGGAGAACGCCTTGCCAAGGTCAGTCGGCGTTGCTTGCAAAGGGGCGGGGGGGCCTCATTCCTCGCAAACCAGGATGTGGGAGCCAAGATGTATGTGGAATGCTCGAGCTTCACCCAGGACGGGTTGAAGGTGCGCGCTGCTGGTTGCTTGCGCGGCAAGTCTCACGCATGCCTGTGCGCAGAACGTGTTTGAGCAAGCTGTGCGAGTGGCGCTGTCTGGGTCTATGGGAGGACGTGAGTGGCTCCTTTTTTTTGAAGGGCTGTATCGCTGAGAGCCTTCCCCAGCCTCGTCCTCTACCAGCAGTGGAGGCGGCACATCCAAGAAGGGCGGCCCGTGCACGATTCTGTAAAAACCATTTGCTCGGCGGTCAGCGAAAAAAGCCCTGGTACCGAAGGGTCTTCGTCCTCCATTGGGGGTCTGCTGCAGAAGGAAGGAAAGAAGGAAGGCGGCGTGCGGGCCAGCAGAGGAAAGCGCAGTTTCGGTGCTCGTTGCTGCGGAGGCGGCGGCGGAGGCGGCGGTGGAGGCAGCAGCGTCTCCAGCCCCAAGCCTGGACGAGGGGCCCTTGCACGGCAGCTCGCGCTTTTGCCTTTTTGTTTCTCAACCACGGCCAGCAGGGGCGGGATGGAGGCCATCAAGCAGCTGAAGGAGCTCTACGATGAGGGCTTGATGACCAAGGAGGAGTACGACGAGCGCCGTCTGCAGGTCATCAACGATATGACGCTCACGGAGTACGACGTAAGGCGGCGCTTGGGGATGGGTTGCTGTCGCACGCTCCGCCCACGCTCGTGTGCAGGGCGCGGCCAAGCCCAAGGACGAGGAGGTGCTGCTCACGGATGACGGCGCCGACGACCGCTGGGGCGCAGAGCAGGCCGCTGCAGGTAACGCGTGGGCGGCTGTTGGTGCTGTTGGTGCTGATGCATGGGCCGCAAAGCTCCGGTGGAGGAGCGCAAAGTCATCAAGCGCGGTCAGCGCCTCGACGCGCCCAAGATCTCCGAGAAGCAATCCGAGCTGGACAAGGTTAGCGTCTCTCCCCCCGCGCTTGGGTGGCTTGCTCATTTGCACACTGCCAAAGGTCATCTTCCGAGCGGTGGTGGGCAATGAGATCGAGGTGTTGAAGGACCTGCACGCCAAGGGAGCCGACTTCAACATTTACGGTGCTGAGGGGGAGAGGGGCTTTCTTGGCAGGTGGTGCTCACTCGCTGCCTGCCCCCCCGTCAGAGCCTTCTGGGGGCAACACGCCGCTGCACATTGCATGCTCCATCGGCATGCGTCACATGGCCCAGTTCCTGGTGGAGCGCGGCGCTGACGTGCGTCACTTCAATGGCCTCTCTCTCGTTTTTACACATGCCACTTGTTCAGGTCAACGCCAAGAACAATGAGCGCAAAACACCGCTGCACTTGCTCGTGGAGCGTCGCTGGGCAGACTTGGCCAAATGGCTCGTGTACCAACAGGCTGATCCCTACCTCAAGGACAAGTACGGCAAGGATCCACTGAGGTGAGTGGGCTGTGCTGCGTGGCATGCCTGCGCTGACGACCGTCCCCTGCAAGCTACGCACATCCGTGGCTGGCGGGCGAGCTGAAGGAGATCATGGCTCAGCGCGTGCGCGCCGAGGCTGTGGCCAAGGGCGCCGTCATCGTGGGCGCTGCTGAGAAGTGCGTTGGGAACCCCCCTCCCCCTTGTCCCGCCCTCACCCTTCTTTCGCCACTTCAAGGTACGGGGATCAGCCGCAGATACTCAACATCAAGGCTGGCACTGGGCAGACGGACGAGCAGACCATGATCGAGGTTGCAAAGCAGCGCGCCAAAGAGGAGGTCTACGTGGACCTGGCAGGTTGGCTTTTGTTTTGCGGTCATCGCGCGTCACCTCTTGCGCGGTGCAGACGTGTACTTGAAGAACAACCGCTGCAAGGAGGTGCAGTACCTGTCAACCGACACGTGCCAGGACGTGATCAACAAGGTATGTCTTGGCGCTCTCGCCTCGCTCCACTCTCACGCCCGCTCAGGCTGCGGAGGTGTTTGGAATGCCCGAGGTCAAGAGCCATCTGCAGATGTTTGTGCGCACTGGTGCGTTTGTCTGCCGTGCTGGCCTTGTGCTCAGTGTGTGTGTGTGTGTGTGTTGTGCTTTGCAGGGAAGAAGGATGCAAAGGGCGTGCTGCTGGCTGACGAGCCCATTCCGCCCCAAGTACTCCACCTCCTCCGCCGCCGCCGCCGCCGCCGCTGCTCACTGCTCCTTTGTGCAGCGCAACATCACGCGCATGCGCGACAACGACTGGCCCAACCGCGAGGTTTGCCCGCCGTGATGCTGCCCAACCCAGCCTCACCTTTTTTGCACGCAGGATTACAAGCTCGTGCTGCAGCCGGTTCAAGGCGCGCCCTACAACATGGGCATGCGCTATCGTGAGATCATGTGCGGGGCCGGGGCTTGGCAGCGCGCACGCCCTCCTCATGACACGCACAGGTACGGCGTCGAGGCCGACCTCAGCACCAAGGACCAGAACTTTGTCAAGGATCCCAAGAAGGCCAAGGTCGACTGTTTGCGTCTGCTTGTGCTGTCGCATCTCAACCCCAACATTCAGAACGAGGACACTGGTGTGCACAGCTGCGCTGCACCTCGATGCTTCTTGACGAACCCCAAAACAGGCATCTTTGGCGACATCAAGAAGAAGGTTGGCTCGGCCGTGTCGTTGTCGTTGTTGTTTGGTGACGCTGCTGTTGCAGTTGGACGCCACCAAGCAGAAGAAGGGCGACAAGGCCGAGGATGACAAGAAGAAGAAGAAGTAGTACACTCTTGGTACCATGTGCAGCGCCAGCGTCGGGGCACGGCGGCTGCTGTGGTTGCTGGTGCGCGGCCCTCCAACTTGCAAACAACGCTGG
>CAZYYU010000329.1:0-3506 GCA_964651735.1 uncultured Gammaproteobacteria bacterium | reverse complement strand
AGAGAGAGAGAGGGGGGGGGGGAGAGAGAGAGAACACACGAGACGCGGACCAGGCTGCGTGGCGCGCGGGATGATGGTGACCAGGCCCGAGTCGGTGTGGGGCTCGCACACCTCACGCTCGCGCGCGTGGGGCTGATATGCAAACAGGTGCTTGCGCGACAAAGCAGACGTGAGAGCCAAAAGGAACCAAGAGCCAAATACCGACCATGAACGATGTGGAGACCTCGTTGCAAGGAAGGCGCGCCTCGTCACACATGGCCAGCAGCTTGGCTGCATCCACTGCAACTCATGTCAGCCTCGTGACAGACCAGTCCACGACGGACCGTGCAGCGCCTGGGCAATCAGCGTCAACACGAACCGGGCCTCGGCATCCAGCGCGCGGAACAGGTCCGTGGCACCGGCCTCCAAGTGCGCTGGGGTTGTGCGGGTTGGCAGGTACGGCCACAAGCGTGACGAGCGGAGTACCAGACGGCCACCGCAGCATGCAAGCAGGGTTGGCGAGCTGAGCAAGCTCCACCGTGAGGGAGGGCAGGGCATCAAGGGGCGAGGGGACGCCGACACCTTGACGGCATGGAAGGCCTTGCGCACGGGCTCGGACTCGGGGCTGTGCCCAAACTCCAGGAAACTGTCGTAGGGGAACGCTGCCTGGCCTCAGCTTGGAAGCGTGTGCCCTGCGCGCCGCCCCCCGAACCCGCGGCAGGCTCGTTCCCGCTGTGGAAGCGTCGGCACAGGCCCAGGCCCCGTGCGGCAGCCAGCGTCGCGTCCTCCCGCATCCGCAGCCGCGCGTAGCCGTGCTCGCGCAAGTCGTGCATCAGGCCATCCACGTCCGTCGCATCCCGCACGGCCAACGCCATGGGAGACCCTGGGATTCCAGTTTTTCAGGGGAGGCGACGTCGCGCTTCATTCCATGGGACCGTGCAGGAACGGGCGCAGCGCGAGCTCCCCTGTGAGATGCGCCACTTGATCAACCAGCTCGTGCGACTCCAGCCTGCGACAACATCAGACAAAGCCGCCATTCTCTTTTGCGCGCCGCTTACCAGGCGGCAACAGCGTCGTCAGCGCGGCGGCCGTGCATGATCATGCGCAACGCGAGTCGAAGCTGCAAAGAGGCAGCGTGACGCGACAATCAAAAGGGGGGAGCACCGCACCTTGCTCAAGGTCAGGCGCGCCACCAACAGGTCGCTGAGCGCCAGAAACGGCAGCCTCAGTGCGTCCCACAGCAGCGCCCAGCGGTTGCGGGCATATGGCTGCACGGCAGGCACTGAGGTGCAGCAGATCAAGCGCCACAAGACCACTGACCCGCACTGCGTCGCGCGCAATCTTCTGGCACAGCACAGCGCTGTCGCCCTCCGCGAAGCGCATGCAATACAGGTACGGCTCCGCGTTGAGGCGGTGCCCAAACGGCGACGCCTCTTGCACGCTGAACGAGCCCACCGCCCGCTTGAGCGCGTGATACGACTGCAGCGCGAACTCGCAGCACTCGATCTTGGCCACCGCCACCAGCTCCACCACGGCCCCGGACAGCTTCTTCTCGCTCGCGTAGCGCGCCTCCAGGTGCTCCACGAAGCGCGTGAGCACGCAGAAGCGGCGCTTGATCTGCTGCACCGTGTCGCGAAACGCGGGCAGCTGCGCCAGCGGCAGCGACAGGTTGGCGCCCACCGGGATCAGGCGCTGCGCAGCGTACTGCTCCGTCTCGGCGCACACCTTGCGACAAGGGTGATGAGGGAGAAGGACGAGTCGCGCAGCAAAACCCCAGAACCTGACGCAGCGTGCCCAGCGCGCCTCCGGCCAGGCAGATGCGGCCGCTGAGCAGGCGCTGCGCCACCTGCAGGAAGCCCGTGACGCCGCCCTCCAGCGTGCTGCGGTACGTGCCGTCGGCGTCCAGCGTGGCCGCCAGCAGACTGGAGCGCGGCAACATCACGCGGTCGAACTCGATGAGCGCGTTGTCGAGCCCGTTGAACGCCACCTTGGGCTCCATGTTGGAGCGGCGCACGCCCGGCGCGTCCATGGGCACCACCAGCGCGTGCGGGCCCAAATCCTTGCCGTGCACCAGCAGCCGCGCCACCACCACGCCCCAGTCGGCCACCAGGCCGTTGCTGATCCAGCGCTTGGCGCACTCGGGCCGCGGCGTGTGCAGCACCAGCATGTCACCTTCCAGCGTCACCGTGGTCTCCACGATCAGCCCGCTCATCACGCCCGCGCGCTCCTCCGTGAAGGCGAAGCAGCCCAGCTCAGCCTTTTGGCTGTGCGTGAGTGGGTGCGCGGAGCCCGAGTGGGAGAGAGCGCGCGCCTCACCCTGTCCAACACTCGCTGCAGAAACTCCAGCTGCGCGGGCGAGCCCAGGTTGGCAAGGGTGCCGCAGAAGAGGTTGCAATGCACGGTCAAGCGGATGGCCAGCCCGCCCTCAAAGGCGGTGGGCGCCAGCCGGTGCGCCAGAAACAGACCGCGTGACGAGGCACGCTGCACGTCCTGCACGGTGAGCGCCAGCTGACGCAGCGCAGCGCGCGCCGCCGTCTCGCTGTCCGCGAACGAGGCGGTGTCGCGGCCGCCCAGGTCACGCGCGCAGGCCGTCCAGCGCGCAAGAAAGTCGTCGTGCACCGCATCCAGGCGCGGAAACTCGGCCACCACGCGCTTGCTGGGCAGCAGCTGCGCAAGCAGCAGCACTGCCACCAGGAGGCCCGCGATGGCCGTCACCAGCAGCGCGAGTGGGTCTAACATGATCGCGCCGTTGCGGTCCCAATGAGCACGCGCTTCGGCCACAGCAGGAGGCGCCTTGTCCACGTGCCCGTGATGGCAAGCCCGGCGCTAGCGGTCCCTGGGGGGAGTTTTTGTCGTGCGCGGGGAAAAAGGAGCCAGGTGGGGGCCCGGCCTTGCGTCGATCGAGAGTGCTCCGCAGCGCGTACTGCCAGCCACGCAACCCTCCTTGCACCTTTAGCAATGCAGCCCGAGCGATCGAGCCTGCAGCAAATCAGCAAACCCAAACCCACACAGCACGCAGCGCCTCACCAGCGCGAGCAACGCCGCCGTACTGCTGTCATCCAGCCTCGCCGCCAACGCTTGCGGCAACTGGTACGGCGGCTCCAACCAAGGCGCACGCTCCATCTCCTGCAGCCATGTGCAGAGATGCACAAACGCTGCGCCGTTGTCGCGCGCGCACCGCATCAGCTGAGCGGCGCTCATCGTCGCCAGCTTGGAGTCTGCAAAAACGAATCTGAGACGGTGGAAGGGCGTCTTCGCTCTTTTGGGACCTGGAAATCGCTCCAGCATGGACAAGGTAAGATGCACGCACTGTCCGCCAGACTGTGCCAGGAGGAGTTGGCGGTCGACGTGGCGGCTCAGCGCACTCACCAGCAAACGCAGCGTGTCTGCAAAAGAGTGAGGGCGTTCACACCGCGATCCAGGGCATTGTCACCGCACCGACGTCCAGCTCGACCTCCTCCCACCGCTTGTCCTGCTGCTGCTGTTGCTGTTGCTGTTGTTGTTGTTGTTGTTGTTGTTGTTGTTGT
>CAZYYU010000328.1:0-3519 GCA_964651735.1 uncultured Gammaproteobacteria bacterium | reverse complement strand
AACGACGAATAACGATGAATAACGATGAACAACGACGAATAACGATGAACAATGATGAATGACGACGAACAACAATGAACGACGATGAACAACGACGAATGCACCTCCAGCGTGACGCCGTCCACGTACTCCATGAGGCACAGCACGGGCCGCTGGTGGAAGCGAGCGCGCCGGCCCACTGCGTGCACCACCTGGTTGTACTCGGGCTCCGACGACTCCAGCAGACGAATGTGGGGCGCGCTCACGCCTGGGAAGAGGTGAGCAAAACTCCCCGCGCCGAGGAGGCCGGCGCACCCAGGTGGCGGCAGATGCGGGTCAGGTACATCTCGCGCGCGGGCTCCTGGGAGGACTTGAGCACCACCTTCTTCAGCAGCAGCTCGATGACGACCACGCCGCTGCCCGTCTCGCCCGACGACGACTGCGCTCGTCGTCAGAGCATGGCGGCAGTGCCTCCCCGGCGTGCGCACCAGGTTGTTTGCGCTCTTGACCGTGGCCCACGCGATGCTGTCGAGGTTGGCTGACGAGCTGTTGTCGTACGTGCCCGACTCCGTCAGCGGCACCTCCATGCTGGGCCACGCGCGTGTGGTCCCCACTGGTCCCGACCGACCAGCGACACCAACCCCCAAAGCCCCTCCTCCTTCGCGCGCGCTTCATGGCCGAATCTGGACAAACGAGTCGGCGGTGAGGTGGTGGTCCTGCATGAAGGCCAGGACTTGGTTGTGGAAGAAGCGCGTCCACTCCAGCATGCCGTCCGCGCCGGCAAAGTAGCACAGGAACCACAGCCAGCGCTCCACACCTGGCGGTTTGCGGGCGATGAACGGTGGGGGCACAGGGGCGCGATCCCCTCACCGCCGACGGTGTACTCGCGCCAGCACTCCTCGAACGAGTAGCCCGTCACGCCCAGACGCAGCAGCTCCTACAGCTGGTTGAGCAACACAGAACGCGACCACGCACCACTGCCACCTCGTGGTACTCGCGCAGCACGCGCTCCTCGCACTGCCTGCCAGGCCGCCAACACACGGACAGTGAGCGGCGGCGTGCGGGCGCGCGGGAGGGGCCAGCACCTGCGCTCCGCGGGATCCATGTTGCTGATCACGTACTGCCCCAGGTCCTGGGCCCCGGAACCGATGCCGGCCATCTCCCAGTCCACCAGCTTCACGCGCCCGTCGCGGTGCCACATGACGTTGCCTGTGGGTGACGTTTGTTGTTGGCGGACAGCGGAGAGCGGCGAGAGGCAGCAGCACCAGGCCAGCAGTCGCCGTGCACCAGCGTCCAGTTGGTGCGCTCGTTGACGCGCTCCACTTGCTTGTCCCTGCCGGCGATGCAAGGTCATTCAAAAATGGGCCAACGAAAGCAAGCGCACCACGAGATGCCCGCCACGGCCTTCTCCACCGCGGCAAACACCAGCGGATCGAAGACGTCGCGCGTCTTGCTGTTCTTGCCTGCAACAAGAAGGGGTCAGCGGACAACGAGCCGCGACGCACCAAGGCAGCGAACCCAGCTCCCACTGCTGCTTTGCGTAGCTTTGCGACCCCTCAAACTGCTCGCGGCCTTGGCCCAGTGCCCAGTCCGAGCAGCGCAGCCAGCGGTGCGACAGCAGCGCAGGGTCGCGCCAGTGCCTGGCATGCAGCGCAGCGTACGCCTTGAACGTGTGGCTCATCACCGTGGCCGCGGCGGGGCGCCCTGCGCGCTCCTGGTACGTCTCCAAGTTGCGCGTCCAGTTGTTCGGGTTGCCAGGGCCGAAGAGCGTGCCTGGACGCAGGCGTGAATGGGCAGCAACAAGCGCCAAGGTCCTCACCCGAGTCAACAAAGTCGCTCAGGTCCTCCATGATGATCCACTTGTGGCCCGTTTCCATGGAGCCCTCTGCGTACACCGTGCTGGGCACCAGCCCACCAAGCGTCGCGCCCAGGTGCTTGTACAGCAGCGCCTCGCGGGCCAGGCCCAGGTTCTTGCTCAGGGCCAGGCGCTGGGGCAACGGCTCGCCGGCCTCGTCGCTGGGCAGCTGCTTGAGCACAAACGAGGGCTGCGGCGGCAGCAGCGTGAGCGCGAAGCACGAGCGCGGGGCAGTCTTGTTGGACAGGTCGCGCGTCGTGCAGGACTCGCACTTGAGGCCGCAATGCTCAGCGAGCCAAGCGGGAGACAGCGTCGTGGCTGAGGCCCACATTGAACAGGCTTGGCTGGACACTGTGTGCTGCGTCAACCCCTCCGGTCGGTTGCGCGGCGGCCTGGCACAAGCAAAAACTCGCACCCGGCCAGGGGGCTCGACGTGTAAGCTTGCGTGCGTGGCCTGCCAGAGCACAGACCACCCCCCGCCCGTGGTGGGCAACGGACTGCTTTCGTCCGTCCACTGGGCGCATCGGGAACTTGCGGTGCTTACCCCCGCGGTGGCAGCTGCGTCGTGCCTGTCGCTGTGCGCCGGGCCGCGCTGGGCCGTTTTGGCTTTTGACATTCCGTTCTCATCAGTTGCGCGGACACGGCGCCATCCGGCCACGCGGGGCCCGACCTAGGCCGGAGCCATGAGCGAGGGGCCCAAGAAGTCGTCGCTCAAGTCGTCGTTGTCGTCCCTGCAGTCGGTGCGGCCGTGCGCCGCGCAGAGCGCTCCTTCTGGTTGATGCCCTGGTGCAGAGGGCCAAGTCGCTAGCGGGCCGCGTGGCGGGCAGCAGCAAAGCAGGCGAACGGGGGTCCGCGCGCGACGAGGTGCGCGACTGGCGACGCATTTTCGGCTGGCTCAAGCGTGTGGCTCAGGGCGATGACATTAGCACGGAGGACGATGCGCCAGCACCAGCTCCTGCCGCCGCCGAGGCCGCAGCGCCGCCATCTGTCGGCACGCCCCTCGCGTGCGGCCGCTCCTTCCCCCGTCTTGCCTTGGCTGACGCTGGCTGGCGCAGGGCGCGCAAGAAGCAGGAGGCTGAAGCCGCCAAACCAGGTGTGCTTGGCGGTCGTGGTGTGGGCGGCCGTCAGACGCTTCCACAGCAGCAGCCCCCAACGGCGCCTACGACTCCGTGTTCAAGCGCTCGGGCACCATCGTCAAGCCCGGTCTGCTGGGTGCGACTGTGCGCCCACACCGTGTGACGCGTGGCGGCTCACCCCACACCACAGGGTCCCCGCTGCCTGCGCGCAAGCAACACGTGCGCAAGCGCCGTCTGCTTGCTTCCGCGCCGGGTCTGACCTCTCTCCGCGCCACGCCCAGGCCGACGCTGCTGCGTCCAACAACGCCGGGTGCGGCGCGACAGCTTCTTGCTCTGTGGTGCGCTCAACCATTGTTGCTCGCAGCAGCGTGTCCAGCCCCAGCCTGAGCCGCGTGTACGCTCTCTTCCACGCTTTGCGCGTGTATGTGCGTGTGTTGACTGGAGCGCGGTGTTTGCAGCAACTCGGGCAGCCCCAATCTGGCCGCCATCACCCGCTCGTGAGTTGGTTGCTGCCGATGCTGTTGTTGGTGCTGCGGTTGTTCGTGCTTGCTTGCTTGCTGGCGGCGTCATGCACGTGCTCGCTGTTGCGGTTCCTCGTTCGTTCGTGCC
>CAZYYU010000327.1:0-3533 GCA_964651735.1 uncultured Gammaproteobacteria bacterium | reverse complement strand
GTTCCCGTCTTTCCTGAGGATCAAGACGTAATCGCCGGACACATCGATGCAATCCTTGCCAGGCAAGCGCTGTGCATCGAGGAGAGCAAGACACTCTCTGCCATACGCGACACGCTACTCCCCAAACTTATCTCTGGCGAGCTACGGGTGAAGGATGCGGAACGGTTTATAGAGAGGGGATGTCAATCAACTGCACGGAATTCTGATTCTTACATGACCTGACGGTAGGGGCGGTTCGCGAACCGCCCCTACAGAGAATCCTAAATTTATCGGACGATTGATTAGTTCGTAGCGAGGACGATTTGACGGTGATGAATCACGGTAGGCACCATCGCCGGTCCATTCGGCTGAAGGGCTACGATTATGCACAAGCCGGTGCGTATTTCGTGACGATGTGCACACAAGGTCGAGTCTGTCTGTTCGGTGACGTCGTCGATGGACAGATGCAGCTGAATGAATGTGGGCAGGTGGTGGCGGATTCGTGGTTATGGTTGTCTGGTCGATACCCCTACGTCGGTATGGATGAATGGGTGGTCATGCCAAACCATCTGCACGGCATCATCATTCTTTCAGAACCGGATTGTAGGGGCGGTTCGCGAACCGCCCCTACGAAGAACCGTAAATCCATCGGACGATTGATCGGGGCATTCAAAACCGTATCCACCAAACGTCTCAATGCGATGCGCAGCACCCCTGGTGTTCCAGTCTGGCAGCGTAACTACTACGAGCACATTGTCCGCAGTGAGGAGTCCCTGACTCGCATCCGTCAATACATCGTCGATAATCCAGCCCGTTGGGAGGAAGATCCAGAGAATCCGCAGGCAGTAGGGGCAGTTCGCGAACGACTCCTACCAGAATCCGAGGGCATATGGCCATGATGACTGAATCCGTCGTCGAAGACGCCGCCCTTGGCTGGCTCGAAGCACTGGGCTACCAAGTGCTCCACGGGCCGGACATTGCTGTTAGTGAGCTGGCTGCCGAGCGCAGCGATCCAAGCTACCGTGACGTGATTTTGGAAAGGCGTCTGCGACAGGCACTCATCCAGCTCAATCCAGATCTTCCCGCTGATGCGATTGAGGATACTTTCCGCAAGCTCTCGCGGATTGATGCGGCGACGTTGGTAGAACGGAACCGCGCCGTTCATCGGATGCTTGTGGACGGAGTAACCATCGAGTATCGCCGAAAAGATGGGTCCATCGCTGGGGCGCAGGCACGGGTCATCGATTTTGGGGTGCCGGACAACAACGACTGGCTCGTCGTCAACCAGTTCACGGTTTCGGAGGGGCAGCACACGCGGCGACCTGATGTGGTGCTGTTCGTGAACGGCCTGCCGCTTGCGGTCATCGAGCTGAAGAATCCTGCAGACGAAGACGCCACGATTTGGAGTGCCTACCAGCAACTTCAAACCTACCAGTTACAGATTCCCTCCTTCTTCACCACCAATGCGGCGCTCATTATTTCTGACGGAGTCCAAGCTCGCATCGGGACGCTTGGGGCTGGGAAGGAATGGTTCAAGCCCTGGCGCACGATCGGCGGGCGGGAGGATGCTCCGTCGAAGCTTAGCGAGCTGCAAGTTGTCCTAGAGGGTGTGTTTGAAAAACGACGGTTCCTCGATCTAGTACGGCATTTCATTGTCTTTGAAGACGAGGGACATGGGAAGTTGATCAAGAAGATGGCGGGGTACCATCAGTTCCATGCCGTGAATGTGGCGGTTGCGGAAACCTTGCGGGCTGCCCGACAGGCGGAGGAACATCGAGCTGCTGATCCTTTGGGACACTACACGTCCGGCCATCAGGCGGGTGGTGAACCAGGTGATCGTCGGGTTGGGGTGGTGTGGCATACACAGGGATCGGGGAAGAGTCTCACGATGGCCTTCTATGCCAGGCGGGTGATCCTCCATCCGACCATGGCCAACCCAACTATCGTGGTGCTTACTGATCGCAACGACCTGGATGATCAACTCTTCGGCACCTTCGCTCGCTGTCGTGACCTGCTCCGGCAGGCACCAGTGCAGGCGACCGATCGAGCTGACTTGCGGGCCAAGTTGAGCGTGGCATCCGGCGGCGTGGTATTTACGACTATCCAGAAGTTTTTCCCGGAGGAACGAGGCGACCGGCATCCCGTGCTGTCGGATCGCCACAACATCGTCGTGATCGCAGACGAAGCCCATCGGAGCCAGTATGATTTTATCGACGGCTTTGCCCGCCATATGCGCGATGCGTTACCCAACGCCTCGTTCATTGGATTCACTGGAACACCGATTGAAAAGACGGATGCTAATACCCGAGCGGTCTTTGGCAACTACATCAGTATCTATGACATCTAGCGGGCGGTCATCGATAAGGCGACGGTTCCCATTTACTACGAGAGCCGGTTGGCTAAGCTCGAACTGAAGGCGTCCGAGCGGCCAAAGATCGACCCTAAGTTTGAAGAGGCGACAGAAGGGGAAGAAGTCGAGCGTAAGGAGAAGCTCAAGACTAAATGGGCACAGTTAGAAGCTGTGGTGGGGTCGGAGAATCGGATCAAATTGATCGCGCGAGACCTCGTCGATCATTTCGAAGATCGTCTTGCCGCCATGGATGGGAAGGCAATGGTGGTCTGCATGAGCCGGCGGATCTGTGTGGAGCTCTATCGAGAGATCGCCGCTCTGCGCCCACAATGGCATGCCGAGGCGGATGACCAAGGGTCGATGAAAGTGATTATGACTGGTTCACCGTCCGACCCGATTGAGTGGCAGGGCCATATTCGGAATAAAAAGCGCCGCGAGGATATGGCGCTCCGGTTTCGTGCTCCCAAAGATCCCTTCAAGCTCGTCATTGTTCGTGACATGTGGCTGACTGGTTTTGACGCTCCCAGCCTCCACACAATGTACATCGACAAGCCGATGCGCGGGCATGGGCTGATGCAGACCATTGCGCGTGTGAACCGCGTGTTCAAAGACAAGCCGGGTGGACTCGTCGTGGATTACCTCGGCCTTGCCGACGAACTCAAGCAGGCGCTTGCGGTCTACACAGAAAGCGGCGGAACGGGAAAGACGGCGATTGACCAGGCAGAGGCTGTTGACGCGCTCCGAAAGCACTATGAAATCTGCCGAGATCTCTTCGGTTCTTACCGCACGCCTTCCGGCATGGTGCCGAGTTTTGATTGGTCGCCCTGGATGACCGGTAAGCCGCAAGAGCGGCTGTCTGTGTTGCCTGCCGCGCAGGAACATATATTGAAGCAACAGGATGGCAAAGCGCGTCTCCTTCGTGCCGTGAACGATCTCTCGCAAGCCTTTGCATTGGCTGTGCCGCATGAGGAGACCTTTCGAATTCGGGACGATGTCGGATTCTTCCAGGCGGTCCGTGCGGTGCTGGCGAAAAGCACTGCGCGCGAACAGAGGACTGATGAAGAACTCGATCACGCGATTCGTCAGATCATTTCCAAGGCCGTGGTGTCCGATGAGATCGTGGACATCTTTGCAGCGGCCGGACTGAAGAAGCCGGACCTCTCTATCCTGTCGGATGAGTTTCTTGCTGAAGTCCGAGGGATGC
>CAZYYU010000326.1:0-3551 GCA_964651735.1 uncultured Gammaproteobacteria bacterium | reverse complement strand
GCAGGCGGGTTGAGGGGTGGAGCGAGGATGCAACGAGCTGGGCTCACTCACCGGCCGCGAGGAGCGAACCTGCTGTCGGACCACCGGCTGACGCACTCTGCCCAGCAGTGAGAGGCGGCAGCAATGACGCGCACTCAGCCACACCCTCGAACGTGTCGTACACGCGCGGGCGCCGGTTGATGATGCTGGAGCGCTGCAGCAGAGCGCGCTCCAGAATCTCGGGGGCGTCCTCATCACGCTTGGTGCCCACGGCTCCTGAGAGGGGCCTGAGAGGCAAGGCAAAGAACAAACAAAGGCGCACCAATGGTGTCAATCATGATGAGCGACAGGACCCTGTTGGGCACCGCGCCAGCCACCAGCCCCGCCACGATGCCGCCCTCGCGAGGCGCACGCGTCAACAAAAGTGAGACGGCGCAGGGCGCAAGACCGACCATGCTGTGGCCAATGAGATGGAAGGTGGTGGCCCCGAGAGTGTCTGCCACGTCGATGATGTCCACCGCGAACACAAAGTTGTTGGACGCGCTCGTGTTGGCTGCGGCGCGGGCGGGGTTGGGTTTGCAGCAGCACACACCCTTGGCCACAACGCCCACGCACCGTGATCGCTCTTGCCGTGGCCGGTGAACTCGATGCACACCACGAAGAAGCCGAACGAGGCGATGATCGGGGCCAGCTTGGCAAAGCTGCGACGCCGCGCCTGAGCGAAAGCCAGCAGCAAGCGCACGGCGCTGACCTGTTGGCATTGTCTTGGAAGCTAGCGGTCCAGCGCGTCAGGAGTAGCGTGGTGTGGCCGCCTCGCTCACCCGTGCAAGCACAGCACCGTGCCACGTTGGCTGGTAGCGTCCGTCGTGCCGAACACCAACGCCGCGATCTAGAGGGCCCTCATCAGCCCAGCGCCACCACGTCCGCGCTTCAGCAGAGGGACCTTCTTGGTGCCGTTGTCCTCGTCCGGGACCAGGAACTGCTCCGTGCGTCACGCGCCATGGAAACCCGCGCATGCCCATCACGCGACGCCGTACCCACACTTCACGGCCCCCTGACTCCATCGCTGGCCCGCCTAGCCCTCAGCGTGCGCAAAAAACTCTGACCACTGACGTCGTCAAGGGGTCAGGCCCACCACCACTGATCCGACTGGTCGCGCGCTGCTCGCTGTGGCTCGTCGCGGGCTGCACTCATCGCTTGCGCCCAGACAGGATGACGGATGTGGCTGCCTCGCTGGAGGCCGTGCGGCTGCCTCTGACGGACATTGCCATGCGTTCCCTCGACTTGGAGAAGTACCTGTGGGTGGACGAGTTCACCGAGGTCGCCTTGACGACGAGCCGGGCCTCGTGCCTTGCTGACGCGCGCATCCACGCTCAACAGGTCGCCAAGGACGTGGTTGCGTACACGCAGCACACTGAGCAGAAGCTGGTGCGACACGGGCCTCGTCGGGTGGCTTTTTGGCTGACCTCGCTGCCCAGGAACGCTTCTGGGCCGAGGTGCGGGGCTGGGGCGTGTCCACGGTCAAGGTGACGAGCCACGCTTGCGTGTTGGCCGTGCGTGCGCGCTCAGTTGCCTGCAGGGCGAGGCGCTGGAGTTTGACCTGCGCCGCAACACTGTGGCCCTGGTGAAGCTGGTGCGAGGGGCGCCCCTCCTTTGCATGCCGCCTTGCAGCTGACGTGCTGGCTCAGTGCCAGAAGCTACGCGGCGACTTGTCGGCCACCGAGGCGGAGATGGACAGGCTCAAAGAGGCCATTCGCACGCAGCGCCTGTCGCTGTCCGACCTGCTCAACGGTGCGTGGGTATGCGCGGGTGGTGGGCCACTTTTGACTTGGCTGCAGAGTGCCGCCTGGTCCGGGACCTTGCGCTGAAGAAGGAGCAGTCCGGGGCCACGTCCACCTTCTCCGCCGCCAGAACCTCGTCCAAGGGCGTTGCCGCGGCGCCCGCTGCTGTTGCCACTGCAGAGGCCGTCGTCGTTCCCGCCGCGCCGGCCCCGCCCATTCCGCCCAGAGAACGTCGTGCCAGCGAGGCACCGGCGCCCGCGGTGGTGGCGCAGCAGCAGCCGCCGGTCAACAGCGCGCAGCTGGAAAAGATCCAGAGCGCTGCGAAGGAGCTGTCCACGGACGCCAAGGTATGCTATGCACCCGCCCCGCGTGTGGGTCGCTGCTCACACCGCTCCAATTCAAAGCGCTTCGTGATCTTCGTGCGTGAGGCCGGGCTGCGCAAGGACCGCGACATGCCCGACTTTATGCAGCGAGTGCGCGCGCTGCTGTCGTACGTGAAGCTGCTGGACCAGCTGTGCGTGGGGTTGCCGGAGCACACTGCGCTCCTCAACACGGTCAAGGACGCGGCGTCCGTGGCGGTGCGCTCGGCCAAGTCGTACCTGTTCGAAGGCGCGGGAGGCGTCGCCAAGGTGCGTTGTGGGGGTTGGGCTGTTTTTGGCGGCTCACCGCTGTCGCCGCAGGTCACGCAAGAGGGGGAGGTGATTGAGACGGCGCTGGTGTCGCTGCGGGAACGCTGCGGCGAGCGCTTCGCGCGCATCAGCCCGCCAGCCGAGTTGCCAGCGGTGGAGGCGCACGTGGCCGTGAAGTGGGCGGACGTGCAGGGCGGCGGCGGCAGCAAGGGACCGCAGGCAGGCAGTACGTGGGACGAGCTGCAGCGCGGGGGCGTGCTGTACGACGAGGAGTCTGCGCGCCCTGTTGTGCTGGAACAGCAGCCCGCAGGTACGAAGCGGTGTTGCTGGTCGCTGCTGGTTGCTGACGGCGAGCTCAGCCGCGAGCAAACCTGCGGCTGGACCTGCCCCTGCACCGGCCAAGTCCGTTGCTGGACCTGTCCCTGCTCCTACCGCCACTGCCGCTGCCGCTGCCACTGCCACGCCCGCCAAGAAAGTGCTCGTGACGGACCTGATTCGCGCCGAGGCAAGGCTGTATCGTTGTTGTGGCCGCATCTAAACGCGCCCCAACAACAACAACAGGAGCCGCTGCCCAAGTACACTGTCCCGCAAGGCGACCAGGACAGAGAGTTTGAGGAGTGCGTTTCTTGGACTTTCTTGCGGTTTTGCTCATCATGTTTTCCAGGATCGAGTCGATGCTGGAGGAACAGGACCTTTACACGTCAAAGTGGAAGAAGCCTTTTGCGCGCGAGGAACAGTTCCGCTGGAAGCAGGAGGAAGCGGTGCGGTGCCATGTTGGCTTGTGGTGCGCAGTGCGCGCTCACACACGTGCGCTGCGCAGATGTCCAAGTCCAAGAAGAACCTGCTCAAGCCCGATGCAGTGGTCAGTGGTGGTGGTGGTGGTGGTGGTGGCGGTGTGCGGGATAGAAAGCCTGACACGTCTTCTGTCAGCTGGTCCAGAAGCGGGCCTCCTCTTCGGCGGACCTGAGCCTCAAGGCGCAGCAGCTGCGCGAGAAGGAGGAGCGTCTGAAGCAGGTCTTGTGTGTTTGCAGTGGGCCTGTTGCACCGGAGCTGAGTGGCTTGCTGGCTACAGGAGCAGGACGAGCTGAACCGGCTGGAGGAAGAGCACGCCCTGGACCTCAAGGTTGTGCCAGGGTGGATGTTGCACGCCTCTCTCTTCTCT
>CAZYYU010000325.1:0-3552 GCA_964651735.1 uncultured Gammaproteobacteria bacterium | reverse complement strand
CACCCCAACACACGCAAACAGGCTGCCCCCCAACACACAGCGTTGCAGCCCCAACAAGAACCGCAGCATTCGCAAGCATCTTTTTCACAGGTACTTGATCATGCGCTGGTACTGAGGCGAGCCCAGGCCCGTGGCGGCGTCCCATCCCTTGGCTGGAGCGGAGCAGTGTGAGGGACGCGCTCGAAGAACAAACGCACGCACCCGAGCAGAAGCCGTCCTGGCCCAGGCATCCCTCAATGCAGCCTGCATGCGCAGCGACGTCAGTGCAAGCAAGCACCATAGGCAGCCGCAGGCACCGTCGGTGATGTCGGTCATGACACCGGGCGGCAGCGAGTAGAGCCACTGGTTGAGGGGTCTGTTTGCAACCACGTCAACAGCAAAGAGCGCGCATCACACTGCAGCTCACCCAAGCGGAGGCTTGCCGCTCGACAGCCTGCACGCAGTGAGCACGACGATGCTGACGGAAGAGCGCCTCACCTGACGTCGTTGAGCAGGCCCACCACGCCGGCAAACGTGGGCGTGGCACAGCTGCCGGCGCAGAGCGCTGAGTGCCATCATCTGGGCCTCACGCACGACACAGCGGTACCTGGTGCCGTCGACGGGCTGCGGGATGCGGTCCACCACCACCATGAAGCCCACCGCGAACGCGGCCACGTCGGGGTACTGCCGCAGAGAGTGAGCTGCGCTGCAGACGTGGAAGAAGGAACATACAGCGCGGCCAGTCGCGTTCCAGTACTGGGGCTTTGGTCAGTGACCCGCACCGCAAGCCCGCCTGCCAACCTGCTGAGGGGGCAGCGACTTGCTGTACTGGCTGAGGTAGTTGGCCACCGCCTTCTGCTGGTACACAGGGCGCGCAAACACGTTGCTGCACGCAGCGGCGATGAGCGAAGACGCCACGCAACGAGCAGCAAACGCAGCACGAGCCTGAAGCCGCCGCCGCCGTCGCTCCACGTGCGCTCAGTGCCCGTCTCCAGCAGGCCCAGATGAGTGCCGCCCTGGTCCGGCAAACGAAGGGTGTGAGGGGGAACCGAGCAAAGGGCGGGGCCGCGACAGCGCACCACTGCGGTCACGCTGGGCGCGGTGGCGGGCCAGTCGGGCTCAAACACGTTGCCGGGGCAGTTGCCGTCAGCGCTCACGCCGCTGCTCAGCGCAAGTGAGAGACAGCGAGCAGTGGCGGAGCAGGATCCGTAGCGCGGTGGAGCAGTAACACCGCAAAGCGGTGGAGCATCAGAATGCAGCGCAACGCGGTGGAGCAGTAACACCGCAACGCAACGCGGTGGAGCATCAGAATGCAGCGCAAAGTGGTGGGACATCAGAATGCAGCGCAACGCGGTGGAGCATCAGAATGCAGCGCAAAGCGGTGGAGCATCAGAATGCAGCGCAACGCGGTGAAGCAGCAGCACCGCAACATGCGAACCCACCTGTCACCCGCGGCAAACAGCACCGAGATGCCGCGCAGACCCATCAGCTGCGGCCGGAAGCTCGTTGAGCTCAGGGCATCACAAACAAACGGTCCCCCTGCCTGGAACTCCTGGTTCATGCGCACGATCCACGACACGGTGTTGCCGACCTCGCTCTCGCCGTAGCTCACGCTGTGCAGCGCAACGGTGAGTGTTTCGGCGAACAGCCGCTCAACAGTCGGATGAGGGCCAGGCCAACCTGATGATAAGGGGCGCGTTGGTCATGTTCATGACGGCCAGCACAAAGTCCATGAAGGGGTGGTCGTCGGTGCGCTTCGTGACCCAGAAGTAGGTCTTCTTGACGGCGTGGCCCACCGCCGTGATGTACTGGATGTCCAGCTCGGCCTCCACGCCTGCACCACGTCAGTCATTGCGTGCGAAGCGGGCGCGTCTTTGGGCTCACCTGCCGGCGGGTTGTTGTTGCCGATGATGATGGGCTGCGCTGCACAGTGAGAGGCGGGCACCAGCGCAATGCGATGCGTTGCCTGAGTGCCCTGGTCCTCGGGGCTGAACAGCGTGTAGAACTCGTTCAGGTCGCCCTGGCTGTAGTGCTGGCCGATGAACTGCGCCACGCACCTGCGTGGAGGTGGTGTGAGCGCGTGTTGTCGCTGGTTTGGTTTGTGGTGTTGGATGAGGACGCACTGCGAGTTGTTGGCGTTGCGGGACGCGATGCCGGCGGTGCCGTAGCGGTTGCGGATGACGCGCGGCGTCATGGCCAGTCCGAAGCGGGCGTGCGTGCTGCGCGAAGGGCGGGGCTGTTCGCGGCGTCTCAGGTTGTGCAAGCAACATCGGTGGTGGCACCAAACGGAGGCAAGACAGCAAACGTCACAAACGAGGGCAAGATGGAGCGCAACCAAACCAACGCTCCACTAACGAGGGCACGAGTGTGGCACAGCAACACCGACACCGCCAGCAGCACCGCCAGCACCTGCACGCGCAGCACGGGCAGACGGCGCACTCCTGCGCAGCGAGATGAGCGATCAAACGGCCACCACAGACAACAAGCACTTGCAGCGAACAGAACCACGCTCCAGCCGACAAGGCAACGCAACCACGTGTTCCAAACACAAGCAGCCCAACCCTCGACCAGGTCGATGTGGTCTGCAATCTCCTCGGGCAACTCGTACAGGCCGTCCAGCGAGCGCTTGAGCACCTGGCGCGTGCGGCGGTGGCGGAACGCGTGGAACTCTGCGTGCAGCAGCGTTTCCGCCGCCGTCACCGGGAACGTGGCGTCGATCCAGCCGATGGCGGACTGCTCCACGGACGAGGCGCCGCTGCGATGCAGGTACGCGGCTGCACGCACCGAACAAGCGAGGCACAGAAGGAAAGCTTGAGCAGACACAGCAATGCACAAGATCGAGGCGTTACCGATCATGTCCATGGTGGCTGCAGAGGGCGCGAAGCGCGTTGCCAACTGCGGCACGGTCATCCACTGACCGTACGTGGCGTGCTTGGGGTCTGACGCTGGGGCGTGAGAGGTCCATGCAGCAGCCTTGATGGCGCCTCACCGGAGCGCTGCCAGAACTCGGCATCCAGCTGGGCGCCCGCCTGCAGCTTGACGGCGAACAGCAGCCTCACGGTCTCGTTGCGAGCCACGCGGCCCAGGTGCAGGTAGTCTGCGGGCACAGCGCGAGCATGCTCTGCGCACGCCGTGTGAGCCGGCGCCTTGGAAAAGCGCGCTTGCCACTCACCGCTCTCCACAACGCGCGCCGACGCGGCAGCGATCAACGCGAGCAGCAACAACACCATCGGCGCCATGTCGTTGCCGGCCAGTCTGCGCGTCTGCGTGAGACTTCTCTTCCGCACCGAGCCGCCGCGAAAGCGTTGGGGTGACGCCCTCCAAGGCCCGGTCCAACAGGGCCCAGCGCACCTCGCAAGCCCCTTGAGCAAGCAGGATTGTGTGATTTACTCGGCGTCAGGGGACGGCGTGCGGGGCGGACGCTCGTCAGCCAGCGTCAGGCCGAACAGCTGCGCGCCTCCTCGGTCAGGCAAAGGGAAGCCGGCCCACACGTTGGCTCTTGCCTGCTCCGCAACATCCTGCTGCTGTTGCTGCTGCTGCTGCTGCTGCTGCTGCTGCTGCTGCTGCTGCTGC
>CAZYYU010000324.1:0-3559 GCA_964651735.1 uncultured Gammaproteobacteria bacterium | reverse complement strand
GTGTGTGTGTGTGTGTGTGTGTGTGTGTGTGTGTGTGTGTGTGTTGTTTGTTGTGAGATCGATGTTCACAACACAAGCACATTTCGGGACAACAAACCCTGATCGTCTGGCGTCACAGAGACCACGTCAAAGGAGTGCATCGCCCCGTTGCTCTGTGCACGGCGTCACTGGAAGCACCACCATCACCGAACACCGTCTATTCAATCAAACAAGCAACCAAACCAAATCGATCGAAACAAGACTCGAAAACGGCACCTCCAAGTCAATGGCGTGGCCGGCGGTGAGCGTGGCATAGTGGCGCGAGAAGCGGTCCGACAGCACCGACTGGCCCTGGTCACTCTGGTTGAGCGACGTCCAGCCCGAGTCGTGGGGCCGCAGCGTCACGCCCACTCCCTGTCGGTTGTTAGTGGTGGTGGTGGTTGTTGTTGTTGATGTTGCGTTTGGTTCAAAGGAACGTTGGACAAACATCGCTCAAACCAACGCCAACACAAAGACGAAGAAGCAACCTTGGGCAGCACCACAGTGTCAAAGTGCAGCGTGTCGCCCTCATCTGCGCCCAACGCGCTCAATAACCTGCGATGAGATAGAATCAGCACCCAAAAACCACACCGAACAACGCCGGCCCACGAACCATCGCGGCAGGTAGCACAGGCCGTCGGGGGCGTTGAACTCGGCCACGCCGCAGTGACCGCGCTGCCCCGTTCGCGCGCACGTCACGCGGAAGCACACCGGCATCCGCACCCCGTTGTCAATCAGCGTCTGTGTGCGTTGTGTGTGTGTGTGTGTGTTGGCGTGGTTTGCGTTGGTTGAACGGTGTGGCCTCAAATGAATCCACGCCGAACAAGGCACCTGCAACGCAGAGGGCGGCAGCGCGATCTTGTCACCCCAGTCCAGCAGCGGCCGCGCGCTGGAGGCGAACGCAACGCTGTGGCACTGTGCGGCGCTGTTTGGCGAAACGCACTCAAAGCAATCAGCACACACACAGCGAACCTCGAGCTCAAAGCTGGCCGCACTCTCGTCGCCCTGGTCCGCGTTCTGGTCCCGCACCTCTGCGTTGCGCAGCGCGTTCAAGTGGTCGCGGCGAGCTCGCTGCGCTTGCTCTGCCTGCACACGTTGTGCCTCTCGCATGTCTGGCGATGAGCAGCGTCAAAAAAAAGTTGTTGCGCGTGGCAAAACAGCCAATCACGTGGTAAGAGTGGTGAGAAACAAGACACGCGTCAAAGGGCATGGGAATCATGCAAAGCGACCTTGCTCGCGCTGCTGGCGTGCGCGCAACTCCTCTGCCTCGCGCGCAAGACGCATCCGCTCCAGAGCCTGCGAGGGGTTTGAGGAGGATGCACGCCCACCTCCAAGAGAAACTGACCCCTTCTCGCAGAATGCGCTCCTCCTCCTCCTGCGGGCCTGGGGGTGTTGGGGCGCCGGCGGCAACAAACGCGTTCTCACCCGGCGCGCCTGCTCCTCCAGCAGCTGCACCTCGCGACGCTTGGTCTCCACCACGTCCGACGGCTGCCCCACCAGCGACACCTTGGCCTTGCCGGACGCGGCCAGCGCTCGCAGCGCCGTCGCCAGCAGGTCCTCGTCCTTTGCAGCCCGGGTGAGGGGCACGGCGCAGTGCTGAGGCGCTACCTTGGGACGTCCGGCAAAGCCCATGATCTGGAAGGGGGCGGCGGTGAGTTGCGCGGCCCTTCTGGAGCACAGGCGGCAACCTTCTGGTCCGAAGCCCGAACCCTCGTGCGTTGCTCGATGAGCGCGCGCAGCTGTCCCACGGTGGCATCCGGGCCCACGTCCAGCACGAAGCTCTCGGCGCCCCACACCACGTGGACGGACATGGGCACTTCGGCGTTTTTCGAGCGCGCCTCCAAACAACACTTTCGCGGGGGGGCCGCTCCAAGTCCGCCTCTGCAAAGCAGGCCGAAGCGAGCGACGCAACAAGGCCACCCGCCACTGGCGCGCCCCTCCTCGCGGTGGCTTTTTTGCGACGCGCCCCGCCAGCCATGGCGGCCAAGCTGCGCAGCCGGATGGGGCTGAACCGCTCCCACACCGACGACTACAGCGCTGGCTGGAACATGGAGGAGGCTGGCTACCTGTACGCGGACGAGGAGCGCACCGTCAAGCAGCGCATCCGCGACTACTGCGTCAACGACGGCGTGAAGCTGGTGTTCGTGCTGCTGTTCGCGGCGGCCAACCTGGTGCTGTTCTTCGAGCGCTTTTTCTACTACAGCACCGCGACCACGGGCGTGGCTGCAGGCGCGTTCGGCGCGCTGGGCTATGGCGTGTCGGTGGCTCGCGGTGCTGCCGCTGCGCTCAAGCTGGACTGCGCCTTCATCCTCATCCCGGTGCTGCGGAACTTTCTGTCCTGGCTGCGCGGCACCTGGGTCAACAACTTCATCCCCATTGACAAGGGTAGGCGCGCCTCCTTGTCGGGGGAGGGGGGCTTGCTCTCAACAGCACGCACACGCACACAGCCATCGCGTTCCACAAGTGGATCGCGTGGACCATTCTGTTCTGGACGCTGATGCACTGCGCCTCGCACTACGTCAACTACTACCGCATCAGCACGCTCACCGCGCCCGTGGGGCCCATCTCGCCGCAGTCGACCAGCGCGCTGGCCTTCCTGGGCAACACCGGCGCCACGGGCCACGTGGTGCTGCTGTGCATGGTGCTCATGTACACGTCGGCCATCGAGCGAGTGCGCCGCTTCCACTTCGAGGTCTTCTGGTACGTGCATCACCTCTTCATCATCTTCTACGGCGTGATGATTGCGCACGGCTTTCCGGTCAGTGAGAGAGGCGGCGCGCCCACCGCTGATGGTAGAGGGGTTGTGTGTGTGTGTGCAACGCAGGGATTGCTGGAGCCGCCACAGTTCTGGATGTGGGTCATCGGCCCCATCGCGCTGTACCTGGTGGAGCGCATCATCCGCATGGCGCGCGGCTCGGTGAAGACCATCATCCATCAGGCCATCCAGCACCCGTCGAACGTCATCGAGATACGCCTGCGGGTGAGGTCGTTCCTCTGCGTTGCGAACATGCCTGGTTGCTTCGTGCACATGCGTGGCTGCTGCATCCTTCCCCTCATTCCACAGCCTGTGTTGTGCCTCACGACCCCCTCGCCTGCGTTGGCAGCGCACGGACGGCAAGCCCTTCAAGTACAAGCCCGGCCAGTACATGTTCCTCAACTCGCCGTACCTGTCGCCGCTGGAGTGGCACCCCTTCACCATCACCAGCACGCCCAACGGCGACGACTTCCTCAGCTTCCACATTCGCGGCGCCGGTGACTGGACCAACGCCTTCATGAAGCTGCTGAACCCCACCGGAGAGCTGGGCCTGTGTTGCGAGGACATGATGTACGCTCCCAACGGCCAGCAGGTGTGTGGTGACAGGGATACCGTTGTTATTCGTCGTTACATGGTGTTATTCGTCGTTACATGGTGTTATTCGTTGTTATATGGTGTTATTCGTCGTTACATGGTGTTATTCATCGTTACATGGTGTTATTCGTCGTTATATGGTGTTATTCGTCGTTACATGGTGTTATTCGTCGTTACATGGTGTTATTCGTT
>CAZYYU010000323.1:0-3578 GCA_964651735.1 uncultured Gammaproteobacteria bacterium | reverse complement strand
GAGAGAGAGAGAGAGAGAGAGAGAGAGAGAGAGAGAGAGAGAGAGAGAGAAGAGCCCCTCACTCAGCACCACGGCGCTCTGATTGTATGACGCTGCCACCTGCCAGACGTCAGGTCCCAACACACAACCCACACAGCAGGGTCCAACCGCTGCAATGTACAGCGTGGCCACGGTTTGTGCACGTTCCTGTTCCTGCTTCCTCTTCTGGCCCGCAAAGTCCACCGCGTAGAAGGAGACTGCATCGTTGGCCTGCACAGCATAAACGCCGCACAAAACGGACAACGCACAACCCGCCCCAACTCACCAGTGACGGTTGGTAGCGCGACGGCAGCAGCAGCGGGCCCGCGTTGCGCACGTACACGTTGCACGTGGACTCCAGCACCGCGTTGGGGCAGCGGAAGTCGATGCGCCCGTACTGCGCCACGAGGGTGACTGCCGCGCACTGCAACGCGCCACGTCGCGCTCACCTGGCCCCCCAGAGGCAGGCCGTACACCGTGTCGAACAGTGCGGGCTCTTGTTGCGTGGAGCCATAAAGCGCCGTCCAGTTGAAGGACCACAGCTCACTCACGCACTGCGGGCACCCTGCGTACGCCGCCACCCACAGGCCTGGCACGACGCGGCCCCACACGTCGGCGAACCCGCAGTCCACCGCGCCAAACCCGGCAAGGATGGAGCCCGTGTCGACAAAGAAGGCCCCGGCATCAACGGCCGCCACCGAGTCCGGGTCGCGGTCCACCATGGCCACCAGCGACGAGTACACGACAACCTCGCTGGCGTTGATGGACGCGCCTGTGCAGGACCGCTCAGCACCGCCACAACCAACCGCCGCTGCTGCCACCGCCACCTTCGGCAACCAGCACCACGGTGCGGCATGCGGTCGACGCGTTGTTCGGGTCGTCAGACTGGATCACCACGGCCTCCAGGCCCTCCACTGCCAGGTCCCACAGCACGGCCGGTGCGGGCATCAGCGCTGCCCCTGGATCAGCAGACATGCAACACCAGGGCTCGCGCTCAACTGGGCGGCGGCTGACAAAAGGCCGTCGTGTCCAGCTGCACTGTGGCGCCGCTCGCGGGCAACGCGGGCAGCACCCCGCAGTCGGCTGGCCCTGACGGCCCCGACGGCCCCGCGATGCACGACGCGAACCAGTTGTCCGGCTCCGAGGCCCGAAACACGTTGACAAACGGGCCGCTGACGTCTGCTACAATGGGCTGGAACACATAGAGCTGTGCATGCACCACCAACGCGAGCGCGAAGCTCAGCAGCAACGTGCGCAGGCCCATAACACAAAAAAAAGCGGAGCGCGGAGGGGGCCGAGCAGTTGCAATGGCGACCACGGCGAGCGAGGGCTACCAGCCGCTTGAGACCGAGCCCTATGTGGACGAGGTGCGCTCTTGCGCTTTTTGCTTGCGGCCCCTGGGGCTCGGCTGCTTGCGCGAAAGCGTTGCGGGCGCCACGCCTGCCTTGGCGCGCAGCTGGGCGCCGGTGGCCGCGCCCGCTTGCTCGTTTTTTCTTTCGCTCACCTGGGGTTTGCTCGCGCTTGCAGACCGTTGTGAAGACTGTGGCCAAGAAGCGCAAGTCCAAGCGACGACGAGGTGAAGCGGCCGTGACAGATGATGCTGGCGCTCACCCGCAAGCGAACAGGGGGCAAGGCCAAGGCCGCGCTGCTGCTGGGCCTGCTGACTCTGGTGCTGTGCCTCATCGCGCTGGCCATTGCGCTGCCCATCGTGCTGTCCGCGAGGAGCAGCGACGTCAGCGCCGGCCGCTCCAGTGCGTTTTTGTTCGTCGTGTTGGCTGCTTGGCTCAAGCCTCGTCGCAGTGCCGACCGGCAGCCAGGGCTTTGGTGGCAACGCGGTGGGACCCAACGCCGCCATCTCGCCCCTCGGTGACAACTCCATGGGTGTGAGCGCGTTCAACTCGCAGCCCGCCGGCGCCAGCCCCAGCACGCCCGGCACCGCCACCAACCCGCAGAACCTGCCCTTGTTCCCTGCTGGAGGTCTCAGCGCGCGTGCTCCTGATGCGCGCTTCTCATCGTTTGCCAGCAGGAGCTGCGCCGAGCCCTCTGGTCGGCCCCGACATGAACGTCAACGGCGCCGGTGCGTCATGCGCATGTGGGAGGGTGGCGTTGGCGCTGACGCGGCGCTGCAGGCGGCCCGAGCGGCACCACGCCCGGCCTGGGCGCTGTGGGTGCAGGTGCGTTGCGTCTCTCCGCCTGCCGCTGCCGTCTCAACGCAGGCCCCGCAGCCACCGTGTACTGCTACCGTGGCACCAACGGCCAGCTGTTTCCCGGCGGCCTTCGCAAGACTGGTGCGTTGGCCCCGCTCCCCGCTGCGTTCCCCTCATCGCCCAGCCACGCCAGGCGTCACCGAGTCCGCCAACGGCGTGCTGCGCTCCGAAGTGGAGTCCTGCGACTCGCGCAACAAGTACGCGCTGCTGGACGCGCGCCTGGAGCCGTGCGCCGCCGTGTGCCAGACGCCCGGTATGCGAGAGGCTGCTGTGTGCTGATGGATGCTGCTCACGTGCGGCTGCCCAGTGTGGCTGGGTCTTCAGGAGGGCCTGGTGCAGCCCGCGCTGTGGGCGCAGGACTTTGTGTGCCGCGACGGCTCCGTGTTCTACAACCAGCGCCAGACGCAGGCCACCTTCTACCTCAAGTACAACGGCGTGGAGCAGGAGACGCTCGTGTCCGAGTGCAACTCCGACAACTCGGTGCGCACTGCTCTTGTCCCAAGCTGCACACACTCACGTGCAGCCACCAGTTCTGGATCCCGCAGCGCGAGATGCGTAACTGCACCACCGACGAGCAGGACACGTGCAACGCGCTCAACCTGGCCAGGGTGCTGTGTGCGCGCTCTCTGGCATCGCTCGCACTCACGCAGCAGCGGCTGTCCCCTCCCAGGCCACGCCGCGCGGACTGCCCACCATCCTGCCTGGCGAGCCGGGTGCCACCATCCGCAGCGGGCCCGTGTGCATCCGCTCCGCGGACAACGTCATGCTGGCCACTGGCGTGACGCGCAACCGTCTGCTGTGGTGGCGCTTCAAGCGAGGTGAGCGCAGGCCCGTGCTGCTTGATTGCGCGGCAAGCCCCTCATCATCATCCGCGACCTGTGCAGTGAGCGAGGCCGAGGTCAAGGGCTGCAACGCCGCCGTCACGGCCACAGCCAGCAGCTGGATCGACGTGTCCATGTTCGTCAACTGCAGCGCCACTGCCGCTGCTTCGTGCGCCGGTGCCACGGTGGCTCCCGTCCTGGTGGCGCCCACGGCCGCGCCCTAATCAAACAAGAGCCTTGTGGGGCCGCCCCTCAGCCTCGCTGTAGAGGGTGGGGGGAATGGCTTGGACAATGCATAACTCGTTCTCGCACACGCGCTGTGTATTTGTGTGTGGTGTTCAAGCCATCGCCTTCTCCGCGGACTTTGGACCCGAGCAAAAGCCATTTGCAAGCGCACGTCGCGTCTCAGAGGAGCGTGGATAAGGGCTCATTCTGCAACTTGCGATCGTTCCAGTGCAGGCAGTCTGCCAAGGACGAGAACCACGTCTGCAGCCAGCCAGCCCAGCTCAGCCACACCAAGACAGCACAACAC
>CAZYYU010000322.1:0-3612 GCA_964651735.1 uncultured Gammaproteobacteria bacterium | reverse complement strand
GCGGCCCCCTCCAGCACCGGCTCCAGCTTGCGGCGCTGCAGCGGGGCCACCAGCTTCAGGACAGCGCGGTAGTTGCCCTTGCTGTGCTCCTCCATGGCCCGCATGATCACCGCACCCACGTCCTGCGGCGGCGGCGGCGGCGCGTCCATGGTGCCCACCCCTCCGCCCCCCACGCGGCGCTTCATTTTGCCCCCGCTGCTGCCCCACCCCGGACGGACCGCTACTGCGGTGGCGGCTGGTGGAGGGGCTTGGCCCAGCACGGTGCTCGAAGAGCGCGGACTGTCTTCTTTGTGCGGTGGTGGCGCCTCATCAGGGGGCGTGAGCTCGCCTCTTGTCGGCCATGGCCACGCTGTCCGCCAAGGGCAAGAAGGTGCGCGCGCCCTTTTTGGTGGCGCTGCTGCTCACGGTGCGGGCGCCCAGTTCCGCGGCCACAACCGCGGTTGGAACATGACGCAAGTGTTGGAGGCTGTGTCGCACCTGACGCCGGAGGAGCGCGAGCGCGTCCAGCAGCTGCGTCTGCACTCCAACAAGCTGCACGGTGTGGGCTGCGCTTGTGGCTCGTGAAGAGCGCCTCACGGCGGGTGATCAGTGCTGGCGCCGCAAGTGTGCTGGGTCTTCGTGAACATCTTGTACCTGGAGCTGCACAACAACAAGTGCGTTGGCGGCTGCGCGGCTGTGCGTTCCTGACGGGCCCCCTTGTGCAGGCTGCGCACGCTGCCCAAGGAGGCCAGCCTCATGAGCAACCTCAGGGGGTGCGGCGCGACTTGCGTCCCGCGTGGTTCTTACACATTTGTGCAGGTTGTGGCTGCATGACAACCAGCTGCGCGCGTTGCCCTCTACCTTGACGAACCTGCACAAACTGCAATCGTGCGTGGGTTGCTGCTCCCCAACCCGAAGCCTGACCCCCGTTGCAATGCAGCATCACGCTGCGACGCAACCAGCTGCCTGCAGCGCTGCAGCGCGACGGCTACGGAGAGGGCAACACGCAGCAGATCCTGCGCGAGATTGGCGAGTGGAGCAGCGGTGCGTTGTTGCTGTTGTGGTTCGATGCTGGCCCTCTCAACTGGCGATCAGTGCGCGAGGCCAAGAGCAGCCACTGCAGCGACGCAGTGGTGTGCATGCTGGGTGTGCGGCGCCATCGCCGCAGTGCGCTGCTCAATACGGCCGTGAAGGACGTGGTCCTCATCATTGCCAGGTTGGCGGCGGTTTTTGTGCACCTTTTTTCTTGCTCATGTTTGTCCTGTGTTGGAAGGATGGCTTGGAGCACTCGTCACGAGGATGTGTGGCTCTTGTAAATAGCGAGAAAACAAACAAGGTTGTTGACAGGTCATCACGTCAGGAATGGCAGCGTCAGCGGCCAAACGTACTGCTCGCAGCTCTTCTGGTTCACGTTCTTGACACACACACACACGAGAGTCAGCAGCCAAAGGTCTGTACGCACAGCCAACCTGGTGCAAGCACGGTATGTGACCGGTGTTCATCGCGCCACGAGCCTGCAGTGTGCGCAGACCTGACTTGCTTGCGTGAGCTTGCACAATGCAACGATGCAACGGCAACGCACCGATGAGATCCTGCGTGAACTGCGCGGTCTGGTTGAAGGGCGTGACGGACTTGACAGAACCCCACGGACTTGCGGCGGCGAAGGACCTCGTTGGTCAAGGGGCAGCAACAACGAACGCCTTACAAAAACTCCCAAATGCTCGATGTCTTGGGCAGGATGATCTCGTCGTTGGTGCTGTCAACCCGTCAGCCAGCATGCGGCAGCAGATATGAACACTGACCTGTAGATGAACCTGATCCAGCGTGAGGCAAAACAAGCACACAAACAAGCAATGCTCCTGACATGGTCTGGTTGAGGGCCAGCATGTTGCGCCGATACGTGGCATTGACGCCGGCGGAGCCCTCGTTGTTGATGTCAGCAAGAAACTCGTTGAGGCGCGCATAATCGTGTTCAGCAAAGGGATCCTGAGACCACTGATGAGGAGCCAGCAACCCGGACAACCCTACAAACCTTCCAGAACCCTGCAAAGGACACGTGGTGCTGCAGCTCAAACGACGCCAGACGGTTGCGCATCATCAGGTCAAACGCCTCGTCCACCAGGCGGCACAGCGCGCTCTCGGTGGGGCAGTAGTGGTTGAACACGGGCACGCCGAACACGCCCTGATGTGGCCCGCACCAGGTCACGAGGTTGACCACGCGCGGGTACTCGGCCAAGTGCGTGTAGCGCTCCACATAGCCGCGTGCGATGAGCGCTCCTTGCGAGTAGCCGATGAGGTTGAAGCCGCCGCGCAGGCGCGTGTCATTCCGGACAACTGCCGCGAAGTTGGCGACCTGCACGTTCATGTCCAGCGTCCAGGAGGCAGTGACTTCGTCTCGGCCATCTCCTGCGACGGCGCTGAGCGCTTGGCTGCCGGGCCGGTCCAAAAACGCGAACCAACGGACACGGACAGCACGTGGGTGCCCGGCCTGTCCCGCTTGATCCACGCCTCTACCTCGTCCATGTCCGGGGCGTCAGCGAAGATGCCGTGCATCAGCACCACGGGCAGCGCCGGCACGGCCACCGCCAGCGCCAGCAGAAACGCGCCCCTCCACATCCTTGCTCTTTTTGTTACATGCCGTTGTGGGTCTCGCAAGCTGGCAATCCTGCGCGGGGGTCAGGTGGGGCCCGCACGCTTCTGCATCCTTGCCTGACGCAGTCTTCCACAGCTTCTTGCTGCTGAGGCTCTTGCCGCAGGGTCCGTGCGCAGAAACGTACGAGCACGACAAGCACTTTGTGTGCAGCCGCACTGCACCAAAGACCTGAGCACAACGCTGCGTCAATCGCGCGGACAAGGGACCGTGCCGCGTCGCACCATATGCTCCTCGCCGGGCGCAATGTTCTTGGTGCACTGCGGTGGCCCCACACTCTTCAGCGTCCCGCTGCCAAGCGCGCGGCAACAACCCGACCTTGGTGCACTGCAGCAAAAACGGCCGTCAGTTGGCCCGCAGCGAGCGCCGCCGCAAGCCCTGACCTTGTGGCAGTTCTGACACAGGTACTTGTGCGGCTCTGTGTGCGCGACGCCGCATCAGGCACGCTGCTGAAGGACGCGGACGCCACAGCCCACCTGATGTGGGCAGGAAGGTGCCAGCCAGCTTGGTGTTGCACGAGCTGCACGCGTAGCAGTCGCGGCAGTAGACGTTGCCCGGCGGCACGCGGTAGGTGTTGCCGGCGATGGGCTTGGAGCAGGCACTGCACGTGCTCATTGTAGAAGCCGGTCCAACAAGGGGGGCGCCGAACGCGGGACCCTCGGTGCAGTCGCGGGCGGTCCAAAAACCTCGTGTAAAGGAGTGTTTCGCGTGATGGATCAGGGCAACGTGTTCCAGGCGGGCAACCTGCTGGACCTTTTGGGCGCGGAGACTCGGCCGGAAGGATGGCACCTGTGCGTTTTGAGTTTGCGCGCGTTGCCCTCGCGCGCTACGTGGCCGGCTGCGGAGGGGACTGTGAAGCTGTGGCGCTGCCGTGGACACTATGTGGATGACGGTGGCTGTTGTGGTTTGGTTGTTGGGGGTCGGCTGTTGTTGTGTGGTGTTGTGTGGTGTTGTGTGGTGTTGTGTGGTGTTGTGTGGTGTTG
>CAZYYU010000321.1:0-3633 GCA_964651735.1 uncultured Gammaproteobacteria bacterium | reverse complement strand
CACCATTACGCGGTGCGAAGCGTACTATATCAAGCTTTTTAATTTGTGACAATTGCAAAAATATTTTTTGCGAATTTAAACTATTATGATGATTTTTTTGCATTGTATGAGAATAATCATATATCTGCTGCACCAATATTAACAAATAAAAAGAGCAGCCGTAATAAAGACTGCTCTATAAAAAAACTACGCGACTTGTTGTAACTATTTACTTCTCAGCGCTTCAATCTTCTTTTTCATTTCCTCAGATTTATCCAGCTGATTCTTACGTGCATAAATTTCTTTCAATGCTATTAATGAAGATTGGTAAGAAAATTTATCATCTGCATTCAGTGAACCTACGTTAGCACCAAGTGTACTTACTGTCTTTTCAAAATAAGGTACAGCCTTATCAAACAGTACGTCTCTTTGTGCAGTCAGTTTGTTGTAGGCATCTTCATGCTTTTTCTTTTCTGCAGCCACTTTCGCGCTGTTAGAGAGGTCAGCTTCTTTATTCATTTGCTTATTCAGCTCCGTACCTTCATTATAATACAATACACCTGCGTTATAATTATAGCCACCGTTGTTACCGTCTATAGCTATCGCTTTAGCATACGCGGCTTCTGCTTTAGCTAACAGGTCCGTATAATTATCTGGCTTTGGCAGTTCTTTACCATTCGCGTCTTTAGGTATCGCCATGTTAGCATAGCCGTTAGCAAGGTTAAACTGCAGTTCTGCATTATTAGGTTCTTTCGCTGCAGCTTCTTCCAGCTTTTTCATCAGCACGTCTTGCTTGCCGGTGCGTATATAATAGTTCAGTTCTTCGTTTCTCAGGTTAGCATTATCAGGGAATTGTGCGCGGCCTTCTTCCAGCATCGCTATCTGCTGATCCGGTTTGCCTTGCCTGTTGTATATATCAGATAGCGTCAGGTACACATTTGCGCTTTTACCAATAGGGTTATTCTTCAGCGCTTCCAGTACAGGTTGTGCCTCATCATATTTCTTGGCATAGTATGCACTGAATGCTTCCATAACCATCGCTTGCGCAGCTACAGTATCAAAAGATTTATTGCCGGCGAAGCGTTTGCCACCTTCCAGGTCGTGTATATCTACAGTTCCTTTTGCAAGTGTGTATGCTTCATCATACATCTTTTTATTATAGTTAGCCACCGCATCGTTATAGAAGTTGTAGGCGCAGATGGTCAATGCTGTGTTCACATCTTCTTTCTCATACTTGGTATCCAGCTGCACTACTTTCATCAGCGATGTAGCAGCCTCGCGATACGGATTGTTTGCTTTCTTGGATGCATCTTGTTGCATAGCCATGTAAATACGGCTTTTTACATACCATGCTTTAGGATTATCTTTTGTAGAAGGATCGTTGACAGCCATGTTAATGTACTCAACTGCTTTGTCATAATCCTTATCGTTCAGATAATTACTTGCAGTCTGGATGTTTTGCTTTTGTGCAAACGCTGGAGTAGTAAAGGCAAAAACCGCTGCAACCAGGATGATCTTTTTCATTCAGTTACTTTTTAAAAATTTATGCGAAGTTATTTAAAAGAAAACACCCGAAGATAATTTCGGGCGTTTCTTAATGTTAATATTGCTTTTCATTTACAATTTATGCTACCGGTGCAGGCTCAGTTGCATCATTTGCATTATCTGTATCTACCAGGTCTTCACCTTCATCTTCCTGCTCTTCGATACGTGCAATTGCTGCTATTTCATCGCCTTCATCCAGGTTTATCAGCCTTACGCCTTGTGTAGCCCTACCCGCTTCACGTATGTTTTCCACCTTCATACGGATGGTGATGCCTGATTTGCAGGTAATCATCAGGTCATCTGTTTTTTCTACAGCCAGCAAGCCTACCAGCGCGCCGGTCTTCTCGGTAATGTTGATGGTCCTTACACCTTTACCACCACGATTGGTGATACGATAAGACAGTTCAAACAATTGCTCATTACCTTCTTCATCCTTCAGGCGAATGGCTTTGGCTTTATCTTCTTCACTAGCTGCTTCACTCAATGGCTCCAGGAACTGGGTACGCTTGCCTAAGCCTTTCTCAGAAACCACCAGTATCTGTTTGGATACATCTTCTTTCGGCAGGCATATCATACCTATTACTTCGTCGCTATCACCTTCCAGCTCTATGCCAAATACGCCAATAGCGCCACGTCCTGTAGTACGCACTTTGTTTTCTTCAAAGCATATAGCGCGTCCGCTGCGTACCGCCATCATAATATAGCTTTCGCCATCCGTAAGCGATACGTCCAGCAACTGGTCGCCGTCTTGTATGGTAATAGCATTGATACCATTGGTACGTGGGCGGCTAAAGTCTTCTAAAGAAGTTTTTTTGATGATGCCTTTCTTGGTGCAGAGTACAATATTATGTCTTTCTATATACTCCTTGTCTTCCAGGTTGGGTATATCTATCACCGTACGTATCTTATCATCCGGCGGTAATTGTATCAGGTTTTGTATCGCGCGTCCTTTAGCATTTTTATCTGCTTCAGGTATCTCGTACACTTTCAGCCAATAGCATCTTCCTTTTTCTGTGAAGAACATCAGCGTATGGTGTGTAGATGCTATGAACAGGTGCTCCAGGTAATCTTCGTCGCGTGTGCGGCCACCCATTGCACCACGGCCACCGCGCCGTTGTGAACGGTATTCTGCGGCAGATGTACGTTTGATATACCCGAGGTGAGAGATCGTGATCACCACATCTTCCTCTTCTATCAGGTCTTCAATACGCATTTCATTGGCCAGGTATTGTATCTCTGATTTACGCTCATCACCAAACTTCTTCTTCACATCCAGCAGCTCTTCTTTGATGATGTCATAACGCATGCCTTCGTTTGCCAGTATCTCTTTCAGGTGGCCTATCAGCTTCATCAGCTCCGCATGTTCTTCGCGTATCTTATCGCGCTCCATGCCTGTAAGGCGTTGCAGGCGCAGTTCCAGCACTGCTTTTGCCTGTATCTCGGTCATGCCGAATTTTTCTATCAGGCCTGTCTTGGCTTCTTCCGGGTTGATCGATTGACGTATCAATGCGATCACTTCGTCCAGGTGGTCCAGCGCTATCAGGTAGCCTTCCAGTATATGGGCGCGTTTTTCTGCTTCCCTCAATTCAAACTGGGTACGGCGTACCACTACTTCGTGGCGGAAGATGATAAACTCAGATATCAGGTCTTTCAGGTTCAATATACGCGGGCGGCCATTTACCAGCGCTACGTTATTGATACCATAAGATGTTTGCAATTCGCTGTACTTATATAGCTGGTTGATGATAACCTGTGCTACCGCATCCCTGCGCAGCTCTACTACTATACGGGTACCGTCTTTATTAGATTCATTGGCAACGTGTGTAATGCCTTCAATGATCTTGTTATTTACCAGGTAACCAATTTTTTCTGCCAGTGCATCACGGCTCACCTGGTAAGGCACTTCCGTTATCACGATCATTTCCTTACCGCTCTTGGTAGTTTCTACATTCACGCGGCCACGCAATACTACACGTCCCCTGCCGGTATGCATACCTGCTTTGATGCCGTCAATACCATATATGATACCGCCGGTTGGAAAATCAGGGGCTTTGACATGCTTCATCAGCTCATCAATAGTGATGTCCCTGTTATCTACATACGCGATAC
>CAZYYU010000320.1:0-3652 GCA_964651735.1 uncultured Gammaproteobacteria bacterium | reverse complement strand
CAACTCAACCTCGCGATAGATGATGGCCAGTGCGTATTGTGCTTCAGCATGATCACGTTTGCTGGCCTCCTTTGATCGAGAATAGGCGTCAACTAAAAACGCCAGCATATGACAGGGGTGACAGTGCCTTGTACATCTCGATGCCGCTGCTCACGTTCTTGCGCACACCCACACCCTCGATGGTGCAGCGGCCCATGTGGTAGTGGCCGTCTGGCAACCTTTTGTGAGACATCGCAAACACATCCACACGGAATGAGCAAACAACGCCAAGAATGGTCTCAACAATCACACTGAGAACGAGCACCCGCATGTTCCTGGTCCACGGCCTTCTTGTACAGCGTGACAGCCTTCTTGAGGTCGTGGCCGAGGCCGGCCCGCGCAAACTCGTGGCACAGCCCCATTTGCACGAACGACGGCGCGTGGCCTTGATGGCAGGCCTTGGTGAACCTGCCCGTCGTCGTCAGCAAAACAAAACAACTCGCGGATCCCTACCAGGTGACCGCAGCAGCCTCGTCCTTGGCCACACCGATGCCGCGCAGATAACACAGCCCTTGTTTTGTGGTTCGTGGAGAGAGATTGAGAGCTGCAGAGCTGCCCATCAGGTTGTTCGTTACCCAGGAAGTGCTGGGCGGTGGAGTGGTCCTGCTCTGCGGCGGCCTTGACGCGGACTATCAGCCAAAAGAGTGCGGAAGATGAAACACACACAACATCACAAGAGCGGCGCGATGTGCAGCACAAGCGATGCAGCAATGGAAGACAAACTCGTGATGCAGAAGACGAGCAAAGCAGAGCGGCGCGGACCTTGTACAGTGCCACGGCGCGGGGTTCGTCGCGGTCCACGCCCAGCCCGTGCTGCCAGCACACGGCGCACGCAAAGGGGTCGGCGGTGGCCATGGCCTTGGCGCCCCACACCGCGGCGTTGGCATGGTCCTGCGGCACCGCGCGCGCAAACTGCAGCGCGTACAGCGCCATGCCTGCAGCGCAATCACACAGCACACACGCGCACAACAGTGAGCAGCGGGGAGAACAAAACAAACGACCATCATTACCCTGCCCAAACCCTGACTCGGCAGACTGGCAAGGAAAGCTCTGTTGATCGGTCCAGGCAAACCACACAGAGGCCGGCCCGCAAACCTGCTTCAGGTACCTTTGTTTCGCGGCGTCGGTGAGTTTTTTTGCACCCAGAAACAGTGTCTCAAGAACCGCACCGCTCCGAGTCCTTTCGGTCCATTCGCAGGCCCCAGCCACCTGACAGCTGCGGTGTGAGCGCCACAACACGAGGCCACTGCCAAGCAGAGGGCACAAACCGTGCGACAGTGCCTCGCCCATGTAGTACATGGCCTCAGGGTCGTTGGCTTCCACCGACTTGCGCAAATAGCTCAGCGCCCACGTCAGTCTGCCGTCACCCAGTGCCTGTTTTGCGCCTTGGTATTCTTTGCTCCAAACATCAACCACAAAACAAGGGGGCATAAAACCTTGAGGGCGGGCTCCAGCTTGCTCTTCGAGCCTCCAAAGATGCCCGTCTTGACCGTCTTGAACTCCGCTCCAGATTGCAGCCGAGCGTTGATGGGCTCTGCTGGTGAACATGAGCGCCAACACTACGCCGAACCAGTGTTCACCTTGCGCCCACAGCAAGTCAACGGGAGAACAGCACCGAAGAGCGCGAACCTGAAGGACGATTCAGCACCGAGCCCGGAGTGAAGCCGGTGCTGACGGCGGCCGCAGCAGCGGGAGCCGTTGCAGCACTGCCTGCAGGGCGCAGCCTCTCCAGCACCTTGGCAAACCCCGTCAACCCGCCGCCGAGGCATGCAACGAAGCAACTCTGACCTGCTTCATCGTCAGCCGCTTCTTGGGGTCGCTGCCCCAACAGGCGCTCATGAGGTCCTTGGCCAGCGCCGGCCACGACGCATTGAGCGGCGGACGCTCTTGTCTGACGCACACCAGCTTTTCCCCACGTCAAACGCTGGGCACGAACATGCAAGACAGGCAACGCACCGAAGCCAGAGCGGCCTCGGTCAGGCCCACGCCGCCGTTCCACGGCAGGTCACATGAGCACACCTCCCACAGGATCACGGCGAAGCTGTACACGTCCGACGCCTTGGAGAACATCTTGTGCTGCATCGCTTCCGGGGCCAGCCACAGTGCCGACGTGAGGATGTTGGCCGAGGCCAGCTGTGCACTGGCCTTGTCCACGTCCAGAACCTGCAAAGCTGTTGATGAGAGTGCAGCTGCTGCCTAGCTGCTGCCGCGCTTACTTTGGTAGTGCCAAAGTCTGCCACGACGCAGCGATCGTGCTCGTCCACGAAGATGTTGAGGCTTTTCAAGTCGCGGTGGATCACGTTGTTGTCGTGCAAGTACTAGCTCGCCAAAAAAGAGTGAGCGAGGCTCAAAAATCGCACGCAATGAAACAAACGCCACCTCCAGACCGGCTGCAACGTCGGTGACCATCACACGGCCGCGCGCCCAAGGCAACGCCTCGCCCGTCGTCTGCTTGTACGTCTTCAGCCAGCCGTCCAGGCTGCCCTTGTCCATCCACTTGGTGACGATGCAGTGGTGCGGCGTCTCGTACACAGTCACCACTTTCAACACGCACTCGTGCTGCAGCTGGATGAGCGAATCCAGCTCGGCACGAAACGCCGCTGCTTCCGAGCCCGTCACGTTCAGGACCTTGATGGCCACCTTCCACCGCTTCGGCAAGTATTCGCCCACAAACACACTGGCAGAGCCCGAAGACACATTGAGCTGCTTGTCAATCCGCAGCCCTGGAAACTGGGGGAACTCTGATGCAGCTGGTGCAGTCGCCGCTGCAGCGGACGATGAACGCGACAGCGATGGTGACGGCGGCGCCTTGCCCGAGTCGCGCAGTCTCATCGAGTCAATGCGGGACGCACTGTTGCCCAATCCAGACTGGCGTGCAGGAGGCACAGGCGCGGTTGGCCGCGGCGGCACGACTGGGCTGGCGGGGGTGTTCTCCAGCAGCACGGACATGGACGACACGGGGGGCGCGCCCGTGCTCTCCAGCAACAGCGACGCCGAGGCCAGCGGGACCTGCCGCTGTTGTCGCGAAGCAACCTGGGGGCTGGAAGGAGCAGAACCAGCCGGCCCCTTGGACCTGCGGGCCACGCCGCTTCAGGGGCTTTTTTCGCGCTCGCCCGACCACCAAACCTGGCCCTCAATGCCTCCAGCTCTGCCTGATACGTATCCTCGTCCACCAGTTGCAGCGCTAGAAGCCGCTCAGCAACTTCGCAGAGCGGAAAGTCAGCGCCTCGCAGAGCGTCCAGCGTCTCGTCCGTCAGTGCGCCGCTAACGCACCCGTGGATGTCAGCGACGCAGAGCGGCGACGCAAGCAACGCGCCTGTCCAGGAGCTTCGCGAGGTGCGCGCCGGCGAACCGCTCGCGCTCCTCATCGCTCTTGCCCACCTTGGCCAACCGTTTCCACTGGGACACCGCCTCCATGGCGCGCGCACGGCCCTTAGTGCGGTCCAGGCCTGCGCGAAAACTTGCAGCATGGAGGAGTCCGAGGATGCTGCCTTGGCAGCACTGAGCCACGACGAGGACACGGAGACCGACGAGAACGACGACGGCACTTTCTTGGCTGCGCTGGTTGCGCGCCTCGTCCAGCAGCAAGGGGGCCGCGTGCCCATGGATCACC
>CAZYYU010000319.1:3090-3675 GCA_964651735.1 uncultured Gammaproteobacteria bacterium | reverse complement strand
TCGTCGTCGTGCTCCTCGACGTCGTCGTCGTCGTGCATCTCCACTTCCAGCTCCTCTTCCGGCTCCATCCAGCCACCCCTCTCCCAGCCGCCGCCGCTCTATTTGCGAGGAAACAGATTCTCCCACAGACTCACTGCCGCGCCGACCTTGACTTCAGGCACCTCCACAGTGTAGGGGAACGGGAGCACGTCCTGCTTGGTCACTGCGAACCATGAGCATGAGCACCCACAGCGAGACGGGCAGCGCACCCACGGGCACGTGCTCCTGCTGCGCATTCACCATCTTGAGGATGAAGTGGATGCGCCGCACAACGCTGTCTGCCAGAGCGGTCTTGTCTTTGGCCATGATGGGCTGCGACGTGACCGTGCCTGCAGTCAGGGAAGACCATTGAGAGGAGAGCACTGCCGCCGCTGCAAAAAGATCCTGACCAATGCCTGTGAAGTGGAACCGCAGGATCCACTTTTCCCAGCACACGTTCTCCTCCTGCTTTGCGCCAAACCAGTACGGCTTCACCAGCTTCTTGTCGTAGAACGACACGTGGACCTCATCTGTGCCTGAATGATCATGGGGGGTGGGTGGAAAGGG
>CAZYYU010000319.1:0-3080 GCA_964651735.1 uncultured Gammaproteobacteria bacterium | reverse complement strand
CCTGGCATAAAACGACAGATAAAGCTGATCGAGGGGTGCGGGAACATGGGGGGTGAGGGATAAGTGGAGGGGAGATGTGTCCACAGCAGCAGCAGCACAACGGCCGCTGCTCGCACTTCGGCCTGCAATCTGCAGATCCAAGAACTGCTGCGTCTTGGCCTTGATGAGCTGGTCCAGCGCCTCGTCGTCGATGCGCGCATACGCAGTGCCAGGGAGCCCTTCCACTTCGCAGTCCACAGGGTGCACGCAACCAAAGGCCCGCACGAAGAAGATGCAGTGCAGCAGGCACTCCACGATCGAAGGGCCAAGGTCCACGTCCACCTCGAGCGTGTCCAGCTCGAACTCTCTCCCGCCTGGTCCCGCAAAAGGACGCGGTCAGCCACGCCGCTCGCTCGCTGCGCAGCCAACCTTGCATGGGGCGCTCGCGGTGGCAACCACTCGCACACTGGTCACAGCGCTGCTGGAGCCGCGATCTCGGGGCACCACCGGCAAGGGCAGCGCGCTGCAGGGCCACCGGCGAAAGAACAACCACACCCGACCGCCTGCTGCCTCGAGCACCGCGGCAAACCGAGCAGCAGTTGGGATCAAGTTCAGAGGCGCGCGCCGCCCCCTTGGCTCGCGAACGAGTTTTTACGGCACGTGCCGTGCCGCCCAAAACAGGTACAGCGCGGCCAACGATGCAGATGCGACGCTGGACACGCCTGACACCATGGCGCGGTGTTTGAGGTTCTGCTGCGCCGCGTGGTGCGACTTGAACATCAGGCACCGCACCATGCCGCCTGAGTTGCCAAGCGCGCGCAGGTCAGAGGCGGGTGCGTGCGTTTCTGAAGCACACCCTATCACCTTCTAGCGTTTCCAGCAACACTTCGCCCTCTGCGTTGCGGGTGACCCGCGCAGACACAAAGCACGGCACGCGCAGAGGCGCAACAAACTCCTGAAAGTGCCAGGCCCTGGTGCCAGCGCGCTGCTCATCCTCCACCACTGCATCAGCGTTGGCCACGCCGAGGCTGGTGTAAATGCGCGCCGCAGCCGCAGCATCCGACACGACCAGCTCCTGTCGCGCCACCCACACAATTTGCCCGTCGTTGGCCACTCTCACTTCTACGCAGTCACCCCGCTCATCCTCCAGCAGCAGCGTCTTGGGCGCTGCGCAACGAGCGCCTGAACAAACCGAGCACAACAACACCACCACCGCCGCGAGAGCATGCCTGCTGAGGACACGAACTCCACTGGAGGCTGGAGCTTCCACCTACGGCGGCGACGCACGGTGACCTTCCACGCCGCGCACTGCTCTGCACTCAAGGGCGTCGCAACTGCTGGCGCACGCAGCCGTCCTTCCACGAGCACAAAGGCGCCAGTCCAGTTGAGGGGGCACCGCTTGACCAGCTTGATGGGCAACACGTCGGCCGAGAAGCGCTCGGCCAGGTACAGGTGCTGGAACAAATGGTAGAGGAAACGCGCGCACTGCGCGCTCAGCGCGACCAGCGGCAGCGCTGCAGGGCTGGGTTGCACCAGGCTCTCGCCCAGCGCAGCCCACATGGAGGCCCCGACCCTCTACCACGGCGCACACAGATTTTCAATGCGGCGTAGCAGGCGGCGGCGGTGGAAGTGGAGGTTGCGCCACGCCCGGCACAGAAGGCTGCTCGGGCCTGCTGCTCTTGCGACCACGCGCAAGCCGGTTTTCCAAGGCCGAAGCAGGCATCCACGACGGGCACGGCAGCGCGTCGGGCGCTGGAGGCAGCGCCATGTGCGGCCCAAAGTTGACTCTGACGGAGCCGCCCCCAAACATGGACACCGCTGGATAGTAGACGCCGTTGGGAACCTGGGCAAATGCCACGCCGCCAGAAGGCAATCCGTTCTTGAAGAAGAGCACCGAGCCCAGCTCGCCTGGCGCCTGGAACAAGAAGCAGCCCACAGTGTCGCCACGGCTGAACGGCAGACCCCCACCAAGTCGACGCCGGCTGCGATGCATGAACGCACCGTCGTGGTCACGGTAGCCAAACGACCACTGTGGGCTTGTCAAGGACATGGCCAACACAGTGGGTGACAAGAACCTCATCAAAGCCCACGTTGCCCTCCACATTGCCTTGGGCTGTGCTCCAGCCGATGCGAACGTTGCCATGCTCGCTCAGCACCGCAACCTGAAGGGAGCTGGTGAGCGGAGCTTTTGGCGCACAAGGAGGAGGCAACCTCAAAGTAGCAGGCCCCAGCGTCGGAGCCCCAGGCCGCGCGCGCTGTTCTCCACCCGCTTGCGCTGGAAGCATGCAGCCCGTTCTCAGACAGCACCACAGCAGCACTGGAGTTCTTGTGCGTCAGGCGCTGGTGCTGCATCAATGCTGGCGTGTACAAAGTGGCAGGCGGGGCTGCGACCACGACTGGCGGCAGCAGCGGTGCATCCGGGGCACCGACCGCAGCCAGCGCAGAGGCCAGCGAGGGGCACACAGGCTCACGCAGCAGCAGGTGCGAACCAGGGGCTGGCAGCTGAAAGGCCGGGTTCAACGAGAAGCTGTCCAGGTCCGGCCCACGCCGCTCGCCGGCCACCAGCAGACCGCCCAGGTTGCCGTCCACTGCGCCAAGCAGGTACTCGGACACGATGGTGCGCGTGGACACATCCTGCAGCGGCTCAGAGCAGCACTCGGGCCCTGCCAGGCGAGGCCAGTGCGCGAAAACCCAAGCCGCGAGCTGCACCAAGAGCAGGTGAGGACCAAGCGCAAGCGCAGCAGCCACCGCCACACCTCCAGCAGCGTCACGTTGGACATGGAGCGCAGGTTGTGCAGCGCAATCACCAACATGTCGTCCTCGTTGGTGGCGCGCTGCAGCGCGAACGTCGGCGCACCACCCTCGCAGGGGCCACATCGCGCCACGTAGCGCCAGTCGCCGGGAAGCGGCACGTGGTCCGCACGCGCACGCAGCTCCAGGAGCGCGCCACAGCCCTGACACGGCAAGCTGAAGCACTGCTCGTCCTCGCCCTTGGCGCGCTTGGCCTCGCTCGAGCCCGCAGCCTCGCCGTCGGCAGCAGCGGCCACGCCGCCACGTTTGCCCTCAGGCAGCCCTCCGTCCATACCGACTTTTCAAGAAAG
>CAZYYU010000318.1:0-3678 GCA_964651735.1 uncultured Gammaproteobacteria bacterium | reverse complement strand
ACAACAACAACAACAACAACAACAACAACAACAACAACAACAACAACAACACGCAACACACAGCGAGTCCGCCCTTCACCTGCATCGAAGAGAAGCCGCAATGTGACAAAAAGGCTCTGATTTTGGGATGTTGAAGCACTGCAAGTTGGTCCACAAATGGAACGATCAAGACAGACAACGACGATGGGGCTGGGATCTTGCAGTGAAGGCGCTGTGTCTCGTTCAGTGACCAGAGCACGCGCAGCGGCTGCACAGGTTGCGTGCTCAGCTGCTGCATCGCTCGTGCAAACACCAAGGCGTCCTGGCACTGCCACTGGGCGTTGGTGCCGATGGAGAAGAAGAGGAAACCGTGCATTGCGCCATCCAGGAACGCAGCCACAGCAGGCGCCAAGCCCGGGGACTGACGAGGCAGCCACGGCCCAGTGTAGGCAACCAAGGGCGGCGTGCGTGCAGCAGGAGCCTGCCGCAATGGGGTTGTCAGGAGGAAAGCGCGCTGGGTCGGTCATCAACGAACGACGAACCACAGCCCAGGCAGCGTTGGAGATGAGAAGGGCGGTTGAGCCCGCGGGTGATGTCAGGGGAGGAAGCGTCCGTCCAACCTTGGCCCAGAATTCACGCAGCATGAAAGCGCGGATCACTGGCACAACGTAGCGGAGAAAGCGAATCTAGGAGGGGTCCTTTCATCAGTCATAACGCAGCAGAAGCACCCACGTACAAGAACAATGTTTTTCAGCCGCGCAACAAACGACGTGCGAAGCTCAGTCTCGCTCAGGCCCGAGATCAGGGCTGCTCTCGTTCGTGTCAGGGTTGGCAAACTTGATTGGCAATGCCTCACCTGGCTCCATGTCCGCTTCGCCCCCAAACATCTCCAGCCAAGGCACATTTGCCATGAGCGCCACGCACCGAGGCTGCTGCGGTCTACCACAGAAAGGCCATCCGATAGGGAACGTCACGTCCCACACGATGCCATCTGCGTGCAGCAGCACGTGTTGGAAACAAGGCGATCCGAAAAGCACGCACCAGGTGCGCTGGTGCGCCATCGCTCTTGGAGTTGCGGGAGAACTGCCACGCTGTAATCATTCACCTTTTGTGTGTTGTGTGTTGTGTGTTGTGTGTTGTGTGTTGTGTGTTGTGTGTTTGTGTGTGACGGAGCATCAATCAGAGATCGGCAATCCAACGAAACACATCAGACCTGCTGCAGAAGCCCCGGCAGATCTTGGGCAAAGTCGTACACAGACTCGGGCTTGGGCTTCTCTCCCTTGAAGAGGAAGGGCCCGTTGAGCGAGCAGCACCAAGCCAACGGCCAATCCTGCGCACCAGACTCACGAAAGACACATTAGTGACCAGCGGACGGTTGTCGGAGAATGAGAGAAACGCGACGGTGTGCCCTCGTCGCGCCTTGCAAGGAAGACCGGGGTTCGGTTACAGCACGAGCGGAGCAAGCCACGTCACCAGCTCCTGCGCCAGTCCTTGCGCGCTCGCCACGTGCGACACCTGCGACAGCGCCACAAAGTCCAAGCGCAGCGCTTGCGTCGACGTCGCAATGCACAGCCCAAGGATGAAGAGCGTTGCCATGATCGCGGCACCCAGCTTACGTTCTGCGTGAGGAAATGCGCCTTGCTCTTCCCCTTTTTTTTTGGCGCCCGCTTTTTTTTTGTCTTTGTTTTTTTGTTTTGTTTTTGTTTTGTTTTGTTTTGTTTTGTTTTGTTTTCGATGATTCTCCTAGGGCTTTTGCTGCTGGTCCTTCCGTGGGCCGACGGTTTGACGTGGGTGCAGCCAGCGTTTGGGCCATTTGCTCCGTTTGCGGGCGTGACCACGCCGACCTATGAGTGGTCGACCATGTGGCAGGCTGAGAACCCTTCCGTTTGGGGCAAGAACTACAGCCTTGTTCCATCTCCCGACGGGTTTGGTTGCGCTCCTCCTCCACCCGGATATGCAGTCGGGCGCCTCGTGACCGCGTTGGGACCTCCAAACAACATGTGTGTGCCGTCGGAGATGGCACAGGCTGCAAAGCAAGGCGGGGCCGTTGGTGTCCTCATCACCACTCCGTTTCCTCAGGTCTTTGGCATGTTCCACACGGCTGGACCCTCGCCTTGGTCCTGGGGCCAAGGGAACCTGCCGCCGGTGGTGACGTGGGGCAACCTCAACCCGCAGCTCCCTGTCGCTCAGCAAGTGCCGCTCTCGCTGGTGGCCTACAACGTGTTCCAAGCGCAACTCAACATGACCGTCAACTTGAATTACCCCTCGCAGAACCCCTTATTTTCCGAGTACTACCAGATTCCAAGCCAGATGTCCGCCCTCGTCTGGATTGGCTTCACCTGGGCCATGATCAGCGTGACGTATGTGGTCGGAAAACTGTTCGTTGACATCCAGTTTTCTGGCTTCCGCCTCGCGCTGCCCCTGGTGGTGCTGTCGTTTTGCTACGCTGGCTCAATCATTATTGTCCTGTTCTCGTTGACGGCGTTTGCTGGAGTCTTCAGCGCAGCAAATCTTGACGCCACCGGCTACATGATCCTGTTTCCCTACACGTGCACAACGTCAGCGTGTGTGCTTGTGGGGTTTTACTTCACGGAAACAGCGCATCTCACCAGCCAGACGAGCATTGCGCTGCTGGACAGGCTCAAGATCCCCGGGTACATTTCCATTGGCGTCATTTGGGTCGTCTATTTCGTGGTGTCGGCCATTGGGACTTTTTACCGCTCAGGGAACCCGCAAGATCAAGGCTCCGTGGGACCGGGCTACGCCATTGCCGTGACATACGGGTTGCTGGCCTTGTTCGCCATGTTCATCGCTCTGTTTGGCGGGATCAGTCTGATCCGAGCCCTGCCCGACACGGCCAACATCAGGCGGAGCATCGTGCTGACCGTGGGCCTCGTGGTTGTGTCCTCCTTCGTGAATCTGGTCTTCTTGCCCCTGGTGATCACGCTGCGATGGTGGGTGTTTGACGCCTTCGCAAACATCCTACAGGAGCGGCAAATAGTCCTCCTTTTTGGCGTTTGCTGGGTGTGGCCCCCTGCATGGATTTACATCATGCTCGCAAGCGTGTTTCGCGTATCTCTTTCAAAGGAAATTGAGATTTCCAAGAGTGCAACATCTGCGAGCTCTACATCATCGACCAAGTCAAATTCTTCGACACTATCTGCATACTCCACATCATCGTCTGCTGATCCAGTCATTGAGCTATAAAAAAAATGGTTTGAGCGAACGTGGCTGAACCCAGTGCACGCGAGCGCAACGTGCAACACTGGCCAATACGCGCTCCACCAATTTTGTTCAAGGGACCTGCGGGCACACTGACGCCGCCAAAACTGCCTACCAAGCACAGGCAGTCAAGTGCACGCGATGCCTTGAAGGAACACGACTATTCGGCCCCGCGTCCAGCACCAAAACACCCGGTACACCGTGCATGACGGCAACGGATTCCATCCAATCCACAGACACTCATGCCTGACCCCCACTGCAACTTCCTAGCACGCACACGGCAACAGCGGCCCACTCAGCTGGGATTGCCAATCACCAAACTCGCTCCACAGCCCAGCACAACCGCGACCGATTCCATCCAATCTACGGACACTCATGCATGGCCCTTGCTACAACGCGCATCACAAGTCTGCCCACTCCAATCTACTCCTTGCAAAATTATTCGCATGGTCACGTTCATTTCCAGTAGGGACCGTC
>CAZYYU010000317.1:0-3692 GCA_964651735.1 uncultured Gammaproteobacteria bacterium | reverse complement strand
AGGATCTCCCCTTATCGCGGATCCAGGTGCGCTGCTCGTCGCCGGGGCCCATATTCAAGGAACTCGTGTGATCCCGATCCCGGGACCTTCCGCAGGTCTTGCTGCTCTCAGTGTTGCTGGCTTCCCGTGTGAATCCTTCTATTTTCTTGGAGAGCTTCCAGCTCCCGGCCCACATCTCGCTCGATGCGTGGCTGATGCGGTAAAAAGAGAGGTTCCAACCGTTGCCTATGCCACCCGATACACTGTCACACATATTCTGAAAACCCTTGTTCACCTTGCTCCACGACGGCTGCTTGCAGTGGCCTGGGATTTGACGAAAACGAATGAGGTGGTGATCCGCGGAACCCCACCTCAGATAGATCGTCGACTACCGAACATACAAGGGGAAGATATCACGATTGTCCTGTCAGGAAGAAAGCAGCGGTAGGCTAAACGGCCGATTGAGAGGCCCTTCGAGTAGTCATTTGTTCTCCGTTCGAAGGAGCCCTCGACACAGTCAGAGCGAACGCATCACCGATGGAATTTCTACTGCATCCTCATCAGTCACTGTCCTCTCGGCGGATCAACACTCGAAAGGCTTGATCCACTCGCTCCTGGCTTAAGACGGTGTGTCCTTCGTTCTCGACACTGCGCGGAACATTTCGAATGGGGTCACCGTCATCTAAGAGGACAGACAGGACCTCTCCTTCTTTCATGGTCTCAAGCTTCAGTTTCGTCTTCACGAAGTTATATGGACAAATCACTCCGCGCAGATCCAGTTCAGAAGCGGGCCCAGCGCCCGACTGCTCTTGTTCACTCATGATGACAGACTCATTCACTGAAAATGATTGCGTGAGCCAGCTCACCGATGACCAGCTACCATTGGCAAGCCATACGCAGTTCGCCTGAAAAAAAGGGGGCAGCCAAAGCTGCCCCCTCCAGAAAGGTCAAATCCCCAAACCTCTCAATTAAACCCTTTGATCAGATTTGGTTTCGACGAGTCCGTTCCATAATCCGACTTGTTAGGAATTTTGGTTTCCGGTGCAACCGTTTGATATCCCCAGCCAGGCTGGGGCTCGCAGTTCCAACAGGGGGCGGAACCGGTAAATTCACCAATCGTCGTATCGATAGTCCCTGTGATCTTACCCGGCAACACGGATCCGGCCACTCCACCCGTGGTGCTACCGCTACTAGTCTCTATGGCTCGCTCAGTTGAAGGATTTGGGCGTTGCCCTAGACCACCAAAGCCAGCCAGTCTTTCATTCCCACGCAGCAAGTAGACTTCACGAACGAGCTTGCGACCAACTCCATATTGTTGATTGGGCGTGACCGCTTCAATCACTTGCAGAGAAATATCATCACCACTGTTCAGTACCCTCAGCTGATCCATGTTGGTTTTGTCATCGAAGTACACCGTCATGGAGCTCATCGCCCCAGACCCCGCACGTCCTTCGTCATGCGAGCTTCCACCGCTTTCCAGCAGCATCTTTCCCGCCGGAAAATCGATCGCCAGCACACGACCGTAGATCGTCTCAGGAAGAGAGAGTCGGTCCAGGAACGCATTGCGGTCAAATGCCTGAACGCGATTCGCGTTACCAGACACATCGCCAACCCCAGTTCCCACACCCATTGCAGATCCTCCAGACGACTGCTGGAGTCGCTCTTGAGCCACTGCAACATTCATTGAGCCGACGCAGAGTAGGGCGGCTCCCAGTGCCAACACTTTACGCATGTGCTGCCTCCTTAAAAAGTAAGTGGACGGGTTGTTCTGTAGTACGAACTCACACAGTCACGAAATTAAGAAATCCAGTTGGTTCCACGTTGTCGGTTTCAGAATCAAGGGCGATACTCTGTACGGAATTGAGAAATATGGCAGAAATTAGGCTAATAGCACGGCGCTGTCAAGAGGGTTGTCTCATCGCATCAGGTTTCTGCCTGGCCCCCCCCTCAAATTTTCTGCCCGGAAGGCCCCTTCAAGAATAGAAACTGAGCCGTCTTCATTTCAACCCTCGGTCTTTACCCGAAGATGTATTCGCTGGTGCCCGGAGGGAGGGTCGAACTCCCACTCTGTCGCCAGAACCGGATTTTGAGTCCGGCGCGTCTGCCAGTTCCGCCATCCGGGCATGTGCACACGTCACAGTGAGCAGGCCTGTTTCTAACATGCCGCCGTCGGAGGGTCAATCGACAACTGACTCGCCTCCCAGCTGTAACAAGTGGACAACAGGCTCCTCCCCCAATGATCTCATTCGCTATTCCGATGCGTGTTACATCATTTCCTGTCACTGTTTGATCATCTATTGCAGAGCACAGAATCCTTGCCTGGCCATCAGTATCACCGTGAATCATGAGGGGATAGCGTCTGTATTGACGATTCGGCAGTCTGCGGTACGGTTTGTCGTATCGGTGGCTCCATTGCATTCGCGGGACAGTTCGAGGAAATCAGTCATGGCGAAGGAAGAATTGGATTCCGATAAGAGATTCCTTCTGCGCGACTTCCTCTCGAATGATGAGTGTACGGCACTGATTCGTCGCAGCGAAGGGCTCACGTACGAGATGGGAATAGGCGGTGGCGTGGTGGCTGAGGGAGTCAGAAACAACGAGCGTGTTCTGGTTGACGACACAGCGTTGGCCGACGCCTTGTTTCGCCGGGCTGCGCCATGGCTCCCACCGGTCGTCGACGATCGTCACCGAGCCCGATTCAATGAACACTGGCGGTTCTACCGATATCGTTCCGGACAAACTTTTCAACCCCATCGGGACGGAGTCTATATGTCGTTGGAAACCTATGAGAAGAGTGAGGTGACGTTCCTGATTTATCTGAACGACGATACGATGGGTGGAGACACACGATTCTTTGCAGACATGGACCAGGTCGCGCGACGGTGCCCCTAATCTGACGGTGAAACCGGCGATAGGAGCAGCGTTGGTATTCCTCCATTCCTTCTGGCACGAAGGGGCGGTGGTGCGGAGTGGAGAGAAATATGTGCTGCGTACCGATATGATGTACAAGTTATAGGTTGAACCATTATACTTAGTGTGGAAGACAGCACTGGAAGTGCTGATCGACCCGTGGGTATGTGTGAAGTCTGTTCTTACAAGAGTCTCAAGCTCTAGAAGATACTGAAAGCATGGGTACATCGAGGCTTCGCCTGTCAATCGTCGTCCCAACCTTTAACGAGTCGCAGAACATCAAAGAGCTGCTGCGTCGCATCGAAGTGACGTTGGGTGCGACAGGCTGGGAAATTATCTTTGTCGATGATGACTCGCCTGATGGGACGGCAGCTGTTGTGCGCGATATTGCGCGGACCGATTTCCGAGTTCGTTGCCTACAAAGGGTTGGCAGGCGAGGGTTGTCTACGGCCTGCATTGAGGGGATGTTGGCTGCATCGGCGTCCACCGTTGCGGTCATGGATGCTGATTTGCAGCATGATGAGGCCATTCTGCCGAAGATGCTCACTGAGATCGAGGGAGGCGCGGATGTGGTGATAGGAACCCGTTATTCTGGGGGCGGTAGCACGGGTGACTGGAACGAATCTCGCAAAACAATGAGTCAACTCGCGACGACCGCGAGCAGAGTGATCCTGAAACAGTCTGTCTCGGATCCAATGAGTGGATTTTTCATGCTGCAACGAAAGGTATTGGAGTCAACCGTCCACCATCTTTCAGGGTTAGGCTTCAAAATCCTTCTTGATATCCTTGCCACTGCCAAGCAG
>CAZYYU010000316.1:0-3723 GCA_964651735.1 uncultured Gammaproteobacteria bacterium | reverse complement strand
AGATGTCCTGGTTTGCGCCGCCGACAAAAAACACGCTTGCGCTGCGAAGGGGCAGCACCTTTGGGCTCTGATTGAGTTGGAACGCAGAGGCGCTGCAGTCAGTGGGAGCGAGGATGTCGTGGCTGTTCGGCTCCTCACTCCCGAGCATCGCCATTGGCTCGGCGCTTGGTGCGCATGTCTTGGCGTTGCTGTGCGGGCGCTGTGGTGACGCTGTGGCGGGCGCTCGCTCGTGGCGCCTCCCGTGCAACTGACTTGTGGCCAGGCGTTGGGGTGGTCCTGGTTGCCAACGGCATACGGCGAGTGCCGTACTCGCGGGGTGGGGCGCGCGGCACCTGGCAGCATCGTTTTGCAGCTCACAGCGGCTTTTTGGCCAGACCCTTGGGAGCACTTGATCGCCGGCTGGTACCGCGGGGGGAAGGAGGTTGCTTCGCTGTTGGTGAGTGGTCACACACCTCGCCTGTAGCATCGGCGGCTGGCTCGCACACAAGTCGTCTGTGTGGCAGAACGAGCACGAGCAGCGGTTCTCGGACCTGCAGACGCGGTTTGAGGTGTGTTGGCACGCCCTCTGTCCAAGCCCATGGCGCTGTCAGCGCTCAGGCCACTCCCACAGGAGCGCAAGAAGCTTGTGGCACAGGAACAGCAGAAGCAGCTCGCCGCCGGCGGCGCGCAGCAGCAGCACCATTGAAGCGCCTCTTGGCATGTTATGACAGCGTTCGAGCAGGCCGCCCACGACACCGAGCACGGCGAGCAACTGCAGCACGAGGTTCATTTTTCAAGCAATCGAGCGTGCAAGGCGCGCAGCTCGGCCAGCATGAGACGCGCCGTCTCGCCCGCCCCCTCAAGGTGCTCCCCGCTCTCGTGCAGCGCCACACGAAGCAGCTGCACCGCATGCGGAGTGGCGTGCATGGTGTGGGCCAAGTGATGGGCCAGCAGCCGGTACTGCGGAACGCGCCCCGCATCTGCACGCACTGTGGCAGAGCACAACACTGTGAAGGCGATGAAGGCCACCAGCGCAGCGCACAGCAGCGGACGGTCGGCCAGATCCACGACCAGCGACGGCAAGTACACGTGCACCGAGCACGGGGCCTCCAACGCGGGCACAACGCGCAGAAATATGTGGGCCACCACCGACACGTCCAGGTCAGAGCGCACGACCCGCACCAGCTGCGAGATGAGCAGCGACAGTGCCAGGTCCGGCGACAGCTGCTGCAGCAGCAGAGCCGGCGCCGCATCGCAGTACAAGGAGCGCGTGCGCACCGCGCTCTGCTTGAGGCAGCGGCGGATGATGTCGTCCACGTGCTCGTGTGCCTCCATGGGCGACGACAGGCGGCGCGGGGTGGGGGCCAGCCCCTCCAGCACCACTGCCATGGCCTGGCGCAGCACAGCAGGCACGAAGCGCTGCGCGGCGACGAGCGCGTGCCACTGCCGCAACCACGGCAGCGCGGCCGCCAGTGGACTGGGCAGCCGCAGCAAGCAGCACACCAGTGCATACGCGCGCACCAGCGACGGCGGCGGGCCGGAGGTGCGTTGCACAGCCTCGCTGCACTGAGCCAGCAGCGCCTGCACAAACGCGGCCGGCAGCGGATGCAACGCTGACGCCACCGCAAAGCCCAGCAGTGGGTCCACGTCGTCGTCTTCCGGCGGCAGCTGCGCCACGTACGCCTGAGCCCACGTGGCGTTCTGCAGCCCCAGCCCCATGAGCGCGGCACGCCACTGCAAGCTGCGCGCCATGACCGCGTCCTCCGTGGCCGTGGCTGCGGGCACAGTGGCTGCGGGCGTCTGCCAAAGCGGCGTTGCAGCCAGCACATCGCAGTCCTCCACGCACGGATGCGGGTCAAAGGGTGCCACCGGACACTGCCCTGCGCCGCCGGCCACCACCGCCACCACAGACGCCGTTGCATCCGCAGCAACGCTGAGCCGCGTCACAGACCCACGCAGACACAGCAGCGCTCGCTCCGTGGCGGCGTTGCGGTCCGGGTCTATGGCTACCAGCTGCTCTGCCACCGCCAGCATGTGGGCCAACGACGCAGGATCCAGGCGAGCGTGCAGCAACGGTAGCCGCTGTGTGTGGCGGTACAGTGCCTGAGGCAGCGGGAAGAACGCGTCTGGCACTTCGCCTTGCAGGTCCTGCACTTGCAACGACAGCAGCGGCAACGCGGCCTCCACCTCTTGCTGGCTCCAGCCCGACACAAGCTTGGCAGCGTGGCAGCGAGCGTGCGGCACTCCGTCTGGCACTGCAAAGGGATCCACACAGGGCGGAGCCACATTGCGCTCCGCTTGCACCAGCGCCAGCACCGCAGCGTGCAGCTCATCAAGCGAGAGAGCCTCTGGAACCGCCGCCGCTCCCTCTGCCACCGACATTGGCTGCCCCGCTGTACCATCAACGATGGCACAGTCAGGACCATCCTCCGCGAAGAGTGCACGCTTGGCCCCGCCGCCGCCGCTGTTGCCACCGTTTCCACCGCCACCACCTTCCAAATCAGCACAGAGCACGGTCCACAGCTCTTCGAAAGCAGGAAACGCAGCCAGCGGCCGCGCAAGTTCGAGGGCCTCCTCCAAGGCGCTCTTCGTCGGGCTCGGCGAACCCACTCGCGTCTGCAACATCAGGCACGCCAGCCGGCCCAGTGGCGCGGACATCTTGGCCAGAATGTAGTCGGGATCTTCGACGTCAAGAGCCAGATCCTGTCCTTCTGTTGGCTGCTCGCTCGCGTCGATGGACATGGGCACCTGCAGTGGCTGGCGGCAGCAGCGTGAATGTTGGGAGACGCTGACACACACACACACACTGTCAGTGACACACCTGCATGCGAGCCACCAGCGCTCGCCACGCTGTCCACTGCGTCGTGTTCCACACATGCAAGTTGCCCCGCTGCAACAGTGACGCGACCGCCTGCGTTGTGGGGCCAGTGATCTCCTCCACCAACGAACGAAAGGGCTTGCTGGCGCGAATGAGCGCCTCCAACATCTCAACGGCCTCCTCGTGGGGCAGCTTGGACACCACACACGACACAAAGTGGGCGCGCAGACTCTTGAAGGTGTCCGGGGCTGCAGCATCACCCCTCTGCAACTGAGACCGCCGCCGCACCACCAGGTCGCGCAGCAGCCACCGCAGTGTGGGGAGCAGTTTGGCGTTGCTGCGCCAATAGGGCGCGGAGAACACGGGCGACGCCACTTGCATCACAAGGCTGGCGTTGACCAGCGCGTCCTCGCCATCAGGCGCCAGCAGCACTCCCAGAAACGTGTACATGGAGGGCATGGATCGCTTCGGCTCCCTGACGTACGACTTCTTGCCCAGAATCTGCTCCTGGATGTTGTGCACGAGGGTGGCCTTGGGGTCCAGGCGTCGGTAGTCAACGCCGCAACGAACGAGCGTGACCGCCAGGTCCAGGAGGCGTGAACGCAACTTGACGTCGGTGGTGCCCGGGTACGAGGCCATGGCATGGAGCACCAACGGCTCCAGCAGTGCTGGCAGCTGCGGCCGCATGCGCAGCGCAGTCTCGATGCGGGCGGCGGAGAACTTGAGCGCCACCGGAAAGTCCTCGGCCACGGGCGCAGGCCGCCCCAGACCCGAAGCATACAGCAACGCCGATGACACTGTCACACCGGGGCCGGAGTGGCCAAACGAGCCGGCAGCAGAGGTGGCGCTGGCAGCGGTGCTGGCGGCGGCGGCGCTGGCGGCAGCCGCAGAGGGCGTGGACGGTGGTGACGTGGGCGCTGCGCTCG
>CAZYYU010000315.1:0-3740 GCA_964651735.1 uncultured Gammaproteobacteria bacterium | reverse complement strand
TCGTGGTGCGCTGCTGGAGTACGCTGCGGGGCAGACGCAGCTGCGGCGTGAGGTGATGCGGTGGTACGGGCCGTACCTGATGATGCGGGTGCGCACGTGGCTGCTGGTGGCGGTGCGCTGGAGGCACAGCGGCGTGCGCTCGCTGCCCAAGGACCTGGTGCTGGCGGTGGTCAGGAGCATCATGGCGAGCGAGGGGATTTAATGTCAAGCAAAGAGTGCCCGCATGTCGCGCAGCGCAGTGGCCCAGAATGCATGAAATCGCTCGCAGTCCGTGGCCATGGATCGCCAGCACGAGATGGAGAAGTCGATGTAGGCGTCGCCCGGCGTGTAATAAACGCTGGAGGAAGCGGGGAAGAGAGGCAAAAGCACAAGGAAGCTGCGCACCCGTAACCGTTTGGGACTACAGCGCCGAATCCGGGATGCATCGTCTTGGTGGGCACTTGCGAGGTGCTCAGTCGCCACGTGGACGACTGCATGGGCATGAGTTCACGACCTCCGCGCACTCCAATCCCGCGCTCACCGCAACCACGGCGTCGTGGCTCCATAGCGGATGTGCAGGCAGGCCCAGCTCGCGCTCTGCAGCACGCAGCGCCAGCGCATGCCGGTCCACGCCCTTGCCAGCGGCGCACTCTTGCAGGTTGCGCACGTGCACGGCGGACGCCTGGCGCAGCAGCTCCACCAGCAGGGGCACGTCGCGCGGTTGCCTGAAGGTGAGCCGGTGAGTCTTGGTGGAGCTGCCAACGAGGGTGCGATGCCTGCACAGCGCTTGCACAAAGGCCACCGACTCGGCCGTGACGGTGCGGCCTGTCTCGGTGCGGCCGCGAGCAAAGGCCCGCGTCGTGACGCTCTCGTACGTGCCCACAAAGGTGCCGTGCATGCGAAAGTATGCAGCCTGCAGCGACAGCTGGATGAAGGCGTCGGGCGACACCTGGAACGTCTTGATCGTGGACGAGCCAAACTCCTCGAAGCAACCTGGCGAGAGGTGAGCAAAACAACAAGCCCAAAACGCGAACGAGCTGCACCCGATTTGAGCCAGAAGGAGTCGACAAGAGTTTGCATCGCCAACTGTGCGGCAGGCATCCAGGTGGTGGCTGCGGCGGCAGGCAGTTCAAAGCGCATCTCGTTCCACGGTGCAGCGCCCCGGTCACCGCAGCCCCACTCGTCGTGCTCAGAGGCCACGCAATACTCCAGCACACGCATCAGCTGTGTGCCGTCCGTGGCGGAGTGCTCGAGCACCACGCCGGCCTTGTGTGTCGGTGGCCGTCAACGGAGGCGCACAAGACGCTCACCGCGCTCACCTCCAGCGTGGGCAGCACCACCAGGTTGATGGGCTTGTCGTAGTAGCGGTTGCCAGTGTTGTCGCTGCCACAGTGCATGATGCTGTGCGCTCTGGCGTCCACGGCATGGCCATTTGGCTGCTGCTCGTGGTCGAGGTCAAGGCACACCACGAAAGGAGCGGAGCCGATCACGTCCATCAGCTCCGCGTTGCCTGACACACGCATCAGCTCTTCGTACTGGGCGCTCCACACATCACGCTGCTGCGCCGTCAGGTGTCCGATGCAAGGCTTCACGGCAGGCTCGCGGCTGCACGTTGCCATGATGTCGCTGAATGCCGCAGAAAGTGCCGCAAGATCCTGCTGCCTGACGGTGAATCGGCGGTGCGAGCGAGGGGGACAAGACAGGAAAACCACCTGGTTGACGCCCACGCGAAACATGCGCCCACGACACATGACCACCAGGTGCGCCGCCGCGCGCTCGTACATGCGCACCACATCAGGCTCGTGGCCGGGGCGCGGGATGCGTAGGCTGCGGAAGATGGGCGCGTACAGCAGCATGCACAGCGGCCTGCCGCGGAACACATCGGGCGCCAGACGCTGCACTGCCTGTTAGCTTGCACAACGGGGCTCGGAAAAGGCTCCACCTCTGCGTCGAGTTCCTCGTAGAAGCGCAGCAAGCCCAGCGACAGTCGCGCCGCGCGCTCTGCCTGAGTGGTGGCCGCGCGTGGCGGTGCCTTGATGGCCACCCACGCGGCAGTGTGCAGCGGCAGCGGAGCCTTGTACGCCAGGTACGCCGTCTCGTCCCACAGCTTCTCCGTGTAGTTGCGTGGCTCACGCGCCTCCACCACGCGCTCCAAGTGTTGCTGCGCCAGCAACCCCGTGCCCCCAGCGTAGTCGTCAAACAGCGCGCCCAGGGCAGCGGCGTCGTCGGCAAAGGGCGCGCAGCTCGCTCGCAGCTTGGCCAGCGTGTGCTCCAGGCGCGGGATGGGCAGTCGAGGCAGCTGTGCTTGCAGCTCGTACGTGGCCTTGCCCGCTGCTACCTCCATGGCCGCACCCTCCTGGCAAGTGTTATTGTTTTGTTGCGGCCTGCAGTTCTGCAACGCGCTCGCGCAGCGTGGCCAGGAACGCATCGGGATTTCCACCGGCCTTCTCCAGGAACTTCTCGTGCTGCTTCTTCTGCGCGTCCCAGTCCTTCTTGAGCTTCTTGACGCGCGCCTTGGGCACGTCCGAGCCGTCGGCCATCTTGGTGGGAAATCCGGACGCGTCATACTCAGAGAACTGGGAGCGATCAATCACGCTCTCAGGTGGTGCCCTTGAGCCGGAGCAGGGGGGTTACTCGCCGGAACAGCAACAGCAACATCCAACGACAGCACCTCGCAGCCTCCATCTTGTCCAGCTCGTCCTGAGCGTGCTTCAGCTTGGCCAGGTCCTGCGTGCGCTTCTGGGCCTGCTTCTCAGCCACAAAGGCCTTGTTGTTGGGCGAGCTGTGAGTGGGTCGCGTTCAACAAAGACCAACAGACCTGGGGGTCGATTCGCTTCCATCCCAGTGCAGAGTCGTCAAACTGCGCGCGTGCTCTGGTTGGTGGGGCGAGACCAAAAGAAGATGGCGGTGCAGCACCTTGATGCCCAGCGGAGGCAGCGTCACATCGCGCAGCTCGTCTGCCAGCGGCATCAGCGATGTTGCGTTGTCCTTCCTCTTGGCCGCGTCGCGAACCGCTGCACACAAAATGTGCGGTCAGCGCTTTCGGTTTTTGCATTGCCAAGAGCAGCGCAACGTCGCATGAGTGACAGGCAACAGCATGGGTGATAAGTGGCAGGTGAATGCATTGGCGGCGACACGTGACAAGTGGCAGATGAAAGCATTGGCAGCGACACGTGACAAGTAAGCATTGACAGTGACATGTGACAGGTGACAGGAGCGGAGACCTTGGCGGAAGGCGTAGAAGGCGTCCACGAGCTTGTCGTCGGTGCCGCCGTGCGCGGCCGCGGTCCAGCCCAGCGCGTCGCCGTCCGGCAGCAGGCCCAGCACGCGCAACACGCGCGTGCACTGCGTCGCCGCCTTCACCAGCAGGAACGCCTTGGCCGCGTCGCCCGCGCTCACGTACTTCTGCACCGCCGACGCCAGCGTCTCCAGCGCCTGGCCACGGTTGGTTGCGAATGGCGTTTGTCAGAAGGCACCGCACAACATTGCAAGAGTTTGGCAAATGCAGCGCCCAACATCAGACGTGACAGGCAGCACCCAACATCAAACGTGATAGGCAACACCCAACATCAGATGTGACAGGTGGTCCAACGACAAAAGGAAGAGACCTGAACGGCGGAGCGCGTGTCAAAGTTGTTGCAGAAAGCTGCGTGCACGGCCTCGTTGGCGGCGGTCACGTCCCGGTTGAGGGCCTTGTCGGCGTCGTTCCAGCTCTGCGGCACCAGATGCACGTCGTCGGCTGCGGTGTGCAGTGTGAGGTG
>CAZYYU010000314.1:0-3757 GCA_964651735.1 uncultured Gammaproteobacteria bacterium | reverse complement strand
GGTAGCCAACGGTACGGTAACAACTTCGAAGATGGCCGATAGCGCTATCAGCGGACTCAAGCTCTTAAGCCATGCCGTAACCCCGAATCACATGGATATGACGGGTTCGAGCAATGGCGATGTGCTCACCAACGTCAGCGGTAATGCTGCCTGGCAGGCGCTTCCGCCTTCGACGCCGACCGGTCCGGCCGGTGGCGATCTTACGGGTACGTATCCGAACCCGGTGGTTGCAGCAAATGCTATTACTTCTGCGAAGATCGCCGATGGGACGATCGTCGATGCTGATGTATCGCCGGTTGCCGCGATCGCTTACTCGAAGCTTAATCTTATCAATAGCATTCAGAATGCCGACATCGTCGCGAATGCCATCACCACTTCCAAAGTAGCTAATGGTACGGTCACGACGAGCAAGCTTGCCGATAGCGCCGTCAGCGGGCTGAAGCTCTTAACCCATGCCGTTACCCCGAACCACATGAATATGGGTGGTTCGAGCAATGGCGATGTCTTAACGAACGTTGGTGGTAATGCTGCCTGGGCGGCTCCGGCCAGTTCGACGGTAACGACGAATGCTACCCTTTCCGGTAACGGAACCGTCGGCTCACCGCTCGGTATCAATCTTAGTAATTCCAATACCTGGAGCAATAACCAAACCTTTGCCGGCCCATTCCTTATTGCTTCCCAGGCACGCATCGCGCTGACCAACGCCGATAACAACGCTCGTGACGTCAGATGGCAGGAGCCAAGCGGTACCGGTACACAGTACATTGGTATTCGTGCTCCAAATCTTACCAATAACGGCAACTACGTCTGGCCGGCCGTTATGGGATCGGTAGGACAAGTATTAACCCTCGGCACTTCCAACGGTATCGATTCCGGTTCGATGGTCTGGACGACCCTATCTACTACTCCGAGCGGCGCTGCCGGTGGAAGCCTTGCCGGTACGTATCCGAACCCGACGATTGCGGCTGGTGCCGTAGGATCGACCGAGATCGCCGATGGTTCGATCACCAATGCCGATGTTGATCCGGCTGCTGCGATCGCATATTCGAAGCTTGCGCTTTTCAATAGTATTCAGAACGCCGATATTGTTGCCAATGCGATCACGACTTCGAAAGTAGCCAACGGTACGGTAACGACAAGCAAGATGGCCGATAGCGCGATCAGCGGACTCAAGCTCTTAAGCCATGCCGTCACGCCGAACCACATGAATATGAGTGGTTCGAGCAGCGGCGATGTGCTCACCAACGTCGGTGGTAATGCTGCCTGGGCTGCTCCGGCCGGTGGTTCGCCGAGCGGCGCTGCCGGTGGAAGCCTTGCCGGTACATATCCGAATCCGACGATCGCTGCCAGTGCTATCGGATCGACTGAGATCGCCGATGGCTCGATCACCAATGCCGATATTGCCGCTGCGGCCGGTATTCCGTATTCGAAGCTTTCGCTTACCAATAGCATTCAGAACATCGATATTGTTGCTAATGCTATTACGACTTCGAAAGTGGCCAACGGAACGGTAACAACTTCCAAGATGGCCGATAGCGCGATCAGCGGATTGAAACTCTTAACGAGAGCCGTCACCTCGAATCACATTGCCGTCGGCGGTTCGCCGGGCGATGTGCTGACGAACCTTAATGGTGTGAATGCTTCCTGGCAGCCGCGCCCGACGGGTATGTTCATCGGCAGCACGGGCGCTGCAGCAACCGCTAATAATTTCTCGGCTCCAACCGATCGCGGTAATATCGCCGCCGAAGCTTCGGTACAGGCTGTTATCCCGAGATCCGGTACGCTGAAAAATTTATATGTTAATTGTTCTGCTGCACCTGGTGGGGCCAATTCCAGAACGATGACCATTCGCGTTAACGGTGGAAATACTGCGCTATCGGTTACGATCACCGGCGCCGCAACATCCGGCAACAATACCGGCACTTCCATTTCGGTAAGCGCGGGCGATCTGATCTCGCTGCAGGAAACCGAAAGCGGCACTCCTGCTGCTGCAACCGTAGCCTGGGGTTTTGAAATGTACTAATACTCGCTTTATCTATCGCAGCGAACGGCGCCCCGAAAAGGCGCCGTTCGTTTTTTAAAGCCTCGGCCAGCGAATAGCGGCGTTGCCGATTTCCTTATATCGAAGGGGTACGTTCAGGAATATATCGGCAGAAGGCCCTGTTGCTCAATCACTTTTATCACTATGCCGATACTGCCTGTGGCATTACCGGAGATCACTTGTATTTCTTTCTGCCCATGAAAAAAATTCTCGTTGTTGTTATGGCAATGCTTATTGCTGTAGCTTCTCATGCCCAGCATACGTGGCAAGTCGATGATGGCGCCGGCCATTATACCATTCTTACCGGGCAGACCACCAACGCACTCGATAATTTTATTCTTCCACCGGGCGGCGGCACCATCCTTACCACCGGCGCAGGGGGTACTGCGCTCTGGCTTACCAATGGCAATACACTCAGCGGCGGCGAGAAATTCGGGTCGCTCAATGGCTTTGATGTCGTGATGTATGCGAATAATGCAGAAAAATTGCGGCTGGTAAATGGCGGCGGTGTTACGATAAGCGGCGGGCTGAGGCTCAATGGCCTTCCGGCGGGTGTTGCAAAAGTCGATGGTACCGGTGCAATTTTTTCAGGGCTTATAGCAGCGAGTGATATCAGCCCGAGCGGCTCTGCTATCGGTCAGGTTCTTACGAGTCTGGGCGCTGTAACTGCCTGGTCAAATCCGAGTGCCGTACCGACTGGTGCTGCCGGTGGAGATCTTAGCGGCACCTATCCGAACCCCACGATCGCAAACGGTGCTGTAACGACAGCGAAGATCAATACTGCCGGAGCGGGCATCGGGAATGTGCTTACCTATAATGGGACGAATGTTGTCTGGTCTGCGGCTCAAAGCGGACCACCTACTGGTTCGGCGGGCGGGGCTCTGAGCGGTTCCTATCCGAATCCGACGATTGCCGTCGGCGGATCTTCCGGGTATGTGCTGACAAATTCCAACGGCGTTGCAACCTGGGCTGCTGCTCCTTCCTTTGTTTCGGTCTATGGTGGTTCGACAGGTGGTAATAGTATCAGCGGCAACTACTATTGTCCGAATGGTATTAGTTCTACCACGAACGAAAGCGATATTCAAATCGTCTGTCCGCGCAACGGAACAATACAGAACTTGTTTGTCAACTGCAGCGCCCCTCCGGCTTTTCCAGGCACGGCAAAGATAGTAACGGTAAGGGTCAATTTTACCAATACCGCCCTTGCGGTAACGGTCACTACCAATAACTTTTCGGGAAATAATACCGGCACTTCGATCCCGGTTTCAGCAGGAGACCTGATCTCCGTTACCGTCACCGATGTTAATTTCCCACCATTCTCTCCTTTGGCTTCTACCGTCCAATGGGGGTTTGAATTGCACTAAGCATCCTAATTATCAGGAATGATATGGTATAAAACGGCGCTTTCGGGCGCCCGGCGATCATTTTAAACGGTCTGTAACTGGTTGAATTCTTTTCAATACGTCTTTTTTTTCGGGGAGCAAATTAGCGGTCGGGCCTGTTAAGCACGAGTTCTGAGCACACTTTTAGGAGGTGGGTAGCTGCAATTTTACCAGACGTTGCAACGCCCGGCGCATCCTAATTTTTACCAGTTATTTATGAAAAAACTATTATTTCTCATTGCTGCAATGGTTATTGCAGGGGCATCGTATGCCCAGCACAAATGGCAGGTCGATGATGGCGCAGGCCATTATACGATCATCACCGGGCAAACCA
>CAZYYU010000313.1:0-3757 GCA_964651735.1 uncultured Gammaproteobacteria bacterium | reverse complement strand
CTGTGCTGCCGATGTTTGCTGCTTCCGCCCCGCTCGTGTGGCTTGCTCCCATTGCGTCCCGCTTCTGGCTGGCTGTGCTCTCACCGCCGCTGCTTGCAGGTGTCGTGGCCGCATCCGCTGCAGCGCCCGCCAGTGCCAGTGCCAGCGCCGCCGCCGCCGCCGCCGCCGCCAAGGATGACGACGACGACGAGGGCTACGGCACGGACCCCGCCTCGGTGGAGAAGCGTCTGCGCAAGCTGGTGCGGCCACGCCGCTGCGCGCCTCGTTCTCTTGACGCGCGTTTCCGCAGCGCAAGAAGCTGCGCCAGCTGGAGGCGCTGAAGAGCAAGGTGGCTGTGTGTGCTCTTCACCGGCGCCCCCTCTTCCACTCACTCGGCCGACCCCCAGGACCCGTCGACGCTGCTCCCGGAGCAGGTGCTTGCTTTGCTTGGTTGGGAACCGCCCTTCACGCCGCCGCCGCGATGCAGAGGCAGAAGCTGGCCGAGGAGGAGAAGCTCGTCAAGGCAAGCCTCTTGTCTTGTCGGCGTTGGTGCTCTCAACGAACCGCGTCAGGTCGTCGCGGAGCTGGAGGCCTTGAGCAAGAAGTGAAGGTCATCGCTTCATGCACTGGCCACGATGGCGCTCTCTCTCTTTCACTGCACGGGACACGAGGAGCTGAGCATGGCCGCCAGCTCGTGGTGGTTGCCGCACATGTCGAGCGGCGTCTGGCCCTTGGCGTTGAAGGCTGACACCGAGGCGCCGGCGCGCACCAGCACCTCCACCACTGGGGCGTGCTTGCCCTCCACGGCCTTGTGCAGCGCCGTGTCGCCGTGCAGCTCGTCGCGCGCGTCCAACGACGCCTTGCACGCCACCAACTCGCGCACGAGCACCGCGTTGCCGGCCCGCGCCGCGATGCACAGCGCCGTCTCGCCGTGCTCCACGCAGTCTGCGTCCGCCCCGGCTTGCAGCAGGAAGGAGGCAGCCTTGTTGGAACCGTGATGGGCGGCGTGGCACAGCGCTGCGCGGTGAGCGGCGCTTCGCAGGTCCAGCCCGGTGCCTGATGCACTCAGGTGCAAGCTGATGAGTATGAGGCTCTCACCCACTGTGACGAGATGCTTCAGCGCTGGCACCGCGTCCCAGCGGGCCAGTTTGCGGATCAGATACTGAGTGGGGATGAGCGCCCTGCATTCGCAGCCGCTGCTCCGCAAACCTCGTCAGGATCGTGCGCGATGCGGGTGTCGGCATTAACGGCGCCCTTGTGCATCAGGTGCAGCACTGCAGTCGCAGCGGCAGGTCAGCGGGAACTCTGCAAAGAAGGGAGCTGTTGCCTGCATCAAGTGCACCGCGCCTGGCAGCGAACTCGAAGCACGTCCTGGCGTGCACGGGGTCATCGCACAGCCATCGCGAAAGCCTCGCGATGCAGGACGGATACTGGCAGCAGCAATCAGCGCGCGCGCACACAACACTCCCACACTGACCTGCTCCAGCGCGTAGTCCAGCGCATCCACGCGCTCCAGCGCACATCGCGCCACCTCCAGCGAGCCCGCGTTGCCTGGGAATTGCTGATTGGCTGCATGCAAACGCCGCTTGACAACTGCAACGCACCCAACACAATCTCCCACACCGCGCTGGGCGCAGCGCTGAACAGCATCAGCAGCGGCTCGAGCGCTCCCTGCCAGTGCAGCAGCTCAACCCAAGGACGACGAGCGGGGCAACTCGCAGCCACCATCACCTGCGCTGCCAAGCTCTCGATGGCCATCCAGCTCTCGCCCTTGGGCCCCTTGCGCAACACATTCCCCCGCTCAGCGAGCGCGCTGACATGTGTGGCACCAAACCTCGCGCCGCATCTTGGCCAGGCACGCAAGGCAGTGGTACCTGGTGCAAGCCAGCGCTCAACAGCTGCAAGGACACACCGCCAAGGACGATGACCTGTTCTTGAAGCCGCTGCAAAAGTAGCAAAGCACGTTGCAGCGCTGGCACTCGACACACGTTGTGTACGTTCGAGCATGCGTGGGCTGCCAGGCGCCGCGTCAGTGCGCCCCTCCATTCGTGGACGCGGCACAACCTGAGCCTGCCAGCCATCTCTGCGCGCAGCCTGCACTGAGTGCAGCCACAACAACAGCTGAGGCAAGACCTGCAGCTGAAGAAAGGCTCGGGCACAGCGCCCCGCGACTTCCAATACAGCATGCACTTGTCGCAAAGGCTCTGGATTTCGTCAACGGCGAAAAAAACACGCCGCCCAACGCCACACACCTTGCTGTTGTCCATGCGGCAGGCCCGTGCGAACACCGCAGCCCAGTTGCCGTTGGCCAGCGTCAGGCACAGCCCAATGTGCTCATCAACAAGCGCCACTGCGCCCTGTGGTGCCCGTCGGTGCTCAATAACGACAGGAGAAGAGTGCACGCACTGGTTCCTTCCACTCCTCGGCGGCCGCGCGCAGATCCAGCAAGGCCTTCCCGGACTGCGGGGTCAGAGCGAAATCCACGTCGCTGCCAACAAGCCGACCTCGACGCCGGTGGGCCACTCATCAAACTGCTTGGTGTCCCGGTTGGCCTCTTGCCCGCGTGCAGATGCGTGAGGCGGCAGGGGAAAAAAACCTGTCACTGACCCAGGTAGGCAAGCATCCAGAGTACGGAGGTCCGCGTGGCATTGCACGTCACCTTGCCGTCCCGCACGAGCGCTGCCAGCACCGGATTGCGCGCAACCACGGCTCCGGCCACTTTGACCGGCTCAGACCCCGCGCACACCACGGTCACACTCCCTTGGTCTTGCATCGTAGCGACCCTTCTCCAACGCGGCGAGTTCATTCGCCGAGGGCCGGTCGGGCGGCAGCAGCGAGACAACGCGTGCACCACGCACACCTCACTCTGCAGCGTTCCCGCTGGCTATCTTGTCGAACCTTGCCGCCGCCAACAGTCAAGCGGTGATGCAGGCAGGCAACAGGGGTCATACTGCTGCATGGCGGGGCCGATGAAGGGACGCAGCAAGTTCAGCTCGCTGACCGTCAAGTTGTTCAGGCGCACCAACACGGTAGGTCCTGTCAGCAACGACAGACCAGCCATGACCTGCGGACATCTCAGCGCACGAAGCCATGCCGAGAGCAAGCGCCGCAACTTTGGCCCTCCGCGTGTCCAGAATCTGGTCCACAAGCTGCCGTACCCGGTCAGCCTCTGCCACGGTTTCCCGCGCGTGCTCCAGCATCAAGATGGCCTGCAGCGCAGTGGGCAAGGTGCCAACGGCGCATTGACGCCTACCAGCTCCACAAAGAACGGACTTGGCAGCAGCGCAAACGCGTCGTTGCCCAGGTCGCGCTCCGCCTGTATCACGTGACTCGGGGGAGGGCGGACGTTGCCGCACCACGCGCGCTCCAACCTTGAGCAGAGCCTCCAGCGTAGCCTTGGTCAGCCACAGCGGCGGCCGCATCTGACAGCGGTTGCGCTTCTTGAGATGGATGGCCACCCACAGCGGCACCCTGCGGCGCGTCGCCGTGTTGGCGGGAAACGACGCCACCGCAGCCGCGCCGAGGCCGCACACCTGGCGGGCACTTGGGGCACGAAGGGGCCGAACGTGCCGCGCAGCAACCGCAGCTCTTCCATGGGCATGCGGGGCACAATCTCCGTCAGCTCGTCTGACGCCAGCATCTCCAGCTGCTGCGGCGTGAACGCGAACGCTGCAGGGCCTGACATGAAGCAACCCTCCCAGGTCGGGGACGGGAAGTGCCACTGGGGCAAAATGAAGCGCCGCGTGGGGGGCGGAGGGGTCGGCACCATGGACGCGCC
>CAZYYU010000312.1:0-3836 GCA_964651735.1 uncultured Gammaproteobacteria bacterium | reverse complement strand
CCTGGCAGAATTCGCGATCGTGCTTTCCCAGACAAGTTCTGGACGCGCTGGCCGCAGGCGTGCCCGTGGTGAGCGCCAAGTACCCGTCGCTGACGCGGCTGATGCCAGCCGGGCACGGGCTGGAGCTGGTGACGGCGACGCGAGACGCCTCGGCCAAGTTGCAGCTCCTGTTGCATGACCGCCGCCATTGGCAGCGAATGAGCCTTCGCGGCCACCTGCAGGCCTACGAGCACCACCTGTTCCGCCACCGCGTGCTGTTCGTGGCCCTCAAGGTCTCGCGCTTCTTCCCCGTGCCACAAATGGCCCTGTCCCACGCGCGCAACGGCTACGATCACCCCGGGTCAAGGGCTTGTGTGGTTTTTGTTGGTTGCGCTGTTTTGTTGACACTTTTTTTGGCAGGACCGGTGACTTGTTCCTGCCTGCCAACGTGGATGTGGTGGTGCTAGGCCCGACGACGGCGGACTGGAGGCGGCCACGATGGCCTGATGGCGTGCGCGTTCGCGCCGTGGCGCCGGCCGCTAGCACGCTGTGCAGCCTGCTGCCCAGTCTGCACGCTCCGGTCACGCTCTTTGTGCGCTCCAAGGACAAGTACCGCGAGCCGCTCAGTTACGTCAAGTGCATGGTGTACTCCATGTTGTACAGCAAGAACGCGACGGTCTGTGGCGTGACTTTTTTTGCGCTGTCTTTTAAAAACAAACAACCCCCCAGGTCATTGTGCAAGCACGCTGGCAGCGTCGCGGCAGCAATACCCCACAGGGCGGCGCCGCCGCGATGGAGCATTCCTACTTGGGAATCGGCACTGCCGCGGAGCGCGTCGCCCCTGGGTCCTTGTGCGTGCTGCGCAAAGCGCTGGCAAAGATCGACTGCGACTTCCACCCAACGAGCGCGCGAGACCTCAGCACCCGCTTGCACAAGCGCGGCGAGACGCTTTACTCCACGTGGGAGCACAGCGGCTACGAGGAGGTCGTGGGCGCGTGACGCGGCGTTTCTCTTGCACGCCGCCGCCATCAACGCCGCCGCCGCCAGTGTTGCTATCGCCGCCGCCGCCGCCGCAGCAGCAGCAGCAGCAGCATTCACCCCCTTCTTTCTTTTGGGGTTACGCGCCGAATAAAGTGGCGTTGCTCTTGCAGGCCGCCAAGGCGATGCGCTCCCAGTTTGCAAATGCCTGGTTGGATGGCGCAGTGCGGGGTCTTTCGTGGAATTGATGCACGAGAAACACGCCCGGCACGACCACAAATTCGTGCTGGCCCCTGAGGCTGATGGAGCGGATCCACGAGATCTTGTCAGGCGCAAGGCCAGTGAAGCGTTCGTCGAAGCGGGGCAGGCTCTGCTTCCAGGCCACAAAGTACGGCTCAAACTTGGACGCCTGAGATGCACAGTCGATGCCGCCAGTTGCTGCGTACGGCTCCACGCGGTACGGGGCTCTGGCGCGATACCAGCCAACGTAGTTGACTGCACGGTGCCCAACGCAGTGCTCTGCTCTGTACTGGCGAGCGTAGCGTTGTTGTGGCTGCGGGAACTCGGCGGGCCTGCTGGAGTGGCAGCGCCACGGCAGAATGCGCCCCGACACCCACTGCGCCCCGAGCTCGGCCATGGACGTCGGCAGTGGCAGCGCCCTGTCCTCCATGGACTCAAAGGCTGGGGCAACAAGCAGCGCCGTTGGTGAAACGTGCGGCGTCAGCAGCGCGTAGGCGCCGTCGGAGACGACAAAGTCGGCATCCACCATGAGCACGTATGGCGTCCGCACGTTGTCCACGGCGATGTTGCGACAAGCGTTGATGGGGAACCGTGCAGCAAGGGACACACGATTGCCCTCCACAAGGGTCTCAACGTTCAGCATCTCGTTCAGGTGCGGCCCTGTGGCAAGTTCTGTCACAGCGACAAGGACGAGCGCATTTGAGAGGAATGGCTCCCATTGCTGCAGCTCTTGCACAGCCAGCTCGGGCGACTCCTGGGCGTTGCTCGGCGTGCCCCACACGACCAGGACAATGGGTGCCTTCCAGCGCGCGAAATTGGACTTCCATGTCTCGCGCACCGTGGCCAGCCGGGACACGGTGATGGTGGCCACCATGGAAATGGCATCTTGCTGGTGTTGCTGCAGCTGGGTGCTATTGGCATACACGTAGAGCCCGGTGCCAGGATGGAGCCACCGCGCGCACGTGAGGTTGCTGAAGAAGGCGTAGCAATAGGCGGACCCAGAGTTAGCCCTTGCTCGCTGCACCAGCATTGCTTGGGTCCTTTTGAAAGCAACCAGGTGCGAAACGCGGTCAGTTGAAGCCTTGCGATCAAACAGGGAGCTCAGGCGGAGCATTCGCGTTGAGAGCTCTTGATACACGGGCGGACTCATCATCCACTCGTGCAGCAGTTGCTGTTGTCCCGCAGTCTTGCCAAGAAAGAGTGGGTAGTCGTGTCCCAGCAATGCCCGATGCAGGGAGGAGTTGCTGACAAACACGGGGACACCTGCGTTGGCCAGGGCCATCACATCAGGCGGGAGCGCGTACTCCCTCGTGTCCGCTGGCACGTTGACAGCAAAGTCGCAGCGAGACGCGTCCACGCCGCCAGGAAGCATCTCAACAGTCAGGTCACGCAGCACGGTGGACGGCAACCTTTTCAGAGTTGCCTGTGTGGCTACGAGGCGCGCCCCAGCACCACCACCGCCACTGCCGCCGCCGCCGCCGGTCAAGTGCAGCTGCTGCTGCTGCATGGCGAGCAAAGAGCGTGCAAGCTGCAACATGCCCCTGAGTTGGTGCCGTGGCTCAGTCTCGCCCGTGACGATGCATACTGTGGGCGGGGCTGAGGGCTCGAGCAGCCCGGTCCTCGCATGCACAGCAGCGGCGGCGGCGGCGGCGGATGACTTGTGCGTTGCCAACGGAGGAAGCCAGGCAACGTTTCTCCCGTAGAGTGACGCCGTCATGTTCAAGGGCAACATGGTGCTGCCACGGAACAGCTCGCGCGCGCTATCCACGCCCAGGGTGATACCGCGCTGCCGAAACGTCTCAGGGCTCACACTCAGCCCGACCGTCAAAAGCACCAGCTTGTGGGACACTTGCAAGGGGAGCTTCAGCAAGGCGCCAACAAGCTCGCGTGAAGGCGACGCTGCCATCACAAAGACCAGGTCGAAGCGCTGCCCCAGCGCTTCGAGCGCCGTCACGCTCACCGGGCGCGTCGCACTGACGTGGGCACCGACGGACGTGAGCCGAGGCCCGAGACCCTCGCACAGCGGGGCCGCCACGCTCACGACGCTCACGCGCCAAGACAGCTGCACTGCAAGCACCTCCACGAGGTGCACAACGGCGCCAACGCGCTCGAGCGTGCACGCGGCGTGGTCTGCCAGCACCAAGAGCGCCTGGTCGGTTCCCTCCTCCCGACGAGGCGGAGAGTCGAAGCCAAGGACGGCGGCGGCGGCAGCGGCGGCGGCGCCGCCGGGGGCCGGGTCCCGTGTGCGTCCCCACAAACCAGCAAAGCCAGCAAAGGCAATGCACAAGGCAAGGGCCACCAAGGTACGGCGCTGTAGGGTCCACCACACACCCCTCATGACCCCTCTCATTCTGACGCGGAACTCTGCACCGGGGAGCTGTTTGCCGGACTCGCAAGTTTGCTCGGGGTGCAGAAACCCACGTGCGTGTGGAGGAGGGGCCTTCACATGCCGCTTCACTTGCGCCTGTACCTGCCGCTCTTCTTCCTCTTCGGAGCCGCTTTGCTGCTGCTTGTCTGCTGCGGCCCAAGAGCGCCTCCGCCAACGCCGCCAACGTCACTTCAGCGGCCGCAACGCAGCAGGCCCCGTGCGCTTCTTGTGCTCGCCGACTACACTGCGCAGCTGTGCAACGTCACCATCA
>CAZYYU010000311.1:0-3850 GCA_964651735.1 uncultured Gammaproteobacteria bacterium | reverse complement strand
TGCGCTCGTCGATCAGTGAGCGCGAGATCACAGCCAGCACAGGGGCCGTGGTGTCAATTTGCGGCCTGAAAAGGCCAGTCAGTGCCGGTCAGCCAAGGAAGAACGCTTGCGCCAACCTGGGCAGTCCGCGCACGGAAGCCATCAAGCGAGTCTCTTTCAGGTCGAAGCGCACAGCCGGCTGCTGATCGCGCTGTCCGTTGAACACGTTGATGGCGTGCCCGTTGATCTCCATCCACACGGGCTTGTAGTGGGCCTGCGCGCGCTCAGCCATCACAAGCGCGCGCCTCGCCCACTCACGAACACACCTGGCCCTGCTCGTCGAAGAGCTGGACCAGCATCTGGCTGCCACGCTCGATGGGCTTGAACATGGGCCCTTTGGGCTGCACCGGGGAAGCGTTGAGTGCGACAGCCCACAGCCCCCGACATGCACGCACGCACCGAGTCTGCGTAGCATGGATACATGGCTTGCCCTGGGCGGCCCCCCGCGACGGCACTAACGCTCTGCACATGGCCGCGGTGAGCGCAGGCCGACCCAAGACACGTTCGCCCAGCAGGCAGCAGGTCACAGCAGGCAGCCATGTCAAGTGCATGCAATGTCGAGCAGCCGCCAGCCTCGGTCGTCCAGTCCCTCGCGCGAGCGTTGCAGCAATCCAACGGCGCGTCGCACCCGAGCCCCGCAAGGCCACAAAACAAACACAAAAAAAGGCCCCGCACCAACGAGCCCCTGCTGCGCGCTCAAGTGCCTCCCACCCCAAACGCAAGCAACGAGGCTGGCCAGCGCCCCTGCGGCAAGCGCTCGATTTTTTTTGCAGAGGGCTTCCCCCAGCCTGCCAGGGGCCACTCTAGTTGGAGCCCAGCACGAGGACTGCGACACCGACGCGCACGGAGGCGGCGCTGGCACATGGCAGCCTGAGCAGCGCGCGGCAAAGGGCACAGCTGAGCGATGGGCAACCGCACGTCCATCGCCACGCACGTGGCCAACGAGATAGACCGTCTCAACGACCTCGTCAACCGCTTCGCGGAGGGCAACACTGAGCCGCGCAAGATCCTGGTGCGCCGCCGCGCCGCGCTGTGTTGCTGCGGGGGCCGTCCAACGCGCGCGTGCTGCAGGTGTTGGACCAGCTGCCGAAGATGGCGCAACTGCGGGAGCAGGAGGTGGATCTGCAGCACATTGGCATCCTGTTCGTGCTGGACAAGGGCCTGAAGGGCTGGTTCGACGAGCGGGACTTTATGGTGCGCACGCGCGCTTTTGGAGGGCCTTGTCATGCTTGCTCATGCCCGCACACCGCGCAACAAGGGTCTTGCCGAGACGTGCCTGAAGCGCTTCGACAAGTGGAAGGTGCAAGGTGCGGCGCGTGCCATGCTGCATCTCATGATGGGCTGCGCGCAGGAGCAAAACTTTCAACAACAGCTGCAGGTTGCTGGAGCGCACAGTGTGCTGTGCTGCTGTTGTTGGCGTTATCGCCTTTTTTGCAGGCGTACTGCACGCTGCAGATGTGGCACGTGGTTTGCGGCAGCGGCGGCGATGAGCTGTTTGCACGCTGGTTCTGCAAGCTGCTGGAGGCCTCCACCGCGTACCAGGTGGTGTTTGACCAGTGCAAGAAGAAGCGCGAACGGTGAGTGCTGTGAGTGCAGTGCGTGCGTGCATGGGGCTGAGGATGGTGCAGTGAGCAGGGCTACGATCTGGGCGAGTCGAGCTCGGACGACGAGGGCGAGGCGCGCGTCAAGGCCAAGAAGAAGGGCAAACGCCAGGTCAAGTTTGTGAGCGTGGCCACCGTGCACGTGAGTGTTGTTGGCTGCGGGGGGAGTGGTGGCCTGCCCACGATTGTCCAGGTGATACACAAGCTGTTGCTGCTGGAGGAGCTGTACGGCATGTCGCGGCAGTCCTTTGTGGGGCTCTGCTTGGAGGTGGGCTCTCTGTGTTGTGCGTGGCGTGTTGTTTCTCCGTGAGGGGAGTGGCTGATGCAACGCAGGCTGCAGAGGAGAAGAAGATTGCTGTGGAGAACAGCGACGCGGTGCCGCTGCCTGTGCTCAAGGACTTTGCCATTGAGTTTGTGCGCGGCCTGACGCGGCTCATGCATCGGCTGGGATTCAAGCGCGACACGATCGTCAGTGAGCTGTAAAGGGGCAGCGACGTTTTGCAGCGAAACTAATGCAGTGTGCTCAAATCTCAAGCGCGAGCAGAGGGGCGGACTGATCGATGTGGGCAGTGGTCGTGCCATTGGTGGTGGTGCTGGTGGCAGTCGTCGTGGCGCGACGTGCAAGCGCTGGGCTTCGTGCCAAGTTCAACGTCATTGTGCTGGTGGGCCAGCCTCCCGTGCCAACGTCATCTGAGGCTGCGGCAAGGGCCGTGTGTCCGCGGAGCAGGAGGCCCTCCGATGGGTGTACACGCAGCGCGTTCCTGGCCGCAGGGCAGACAAGCTGGTGGTCCGCGCATGCTGCCCCTTGAGCCGTCGCCTGGTGCTGACCTCGGCGAGCCCAGGTGGCGTTTGCAGGCGGAGCGGTGGAGGTTGTTGCGTCGCTGCACTGAGAGCGCGCGCCCATTGACGTGGGCTGCAGTTTGGAGGCATTCCACAGCTCGAGTTCGTCAAGACGGTTCAGGCTCTCGCTGGCTGTGATGCGCTGTTCGTGTCGGACCCTTGGCAGCTATGGTACATGAAGGAGGTGAGCGCCGACTGGCTGGCGGGCGGGGGCTGACTGGCGGCAAACCAAGGAAGCGTCCTGGCGCGCACGACTCGCGGAGTTGTTTGCGCACTACGACGGACGCGTGCTGCTCCTTGGAAACTGCATGGTGTGCCGGTGGCCACGATGGCTGCTGTGCTTTGACTGCATTCCAGGGCGGCACTGCTGCGCTGCTGTTCCGCGACCTGGCTCCTGCCGGGCTGGCGGTTGCCTTTGCGCCACAGACGAGCTTGGCGCACGCGACGGGCTTTCAGTGGCTGAACGCAATGCGCCTGCCTGCCAAGCAGAGGTCGTCGCTGGAGGAACGGCTGCACGGCAGCAGCACCAAGGTCACTTGTTTGTATTTGAGCTCGTTTGCCCTCACCTCCCTCCCATTTCTTGGCTGCCAGGCCTACGTGTACTTTGGCAGGTTTGCAGTGTGTCCATGCCGTTTGCTTCTCATGTGTGTCCGTCTCTTGCAGGCAGAACATGCATTTCTCGCGTTACCTCGTTCCCTCCGAGCATCTCGTGGTGAAGACGTTCGCAGATGCCCCTGCGTTTGGGCCCCGCACGCTCAAGGCCTCGGGCGAGCTGGTGGGGTTCTTGCAGCGCCATCTGGATGAGGTGGGAGCGGCATAACCATAATTGTTTAAAGTTCACATTGTGTCCGATTGCAACGATCGCACAGCAAGGCGGCAAAGCGTTGGGCCATCTCCAATGCTCACTTGAACCTGCGCACGTTGAGCACGGGCACGTTGTCCACCTGGCCCATGCGCGGCCCGAGCAGTGCCAGAATGCGGTCTGCTGCTGACAGGGTAGCCGGCGCTTCCTCATGGGCCCAGTTGAAGGTCAGCTTGTAGCGGTACGGCCCCAGACCCGACACTGCGCAGGACGTGAGCGAGGGGGCCGTTCAACCGGAGGCACGCACCCAGATACGTGGTCTTGGCGCCGTACTTCTGCTCAAACAACCGGCACATGTCCTGCAGCGGGTACAGGCCGCCCCGAGGCTCCAAGTCTGCAGGGTTCATCTCCAGCGCGCCGATTTTGACAACCTTGTCGCCCGTGACCCAGCTGCAATGACAATGAGTCGCACCCTGGCTCGCTTGGTCCTGAGCAGCAGCAGTCAGCGTCTTCTGTGCGCCAACAAGGGCACGACCTTGAGCTCGGCAAAGATGTCTTCGCCGTACTT
>CAZYYU010000310.1:1754-3895 GCA_964651735.1 uncultured Gammaproteobacteria bacterium | reverse complement strand
TGTGTGTGTGTGTGTGTGTGTGTGTGTGTGTGTGTGTGTGTGTGTGTTGTGTGCGTGCCTTGTCGGCCATGTCAGCCGCGAGGAGCCTGGTCAGGTCCGATGCACTGATGTGACCAACCAGCTGCACGCCAGCACCGGTCAGCGATGCGCCACACACAACACACCACACACAGACCTGCGGGTCTTGAACAAAGTCCTCGTTGACCACCGCGATGGAGCGCACACCGTGCTTTTGCATCTTCTGGAACGCCTGGATGACCGGCGCGTCCTTGCTGACCCAGATGGGCTCTGCACGCAGCTCTCAGCGGCTACCGCTGCGGTCCCTTCCCCCGGCTTGCCTCGGTTGCCAACCAGGCCCAGGTCGCGCAGCTTGCTGTTGAACAGTCGCCTCGTGCTTGGCCCCTCGCCAGCCAGAAGCAGGCGGATGAGTCGGCTATCAGTGACCACCGCACGCAGGTTGAGCGGGTTGGCCGCGTCGACCACGGCCACTCGCGCAACCTCATGGTCCACGATGATCTTGGCTGCATCGTAGGCACTCTGATCCTCAGTCACCGTGAACCACTTGTAGAGCTTGGTCTGCCCTGCGACCTTGTCCACGTGCAAGTTCAGCGCAGATGCCGGGATGGGCTGCGGTGCGTTCGGATGCTCTTGCTCGCTCTGCTCGCACAGCGACACAAGGACAGACACGGCGTCGAGGAGGGAGAACCATTCCGCGGACCCTTGACCGCCCTGCGTGCAAAGCGTGAGGACTGCAAGCCGCTGCCACCACGGGGCGGAATTCGAAATTTCAGTCCCAGCCACACAACCTTGGCGGGCATCAGGACAGGGACCGCGGACATCCCGTGGGCGACCATGGTGTCGATGGCAGAGCCCAGCGTCGTGTTGCCGGGCAAGGCCAGAACATGGGCGGGATCATCTCCTTGCCCCAGCACGTAGGGGAAGAGGGCGGAATCGCAGCGCAAGCTCTTCAAGAACGTAGCACTCATCACTGAGCGATTAAAGACCCTCCGTCGCAGCTCGAGGTTTATCCAAACGCAACCTTTTTGCGTCCGCGTTGGCGCACCTCGTCCAGACGCCGCACCACCGCCAGACCAGCAGACCAGTACGAGCCGTACGACTTGAGCACAGCCAGAAAGAGATTCTCAGCCCGTGGATGGGTGCTGACCTGCACGCGCAAGCAGGTGAGCGGCGAGACGGGCTGCGCGTGCTGCAAGTGGAAGGGGGGGGGAAGAGATCACCATGGCGCGCTCCAGCACGTACAAATCCACCGCAAAGTCCTCCTCAGTGGACGCCATCTGCGCCAGCCCAAAGTCCAAGGCATACAGCAACTGCGGGGCCAGCAAGCGTCAGTGCACAGGCAGCGGCGACGGGAGGGGGCCCTGCACCTTGCCGTCCATCTGCACCATGAAGTTGGACGTGGTCAGGTCGCCGTGTGTCATGCCCGCGTCGCAATGCATCTGGCAGAGCTTCAGTGTTGCGCGCGTGTTGTGCAAGACCAAGAACCAGACCTTGGCAATGACTCGGCCGAGCTGCACACAGCTGAGGAGGCGCTGGCACTGAAACAACACCCCGCCAACCTCGCCCGCCAGCCACAGACAGTCAGGCGACTCAAAGTTGCGCTCGTTGCGCTCCAGCCAGCTCTTGACTGTGATGCCGTCGATGCGTTCCATGAAACTGCGCTGCGGCATGAGAAAGCAATCCCTTGGGGCACGAAGCCGTACATCCGGAAGTTGGGCTTGTCCACCCACAGCAGCGTCGGAACCTGGAGAGCTTGGCCCATCAGCGTCGCGGCCGCCCGCAGCCACGCCAGGGGCCCACCCTGATGCCCACGCGGCTGCACTTGAGCACGGACCGCAGCTCGTTGGCCAGCTGCTGTCTCCTCAGCTGCCGGTCTAGCTCCGCGTGTCGGTACCTGCCCGAGACGCCCATGAGGCGGAAGCGTGGGGCGCGAACAGCCACGCACGTCTTGGCGAAGCGCTCCTTGACGATGCAGGGCCGGCCCAGCAGAGTGCCCTCATAGATGCGTGCCTCAGCGCCCTGGCTCAGCAGCCGGAGCTCCATCGTGCTGCGCGATTGAAAACATTGCGCGAAATGTGGGCCGCTCCGGAAGACCATCTGGACCCGGACGACGACGACGACGA
>CAZYYU010000310.1:0-1654 GCA_964651735.1 uncultured Gammaproteobacteria bacterium | reverse complement strand
GAGGACCAGCTGCGCGGTCGTGGCGCCGCGCCCCGGCCCCGCGGCTCAGAGGAGAGCGCGCCCCGCGACCTGGCAGCGCAGATGGCAGCGCAGACGGGCTTCTGGAACGCGCCGCCCTCGCTGCCGGCCCTGCTAACCGGGGCCAGCCTGAGCACCAGCGGCCTTAGCAAGCGCGCCGTTTCCAGCATGCTGGTGCCGCGGCACGCCAGCGTGGTGGCAGGGGTGGCACGAGCAAGAGAGCAGGTGAGGCCACCAGCGCCCGCTTTGTGCATGACGCAAAGCGCGTTGCACAGATCTTCTGCGCCCAGTACAGCGACGACGGCTCCATGTTTGCTGCAGCCTCGCAGGAGGGCATGGTGCGCATTTGGGACACGGGCACTTGGAAGTGCACGAGGTCAGGGCCCTTGGTTGTGGCAGCAGCCCGCTCAAGCCGTGGCCAGGGCTGTGCGCGCCCGCTCAGTGGGCTGGAGCATCCTGGATTGCGCGTACTCGCCCGACTCCAAGTGGCTGGCGTACACCAGCTGGAGCTCCTCGCTGCAGCTGGTCAACGCGCAGGTTCCTGTTGTGGGTGCCGACGAGGGGGGTCGCTCAGCGCGCTGCAGGGCGAGGTGGAGACTCACGAGTCCATCTTGGTGGATGAAGGCGATGAGGGCCGCTTCGGCATCTTCTCGGTGCACTTCGACTGCAACTCCACGCAGGCTGTGTGCGGGGCCACGGACTGCAGCGCACATCTGGTCGACTTGGTGGCGTCGCGGACCACGCAACACTTCGTGGGCCACGATGACGACGTCAACACAGTGGCCTTCAGCAAGCACGACCCCAACATCTTTTTCACGGGCAGCGACGATTGCCGGCTCGCCATGTATGACCGGCGCGCTGGCGACCGCCCCACGGGCTGGTTCGAGGGCCACACAGAGGGCATCACGTGCGTGGACGCCAGCCCCAGCAACGCACACTACGTACGGATCCGCTGGCAGTTGCCGCCGCTCACACGGATGTTGGCAGGTGGTGTCCAACAGCAAGGATCAGAGCGCGCGACTGTGGGACACGCGGCGGGCCACGCCGCGCTCCAACTGGCGCAAGCGCAACCGCTGGGACTACCGCAGCGGCTCGCTGGCCAACTGCAACCAGGCAGCCTGTTGTTTGTTGCTGGCCTTGAGCACGCTGACCAGCGACGCGGCGGCAGGGCGTGCATCCCAACGACGTGTCCTTGATGAAGTTCAAGGGCCATCTCACGCTGGTCACGCTCATCCGCTGCGGTCTGTCGCCTGCCCTCACAGGCTCCCGCTACTTGTACGCCGGTGAGCGTGCTTCTGGCGTGCCCTGCTTGCCTGAGCTTTGGCGGCGGGGCCGGTAACAGGCAGTGCCGATGCGCGCATCGTGGTGTACGATGTGCTGACGGGCGAGGTTGTGGCGGCGCTGGACGGAGGCCACCAAGCCATTGTGCGGGAGTGTGCCTGGAACCCTTGCTTCCCAGGTTGGCACTCCATGGCAGAATCCGCCGCTGACCATTTCCAGATTTGACGAGCGTGGCGTTCGACGGCCTCGTCATCAACTGGTCCCATGCGCAGACTCGAGGCGGCCGCGCAGGCAACCGCAAGTAAACGCTGCGAATGCACTTCGCGGAATCGGGCGGAACGGCGGGACGGGGGTC
>CAZYYU010000309.1:0-3937 GCA_964651735.1 uncultured Gammaproteobacteria bacterium | reverse complement strand
CTCTCTCTCTCTCTCTCTCTCTCTCTCTCTCTCTCTCTCTCTCTCTCTCTGCTGCTGCTGCTGCTGACGTCATGCATGCTCGCCCAACCTTCAGGCTGCCAGTGGACGGGCCAGTGCTCGGCGCTGCCACCGGGCGCGCCCAAGCAGCTGTCCTGCGACGGGCCCCACTTCGATGCGTGCGACCTTCCCCTTTCACCCCTCTTCCCTTCTTCTTCTTCCTTCTGACACCACCAACACTGCAGGGGCTCGTTCGTGGGCGGCATGGTGCTGGTGCTGGGCGTGATGGGCCTGGTGGCGCTGACCGTGTTCGTGTATCGGTGGTACCACCACAAGCGCGTGGCCAGCTACGCTGTGCAGTGAATGCACAGCTCTTTCTTTCCTGTGCACACTTTTCTTTCGTCACTGCCAACACAAACGTTTGGGCTGCATCAGCTTCATTCACACGGCGGTGTAGACCACGCGACGGCGGTAGTAGCGATACAGCACGATGCTGCCGCCCACCACAGCCACGATGCCCACCACCAGGAACATGCCGCCCACGAAGGAGCCCGCGTCGAACGTGGACGTGCTGCGCGAGAAGGGGAAGGGGGGAGTTGAGCAGGGGGGTGTGAAGCCAACGAAGGGGGGAAGGCAGTCACGGAACTAGGGGCACGAAGGGTTCAGGTCCTGCGTGCACGGCGGCCCCAGCTTCACCATGTCCTTGCCTTGCAAGGTGTTGCGTGAGCTGCTGCTGCTCTTTGACCCTTCCCCTCCCAAAACGCACCCTCGCAGGTGTTGCGGTTGGAGCACCACATGCAGCCCGTGGTGAGCTTGCACTCTTCGCAGCCCAGCATCGTCTGCGCACGCGGCGGCGGTGAGAGCAGAAGACAGGGGGAGAAGAGCAAGGGGCCACGCACGCGGCACACGACGTCGCAGTTCTCCACGGGCGGCGTGTTGAGGGCCGTGCACGTGGTCCTGGGCTGGCAGGAGCCCTGCAGTGGTGTTGGTCCAGACAACACCGCACAACAACACGCCGTACCGAGCCCTGTCCGCACCAGCCGCAGCCCGCGGTCTTGCTGCACTGCTGGCAATCGGTCATCGTGTCACAGGCTAAGGAACAGTGAGCCTCGTTGCACAGAGGTTGCAAAAGCATGACGCGGACCTGGACACGGGTCCGGCGGCAGCTTGTCCTGGTTGGTGCACGCAATGGGAGCCGTCTCCTGCACCAAGAGCAAATGGGCAACAACACTCCACCGCAACGCCGCAACCTGATGCTGCAGGCACAGCTGCTTGGCGCCGCACCAATAGCAGCTGTTCAGCACGTCGCTCTGGCCAACAAATCAGACTTGGGGGCGAGAGGCCGGCCCACACAGGCCAACCTGGCAATCCCTGCAGTTCTCGTGCACGCCGCACTTGCACACGCCGGGCAGCTGCCAGAGACGAACATGAGCACGCTTCTTGCAGCAGCAAAGTGACTGACCTTGACGGGGCAGTCGATGGTGGCGCCGCGATCCAGGCACTTCTGGTCGTCGCCGCCGCACGCGATGCAGTCGGGAGTCACTGCAGCGGCCCACGGTGAGGGAGGGCGGGCGCGCGGGAGATGGAACGCCGCCGCACTCTGGCACGCAATGCACGAGCCGCTCTGGAGGGGAGCGGTGAGCGTCCCGCATCAGCAGCGAGCGAGGGAGGAGAAACCTTGGCGGCGCAGTTGGGGCAGTTGCCGGGGTCGCCAAACGTCCACGACACGAGACACTTGTCGGTGTTAGGGCCAGCCTCGGTGCCGTTGACGCACTGGCGCGTGGCCGCGCACCTGAGCAGCCGCTGAGCACGTTCGTTCGTGCGGCTCGCGGTTGCTTTACCAGCCGCAGTCGGGCACCGCCACGCACGTGTTGCAGTCAGGGTAAGGGGAGCAGTCGACGTCGCCGCGGACGCTGCCTTGCGCCGGGCCAGGTCAGCAAGCGCAACAAACAACAAACCATCACAGCAGCCCCGCCGCCGCCCCGCCGCAACACCGCAACCAACAGCAGCACATCCAGCAACAAGCGCGGTGGCCACGGCTCGCCACGCTCCGAGTGAGCAGTCTACCCAGCAGCGCGAGCAGCAGCAGCAATCCCATGCGGTCCAACATGCTCGCCATTGGGTCGAACAAGTGGCCCCGAGCCACAGCCCTTTGCAGCTCGCTTTTTTCGCGCGCCGCTTGCCCGCGACAAACCCCCAGTGCTCGTCGGAGGGGTCCTCGCAAGCCATGTTGTCTTGGCTGCCTGCGCCTCCGCAGGCCGACCTGGCCTACCGCACCGACGTCTGGGTGTGGACGCCCATTGTGAGCCTGCGCGACGCGGCGCTGGTGGCGGTGTTCGCTGTGGCCCTGTTCACGCTGCGCTGGGTGCTCACGGCCGCACTGTACCGGCCGCTGGTGGCGTACTTTGGGGTCAAGAAGCGCGCCGTGCGCGGCAAGCTCATGGAGAACATGTGGTACGTGTGCTACTATCCCAGCATGATCGCAGGTCAGAGGCCGTTGTCCGTTGCTTCGACGGCTCAGGGGGCGTGCGCTGCAGTGGCCGCTAGCATCCTGTGGGGCCACGAGTTCTTCCCGTGGCGTGCGCTGGGGTTCTGGACCAACTTTCCCAGCTACGGTGACTGGGCCAAGCAGCCCTTGTGGTGCGTCGGCGTTTAGACCGTCCCTGGTGGTTGTTTGACCGCGGCAGGGCAGGTACTACCTGTACATGTTCCAGCTCGGCTTCTACGTGCAGGGCATCGCTGCACTCGTCACGTTTGAAACCAAGGCACAGTCTCGCCTTGTCCAATGCGCTGCCCCTTGCGCTCAACCCTCGCGCAGCGCAAGGTACGCGGCTCACGCGCAGCCTCGCGCCGCCCTCTCAACGCTGCAACCAGGACTTTGGCGAGCTCATCATCCACCACCTGGTCACCATCTTCCTGTGAGCCCCAAGCGTGTTTTGTCGTTGGTCGGTTGCGTGACTGCTGCGCAGCATGGTGTTGTCGTTTGCGTCCTCGCAGCATCGGCTGGGCCTCAACGTGCTCATCGTGCACGACCTCTCGGACGTGCTGCTGTACTTCACCAAAGTGCTGCACTACCTCGACAAGTACGCCGAGAAGGTGTGTTCTTCGCATTGATTCTTCGCCACACTTAACGCACACACTTCACACACACCGAGCAGACGTCCCGCGTCTACCACATCGGGGCCCAGATCTCGTTCGTGCTGTTCGCCGCGCTCTTCTTCTGGTCTCGCAACTACATCTACCCCTTGTACATCATCTGGCCGTCCGTGGTCAATGGCAACGTCTTTCCCTGGCTCAGCAGGTCAGCTGAGCTTGCCTTTGTTGCTCTGCTCTGCTCTGCTTTGCTTTGCTTTGCGGCGAATGTGCGCATGAACAACCAACGTCCCCGCTGCAGTTGGCTGGGCATCGACGTTGTGGCCTCCACTCTGGCACACTGCGACAACGGTGCTGTCTTGTTTGCTTGCTTGTGTTGTTTTGCTGGAACGCAACAACGCTCAACGGAAGGTCACCGCAGTGTCAATGTGCACGCACATCGCAGTGCAGTCTCTGGCTGGAGGTGAGCGCTGCGCTGTGCTTTCGTTTTGTTGGTGCGATTCGTTCGTGGTTCGTTCGTGTCGTCGATGGAGGTGGCTGTGCGTGAACGGTGTTGGGGTGTGACGTGTGTCTGTGGTCGGTGGCAGGTCTGGGCGATGGCAAGTGGTTCCAGCCCATCCACTATCTGTGAGTTTTGGGGCGCCCCTTTTCTGCTCGCTCAACGACGCCGCTGCTTGCTTGCTTGCTTGCTGCGTGAACGGCAGGTACGATCCGCAACGCACTGCGCTGATCGAGATCTCGCACTTGGGCACCTGCATCGCCGGCCATTGCTTCCACAGGTTCACTCTGTCTCTGTCTCTGTCTCTGTCTCTGTCTCTATCATCTCTGTCATCTCTCTCATCTCTCT
>CAZYYU010000308.1:0-3958 GCA_964651735.1 uncultured Gammaproteobacteria bacterium | reverse complement strand
GCCAAGCGGAGGGGTCGGCTCACCGTGAGTTGAGGGGGAGCCCCTTGTGTTGTAGATAATTCTGAGAGTCGCCTGCCGCGCGCCGCGTTGACATTGCCGCAAAAAAGCAGGCTGCAAGCCGCCGGCCCAAAAAAAGCAGGCGAAGACGTACATCTCACGCCAGTCGCTCGAGGACTCAGTTGGGGGATCGCAGTGGTGTGCGCTCATGCGCAGTCCCTCGCGGCGCGCTCGCAATGACCGGGGAGCGTGTTTTCCGCAGACCACGGAGCCAGCCCGCAGGTGACGGGCCTCGTGCACAGTGCAGGTGAGTGGGCAGTTGCACGGGCGAGGCGAGGGGCACGCCACAAGAATGCACGGCTGTCGAAGTGAAAGGCCGCCCATTGCAGTGATACATCGCACCACAGCAGCTGGCTCAAGAGCGTGTGCACGCCACCGCGTGAACGGGCGGGAATGTCCGCCGCTCGTCACACAAACCGGCCAAAAAAAGAAGTCGCACGCGTCGCCCCCCCCACGTCACGCGTTGGGCACATTGTGACAAACGCTCTGGCTGCGACACGCCCGCATCGCGAGGACGGGCGCGGACGCATTTTTTTTTCTGGGTCACCCCCTCGGTCGCCGCAAAAAGCCTACTCGCGCGCAAAGTTGCACTGCTGCGAGTGGTGTTCTGTGTGTGTTGTTGTGGATGCAATCCAGCGCCGGCCTTCTTGGTGGTGCGGAAAGCCAGGGCGAGGGCGACTGCTGGGGCCCGCGCCTCGCGCCCGGAGTTATTGTGGCTGGTGTCGATGGCATTGTGCGCTCTGTGAACGATGCCATCTGCCGCACGTTTGGCTACTCGCGCGAGGAGCTGGTCGGCCATTCTATCAAGCTCCTCATGCCACCCGCCATTGCCGCGCAGCACGACCACATCATGAAGCGCTACCTGGAGTCGGGTGCGTTCAAGACCACGACGACGCGAGTGGTCGTGGGCCAGACCAAAGCGGGCGCGAGCATCAAAATCCGCATCTCGCTCTCGTACATGATGAGCGAGACCACGCCGCTCATCTCCGCGCTCATTGACGAGGTGGTGGAGCATTCTTTCTCGCTGACTGCCGACCGCGACGGCAACATTTTGTCCGTCGACGGCAACAGCTTGGAGACGTGCGGCTACCTGGCCTGCCAGCTCATCGGCTCCAACGTGTCCGTGCTGTGCCCGCCCTCCGTGAACCACGCCGCGCGCATGGCCAACTACCGCAGCGGCCAGGCCTCCACGGTGGTGGGCCACGTGCGCAACCGCGAGATGCGCCACCGCCTGGGCCACGTGCTGCCCATCTCGTTGGAAATCCGCGAGCTGACCTCAAGCCCCGTGGTGTTCAGCGCGCGCGTCACGGAGATTGAGCGCTCGCTGGAGGCCATGATCACGTGCGACGCGGTGGGCACCATCGTGTCCGTGGACTCAAGCTGCGCCGTCATGTTTGGCTACGAGCCGTGCGAGCTGCTGGGCAGGTCCATGAGCCTGCTGGTGGCCAAGCTGCCGCTGCGCGAGGGCCGCGTGCTCGTGGTGTGCAAGCACAAGGACGGGTCGCACTTCTTCGTGTCCGTGGACATTCAGCCCTTTGCCACTGCGGAGGGCGACCTCAGCTTCCGCGGCCTCATCCGCCGCGTACCGCCCAACAAGGCCGCGCGCCAGCGCTCCACCATCCAGTACCAGGACGTGGCGCACGAGGGCCACATCCTGGACTGGTACGAGGTCACTGAGAAGAGCCTGGGCGAGGGCTTCTTCGGCACGGTCAAGGTGGCCACGCACCGCCTGACGGGCGTGCCGGTGGCCATCAAGACGCTCAAGAAGAAGCAGTGCGAGGACGCGGGTGTGCCGTATCCGCCGCGCGAGCTGGACCTGCTGAAGCGTGTGCGCCACCCGCACGTTGTGCGCCTGCTGCACTCCATCAGCACGGACAACGCCACCTTCCTCATCATGGAGAAGGTGTCGGGCGGCGAGCTATACGACTACGCTGCGCAGGGCGAGCTGTCAGAGGACGTGTGCCGCGCCCTCATGCGCCAGATCGTGGGCGCCGTTGACCACCTGCACCGCAGCGGCATCGTGCATCGCGACCTCAAGCTGGAGAACATTCTGCTTGACCAGGACGGCCAAGTCAAGATCATCGACCTGGGGCTGGGCAACTTTTACGACTCCGCGGGCGTCAACTCGCTGGCCACCTTCTGCGGCTCGCCCGACTACGCGCCCCCGGAGCTGTGGGAGAACAAGCCGTACCACGGCCCCGAGGTGGACATCTGGTCGCTGGGCGTGATCCTGTTCATTCTGCGCACCAGCTACGTGCCCTTTTGCAACTCGGGCCAGATCATCCGCCTGCAGTACGAGTGGCCCGCTTCCGTCAGCGTGTCGCCCAACCTGCAGGACCTCATCGCGCACATCTTCGTGCCCTCCAAGACGCGCTTCACCATGGAAGAGGTCATCGCGCACCCCTGGATGACGGACGACGGCCGCCTCAGCCCCGTGTCCAGGCAGCCCGTGTACGTGCCGCCCACGACGCTCAACGAGACCATTCTGGCGCGCATGGAGGAGCTGGGCTTGCCGCGCGCCAGCGTGGAGAAGGCCGTGCTGGGCATGGAGCACAACCAGCTGTGCACCACGTACCTGCTGCTCGAGTTCCAGCTGGAAGAGCTGCTGCGCCAGCGCCGCGGCTCGTCCTCCTCGTCTGGGTCCAGGCGCGGCTCCACGCCCGAGTCCCGCAAGTCCAGCCTGGAGGACCCGCCCTCGCCGCTCTCCTCGTCCAAGGACTCTCTGCCCTCGGCGCGCAGCTCGCAGCAGAGGAGGTGCATCATCGCATGAGCCTGGCGCTCAACCCCACCAACCAACCAACCAACCAACCAAACGTCTTGTGCATGTTGTACCGAAAAAGTGTAGCTAATGTAATTTTCTCTCCAACATCTCGTCGTGATCCACGCCAAGACGGCCACCGCCAGCACCAGCCCCACAAAACGTTGTTGTTCTTTGTTAGCCGTCTGTGGCTCAGACGCTGCGCTTTTGCTTGCGCCAGGTCTTGAGCAGGCCATCACCGCTGTTGCGGTGGTTGCCGTTGCCGTTGCCGTTGCCATTGCCGCTGCCAATGTTGCCGTTGCCGTTGTGGTTGCCGTTGATGCTGCCAAGGTTGAAGTTGCCGTTGTGGTTGCCATCAAGGCTGCCAAAGTTGTCGTTGCCATTGCCGTTGCCGTTGAGGTGGCCAAAGTTGAAGTTGCCGTTGCCATTGCCATTGACGTTGCCGTGGTTGTGGTTGCCGTTGCCGTTGCCGTTGAGGTCGCCAAAGTTGAAGTTGCCATTGCCGTTGCCGTTGCCGTTTCCCTGGTTGTCATTGCCGTTGCCGTTGCCGTTGCCATTGCCATGATTGCCATTGCCGTTGCCGTTGCCGTTGTTGTTGCCGCCATGGCACAAGACGGAGCCAGAGACTGTGCAGCAGTGAGGGAAAGGCCGACGGATGTTGGGTCTTACTCGGCGTCTGTACGCAGCCGCCACCGGTTGCATTGCACGAAGCGGTGTGACAGGCGTCCTGAGCCACGCAGGTAACTGCAGAGCCGAGTGAGGTCGAGGACAAAGACTGCACAGACAGCCGTACTGGGGTTCTGCACGCAGCCGTGGGTGATGGAGCAAGAGGCAGTGTGACAGGCATCCTGAGCCACGCAAGGAACTAGCGGCGGTGAGCGTTGAACATCGAGGAAGCGAGGCTCGTACTGGGCGTCTGCACGCAGCCGCGAGTGACGTTGCATGCAGCAGTGTGACAGGAGTCGATGGGGTTGCAGGCAACTGGAAGAGCGCGGGTCAGCACTCTGGAGATCCAGAACAACAACAACGGCCTCACTCTCAGTCTGCACGCAGCCGTTGGTGGCATCGCACGCAGCAGTGTGGCACGAGTCGATGGGGTTGCAGGCAACTGGAAGAGCGCGGGTCAGCACTCTGGAGATCCAG
>CAZYYU010000307.1:0-4008 GCA_964651735.1 uncultured Gammaproteobacteria bacterium | reverse complement strand
TATCAGAAGTGGCAGACGCTGTCCAAGGTCCCCCCTTTGCTTGCTTCACCCTTTGTTTGTTTGTTTGTTCACCCTTTGTTTGTTTGTTTGCTCGCCCCTTTGTTTGTTTGTTGTTCACCCTTTTGATTGTTTGCTCACCCATTTGTTTGTTTGTTTGCTCACCCTTTTGATTGTTGCTCACCCTTTGCTTGTTTGTTTGTTCACCCTTTTGTTTGTTTGTTCACCCCTTTGTTTGCTTGCCCGTTGATTGCCTGTTCCTCTGTTCTGGCTTGCTTGTCTGCCCATTCTTTGCTCAAACCGTTTCTCAAGGCCGGGATCATGTGAGGCAGAACAAACGAACAAACGAAAAACTTCTGCTTCTTTTGGTCTTCTCACTTCTTGCCCGTGTAGCGGCGCAGCGTGGGCCTGTTGTCCTGGCGGAAGCCCCAGTCGTTGACCACGATGGTGCCGCCCTCGTTGGCCATGGCCGACGCCGTCTGGTTGGGGCCCACCACGATGCCGCAGTGGCCGTTGGCGTCGCCGGAGGTGGGGCACTCGGCGATCACGTCGCCGGGCTTGGACTGGCCCTGCACCACGTCCCAGCCGGGCAGCGACACGTCGGGGTCGGCCCACTCCGAGCACGTGGGCATGCGGCTCATAACCACGTACTTGGACACCGTGGGAGGGCTGATGCCGGCCTCCGCGATCATGTCGTACACGAACTGGTTGTTCTTGTTGGTGTTGGCGGCCATCTCGCCCTTTTCCACGGCGTACTTCCACTTGGCGCTGCTCTCATAGCCCTTGGCGGCTGCGGCGATCTTGTCGGCCACGACGATCCTCTCAGCCATGATGACGCTGCAGCGGTCCGGTGGTCAGAGAAGGCAGGAGGGGAAAAAGTGGAGAGAAAGTGGAAAAGGCCAGGAGCAGGCAAGTGGCCCCAGAGCGCGTGCACAGGCCACGGGGGCATCCGCCCAAAGCGCAAAGGAGCAGCGTGCACCTCTTGAAACTGCAAGGCGCGCGCGCGGTGGGGGAGGGGGCGGTCAGCGCGCGCAGGTGTGTTGATGCTTGGTGTGAAAGCAGCAGCGCCACGAACCAAAAGGGAAACCCTCAACCCAAACTAGCGTGTGTGGGGTGGACAAAGTGGACAAAGTGGACACGGGTCCAAACGTTGTGCGTGTCCCGCGACGTGCAAGCAAAAATCCCAGCGCGTACAGAGGGGCGAGTGCTGCCCCCCAGTGCTGGCTGGGAACCCGCCAGGGCCGTGCGTGCACGTGCCACCGGACGGTCAGGCAATTGGAGTTGCGCCCGACAGCCGGTCCCTCCCCCCGGCCTCGGTTGCAGTGCGCGCGCGCTCCACTGCAGGATGCTGCCTGCCAAGGCGCGCGTTTTCTTCACCGCCGCGGAGCGGGCCGCCCTGGAACGCACAGTGGGCTACTTGGCGCGCCACCCGCTCGTGCTGGAGCGCATTCTGGCCAAGGAGCAGCTGCACAGCTTCGCGGCCGCGTTCGTGACGGTCACCACGCGCACCGGTTGCTTCCACCCCATGTTCGTGCTGCTGATGCACCCAGCCATGGTCGGCCCCAGAGTGCGTGCAACTGCGTCCCACCCTTGTCGTGTGCCTCACCGCCAACCGCAGGCCAGCTCGCCACTCGTCGGTGTGGCGGCCCCGAGCGTTTGTTTGCTGCCGCTCACTTGCTGCCAGGGGCGCTGCTGCTGCCCTTTGTGCTGCAAACGTGCACCAAGTGGTTGGGCGATATCACGCGGCCCTTCTTTCTGCGCCTCGCGCACGCCAAGTACAAGCGCAGGCAAGGCCCTTTTGCCGCCGCCGCCGTCATCTCTCAGCGTCCCCCGCCTGCCAGGCGCGAGATGCGCGACGCTGACTTGCTGGAGGTGTTCAACGACGCCATGGAGACCATCGTGTGCCCAGGTTGCGCCGCGCGCTCAACCGTCGTCGAGGCTGATGTGCGCCCACCCGCAGAGACCATCAAGAGCATGCCGCGGCCCCTGCGCGGGCTGATTGGCGTGCTGTGGGGCGCGGGGAGGCAGGTGAGCGGCCTGCGGTTGCGCGCTTTCCCCTCCCCCCCACTCAGCGGCAACGCGCAGCTGGGCATGGACAAGTCGCGGCAGATTGAGATGGCGGCCGAGGTTGCCCCCAGACCTCTCACTCGGCGGGTTGCACTCGCTTCACGCGCTCCGCGTTGCAGGTGTTCCTGCAGAACCTGGTGCTGCCGGCGCTGATGGTGCCGGACCAGTTCGAGCTGGTGGACGTGCACAAGCCGCTGCCGCCTCTCGTGCGTCAGGTGCGGTGTGTGCTCTGCACGGCGCCGGGGCTCGTTGGCCGCCTCGATGCTCGCCGTTGTTGCCATTCTTCGTTGGTCGTGCCACTCCACACCATCACTGGTTTGCGCCATGTGCATGCTGTCGTTCGTCAGACGCTCTTCGCGCGTTGCCTCGTTGCACGTTGCTTTGCAACGCTCACCCCATTTTGGCGACGCACAGCTGCTGCGATCGTGCGCGCTGTCCATGGCCGCGTGCATGTTCCAGGCCGACCTGGCCAACTTCTCGTGCGCGTGCATCCGGCCCCTGCACAAGGCCACCAAGGTGCTGCGCGCTGTTCGCCGCCGCCGTTGGCCGCTCACCGCAGCGTGCCGCGAGCAGGCGCGCCTCAGTCTGTTCTTGGAGAGCGTGTCCGTGGACCCGGAGAAGAAGGGTGTGTGTGTGTGTTTGTTTGTGTGTGTTGCGTGCGCGGTTGTGACAGCCCGGTGTTGTGCAGGGTGGAGCGACGTGGCCTCGTTCCCGGCCCGGTTAGTGGTGCCGCTGAGCAACGAGGCGGACCTGGGCGCGACGCTGGCACTGCTGCTGGCCTCCAACCACACCCTGCACGCGGTGGGTGTTGTTGTCTGTTGTGGTGGTGGTGGTTGACAATGTGCGCAGGATGCAGAGTTTGCAGCGCTGATGAAGGAGCTTGTCGGCGTGTCGGCCGAGGTGCAGAAGCGGACGCTCATCCTCAACGTGGTGGTGAGCCCGATCCGTTGCCGCTGTTGTTGTTGTTGTTGCCCACTGCCGGGCTCTGGCTTGCAGGAGGAGGAGCAGGAGTTCGTGGAGCGCGTGGACGGCGTCACTGAGTGGCTCAAGGTTCCGCCGTCTACACGCTCAATCAATCATTCAATCCAATCAATCAAACCAAAGGAACGAACAGACCCCCTGCCAAACATCCTGTGACCGCTGTGCAGGGCCTGGAGTACGGGCTGATGGCGGAGGGCACAGCGCTGCGTCTGTGCGGCGAATGGCTGAAACGCGTCAACCAGCTGCGCGCAGACCTCCGCATCGGCCTCAGCAACCGCGTGCACCCGCTGCAGTGGAACGGCAGGATCTCGGTGCGCTGCCCTCGTTTGGTTTGGTTGCTGTTGTTGTTGTGCTCACACTTCCCCCCGCCAAAGGACTTGATTCGCGATGCCAAGTTCTCGCTCTTCGCTGAGTTTGGCAAGGTGGCGCTGGACGGCTGTCACCTGCCACGCCACTGACGGGCTTGGCAGGTGTTGCGCCAGAATCTGGCCGTCATCACCAACAGCGCAGACACCTCGTTGGAGCGCGCCATCTACGCGTATCGCGCCCAGACGTCGCGTGACCCGCTGCGCGACATGATCGCCGTCGCCGTCAACGGCAAGCCGTCGCCGCTGTCACAGCGTCACGCGCTGACGTTTGAGAGGACGGCAGGCCAGAAGATTGTGGAGCGCCTCTTGCAGCTGCCCATGGGCGCGGACGAGCAGGCCGAGCTCGCCAAGGTTGCTTTCCCCCCTTACTTTCTTCTTTGTTTTCGCTGAAAACCCCCCTCTTCGTTGAACAGGTGCTGGCAGCGGCGGCAGAGTCGCTGCGCACCGAAGTGGCTGCCATGGCGTCCACGTGCATGGACATGGTGAAACTGCACCAGATGCAGAACTCCATCGTGGCCGGCTGGGCCCACTTCCCGCGTCAACTGGTGCAGGGGTCGGGGGTGAGGCGCTGTGTGTGTGTGTGTGTGTGTGTGTG
>CAZYYU010000306.1:0-4016 GCA_964651735.1 uncultured Gammaproteobacteria bacterium | reverse complement strand
AGAGAGAGAGAGAGAGAGAGAGAGAGAGAGAGAGAGAGAGAGAGAGAGAGACGCTGACCAGTAGGAATACAGGTGGACTTGCAGCAGGTAGCGCACGAGGCAAGTGAGGCGGGACAGGGCGGAGGCCTCCGCCTTGCCCAGCTGGGCCGTGGCGTTGTACTCCATCCGCACCGACGTCTCGGCGTCCAGTTGAATGGCCAGCTGCTGAGCCTGTGCCACGGCACACAACAATCTGGTTGAGGGCACTCCAACAGCGCAAAGGCGCGCACCAGAGCCGCGTCGCGTTCCGCGCGCTCCAGCACCAGCGGGGGCAGCAGCGCAGCCGGCGGCGCCTCGTCGCCCGTCGCAGCCACAGCCAGTCTGGGCCCCGACTCCGCAGCAGCGCCAACCTTGTCGCTCACGGCGCGCTGCACCGCGTCAAGAGCACACGCGCACACAAGAATGCTCGCTTGCCTTCTGCTCCTCATCCTTGCACTCCACGTAGGCCACGCGCAGAAAGTCGCGCTGCGCGTCCGGCTGCGAGATGAACAGGTCCGCCACGTCCGCACCCAGCAGCGGGGCCAGCTGCGCCAGGCCCATGGAGCGTGGCACCTGTGCACGGGCACCGTCACGGCCAACTCCGTCGCGCGTCCCGCCACTGCCTACCTGCGTCACCATCAAGGAGCGCTTGCGAACAGCGCCGTAGTCCAGGTCCTCGTTCACAAACTGCTGCGCGCGCACCGCCGTGGCCTTGAGCCTGCTGGTGCGGTCAAGATGCGCACAGAGAAACCGCCCCGCAGCAGCAACAACCTTTCCGCAAAGCGCTTCTCTGCCTCCAGCGGATAGTAGCGCTCCATGATCCAGGGCTCGTCCTTGTGCGTGTTGAAGAAGACTCTGATCTGGTTATCACGGTATGCCTGCGCGTACGTCTCGTAGTCCAGCTCCGACTGCGCCGAGTGCTGGCGATCGGTGGTCGCCAAGAACTGCTTGTAGGTGCACATGGGCCCGCCGAAGAGGGCGTCGCGTGAGCCTGTTCGGCACGGCGGCCAGTCAGGAGCGCCACGTGCATGCGCACGCACTCACCGCGCGGCTTCTTGGTGTTGGGTGAGTGGCGCCTGCCCCGGCGTTCCCGCGAGGCCGAGCTGGACGGCGGCCGTGAGGCTGTGCGCGGGACGCGCAATGTGTGTGGTGGCAAGGCGCTCACCGCTCGCGGCGCACACCGCCACGTCCGCCACGCCCAGGGCTGCTCCTGCGGCGACGGTCCGGCGACCGCGACCGCGACCGGGACCGAGAGTACGACCGTTCCCGCTCCGAACGAGACATGTCCTGACCCGGCCACGCATGCACGTCAGCTTCCACGCGCCGCGCGCACGGAAAGGGGAAAAAGAACAAACCGCACTTGACCGTATCTCCTGCGAGCTGCGCTGTGCTTGCCGTGCCCTGGAACCAAGCCCCGCTCAGCCTCTCACGCAAAGCCAGCGCGCGCCCTCCGCGTCGTACAGCTTGTCTCGCACTCCAGCGGCGGTCCAGCAGCAGCCAGCAGCAGCCAGCAGCAGACCCTCCCACGACTCAGTTGCGGGCAGAAACAATAGTGACTGTACTCGTCACCCTGTCACGGCCGGAGCTTTCGGTCCTGCTTCCTCAGCTGTGTGAGGCGCTGCTTGTCAGCCTCGTGTTTGGCCCGCAGCTGGTTCAGCTGCTCCAGTTTCTTCTGCTGCGCCACAAAGCGATAAAAGTTGGGATCAACCTCGGCCGTCGTGGAAGCGCGCTTCTTGGCATGCGTAGCTGCAAGCCACACAGCGTTACAGGGGAAGCCGAGCAACAAATGTCAGCAGCGCTCACCCTTCATCCCCAGCCCGCCTATCGCAGCAGTGAGTGCACGCGCGAGAGAAACGCATTCCCCCGTCACCTTGCGTGGCAGCGCGGCGACCTCGCTTGCGCGTGACCAGCACGAAGCCGTCTGCGTCCACCTTCTGCTTTTGGTTGGCCTTGGCGGCGGCCTGTGTGCGGGCATCGAAAGCCGCCATGAAGTCATCCACCTCGCGCGCCAGTGCGGCGGGGTCCGGCCGCTGCTGGCACTCTGCCAGATACTTGGCATAGCCGTGCAGCGTGTCGGAGCGAGCCAGCGTCACCGACGGCAGGCGCAGTGCCTTGTCGGCAGCTTTGTCGCTGCGGAAGCGTAGCCTCGCCTCGCCCCGCGGGCTGAGCGTCACGCTCTCCACCGCAGAGCCCCCAAAGGCGGAGCCCACATCCTGAGCCGTCACATCCACGTCCACGTTGGCCACATGCACAACCAGCGAGTCGGCTTCGTCACGCCGCACAAACACGTAGCCCTCGTGCGTCCCGCCCAGCACGGGAATGCACCAGTACTCGCCGCACTGCTGCGCACCAGCTCTTGGGGCCTCCACGCGCACCCTCTTCGAGCCCTTCATTTCCGACTACAGAGGGACAAAGTCCACACCGCCCCCATTGTCGCGCACGGTGTACAGACACTCCCGATGGCCCTCGTGCGGCACGTGACCCCGAAAGTCCAGCGACAAGCGCCCGCTGACATGCGTTGACAACACGGGCTGCAAGGAGAAGACCAAGTCCGCCTCGTACAGCAAGAGTGCCACGTGCTGTGCAAAGGTATCGCCGTGCATGGATGCCACGAGCGTGCCAGCAGGGCCAAGCAGCACGCGCAGCTTGCGCACAAACTGCGTCAGCTCCAGTGGCGTGTACAGCATGCACAGCGGGAACAGCGAGTCCAGGACCAGGCAGTGACCAGGGCCCACACGCTCAGCGATGCTGTCGAACAGCGCCTGCAGCGAGGCTGGGGCGTGGGCAGGTGCAGACAGGTCGCTCCAAGTGAGGGCCGCCGTGGAGCCGCCCAGCTTGCGGCACGCGTGCTGGTAGTGCAGCGGCGACTCTGTCAGGCACACGGTATGGGCGGACGGCCTTGTGATCCACGCGTAGGCCAGAAGCACGGCAGCGCTGCACTGCTGGCTGTCCAGCAGCAACAAGTGCTGACCCGCGTGGCCGCTCGTGTCCCGCTCCTCATCTGCCAACGCGCCGCCCCCAGGGCCCAGGTGGGCGCGCAGTGCGGAGGCCCATTGCATCCCAGCTAAAAACCGAAGAGGAGGGGCGCAGCTGATAGCAGGCCGAGGGATTGCCTCGTCGCACAGTCCAGACGGAGCGGTTGTAGCGGGTGCAAAGTGAGGACTTTCTCTTCGCCCCTCCACAAGCACCACGGCAGCAACACCACCCGCTCGTCGTGGGACGCCCCGCCTCTCGTGCCTCTGTGGCTTGCGCGCGGCTCCGCCCCAACAACGCATGGCATGGCAACCGGGCCGTTCCACGACTCGCGCAAACAAACGCGCCCCACCACCGGCGGTCCCACCCACGCCCACCACCACCGCCACACCAACCACAACGCTTTTGCCTCTCACGGTTGCTCCCTCTCAGCCGGCGGAGGACGGGGCCGAGCACGGCATGAGCAGCGCCGCCAGCCCCGGCGGGAATGCGGCCCCGGCCGCTGCGGCTCCAGCCAGTGGCGTGGGCAGCAACGCGTCCAACGCGCAGAAGTTCAAGCTCGTCTTCTTGGGCGACCAAAGTGTGGGCAAGACGTCCGTCATCACGCGCTTCATGTACGACAGCTACGACTCCACGTATCAGGCAACCATTGGCATGTGCGTGCGGCAGCCCCTGCCCTCTTTGTAGCGCGCGTGCGCCCTCACACGTCAGGCACAGCGACTTTCTCAGCAAGACCATGTACCTCGAGGACCGTACTGTGCGACTGCAGCTCTGGGACACGGCGGGGCAGGAACGATTTCGCTCGGTGAGCAGTTGCGCGCGACCAAGAGACGCTCACACCACCAACAACAACCAGCTGATCCCGTCGTACATTCGAGACAGCAGCGTGGCCGTGGTTGTGTATGATGTCAGCAATCGCAAGTCGTTTGAGAACGTCAGCAAGTGAGCTGTTGCGCGCTGTCGACCCGGGCCCCCCCCCCCCCCCCCCCCCCCCCCCCCCCCCCCCCCCCCCCCCGCCCCGCGCC
>CAZYYU010000305.1:0-4046 GCA_964651735.1 uncultured Gammaproteobacteria bacterium | reverse complement strand
GAGAGAGAGAGAGAGAGAGAGAGAGAGAGAGAGAGAGAGAGAGAGAAGAGAGAATTCACAGCGGACCGAGCAATACATGCCGCCGGCCCACTCCGTGAAGGCGAAGAAGGCGTGCTGACGCAGCTCTCTATTTGCATGTTGGACGTTGAGTGTGTGTGTGTGAGAGAGAGAGAGAGAGAGAGAGAGAGAGAGAGAGGACCCAGTCTCGAAGAGCACCACTGATGAGCCTTTGGGGCCGTAGCCGTACTTGTGGATGTCTGCAGACATGCTGCTCACGCCTGAGCGGTGATGGGTGCATCGTCAACAACAGCCCAAAAACAAGCCGACAGACCACCAAAACAACTTCCACCAGCTCGCAAAGAAAGCACACTCAAACAGCATCATCGCCGCCGCTTCGCGCAGCAACCTGGCACGCGGAAGTCGAAGGCTGCATCGGCGCGCAAACGTCCGCTGCGCTCCAAGAACGGCAGCAAGAAGCCGCCCAGACACGCGTCCACGTGCAGCCCGCAGCCTGCGGCGTCCCGCGAGTCAGTGCGGCGCGCAACGCCAAGCCAGGCAACAAGCATCGACCGCAGGAAGATACCAGCCATCAGAGCCCATCAAGGCAACCAATACCAACCAAAGATCAAGCAACCAAGCAATATCGCCGAAGACACAAGCCAACAGAGCCAATCAAAACCAAAACCAACCAAAGATCAAGCACAACCAACAAAGACCAAGCAATATCGCCGAAGACACAAGCCAACAGAGCCAATCAAAACCAAGAATCAAGAGTGAAGGGAGAGAGGCCCAACGCACCGCTCTGCAGCGCCAGCTGGCCCAGCTCCGCGATGGGGTCGACGGCCTGCACACGATCAGCGCTGAGCGCGGCGACCAGCGAGTGCGCCGCCAAGTCACCCCGTAAGGATAGTTGGGCGCTGAGCCCACGATGAAGACTGGCCGGGGAGCCGCTGTTAGCCCTGCACAACACGCCGCATCGCACACAGAGGAAGCAGACGCACTGAAGCTGCCCAACAACACGCCGCATCGCACACAGAGGAAGCAGACGCGATGCAGCTGCTCAACAACACGCCGCATCGCACACAGAGGAAGCAGACGCACTGAAGCTGCCCAACAACACGCCGCATCGCACACAGAGGAAGCAGACGCGATGCAGCTGCCCAACAACACGCCGCAACGGCAAGCAACCCACGCAACTGGTGCTGGGGCCAAGTTGGCGCCGCACATCGGCAACGTCCACGCGGCCGGTCCGCAGGTCTGTGCTGGCCAGCAGCAGCGCGATGCCAAACTGCGCGCAGGCCTGCAAAAGCGTGGGCTGTTTCCTGATGCGCGCAAACAACGCAGCGTGACGGCAACCACAACATGCACGCAAACAACCGCGCAACACCGAGAATGCAAGTGCGACGACGCACCTTGGCGAACGCGGGATGCGCCGTGATGGGCACGATGGCCTCGGGCGCGTCGATGCCACGCACTGCAGCGCGCTCCTGTGCAGCGGGTGTGAGGCATCACACGCTTCACAAGCAACCAGCACAAGCACTCGCGAAAGAGCACCTTGTAGGCCTTCACGGCAAGCAGAATGGACTCCGAGCCGCCCGTGGTCATCAGCCTGGTCCAACGAACATCATGAGCGGGAGCACCACAGCGCGTGCAAGCAGCTCACCCCTGCACCGCAGCGCCACCGTGCAGCAGACTCTTCGGAGAGGGTCACCACGCGGCCAGCGATGCAGCCAGCCTGACCTTGGTCATGCGCACCACGTCGAGCTCGAACTTGCGCAGCGCTGGAAAGATGCCAGGAAACAGCGCGTTGCTGTCTGAGTACGCGCAGTACGCGCTGTTGATGCTGGCTTTGAGTTCCTTGGACACAAGTGAGACGAGCAGGCCACAGCCGCCAACGCACCTTGTCGTCGCAGTAGATGCCGCCAAATGCCTTGCCGGCGTTGTAGTCGAGCTCTGCACCGCGAAGCTGCCACGTGTGTCAGGGCCACGGCATTCGCTGTTGGCGGGCCCCCAACAACCTTCCGCATGGCCTGCAGCAGCGCGTCCGGCGCCCAGCCTGCCTGGGGCAACGCCGCCACGTCGCCCACGTCGTCGCATGCCGCGTCAATGGGCTGCTGCGTGAACTTCCTGATCGCCTCCACGGTCTTGCCTGCGCGCGCGCTTGTCACAAAGGCCCACCCAAAACCGCGCAACGGACCCTGTTCGCGTGCCAGCAGCGCGGCCCCTCCTGGCGCGATCTTGACCGCGGCCACAGCGGCCCGCATCAGCACCGAGCGCAACCCATCCTGGAGAGGTTGAGCGACTCGATCTTGCTTGGGGAGCGCCCCCAACCCTGCGCAGGACCCGTGCCAGCCTCCATAGCGTCACCAGCGCCAGCGCGTGCTCAGCCCAGCGCGCCAGTCGCGTCCACATGGCCCCACCCTCCGCGCTCTCCGTTTATTGGATGACTCGGCGAGGTGCCTCGGCCGGCGGCGTCCAGTTGAGCGACGAGGCCAGCTGCGCAGCCCACTCCACGTTGGACGGGTGCTCCTGGGCCACGTACCTTGTCGCCGCTTTCTGAGCGAGCGGGGCAAAGCAGCACACACGCACCACTCCTTCTTGCAGGCGCCGCGGATGGGGCGCACCACGTCCTCGCGCATGCCACGGAACGTGTACACGCCATACGCCCTGCCCCGAGGCAGGCCCGAGATCTGCCCTCCCCCAAGCGGGTTCAGATCGCGGCAGCCCAACAAACAAACGAACAAAAGGGCGCGCGAATGATCAAAAACAGATCTCCCTCGTCGACTATCGAGCGCGCATCACGTGTGGTTCTGCGGCCCGTCAAACTGACAGGTTGTTGCGCGGCGCGCGGCCACACAGAGCAAAACACAGCACCAACTGGGAGCAGCGCGCGCACCGAGAACCAAGTGTCCACGTGCACCACGTCCACGTACGTGTTGCGCTCACTGGCGCGGGTTCGTGAGACACGGCCCACCACCCAGGCACGCTGGACCTGGGCTCGTTCCACACGGTGCGCCGCATCCTCAAGCCCACGCCGCAGTCGCGCCTCCGCGACGCGAAGTGGAAGATGGACTTTGCGCTGCCGTTCACAGCGTCAAGGGACCGCGCCTCGCCCGCGCCCACGCACGCACCCCCACAGCCGCTCCGGCCCAAGCGATTTGGGCGTCGCCGCGGCGGCCGCAGCCTGTCCTGCCTTGCCGGCTGCACGGCGGTGATGAGCAACCGTCGCCGCGGGCCGGCGAACAAGCAACCTGCAGCAGCCGCCGCCTTGGCCGCCATGACGCTTCACGCGCTGTGCGACGACCGACTGAACGAGCGCGCGAGGACCTTTGCTCGCCGAGAGGACGCTAACAAAACGCTGCCGCGCTTGGCCGGGGACTTGTCCGCGCCCACACAAGGGGGGAATGGAAGGGAAGGATGGGAGCGCAACCCTCCACACAACGCAACGCACGGGAATCTCGAAGTGCGTTTACGCAAGCTTTTTGTGCGAGCCGCGGGCACGTGGGGGAGGGCTGCTCGAGTGTCTGCATCCTCCAAACAGCTGCCGGTGTGAGGGGTGCTTGGTTCGGGAGCGCGGACGGCCTGTTCCTGGAAAAGCGCTGGACTCGCTGGACTCCGTCGATGAGTGGGCGGACCTTGCTCGCGCTGCTGTGCGCGGTGGCCGTGGCTGCTGCCGCCGCGTCCGCCGACGAGGGTCCTGAGCTGCGCCTTGTGGCTCTGCTCCACCGTCACGGCGCCAGGTTGCTTGCACGCGTGGCAGGGGGCCCGCTGGCTTGCTCACCCAGCCGCAGAACGCCGCACACCGCGCCGCCCGACGGCTTCAACTGGATATGGTGCGTTGCTTCGGCCGTGGTGCGAGCACGTGACGCTCGCCGTGGCGCAGGGCCGAGGGCTTGTCGCAGATGACCGCGGACGGCATCGCAGCCGACTACCGCGTGGGGCTGGGGCTCAAGGAGCGCTACCTCACCGCGGGGCTGCTTGAGGGGTGCGCGCCTGCTTTGTGTGTTGCCCGGCTCTCAAGTCAAAGTTCAGGGGCCTGGCTTCCA
>CAZYYU010000304.1:0-4083 GCA_964651735.1 uncultured Gammaproteobacteria bacterium | reverse complement strand
AACAACAACAACAACAACAACAACAACAACAACAACAACAACAACAACAACCACACAACAACGCACCGCTGATGACGATGACCTCGCCGTCACGAATGGGCTCGCAGAACAGGCGTGCCACGATGCACTCTGGATGGATCAGGAAGTAGATCTCCTGTTTTGTTGCAGTGTGACAAACAAACAAACAAACAACAAACAAACAACATCAACAACATCAACAACAAACAAACGAGGTGCTTGCCTCTGCAACGCGATGAAATGCACACGAAACAACGCTGCAAAGACACGGACCCTGAACGCAGCCCGACGCCAGCACACCGCCACCTTGTATGTGTGTGCATGTGCATGTGCATGTGCATGTGCGTGGGTGTGCTGTGAGCCCTACATCACTGCCATCAATCCAGCATCACCGATCACGGCGTTGGCAAAGTCGGCGTGCAGATACTTCGAGGGGTCACACTCCTGCCACGCGTCACCGTCGACGCGTCAACCCCCCACACCACAGTCAACCTCGATGCGTCCCTCGCGCTGCACCTTGATCTTGCTCGTCAGCAGCTCCTTGCTCGTGCTCCAGTTGGGAAAGTGCTGCGCCACGAACGCGTCAGTGGCCGCACACACACATACACGCACCCCCCAAACACCGCAACGCGTTGTTTGCCTTGAGCACGCGCCGATGGAACGTGATGAGGCGGTTGTGCTTCGCGTTCGCGGCCCTGTGCGTTTGTTCGGTGGCGGGCGGTAAACACGGGCAGCGTCCACAGCGCCGGCTCACCGCTCAAAGTAGTTGAGCAAGCAGCGCAACTTCTCCTGCTGAGGACGGCCTGTGGGGGTCACCAGCACAGGCGCGGGAAAGGCGCTCACCTGCGAGGACTGGTTGAGGATGCTCGAGAAGCTCACGGAGGGCATGGTCGGTGGCGGGTCGGCGAACAGGCCGAAGAACATGTTGCACAGCATGCTCAGCACTTGCGACTGGGTCAGCGTCATCTGCAAATACCGTGAAGGGAACGCGCGCCCGTCCAGCACGGCCGGACCTTGGCATCCACACCAGCGCACAGCAATGGAATGGCAGCTGGCACGTCCGCCGCAACGCTCTGCATGGCTGGCAAAGGGGGACTGCTTGAGCAGACAAGCCAGTGCGCTGGACGCCGACGCGCACCAGGCAGCGTGTGGCGGAAGAAGGTGGCTGCGCTGTCGGGGTGGCCCTTGCGACGCCGCAGCAGTGAGCGGATCTGCGGCGCGTCTGTGCAGAGGCCCGCGTCAACCTCGAAGAACGCGACCAGCGCCTTGCACGGCAGCACAGTGTCGAGCTCGCGTGCGTCGCTGAACGTGCGCGCCAGTACGTCCCGCCGGGCATCGTTGGGCACAACCACAGACGAGGCCATGTCGCTTGCAACGTTTTTTGCGCGCCGCAAGGGGGCAGCGACATGCAGGCACCACTGAAGCTCAAGGTTGCTTGCCGGTCGTCCGGGTTCCGCGTGCGCCGCTGACAAGCAAGGCGCCAGTACAAGATAGCCGGTCAGCCGGGACCAGGCGACAGCATTGAAGTGGAGGACACCGTGACGGGGCTGCAGCTGGCATCTGGTGCGCGGATGCCCAAAGGAGCGCCTGCTCTCGGCTCACTCTTGGCCAGCCATCTGTCTCAAGGCGGGATTGCCCGACAACCCGGCTGGGCTCAAGGTGGTGTGCGGCGGCAAGCGCGTTGCGCTCGATGCCACCCCGCTGAGGTGCTGCGGGGTTTCGCTGCATTTTCGCCCGTTCAACGAAGGCCCCCCAAAGGGACCAGCGGCTCAACCTGACGTCGTCCATGCTGGTGACGCGGACCGTGCCCACCGAAGTGGCCGTGCAGAAGGCGGAGGAGGGCAAGCGGGCCGAAATCGAGGCGGAGAAGCTCGAGATGTACCGACGCGCGGCCATGTCGTTTGCCAAGCGCGCTGACGACGAGAGCGGCCACTACTTCGCGGAGATCACGGACCAGACGGGCAAGCCTGTGGACATGCCCGAGTCCGATCGGCGCAACCTGGTGGCGGGCCAAATGCTGCAAGAGCGCGGCCGGAAACTGCTGTCCGAGGGCAAGGTGAGCCTCCCCTGGCGGCAGCGGCAGCTTTTGACAGCGCGCACGAGAAGGAGCGAGCCGAAGAGGCGCTGTACCTGCTGAATGAGGCGGACAAGCACTTCTCGCAAGTGAGCCTGGCGCTGCTGGCCATTGTGGACAACTACGGCTACCTGTGCCTGGACATTGCGTGGGCGCACTACCGTCTGCAGAAGATAGAGAGCCTGAAGGACGCGCGGGAGAAGCTGCGGGCCGCTCGTGCGTTGGATGCCTTGTCTGGCGGTTCCCCTCCCCCGCTCACCGACCCGCAGGCAACGCGCTGGAGCGTGCACACGGCAAGAACCTGGAGCGCTTGACCGAGGTCAAGGGCGAGGCGCTGCCCGAGAAGACGCTGTACGTGCGGCTGTACCTGCTGGAGGTGGGTTGGCGTTGCCGCATCAGAACGCGCGTGCTGACGCCGCTGCCTGTCTGGCAGGGCGTGGTGGCGTATCATCGTGGCGAGACCGTGAGCGCTGCCTCGTACCTGCGTCAGGGAGAGGACGCGCTGAGTCTGCTGGTCGTCACGGACGAGGACCTGGCCCCGCTGCTGGGCATGGGCTTCACGCTGCAGGTGCTCCAGCAAGGGCCCCGTGCGTGCGTGCGTGCGTGGCTTGTAACGCGCTGCCGTTTGAAGGAGTCGCGGCGAGCGCTGCGCGTGTCCGGCAAGAACCAGGACTTGGCGGTGGAGAGCGTGATGAAGCGGCGCGAAGAGCTGCGGCTGCAGCAGGAGCAGGCGCGATCGGTGCGCAGACAGCGCCGTCTCGGCAAGGTGTTGTGCTTTGGGTCAGTCAGCGTTTGGGTTTTTTTGAAATGCTGCTGTGCAGTGCGCCAACGGTGCGTACGTTGACATGGACATGCTTCGCCAACTCGAGGAGCTGGGATTCGATCGGCATTTGGCTGCGGAAGCTCTCAAGCAGACCAACAACGGTGCGGTTCCCTTCCCCCCTTGTTTGCCCGTCTTGTGACGCTCTCCGCGCCAGACTACGCGCTGTCGGTGGAGGCGCTGACGGGCAACCCTGAGCTGCTGCTGATGGTAAGCGGTCCCGATTGTTGCGCTTCGCCATCACTGAAAGGCTTGCCAGAGACGCGCTCAGTCCTACGTGCCCGATCCCGCCAGCATCGCGGAGATCCAGGACATGGCAAGTTGCACTATGTGTGGTGGTGGTGGTGGGTGCAGGTCCTCACGCGGCCTTGTTTGCAGGGCTTCAGCGCAGAGCAGGCCCAGGCAGCGCTGCGCAGGGCACACGGCGTCGTGGAACGCGCGGTGAACTCGCTGCTGTCAGGTGATGGGAGTGGGGTGGGGTCGGCGCGGCTGGGTGCTGACGCTGCGAGCAGGCTCTCTGGAGGGGCTGGATGTGGGCGGTGCTGGCGCTGGGCTGGCAGCCAGCAACGACGGCGTTGAGCCCATGGCCCTGGACGGCGGCGGCGAGGCTGGAGGTGCAGAGGACGGCGGCGGCGGCGGCGGTGATGAGGAGGAGGAGGACGAAGAGCAGCAGCACGAGGTTGGGTGCGCGCTTCAAGCTTGCTGCTGCTGCTCACTCTGCAGCGGTGCAGCCTGCGGAGACGGCAGAGGAGAAGGCTGCCCGCGAGAAGCGCGAGCACGAGCGCATGGTCAAGCAGCTCGCGGAGCACGACCTGGTGCGTGGCCGTGCATTCTCCCACTCGCCGCTCAACTGGCGCAACAACGCAAGGTGCAAACGCTGGCCGAGGTTGAGGACCCCGAGGCCATGTTCGACCTCGACTTGCGCGAAGAGCAGGAGCTGCTGGCCACGTACAAGGCGCTGCTCATGGCGCGCGGCAAATGGTGACCGAGTCGAATCAGAACAAAAAAAACACGTTGCTGTCTCTATTTGCGCTCGACGCACTCCTCCTTGTGCACGGGCCTGCAATCGAGGCTGCAGTACAGCGCGGCTGCTGCCCAACCGCTACTGCGGCGGCTGCTGCTGTTGCTGCTGCGGCGCCACGCAGTCCTTCTTGTGCGCGGGCCAGTGGGC
>CAZYYU010000303.1:0-4090 GCA_964651735.1 uncultured Gammaproteobacteria bacterium | reverse complement strand
CCCTGTCCACGTTCCAGCAGATGTGGATCTCCAAGGAGGAGTACGACGAGAGCGGGCCCGCCATCGTGCACCGCAAGTGAGTGTTGCTGTTGATGTGGATGTCTTCTCATCGCACGCGCGACCTCCATTAGGTGCTTCTGATTGCCGGCAAATGAAGCTGGAGGGTTGGCGGGACAGGCTGCGCGCAGTGCTCGTGGAGGCTGAGCCCAGCGCGCCCCGTTCGCCTGTGGTGTTTGCGCATCGCCAGCACGCGGCCGCGGTGCTGGGGCGCGATCTTGCAGCGGCGTTGGCGGCCCGCTCGGACAAGGCCATTGCTGCGCTGGTTGGGGAGCTGCTTCCGGTCAGTGCTGGGCGCGCGTGCTGGTCGGCCTGCTCCTGACGAGGCGTGGCGGACGCGCAGAGCGCTGTTCAGGCAGGCGAGCGCAAAGGAGGCGGCGTGCGTCCCTGCGTGCATGTGTTCTGCCAGCTGTGCTTGGACCACGGGTTGCTTGCTTGCGTGAACCCCTCGGAGCGCCTTTGGGTGCCAGACTGCTTCTACGTGGTGCGCAGCAGCGACCAAGAGCCGCTCTCCGACACCAGACAGGTTGCCAAGGTGCGGGGGGTGGCTGCGCACTCCACTCAGCTGCGGCCCCCCCCTGTGTGTAGGACGCAGCGCTGCGGCGCATGGTGGAGACGCTGCAACGCATGCAGATGCACGTGGAGGTCAAGGACAGACGCTTCGGCCTGCGCTTGTACCCGGCGGTGTTTGTGCGCGCTGAAGCCGTCAAGTGGCTGCAGACCATCAGCTTCCCCGCGCCCGACGAGTTCCTGCAGCAATGCGTTCGTGAGGGCTCCGTGGTGTGCGCGCTGCAGGCAGGCGACGTGGAGTGGTGCCAGTTTGTGCCGCGCGTGATACACGCCGGGTTCGTGTACGTGGGCGGCCCTGGCAACTGGGTGCGGCGCTGGGCCACGCTGCGGGAGACCACGCTGCAGCTGCATCACGACAGCAAGCGGCAGCTGGTGTCCGAGCTGGATCTGCTGACCACAACGGCCAATGAGGTTTTGTGCTCGAGCACGTCGTCTTGCAATGGGGTACTCGTCGTTGTTCCCTCCTTCTTCCTTTTTTTTCAATGGCGTTTGCAAAGGCGTCGGTGGACGGCTTCCAGTTTGCTGTGACCACGGCAACAGAGCGGTTGCTGCTGACCACACATTCTGCTGCTGAGCGCGAGGTGCGTTGTTTTGTTTGCTGCTGGCTGCTGTTTGAACGCGCCGCTGCACAGGTGTGGCTGGAGTTGCTGTCGCCACTCAACGCGCTGGTGCGCGAGGAGAACGAGCTCATCATGCAGGCTGAGGCCATCATCTCTTCGACGAGCTACCACGCAAATGTCATGTAGTGTAAAACCGGCGCATTGGAGGGGGGGTGCGGGCGCGTGGCTTGGCGCGTGGGCATGCCAAGGGCCGATTGGTGAGCCAGCGAGGCCGTGTGTGCACGGGGAGCGCTCAGTTCGGCTGGGCAGGCGCTTCATCCGCCTCATCTTCTTGGCGGCGTCCAGCAATGCCGGCGTGCAGTTCGTCAACAGCATCCAGTACAGCCTGGCGGCGCCGCTGTTTCAGTCGCAGTACCACCTGGCGTCCTCGTTCACGGCGTTGATCATCGCCTTGGCCGGACCGCTCAGGTGTGTGGGACGGGGGGCCAGGAGGCGTGCTGGGCGGCTGCGTCGGGATGGCTGGGGCGCTTGCCGTGGCCTTTTTGTTTTTTGACCCTTTCGCGCAGCGGCATCGTTCTGCAGCCTCTGGTGGGCGGCTGGTCCGACCGCTACCGCTCGCGCTGGGGCAAGCGGCGTCCCTTCATCGCCATCGGCTCCGTGTTCTGCGCGCTGGGCATGCTGCTGGTGGCCTTCTCTGTGCAGTTGGGCACCGCGTTCGGCGACAAGGTGGCCTGGGGCCTGCCGCTGGCCATTGTGGGCTTCCTGCTGACCAACATCTTCGCCAACGTGGTGGCGGGCCCTGCGCGTGCCGTGGTGGCCGATCTGTCGACGGACGCGCGCCTGCAGCTGGCCAACTCGCTGGTGACCACGTCGATGATGGTGTCAGGTGCGGGGATGAAGGGAGGGCGTATTGTGCGCTCTCAACGCGGCCCTTGCAGCCATTGTGGCGCCCTTGATCGGCGCGCAGCTCTTCTACACGGATCAGCCGTATCAGTGGCTCTTTATGATGGGCGCCATCGTGATGCTCGTGTCTGGCATCGTCACGCTGGCGTTTGCCGACGAGCGCTCCACTGCGGACGAGGCTCCAGCCACGATGAACGTGGAGCAGGACTTTCTGGTGGTGTTCATGTGGCGCGGGCTGCGGGCCATGCCGCGCTCGCTGCTGCGCGTGTTGGCGGCCTTCTTCAGCAGCTGGTGCGCGTTCGCGCCCTTCTGGATCCTCTACTCGCTGTGGTGGTGAGTGCTGCGCAGCAAGTATGCTTGCGCCAACCACGCGGACGATTTGCAGGGGCCGCAACGTGTTCCCGGGCACGCTCACCGGGTACGGCGAGGTCACGGACACGGCGGCGTTCTCGGAGGGCGTGCACATCTCGCTGTACAACCTGGCCTCGTTCGCGGCGGTGTCCTTCCTGTTCAGTCTTGCGCTGCCGTCCATGGTGACGGCGTTGGGCGTCAAGGGTGAGCAGGGGTGGCTGGGTGGCTGGGTGGGTTCTTGCTGCTCACCGCGTGCGTCTCCAAAAAAGTCATTTGGGCCAACGCACAGGTGCTGGCGTGCGTGTGCTACGGGCTGTTCCTGTACGTGACCAACATCGGGCCCGGGTTCCTCATCTGCGCCGGCATCTCCTTCTCCTTCTGCGTGTTCAACTCGGTGCCGTTTGCGCTCATCTCCATCTACTCCGAGAAGGCGCGGACGGGCTTCTACGTGGGCATCTTCAACGCATCGTCGAACTTTGCGTGCGTCCCTGCTTGTTTGGGGTTGCGCCGTGAGTGCTGATGCCTGCCCGCAGGCAAGTGATCTTCTACCTGGCGGCGTCGGGGTTGCTGGCGCTGGTCAACCAGAACGTGGCGTGGGCCATTGCGCTTGGCGCGCCCGTTGGTGCGAATCGGCTGGGTCTTGTTGGCGTTGTTGCGGCTCATCGTCGTCGTCGCTCTGGCCAGGCGTGGTCGCGCTGGGCTTCGTGCTGTTTCTGCCCAACACGGACGCTGAGAAGGCCGCCATGCTGCGCCACCAGATGGAAAAGGTCGGGTGGGCCCTTTTTTTGCGTTGCTGCTGGGCCAACACCGTTTTCGGCAGACTCGCATCAACTTCAAGCCCTCTGCCAGCGAGGATGACGGCAGCGAGAGTGGCGGCGATGTGACAGACTCGGACACGGCCGACGAGAGCCAGCGCCTGATTCCGCGCCCCGCATCGCAGCCGTCGTCTCGGTCGGGTTCGCCTGCGATCTTCAAATAACTTGCTTGGTGTTGGTGGAGGGGCTGCTCTTGCAGCGGTTGGGGTCGCCCTAGAACTCCGTTCGCGCCCCACCTCCCCCTGGCTCTGCACGCGCACAAAACAAAAAGACAGCCAAGCCCCCGCACGCGCGCGCACGGCGTCAAGCATCCAGCGTTCGAGCAGCGCCCATTCCCAGCAACTCAGCGGCCCCGTTGTGCTTTCATCCTGCGCTGCTGCGTCACCAAGCCGTCCAGCCATGTTGCCCAAGCCCAACCCGCTCGGCCTGTCGTCGGGGAAGTCCGCCGTGTCCATCCTGCAAGTGCCGCCCTCGCCAGGCGCGGCAGGCAGTGCACCGCCGCTCGCAGGGGGCCGAGGAGCGCCGCCCGTCACGGGTACGTCCGGTGGCCGTTGTTGGGCAGTGGCTCGTGCGTTGCGGGCGCGCGCTCACTCGTCGGATCGAGCTGCTGCCGCGTTTTTTGTGTTTTTCCCCGCGGCCAGCACTCACTCGGCGGCCACAGCTCCGCCCCCGGCCGGCACGGTTGACCCCAACCTGTTTCGCAAGACGGAACGCGTCGGTGAGGCCTTTTGCTGCACGTGGAACATGTCTGACCACGCCTGCAGGTCCGCGCGTGATCCCTGTGGCACCAGAGGTCACGACCGCAGCCCCTTCGCCGTCGCAGCCCGCCCGCCC
>CAZYYU010000302.1:0-4098 GCA_964651735.1 uncultured Gammaproteobacteria bacterium | reverse complement strand
GGTGGGCGGGGCTTGCCGCCTGACTGACGCCGCCGTCTCCCAGGCCAAGAAGTGAAGCGGCCAACAAAAGCGGTCCTTCCCCCCCAACCTTTACTGGCCAGCGCACGCAACGCGCTCAGCGCGACAGCAGCAGCGACCACAGGCCCTGCATGAGCACCAGCGCGAACCGCAGGTACTTGCCGGCGGCGGCGGAGTTGGCCGCGGCCTGCCACGTCACGCGCAGCGTCTCGCGCATCCAGTACGCTGCATGGCCGCGCGCGCGCGTTCAGTCAGGGGCGCTGCAGCAGCCGCACAACAACACACAGCATACCCGCTGCCACGGTGTTGTACACCAACGCCACGTAGAAAGCCGACGAGCCCAGAAACATGTACACCAGCAGGTTCACACAAGCCCCCACGAACTTATACCTGCACAAACAAACGAACAAACAAACAAACACGCGCACGTTAAGCGGAGGGGTCAAACGGGGGCGCAGCCACGCCGTACCCCGACCACGACGTCAGCACCAGCACACTGGGCGACGCCGCATCGCTCAGCAAGTAGAAGCCCCCTATTTCCGAGCGGCCTCAGCGCGACACACGCACGCACCAGCCAACCACGAGGCCCCGCACCTTTGAGCAGCAGCACTTCCAACACGATGACGGCGATGCCCTTGCACGGAGTGGCGGGCGTGAGGCCCTCCCCTCCCCAGCACCCGCGAAGCGGGCACGCACCTGGCTGGCACAGCGTCCAAACGCCTCGGGACTGAAGCTCTGCACCGCCGCGGCCGTGAACAGCAGGGCGCACCACCAGCCCAGCCGCGTTGCCTGCGTGGTGCCCAGCACAATGGCCGACAGCAGCACCCACGTGATGAACGACATGAGCGGTATGTACAGATCGGGCGCGTTGATGTCGTCGCGGGGCGGTCGGAACGCCTGTCATGCGGGGTGAGTTTGGGAGCCACACTGCACACCAGGCATACCTCCTGGTCGCTGGACTGGCTGATGACCAGCCGCATCCAGTTCTTGTGCGTGAACGGAAACAGCAGCAGCCGTAGCTTGTTCTTGTGGGCTGGTCAGTGCAAAAGAGACCAGAAAGAACAAAAAACACCACAAACCTGCACGTATGAGTTGGACACTGCAAAGTGGTAGCGCAATGCATCAGTGCGCGCCCACGTGCGTCCCTTTGCCGCGTTCGGTGAGAGCGCAACCAACAAAGCCGCCGCGCCGCACCAGCCGGTCGGCCATCATTGTCGATCCAGCTGCCAGGAGCTGCGAGCCCATCTGCGCCGTTGCACTATCGATTGGAAACAGCTGCGCCTCGTCGCTGAACCCAAACCACAGGTCAGGCGCGGGGCGGCGCGTTGCGGGTGTTGTGAGGAGCGTTGCTGTTGTGCTGCTGCTGTGGTGGTGGTGGTGGTGTGTTGCTGTGTGTTGTGCTGCCCCAGCCCCGCCGGCTGCCCTGCCAGCCCGCTCTGCCTGGCAGCACGGTGGCGCCTTCGAAAAAGGACGCGGCGCGGCGCGAGGCGGCGTGCGTGGCGAGGCTGTGCAGGTGGGGCAATGTCGTGGAGGGCAATGGCGCGCGCAACCTGGCTGCACCGCGGGCCGGAGGCTGCTGCCCCCGTTTGGGCGTGCCCATGTACAGCTGCGTAGCCTCAACGTCTGCCCCAGCCTCGTCGAAGGACGAAGGGTCCGCGAACTTCACGGGCGCGGGGTTCATGGTGGCCCTCCCCAAGGCTCCGAAGTTTGCTGCGTCACGGCGAGGGTTCGCGGCCCTCCCTTCGAGCTCTGGGCAAGGACGTTTGGGCGCAGAGCACAGCGGCGCACATGCAGGGCGCACAGCCAGCCCCCGTGGCCGCGACTGGGACTGGGACTGGGACCGAGGCCGCGGCTGTTGACGACGCGCCTGACTATGGCTTCGAGCTGCAGCTGGCTGAGCGCGACCTGTTCGTGGCAGGCACGCCGCAGCACAACGCCCCTGCGCCGCCGCCGCTCACCGTTTCTGCAGCTGCGCTGTTCAAGCGCCTCGCGTTCGAGCACAACTGCCTCAACGAGATTGTGACCAACAAGTCATTCCCCGAGGCAGTGGCTCAGTCGGTGCTGGGCCAGTTTCGCGCTTTCGAGGAGGTTCGTTTTGCCCGCATCTCTTCCTGGGTCTTACAAGCGGCGTCGTCGTCAGAAGCACAAGTTGTTGGAGTTGAGGCGGTCCGTGGCTGCCATCTGTAAGCACTGTGCCGCCGGTGATGTGGCTGCTCTGGAAGGTCAGCGCGGCGTGCTCGTTTTGTTGTCGCGCCTTGACACGTGTTTGCCGCAGTGGCGCTGCGGGACCATCGGAAGCTGGTCAAAACGGCGCAGGACTGGGACCCACGCTCATTGCCGCTTTCGCCCGTGGCAGCTGCCAAAGGCAACGCGGATGTGTTGAGTCTGCTGAAAGGTCCCAGCGATGCTGCTCGCTGCACAAAGGATGACTCATTGCGTGTGTTGCAGGGCTCTTTGTAGAGCACGGCCCGCCAACGACAATGGCCACGCTGCCGAGCAGCAGTGACAACCCTGCTCCCATTGGCAGCGCATCCACCGACAACCTGCCTTCGCTGGACAGCGCCAGCAACCCGCCTGCCGCTGACAGCACACTAGTTGTGCCGCTGCACAGCAGTACGCTGTGGCAGCACGAGCCCCAGCTCCGCGATGCGCTGACGCGTGCTCTGCGGTCTGACTCGCGGCAGGACGTAGTGACGTTTGAACGCGCCTTTGCACAGCTCTGTGGGACCGTGCACTGTGTGAGCGCAGGCAGCGGGTTGGATGCAATGTGGCTTCTGCTGGCGGCGCTGGATGTGGGGCCAGGCCACGACGTGTTGCTGCCCGCCAACGCCCCGACCCACATCGCGCTGGCCGTGCTGGCTGCTGGCGCCACACCAGTGTTGGTGGATGCTCAGCTCGACGTTGCTGCGATGGAGGCTGCCGTCACGCCGCGCACCAAGGCCCTCATCAGCGTGCCCCTCAGCCTGGAAGCGATGCAGCCCGTAGCCGTGGCCCGGGCTCTGCCGCTGCTTCTTGCCGAGTGCACGCATGCAAACGGCGCCCTGCTTCAGCGAGCACACGCAGCGTGCTTCTGCTTTGCGCCCAACACGGTTCCGGGCGTGCTGTCCGACGGCGGCGCGATACTGACCAACGACGACGCCTTGGCAACCAAACTGCGCGACGCCACCGATCGCTGCAGTGGGCGGTTGCTCGATCCTCTGCAGGCCGCGCTGCTCGCAGCTCAGCTGTCCAGCTTGCCCAGCCTCACTGCTGCTCGCGCGCTCGTCGCCTCGGCTTACACTGCGGCGCTGAGCGCGCTGTCATGGCTGACGCTGCCCGGCGCTGAGGCAACAATGCCCCAGTACGTGGTACACTGCGAGCATCGCGACGGGCTCCGGGCCCATCTGCTCGAGCGTGGCGTGCAATGTGCCGTGCTTGAAGCGCCTCTGCATCTGCAACCAGCGTTCCGGCACCTTGTGAGAGCGTTCTTCCCGCTTGCGCGTCCACACTCGTTCATTCATTGCAGGGCGTGGCGCGGGGCGCACTGCCCGCTGCAGAGCGGCTGGCCTGCACGGCACTCGGCCTGCCCGTGGACGGCGTGACGCAGCAGCAGCTGGCCCACGTGATCGCGTCCGTGGAGGCGTTTCCCGCATCGCCGCACTGGCCGCGCTGAAGAGAGCAGCAATGTACCACCACTTCAAGCCAGGCACACAGTCACTGTGCGCTCAGCAGCACCGTCCCCTGACGCCATGAACTCCGCCACATTGACGCTGGCGGCAAATGAGCAGCCCCCCATCCCGGCAGCCTGCTCACTCACCCAGCGCCACGCAGGGTGAGTGGGAAGCGGAACCCCTTCGCGAGCGGCTCTAAGCGAGACTTGGCCAGCAGCCAGTCTTCCAGCAGCAGCAAGAAGGTGTGTGCGTTGCCTGGCAGAGCGACCTCAGCAGACAGCAGTGGTCGGTGCGCAAAGCATCAACCTTTGTCCCACTCTGCCACCACAGCAGTTTCGAGTTGCGCTGCGCTCGTTACCAAAGTGACCGAGGAAGGACAGACAAACAAACAAACAAACAAACAAACAAACAAACAAACAAACAAACAAAC
>CAZYYU010000301.1:0-4122 GCA_964651735.1 uncultured Gammaproteobacteria bacterium | reverse complement strand
GGGGGCCCCGGCTTTGGGGGGGGGGGAGACCGGAGGGCGCCCCCCGCGCTTCCCCGCCCCCGCGGGGGGGGGGGGGGCCCCCCCCCCCCCCCCCCAAACAGGAGGAAGAGGACGACTTCTCGTACGACCCGGAGCAATACTTCTTCGGCATGGGGCAGCTGCCGATGGCGCCCGACGATGGCGGTGCGTTCTCTCTTGCCTCTTTGTGCTCGCCTGGGCTGACGCGTTCCTCCGTCAGGCGACCCTGCTGGTGGCGGCGACGAGAATGACCTGGCTCACATCGCGCAGATGATGGGCAACGACGTGGCCATCAACGACGACCAGATGCTGGACATGGAGATTGAGTCGGACCTGCGCAGCCTGTCGTTAGGCGAGGAGACGACCTCAGATCCCACCCCCGCTGCTCACGAGGAAGGCGGCGGCGGCGGCGGAGAAATGTAGAGAACATTCCCGGAGCGCGCAGGGGCGCGGCCATGGGAGTGGACCGCTGAGCATGGAGCAACACCCACAACCCGCCAAGCCCAAGGGCATCCTCAAGGTGCTTGCCGCGCACGCACGGCGGCCGTGGTGGCTCAAAAGCGGCGCGCGCAGAACTCTGGCAAGCCCTCGGCCAAGGAGCTCAAGTGGGACGAGCACAACCTGGACCTGGTGGAGGCAGAGAAGCCTCCGGGCGGCCGCATGGTGATCGACGAGCCCAAGACGCCGTTCCACGCGCCAGAGCACTCCGAAGAGGACGAGGAAGGGGAGGACGACCAAGGCGCAGGTGCGCTGGACGTGGAGGAGGCCACGCAGAAGCTGGAGACGCTGGAGCAGAAGAAGTCGTTTGAGCAGAAGCGGCGCCTGCACTACCATGTGCAAGGAGGTGGGCGAGGTGGCTGTTGTGCTTTGGGCGTCTGACGTGTCGGCTGCGCAGGCGCGCTGCTGCGGCGGCACAGGCCCGACCAAGCGGTGAGCAAACCGGAGGAGGACGCCGCCGACGAGGAACGCGCAGACGAATGACGGCGGGCGTCGATTCACTTCAAGACAGGTTCAGGTCGAACTGGACGCAGTGAATCACGCGCTGGTTCTGGTCCAGCGCAATGACTTGGCCTGCGTTGCGCAGCGGTCAGAGAAGCCGCCACCACCACGCCAAAGAGCGCGGGCGCACCCGTGTACTCGCCGGGCGGGATCACGGCGGGGATGTTCTGGTTGAAGGCCACCGTCTTGAGCTGCTGGGGCGGGATGGGGCACTGCGGGATGCCTGGGAAGGGTGCCTGCTGCAGCAGCGTGCACAGGTCTTGCGTCTGGTTCAGCAGCGTCACGCCTGGCCAAGGCAAGGAACACTTCAGCAAGATTGTGTGCGTCGCGGAAGCCTCGCGACAGACCCGAGTACTGCACCAGCACGGTCACGGTGCCGTCGGTGACGGGCGTCTGGTAGTTGTCGGTGGCGGTGATGGCGCCGCTCACGTTCTGGCCCAGCCTGCGTGACGACTGCATCAGCAGCAAGGACCACGACGAAGCCAAGCAGTTACTTCGGCGGGTCTGGTTGCGGCGCTGTCAGCGCGGCAAGCACGCGGCAGCCAAGGGCAACGAACCGGGCGAGAAGAAGAACTTCTGCACCGTGATGCCGCTGTTGGCGGGCGAGCAGTCGCACCTGCAGCGCAAATCAGCCTGCAAGCAACAAGCACCAACAAGCACAAGCAACGAACCAGCCCAGGGTGCTGCAAAGAGAGGCGTGAAAAACCCGGAACGAGCAGCCCCGCGCTTGCACGTCGCACTGCAGTGCGCAGCAACGCACGGCACCACGTAGCGCCACAGCGCAACCGCGCTCGCAACGTAGCCAAAAACCTGAGGCCGCCAGGGCAAGTGTTGACGTTCTGGGCGAACGCGGCGCAAACAGCCAGCAGCACAACGAGCACGAGCCCCTTCATGATTCCAGCGATTTTTGACAAACGCAAAGGGCCAGCCAGCGACCCACCCGTCTCCACCACCCACCCAGCAAGCAGCTCGAGAGCAAGTGACGTGCAGAGATGGTGCGCTTGGGGCCTCCCGGTTCCTTTTTGCCGGCTCACAGCGCACGGCGCGCAGAGCATCAGTGAGACGGCGGTGACGCGGGTTCCCTGTCGTGCTGCGCTCAACCGGTGGTGCTGCTGCAGACCCCAAGGCTTTTCCCTGCGCAGATGCCGAGCTGGCGGTCACCATCCTGGACCTGGTGCAGGTGGCGGCGGGAGCCCTTCCCCAGTGCGCGCGGCTGGAGTCTCACGTGGCTGTGCAGCAAGCCAACAACTACAAGGAGCTCAAGCGCGGCGCCAACGAGGCCACCAAGACGCTCAACCGCGGCACGGCGCAGCTCATCGTGATGGCGGTGCGCGCCGCCGCCGCCGCTGGCCGTTGCCGGGGCCATCGCTCACCCTTGCTGCTGACAGGCCGACGCTGAGCCGCTGGAGATTCTGCTGCACCTGCCGCTGCTGTGCGAGGACAAGAACGTGCCCTACGTGTTCGTGGAGAGCAAGCACGCGCTGGGCAGGTGGTGCACGCAGTGGAGGGGGGGTTCCTGATGGGAGCCTTGCTCATGCGCTGCAGGGCTTGCGGCATCTCGCGGCCGGTCATCACGGTGGCCATCGTGTCGGACGACAACAACTCCAAGCTGGCCTCGCAAGGTTTGTGGTTGTGCGTTGTGCGTTGTGCGTTGTTGTTGTTGTTTGTTGTTGTTGTTGTTGTTGTTGTTGTTGTTGTTGTTGTTGTTGCGTGCTCACCGCTGATTGTGCTCAGTGCGAGCGCTCAAGACCAAGGTGGAGAAGCTGCTCATCTGAACAAACAAACACAAAAAACCTGCGAGGCAAAAAAATTTGGCAAAATGTCCGAAAGGTCAACCATTTAGTGTGTCGGTGCCCTGGCACTTGCGGAACATGTTCTCTCGCATCGCGCAGTTCACGATGTTGATCTTGGTCAGGTTGCACTGCCATCTTGCTTTGTCAGGCGCAAAAAAAGGAACAAAAATACCAAAAAAAAAACCAAAAAAAAAAACAAACAACAAGCAAAGAAAGTACCAAAAGGAACAAAAAGGGAGGAAAAAACCCAAAAAAGAGCAAACGCAGAACAACCTGATCGAACTTGCACCGCGTGATGATGGTGCGGCGGTTCCTCGCCAAATCCTCCAACTGGGCAATGCCAGTCAAACATTCCGTGGAAACGGGGGCATTCGTTTCTCTCACCAGATCGTCATCGTCCTCCAGCTCGTCGATGGCCAGTTTGGAGAAGTTGGCCTCCGTCAGATTACACTCTATAAACACTGGCGGTGCACGTCACATCATTGTGTGACGTGACGTGTGATGTGTGATGTGTGATGTGTGATGTGTGATGTGTGATGTGTGATGTGTGATGTGTGACGTGTGATGTGTGATGTGTGATGTGTGATGTGTGTGCTGGGACAGCTCACTTGCACGCACGAACACGGCGTTGCTGAGCCGCCCCTTAACGAGGCTGCACTTTGAGAAGCGCACGTCCTACAGTGTGTGTGTGTTGTTGTTGTTGTTGTTGTTGTTGTTGTTGTTGTTGTTGTTGTGTGTGATTAGCGCCATCAAAGAAGACACGCATCAACGCCAGAACAGCAACGAACCTGGAACGTGCAGAACTCCAAGTTGGCGCCCTCAAACAGGCAGTCCACGAAGTCGGCGCCGCTGAAGTCCACGTTGCGCAGATGGAAGTGGTTCAGCGTCAGGCCCTCCAACTTCACTGCACAAATCAAAATTAGCAAAAAAAAATCGCAAAAAAAATCGCAAAAAATTAGGTAAAAAATTCGCAAAAAAAGAGGGGGGCCCGTGTGAACCTCCGCAGAGGAAGAGGCGGCGCTCCAGCCCGGCCCGGTCCAGCTTGCGGTGACACGTGAGCTGCAGCAGCTGCGCGCGGCTGAAGTCGCCCCGATGAACATGCTGCTGCTGCGGTGCCGGCGACGGTGGTGGCTGTGATGGCTGCGGGCCATCGGATGTGGACGAGGAGGCTGCACGAACAAAAACAGAGGGGAATTTTTCAGCAAAAGTGTATGTAACACAGCATACAATCCAGCCAAAACCAAAGCCAAAGCCAAAGCCAAAACCAAAACCAAAACCAAAACCAAAACCAAAACCAAAACCAAAACCAAAA
>CAZYYU010000300.1:0-4128 GCA_964651735.1 uncultured Gammaproteobacteria bacterium | reverse complement strand
GCCCGACGCGCGGCAATTTGCCGAGCTTTACGCGGCTGTGACTCCGGCTTTCATTATTGTGGCCTCGGCGGTCTGAAGAACACGGAGCGGAAGAGTGCTGTGGCTGCTTTGACCGCCACCAACGCGGGATCGTCGTCGCTCGTCACATCCTGCACGTTGCCATGCGACGGCTGCAGCAGCTGCAGCAAGTTGTCGCGCCAGCCGCCAGAGGGAAGGGCCCCAGCAAAGGCGATCTTGGAAAACTTGATGTGCAGTCCCTGAATGGCCAGTGCAGTGGCGCGCGGGGAGGCCAGATCCTCCTTGAACAGCACGCGCAAAGCACGCGGTGGCTCCGAGCAGAGCACGCAGTAGAGCTCGCCCCGGTGGCTGCCCACAAGCAGCGTGTCAGCGTCACAGCAAAAGTGCTGGCCAAGCAGGGAGATGACGTTGATGAAGCCCAGCGTGGACGTGGGGAAGGCGCGCTCGTACTGGCTGCGCTGGAACGAAGTCAGACCGCGCGGCGGCTCGATGATGAGACATGCATCAATGGACATGGAGTAGGGCACAGCCTGCTTGCGCACACACTCGCCCAGCAGCGCAGGGTGCGCGGGGCCACCGTTGACAGTCAGCTTCTGCGCCGTGAGCTCCTGGTCCTCCTTGCATCTGGCCAGTGCGTCCGCGCCGTAGTACGTGTGCGTAGTCCTGTAGTGATACTCTCCGTACGAGTGCTTGCAGTACACGTTGGGCATGTTGTGCACGCGCTCATCCCACGTGGGGCTGGCTGCGGTTGACGCAAAGGCGCCAAACTGAAACCCCAGCACCAGCTTGTCCGCTGCAAGGCAGTCCACTGCAGCAGCAGGCAGCGTGCGACGCAGGGCGCGCGACTCGTTGCGGAAGCGCACAAACGCGTCTGTGGAGACGCTGTGTCCCAAGCGGCGCTGCATCAACACCTTCTTGTCATGCAGCTCGCGGGCCAGCTCCGAGCCAGGGCCTGTGAGATCGTCATCGTGCCCACTGCTTGCAGCGGCTCTCCTGGCGCTTGCCAGTGCGCGCAACTCCCGCTGTGCACTCAGGGACCTGCTCTTGGCGCGCCGCTCTGCATTGCGCTCGTAGAAGAAGGGCGCGTTGTCCTCAGGGCACAGATTGAGGTTCAGAAAGTACTTGTCGTACAGCTGCGTCCAGATGCGCCCATCGAAGCAGAGCTCACGGAACTGCTTGGAGCACAGCGACACGCCCTTGAGCAGCGTTGACAGGTCCAGGTGCGAGAAGATCATGATGCAGATGTCTGCGGGGAAAGGCAGCTGGGAGCGCCCAAAACGCTGCGCCGCAGCAGGCCGAGGGGACGCGTCCCGCTGGATGGCGATGGCGTCCTTGTACAGGCGCGTAAAGTCGGCGATGTTGCCCTTGAAGAAGGCCTCCTGGCTCTCTGCATACACACGCACCATCTTCTGGTACGTGGGGAGCGACTCGTAGGCCATCAGCAGCGGCTGCGGGATGTCTCCAGTGTTGACGCGTGCAAACATGAGCTCCGTGCGCAGCACGTACTTGCAGCCAGCCTGGAGTGGCGCACTAGAGTGCACTGTGTCGTGGAAGAATACCACGCAGTCGCCTGCGCGAGGCGCCACCGAGGCCAGCACCACGTTGGGGTCGCTCTCCAGGTGGAACAGCGTCTCGCCGCCAGCCTGCGCGTCGGACAAGTAAATCACCACGGTGTAGATGCTGCTCTCATCGTCTCTGGGCACCCAGGGGCCGTCCATGTGCTCAGCAAAGTGCTGGTCGGGCAGATACTTGCCAATCTGCAGTGACGGCGGTGTGAACACCATGGATCTGGGAAAGGCAATGCAACCTTGAGGCATTCGTTCAGCCTCGTGGGGCGCCAGCACCCAGCGTTGCCAAAGCCCACAGGCTTGACGAAGAGCACGTCGTCCGCCGTCAGGTGCTGCACCAGCCGCCGGTACAGCCAGTCTGCAAGCTGCTCGTCCACAACCAGCACGCGCGAGCTGTGCAGCGCTCAGCGACACAGGGAGCGAGCGAGCGAGCGAGCGAGACGGGAGGACGGCGTACTTGTTCCGCTCCTGCGCGTCGAACTCGTGCTCCAGCCCAGTAAAGCCCACACGCTCCGCAGCCTCCACCAGAGCCGCCGCCTCCTCTGCGCTCAGCAAGCCGCTCACGCGGAAAGCACCGTCCACGCCCACGGCCTCGCGTCCAGCGCCCGCAGGCGCCGTAGCAGCTGACGCGGGGTCACGCAGCGACGAAGGCAGCTCCAGCCCGTTGACTTTGCGCGCCAGGCGACGCTGCGGCTCCACCGAGGCCTCAACGCGAGCCCTCATCGTGATGGCTTGTACTAACGAGGCAGCAAATACGTGGACAACAGGGGCAACAATGGCGTCAGGCTCTTGTGGCGTGCAAGCGACGCGAACAGGTCACGGAGCTGCGTTTGTGCTGCAACCGATGCAAGTGAGTCTCCCCACTGTTGGTCGGGAAAAGGGCGTGGCGCGCTTGCCTCCCATCTTGCTCACTTCTTGCAGCACGTCCAAGAGCTCGTCAACTTCCACGTCTGCATCAGGGTGAGACACCAATGGGCGTTGTGTGCACCGCGCACCTTTGACCAAGAGCGTGTTCAGCGTGATCTCCTGCAAATGGTTGAAGATGACCTCCCTGCAACAGGCGCGGCATACCACCCGGCTCCCATCACGCACAAAGATGAAGAAGCGCCGCAACTCATCCGTGGGCTCCACGTTGAGAATGGCGTTGTTCGGGGAGCACGCCACCTGCAAACTCGCATCAGAATCCTCATGTGGGAAAGCTGAAGGAAAGAGGTGACCTGGCCCTTGCTCTGATGCAGCGACACGCGCCTGGCAAAAGGCGAGCGCATGAAGCAGGGCACGCATGCAAAGAGGGGGGATGACGCACACGCTGTTGTGCAAGCGCCCCACGGGCAGCGTCCTCTGTGTCACGCCCACAGCCCCAAAGCAGCCCTTGCGCAGAGGAGGGGAGAGTCAGCGTCAGGTGGCGGATGGAAGAGGGGCCTTAGCCTCACCATTTGCACGTTGCGAGCGATCTTGGCTTCCTTGTCGTGAATGAATACCCAACCGCTGCGTGGTGCTTCTTCAGCCACACACAACCAGGACCAAGCATGCAACGCAACTGTGAAATGATGTTGATGGTGGGCGGACAGTCGCGCCATGACCACACACGCACGGACGTGGTGAGCTGGTCACCAGGACGCAGCAGCGCAGCCACTGCAGCAGGAAGACTCTCAAAAAGAGGGTGAGTGCAAGCCAGCGCAACATAGCAGCAACAACACCTGCAACGGCGTTTGCACCACCACGTTGGGCGACGCGAACGACACTCCCTCCCGGCGGTAATGGCCTGACAGTGAGGGGGGGGAAGCAGCACTCAGCATACACCTCTAAGCGCTGCTCCCCTCTCACCAATGTACGACATGTCACGCAGGAACAGCATCATGTGCTGCTTGGAGCGTGGCGCTGTGCCGTCCTTTGTTTTGTGGCGTGTTTCAAGGGCGTCAGTGAACCTTTGGCCATGCAAGCAGGCGGCAACCCCACCTGGCCCACCACATACTCAAGCGCGGTGCATGTGCCCGGGCGGCCGCGGTCGGCACACGCTGAACCCACCCATGAGAATTCCACCATCGAGAGAGCCACGCTTGCCTTGGTCAGGGGGCAGCACCAGCACCTCGGGGGTCAGTGCAATTGGCGACGCAAGCAGCTTCTCCAGCCCTCCTGCTGCTGGTTGTGAGCAGGGGCCCGGCAACAGCGCGACTGCAACCTTCCAGCGGCTCAATCGTCTCGGCCACAGCAGGCTCCTCAATGGGCACTGAGCCGCCGTGAGGAGCGAGACCAGCAGCTTGCAGCAGCGTGCCACGGACCTCCTCCCTCGTCCGTCTGCTCCGCCTTCTCACGGCCGATGCAGTCGATGCAACGCCCGCGCTCCTTCGCCAGCTGGTTCTTGCTGAAGAAGTTCCCATCGCGCTCCTTCCAGCCGGCGGTTGAGCAACGTCCGGCTCGCAACGACGCTTGGTTGCCTGGCCGCACTCCGCGCAGCGCTTGGTGGCACTTCCCGCTGCTCCGCGACCACCACGGTGCCCCCGCTGGTGCTGACGTTCCATCGTGCGACCCTCCGCGCCGC
>CAZYYU010000299.1:0-4150 GCA_964651735.1 uncultured Gammaproteobacteria bacterium | reverse complement strand
CGACCTACGAGCAGGAGGTGCGCGCCGAGCTCAACAAGGCCGAGAAGCTGGCCATGGTGGCCGTCAAGTCGGGCAAGACCAACGTGGCGTTCGCGTGCTTCTTCTTGCTGGGCCGCGTCGACGAGTGCCTGGCCATCCTGTGCCAGATGAACCGCTTCTCCGAAGGTTGGCGTTGATCCGTGAAGGTGTTGCTCACGCAACGGTTGCAGCCGCGCTCTTCGCCATGAACTACTGCCCGTCGCGGTCCAGCGAGGTGGTCAAGCTGTGGAAGGCGCACCTGTCCAGCACCAACGCCAAAGTGGGCAGAAACGCTGTTGTTGTTGTTGTTGTTGTTGGTGTGCGGTGCCTTTGACGGTCGGCGTGTCAGGTGGCTGGGCTGCTGGCCGATCCCGCCGAGTATCCCAACCTCTTCAAGGACATGAATCTGTCCGTGGTGGCTGAGCACCTGGTAATGGGCCTGCGCGAAGCCCCTGCCGCCACCAACCGGCCCCGTTGCTTGTAGGTGCGTGCCCAGCGCAAGAACGTGGTGGTGCCGGCCTCGGAGTACGTCAACAGGCGCGAGAATCCGCCGGCCAGGTCTGGTTGCGTTGGCGTCGTGAAACCTCGGCGCTCACCAGCGAGCGTTGCAGCGATGTGCTGGCGCAGGCCGCCGCGCTGCTGGCTCAGCAGGCCGAGATCGCAGCCACGCCGGCACCCGAAGCAGTGGTCCCCGCCGCGCAGCCCGAGGCTGTGGTGCAGCCCGCCGCCCCTGCAGTGGCAGAGCCTGCTGCGGCGGTCCCTGCAGCGGCGCCAGTTGCAGCAATTCCAGACGCTGACACCGCCGCCAACGTGGTCGAGCTGGGCGCGGAGGTGACGTGCTGTTTTGGTGGTCGGCGGTGCTGCTGACGCTGTGCCGTTGCCCAGACCTTGGACTGGCCCACCGACGAGGGAGGCGACGTCATGTGAGAGCGACCAAAAAAACCTCGACCAGGGTCTCATGACGCTGTCCAGCGATGGCGAAGAGGTGGCGAGTGGCTGGCGGCGCGCGTGCGCTGGCCACCGCGCTCAACCGCACGGCGCAGTTCAAGGCGTACGAGGCCAAGCTGGGCGACGCGCGCATCAAGGCTGCCCTGAACGACGTGGAGATGGCCAAGCGCCAGCAAGTGCAGCGACTGTGGCTCTACGGCAACCTGTAACAACGCCGTGTCCTTCCTTTTTGCCGCTGGACCAACAAAACCCGGTGGCAGGCTGACGCGCGTGCCCCCGGAGGTGTGGCAACTCTACTCACACGTGACGTGGCTGTCGCTGTCCTGCAACCAGCTGGAGCGGCTGCCGCAGGAGCTGTGCCGGCTGCTGAACCTGCGCGAGTTGCGTGCGTGATGCGAAAGTGGTGGTCGCCCTGACCATGCACGGCAGTTTCTTCGCGCACAAGAACAACATTGCGCACATACCCGCAGGCTTCTCGAGGATGGCGCAGCTGCAGATGTGAGTTGCGCCGCCACCACAGCACTCGCCGCTCACTGCTGGAGCGTGCAAGGATGTGGATGTTGGACAACCCTCGGCTGCCCAAGGAGTTCGAGCGCAACACCCACACCCTGGAGCCCACGCAGCAGTACCTGCAGCGCGTCGGAGAACATTTTGGCGGTGCTGCTCTGGGCCCTTGCTGCAGCTGCAGCTGATGATCTCGCTGATGCCCTTGGTAGGGATCGAGCGCTGCTACGCCGTTGCCCTTGTGCTCATCGGCATCCGGCGGTATCGCTGCTCCCGGGGTTCACTGTTGGGTCAGATGCCCCGCGAGATTGTGTGCGTGCTGGCGCAAACCATCGCCTCGACCCACACCCACGCGCTGTGGAACGCCAAGTGATGGCGTGGAGAACACAGGCGCCGCGCCAACTCGGCTCGGCCTCAGCCTGGCCTCAGTTGGAAAACAACAAAGCGCCATGGGGCTGCTGTTGGTGCTGCTGCTGGTGCTACTTCCTTCGTCGCTGGCCTTGAGCCAGGACCAGACAGTCGCGCTTTCGACGTTTCTCCCGCCGGCTTTTACGGGACCCCAGTTCCTCGCGGCGGGGCCCAAGACCTTGTTCTGCACAGACACCAGCGACACCGTGTTCCAGTTCGACCTGGCAGGCGTGCCTTCTGTGCTGAGCGCCGACCCGCTGCTGGACTCGCCGCAGGGCATCGTGTACAACGCGGCGCGCCATGTGCTCATCGTGGCCAACGGCAACGGCAACAACCTGCTGAGCGTGGACGCTGCCAGCGGAGCCACCGCCGTGTTCGCGCAGAGCCCGCTGTTTGGCACGCCGCAGGCACGGCGCCCCTTGCGCGCACGGCGCTCATGCTCACTCGGGGGAGGTGCTCAGGGCATCTGGCTCACAGGGGGCGTGTACTACGTCACCAACTCGGCGTCCAACACCATCAGCAAGGTGCTCGCGGACGGCACCGTGCTCGCGGTCAGCAGCTCGCCCCTGCTCAATTCGCCGCAAGGTTGCTCGTCTCTCGTGCGCCGCTTCCACACGCTCACCGCATGCAACGCAAACAGGAATCGTCGCGCTCAACGGGATGCTCGTCGTGGCCAACGCGGGATCCAACACCATCATCGCCGTCAATCCGGGTTCGCTCCGCGCCAGACCCGTGCAAGGCAGCGCTCACTGCCATTGCTTGCAGGAGACGGCAGCGCCACTGTGCTGTCCAACGACACGACGCTGCTGAACTCGCCGCAGGGCATGATGCTGTACGACAACGGCGTCGTCATCGTCAACGGCGACAACGACCTGCTGCAGCTGGTGTGGCCTGCTGTCGGAGCTCCTGCAACACTGGTGCGCGCCTCTTTCTGTGCAGTGGGTGCTCTCAGCGCTCACTGCCTTGTGCCAATCCACACCACAGAAGGCCATTGCTGCCTCGCCGCTGTACAACAATGCACAGGGCATCGCGCTCAGCCCAGATGGATCCACGTTCCTCGTTGGCAACTTGGGAGGAGGTGCAGCGCTCCACTTTGAACCTGCGCAGCTCTCACGGATTCCGGCCAGTGAACGTGCTGGCGGTTGACGCCAAGACGTTGACTGTGTCGCAGCTGCTGACACCCACGTCGCCGCTGTCCGCACCCACTGGCCTCTCGTATTCGCCGCCCTACTTGTACTCGCTCAACACCAACACGTTGCTGCGGACGCATGTGGCCACGGGCGCATCGCACATTGTTGCGCGCTCTGCGCTGCTCAGCGCGCCACAAGGCCTCACGTTCCAGAACCTCACGGACGGAACCCGGCTGTGGTACACCGTGAACGCGGCCGGAGACGGCTCCGTGATCCGCATCAACGAGGCCACTGGCACGGTGGACAAGATCCTGACTGACGCGCGGCTGGCTCAGGGCGGCCCCACTGGCGTCTACTTCAGCGCCGCCGCTCAGTCTTTGTTCGTGGCGCTCAGCCAGAGCAACGAGCTGCTCGTCAGCCGCCGCAACGCGCCCTTCCAGACCATTGGCAACACGGGCGCCATGATAGGGCCGGCGCGCATGCTGCCCTCGTCCGTGGCGCCTGGCTCGCTGCTGCTCTCCAACACGGGCAACAACAACATCCTGCAAATCGACATGAGCACCGGCGCCACCACCGAGTTCTTCGGCACCAAGCCGCTGCTGAGCCCGCAAGCCATGGCCTTGAGCGCCGACGGCAGCCTGGTCGTGGCCTCCACTTCGCAGAACACGCTGTACGTGATCGCAGGCTCGACCGCCTTAAGCGTGCCGTCGCTGTTCGGCATGGTGGCCCCGTTCGACGTGGTGGCCGCCTCAACGTCGGGCCAGTTCTACGCGTCCAGCCCCACCACCAATCAAATCTACGTCATCAACTTTTTGGCGCCGGCCAGCTCAGGAAACAGTGCGGCGGTGGGTCTGGGCGTGGGTCTGGGCCTCGGACTGGGTTTGGGGCTGCCTCTGGCTGCGTTTGTGCTGGTGTGGACCGGGCGCAAGCATCCCGAGAGCACGCCCCTCATGCACAGGTCATCCGTCAACGCTGCTGCCGAATGAAGGCCCTTCATTCGTGGGCACCTGTTTTCCTGCGCGTTCAGACCACGATCGGGCTCATCGTCGGCCACCCTCACCTCGTGCCCATGGAGGAGTCGCACAAGGAGTCGCTGCTCAAGGCCCACCCGCTTGACAAGATGGAGGAACGCCACTTTCCAA
>CAZYYU010000298.1:0-4163 GCA_964651735.1 uncultured Gammaproteobacteria bacterium | reverse complement strand
CAACTTCACAAAGACTGCGTGCAAATAGCAGCACGATTGCACGCCCCCCAACAACAACCGCCGCCGCGCTGCGCACCGCTGATGACGTCCTTGCCGGCGGCCACGGACTCGCGCAGCGGCACCTCGTAGCACAGCTTCAGCAGCTGCAGGCCTGCTCGGCGCGCCGGTCAGTGGCCCGCCACCACGTCACCGCCAACGCCACGACGTCACCGCCAACGCCACATCACCGCCATCGCCACAACATCACCGCCAACGCCACAACATCACCGCCAACGCCACAACTTCACCATCATCACAACAACATCACCGCCAACGCCACAACTCCACCATCATCACAACCACGTCACCGCCAACGCCACCACATCACCACCATCACAACAACTTCGCCATCATCACAACAACTTCACCGTCAACGCAACAACTTCACCACCAGCAACCACAACATCTCCGTCATCACAGCGACAACCACGACATCGGGGGAATGCGCCTCACTCTCCACGTAGGTCTTCTCCGTGCTGAGGATCTCGTTGACGATCTGCTTGCGCTGCTGCAGCTTGTCCTTGGGTGGTGGAGGAGGAGCTGCTTGCTGCGCTGCGTTGTTGGTCGGGGACGGAGCTTCGGCGGCTGCAACAGTCTGTGTGAAGAGACGTCACACAACCGCGGCGTTGACCCGAACCGGCGGCCCTGGAACGTGCATCGTCGTCCTGCCCCTCCTCCCCGCTCTCCACAGCGCCTGGGACTGCCAGCGGCGACGAGGAGCCCTCGCGTTCCCGCGGGGACTGGCGCGCAGGTCGGATGCAGCAGCGGGCCAACGAACACGCTCACCGTGCTTCCCACGCTGGATTCAGAGTCCCTGCGCAGGTCGGCCCTGGCGTGCATCGCTGAGAAAGCGCAAGCACGACAACGCAAGGCGACGCACGGCTGCCCGGGCCCGCTGATCACGAGGTCGTCGCCAAAATCGCGCTTGGAGCCCGCGGTGCGCGAGCGTAGTAGGTTGCTCAGGCTGCTGCAGCAAGCGGCACCTTGTTACGGCGGTCCGCGCGCGCTTGGGTTGGGTTGCTCACCCGCGCGACGACATGCTGCCTCAAGCCGCTGCAGCCCGGGAACGATCGGCACCCACAGGGCCTCCGCGCGGACAGCACCCAGGCAACCCTCGTCTGGAGTGGGTGGCGCGCCTCGGGCCCGCTGGCTGGCGAGGGCGTGGAGCTGTCTTTGCCCCCGGCCCCAAACGGAGCCAGCGCTACAGTGCAAGGGCTGCAACAGGGGACCCTTGTTCCCTGGCTCATTCGAGTTGACCGCACGCGCCAAAAAAAGCGGTGGGGCAGCATGCGAGCGCGAGGCGTTGGGCTGTCCTTTGAGGGCCGTCCCGGGCCCAGCAACTGCATCGTGGACGTGGCCGGGCTGGAGGTCGGGCTGGCAACGGTGGTGCAGGGCGAGGACTGTCGCACGGGCGTGACAACTGTCTTCCCGCGCGGGGCCCAGGTCGTGGCGATGCGGCGCGAGGGGAGCGGCACTGACAGGGGGTGACCAGGCGCGCAACGACCCCGTGCACGCCAGCGTGTTTGTGCTGCAGGGCAACGGTGTGCTCTTGCCGAGGGCCAGTTTTGCACCTGATGGCGCAGCGAACCAGGGGAGATGTGCGGCACGCAGATCATCGCGGACCTCGTGAGCGAGAGGGCCTTGTTCAACTGCCTTGCCTGACGCTTGCAAGGGGGTCGGCGCTGGCGCTGTAGCTGGAGTGCGCTGATGGCTGCTTTCCCCCCAGTTCCTGCACGGCCCGTTGGCAATCACCAACACCAACCAAGTGGGCCTTGTGCGGTGAGCAAGCCTTCGCGCGTTTCTGGGGGGCTACGCCGCCAACCCCCCGCTCATCAGCGACGCTGTGCGTTGATCGTGCACTCTGGCCAAACGTTGACCTCATCCACAGATCATCAACTGGCTCCGTCAACGGGGCAGCGCCGAGCCGTGGAGCTGTCCGCTTGTCACAGAGGTTGTGTCCAACGCGCGCACAACACAGCAGCGCCCTCACAGCACGCTTCCACAGACGTGGGATGGGCGGCTGAACAACATCGAGGCGCACTACTTGCAACGTTGGACGGCCTTCCTCTCTGTGTTAGCCCGTCACTCACTGACCTGCTGTTGCTGCAGCCAGCCACGTGTTTGCAGCGCTGGACGCGGCCTCGTCTTCGCCCGTACCAAACGGCAACTTTGGCGGCGGCACTGGCATGCTCTCGTTTGAGTTCAAGGGTCCGCTCTTCTTTTTTTGGTTCTTTGGACGCTCGTCTGTGGCTATGCTCTGCGTCATGTTTGGAGCGGATCTTGCTGCGCCTCTCTGGACGATCTCTTTGCGTTGGCGGGTGGCCTCCAACGTTCGCCCCCTGCCGCAGGCGGAACCGGTGCGCGCGTGCCCAGCAGCGCCGGCCAATGTTGAGTGGCTTGCCTGTGTTGCAGGCACCTCCTCGAGGCTGGTCAAGGGCTACACTGTGGGCGTGTTGGTGAGGAGCTGGGCCCGTCTGGGCGCTACCTCATCGCCACCGCCAAAATCAACAGGTGCAGTCCAACTTTGGTCGGCGCCATCAGTTCATGGTCGGCGGCGTGCCTGTGGGTGGGTTGTATCTTGTTGCTCTTCTTTGCGCAAAGGGGGGTTTCCTTTTGGCGTGCAGGCAAGTACATCGGGGCGGACAAGGTCCCCACCTTCTACGCTCAGGAGCAAGGCATGGGATGCTTCGCTGCGATCGCGGAACGCCTGACGCCCGGTTGCAGGCTCCATCATCATCGTGATCGCCACAGACGCGCCGCTGCTGCCGCACCAGCTCAACGTGGTTGCACGCCACAGGTTTGCAGCCAGCAAACGCCGCGAAGGCACCTCACTGTGGCTGCAGCTCGCACGGCATCGCGCGCGTGGGCGGCTTGTCAGGCATCTCGTCGGGTCCGCGAGTGGCTTTGTTGTTGGTTCGTTGTTGATGACGGGGCTCGCCGTCTTGCAGGTGACATGGCCGTGGCGTTCAGCACCGCAAACAAGGGCCTGTTTGGTCGCCTCAGCGAAAACGACGAGAGCGGTGATGTGCGGGCCTGTCACGGCATGTTTCGCTCACCTGCACGGCCAGATTTGAGGGTTGTCAACGACACCGTCCTCGATCAGATCTATTCTGGTGCGTTGGTGGCGTTGCCATTGCACTGCATTGACGGCTGTTGCAGGTGCGTTGGTGGCGTTGTTATTGCACTGCATTGACGGCCGTTGCAGGTGCGTTGGTGGCGTTGCCATTGCACTGCAGTGACGGCTGTTGCAGGTGCGTTGGTGGCGTTGTTATTGCATTGCAGTGACCGCTGTTGCAGGTGCGTTGGTGGTGGTGTTATTGCACTGCAGTGACGGCTGTTGCAGGTGCGTTGGTGGCGTTGTCATTGCACTGCATTGACGGCCGTTGCAGGTGCGTTGGTGGTGGTGTTATTGCACTGCAGTGACGGCTGTTGCAGGTGCGTTGGTGGCGTTGTTATTGCACTGCATTGACGGCCGTTGCAGGTGCGTTGGTGGCGTTGTCGTTGCACTGCAATGACCGCTGTTGCAGCCACGGCCTACGCCACGGAGGAGGCCATCCTCAACGCCATGATCGCCGCCGAGGACATGCAGGTTCACGGTGGTCGTTGCGTTGTTGAAGGGGGGCCTTCTTTCGCCGCCACTGTCATTGTCAACGCTTCGTTTGTGGCGGACTCATCTCTTTGCCATGGCAGGGCTTCAAAGGATGCACGGCCCACAAACTGCCTCTGCATCTGCTGCAAGAAGCGTTCTCGGCGTATCGGTGAGCAACTGCTGCAAGGACATGGTTCGTGGGTTTGGTCATCCTCTGTTGCTCCGCAGACCGCCCACAATCACTGCCTTGCACACAAAGTAAAAGTTTTCCTATTCTTCTCTTCCACGTGTTCGGTACTTGCGGATCAGGACCGCCACGCTTATTGCAGCACACACACACTGAGTCAGCACACAACGAACAAACGAGCAATAAACCGCACCTGGAAACCAGTGATGGAGCTACCAGTGCCACCACAAACAACAGCTGGTTCTGCAGCAGACTCACACCTTGCTCCCACGACCCGATGACACCTGTACAGACGTGAGAGAGAGAGAGAGAGAGAGAGAGAGAGAGAGAGAGAGAGAGAGAGAGAGA
>CAZYYU010000297.1:0-4178 GCA_964651735.1 uncultured Gammaproteobacteria bacterium | reverse complement strand
TGGCCAGCTCGCGCGTGGGAGCCAGCACCAGCGACAGCGGGTAGGCCTGGTTTGGCTTGCGGTGAGGCGACATCCCAAAACAAACAATAACAAACAACAACAACAACAACCACACAAACCTTGGGGCGACGGCTGTTGGGGGCCGGCACGTTGGGCGGCCCGTTGAGCAGCAGCTGCGAGATGACGGGGAACAGGAAGGCCGCCGTCTTGCCGGACCCGGTCTGGGCGCAAGCCATCAAGTCGCGCTGCGATGCGGCCTGTGAACACGCGCACAAACAACACAAACAAAAGAAACGGCTGACCCCGTTCATGATGATGGGGATGGACCACTTCTGCACCGGCGTGGGGCGCGCGAAGCCAGCCAGCTTGATGTTCTCTCGCACGTACGCGCCCAGATCAATCTCGTTGAAAGACTGCAGAGGCACTTGAGAGGGGGCGCGCTGAAACAGACGCAAACAACACTGACCTCGATAGACGAGGGGCAGCTCTCGCCAGTGGCCTCGACGGGGATCTCGTCGTACTGGTCAAAGTTGATGCCTGCAGCCAAGTCAAAGGGAGGAAGCAAAACAACATCAAGGACACCAACAAACCAGTGTTGGGGCCGTTGAAGAGTTCCTGCTCTTCCTTGGCGTCGCGAGCCTTGAGGGTGGTGGTGAGGGCACATGAAGTGCCCCCCCGAGCACGAGACTGACCGGCAGCTCCACCGGGTCCAGTTGAGCGCCCTTGGCCTTGCCCTGGCGCTCGTCCTTCCAGCCTGCGCGCAAACACGGGCGTCAACGCTGAGAGCAGGAGAAAGCGCCCCCGCCTCAAACCTCGCCAGCGGCCGGGCCCGCGGCCGGACGTGTCCCAGCGGCCCTGAGAGTAGTCGGGGCCGTCGCGGTCGAGACCTGCTGCAATGTCAGCGACGCGGCTACCACACAAGACGAGCCACGCACCGCCGCCACCGCCACCGCCGCCACCGCCGCGGTCGCGATCACCGAAGCCTCCGCCGCCTCCGCCTCCCCTGGCGGCATTGTGAGGGGGACATTTCCCGCGCTCGCACAAGCACACCTATCGCCGAACGACCTGGCTCCAGCGGTCACACTGGCCCGCCAACACAGGAAGAGGGGCCAAACCTGTCGCGGTCTCCGTACGACCTTTTTTTTGGCGATGCGGTCAGCGCGAACACGGTGCAGCGCCATGACACCAACCTGTCGTCGCGGTCGCGGTCGCGGTCTCCGAAACCACGGTCGCGGTCGCGGTCACCACGGTCGCGGTCGCCGCGGTCACCACGGTCACGGTCTCCGTAACCACCACCGCCGCCTCCTCCGCCACTGCCACACGCCACAGTGAGACCACCCATTTGGGGGGATGCGACTGTGCTCACCGCGGCTCAGAACGGTCGAAGCGACCGTCGCCCCCTCCTTTGGCGTCATGGTGAGCGCGCAAGCAGCAGGCGGCACGCAAGCATCACCTCGCGCAGGCTCCTCATCGCGCGTCCACTTGGCAGGCGCACGCACAGGCGAGGCAGCGGCGGGAGACTGCACGGCAGCGAACGTGAGCGGCTCACAGACCACCCTGACTCAACGCGGACAGCAAACCTGGGGCGAGCCAGCCTTGGTCACAGGGCGTTCATCGTGCTTGTCGTCGTCTGCGTGGGCGGTGAGGTGGCGCACGCCACAGATGGGAGCGCGCGCGTTTTGCTGAAAGGCACAATCAAGCTCGATCGCCAGAAGCACTGCATCGCGCCCACCACGCGCACGCACAGACCAGCCCCGCACACTAGCAGCACATCGCCACCACTGGCGTGGCCGCAAGGATAAACCACAAGCACTGCGAGCACACGGCAGAGCCCAGGGCGATCGGTGGCAGGGCATGGTGCCGTGGTCATGCATGTGAGCCCGCAGCACTGGCGCGCGCCCGCTCAAGCGCAGCCTGAGGTCCGCACACAAAACCCGAAAAACAGCGCAGCGCGGCGAGTCCTTACGCTTCACAGCAGGCGCACCAGCCGCACCACGTTGATGCGGAGGCACCTGGGGCAGTGGGGACAAGGTGAGAAGCGCGCGCGACGCAAAAACCCCCAGGGCGGGGGCGGGCCTCACATATTTGGACTTGGGCGCTTTGGACATATAACCCTCCTTGAATGTAGAATGGTTGGGCGCGGCAGCGGTGAGCGGGAAAACCGCAAACTGTTTCGTATAAATCGCGGGCTTCTCCAAGCGCCTGTATTGCGGCCACTGCACGGCCCCCGAGTGGTTCCAGCAAAGTGCGCGGAGCACTGGCGGGCATTGGACGTGCCGACGAGGAGCAACTGATGCAGGGTCACTCCCTGGCCCGCAGTCGCTCCAGCTCTGCTGCCAGCTTCCTCTGCAACAGAGCGCCGATGAGCCAAGGCCGTGGCTCGGGGGGAGCGGACACGATACCTCCTCGTCTTCCACTGCAGCCCTCTTGCGTGCCTCCAGCTTGGCGGCCTTGTCCTGAGTGGACGCTGAGCATCACCCGCCGCGCACCCCGCCAGCGGCGCCCCCACCTTGACTGCGTCCACGCGCTTGTTGATGCTGGCCATCTGCAGCTGCAGGCGCTTCACCTCGGCCTGATACCGAGCAAGCTCCTCGAACGCGTTGTCCCTCGTGTCGCTCAGTGGCTTGGCTTCGTCAGGGCCCGGCCAAAAAACCACAACGCCCCCGCCGAGCGAGCTACCCGCGAGCGTGTGTCCTTGAGCGCTGCGAGCACGGCGCCTTGGTTCTCCAGCAGCTCGCTAATCTGCGCCAGAAGCGGCTGCAGCGGCTTGACTGCAACTTCGTCCATCGTGCGCAGCACGAGCCACAGGCAACACCCGACCACCCCCTCCAGCTGCGTTCACTGTTTGACGATGCCGGGGTCGGGGAACTGGAACGAACGATGATTGCGGAATCAACGCGACAACCCAACAAACCCGACCTTTGCGTTGAACTCCTCCAGCGTCATGGCGGCAGGCTTCACGTATGGCACAGCCGCGTTGGTGTCTGCAACATGCCCGTCTTCCGCCTGCAGCTTCTGAAACACGCTCTCCAGGCCCACGCGCATCAGAAAGTCCTTGGCTGAGCGTCAGCAGCTGGAGCGCGACGAGCAACCGACGCCACCTTGTGCTCCTGCAGAAAGTGCTCCAGCGCTCGCAGCGCCGCGTGCTGCACCTCCTGCTCCAGCGCAAGGTGCTCAATCTGCGCCGTGAAGAAGCCCTGCGGCCCGGACGAGGCACCAGCGTCGCGCGACCCGGCGTTGGGGTGCACGTACTGCTGCAGGTACGTGGCAATGGGCCCCGACAGCGCTGCGGGCGGCTGCACCGGCAGCTTCTCAATGGCCTGCTCCACGATCTTGCGCAGCACCGCGTGAAAAGCCTGGCTGTGGCTCTGCTCGTAGCACACGCGCTCCGTGTCCTTGCACAGCGTCACGCGGATGTGCTGCGCGTACTCGTCCAGCTTGGCCTGCACGCTCTGGTCGTTTTGCACCGCGTGCACCACGCTCTGCACGACGCCGCCCTTTGTTCGTCGGAGCAGTGAATGAAGGAACGCGCGCACAGATCAGTTACCTGCTGCGCAGCGTGCAGGACGCCGCCGACGAGGTCGCCGATCAAGCCGCGCTGCCCAGCACCGGCTCCGGCACCGGCTCCGGCTCCGGCGGGGGGCTGCTGGAACGCCGGCGGCTGCTGCAGCGCTGCCGTGGAGGGCTGCGGGGCGTCCGTCGGGTGCAGCCGGTCAAAGTCCTCCTGCGACAGCGGCGGCGGGCGCTCGTACGGCACCTCGGCCTCGGTGCTGCCCACCTTGTTGTGCTGCAGCTTCTGCACCAGCGCCGCCATGCCGACGGACTGCACGAATTGCTGCCGAGGTCGTTGAGGCACTGCAGCGGCGAGCAACGAACAGCAGACCCTGTGCTCCACGGCGTAGCGCTGCGTGCTGCGGATGACGCTGCGTCGCACCTCGGCGTCCTTTTGCGTGCAGCCGTGATCAAACCGGCGTCAGGTTGCAGCCCGCCCCCACGCACCAGCTGGTTGCGCTCAATGACGCTCTGCAGAAAGGCGCGAATGCCCGTGTCCGGCTTGTTGGCCTGCTGCTCGATCTGCGCCGCCACGGATCAGCGAAGAGCAAGAAGAGCAACCCCAACAGCAAGGCAAGAAGAAGATGCAAACGGCAAACCCACAAAGTCAGAGCAAGGCAAGGCAG
>CAZYYU010000296.1:0-4200 GCA_964651735.1 uncultured Gammaproteobacteria bacterium | reverse complement strand
TGCTGCTGACGCTGTTGATGGTGCAGTACCTGGTGGAGGAGAAAAGGGTCACGGTGTGGCTGAACAACAAGCAGCACGTGCGTGCGCTCAACGTGGCACGTCAAGCCTTGCGCGAGCGCGGCGACGACGCCAAGCTGCTGGAGGTCGTCCAGTACCTGTTCGATCTGGAGCGCACGGGGCTGGGCGGGGATCCGCTGCCGTCCAACTACCTTCCTGAGGCCACGGGAGGTGGTGCCACGCAGTGACCACCGCAACAAACGCCTCTCTTCAGTCTTTGTGGTGGTCTAGAGGCGCGGCGTCATCGTTGGAGTAGCGCTGCTTGAGAGCGCGGTACTTGCGCAGCGCCACCGCAGCCTGCATCTCCTTCAAAAACCAGCGTCCGCGCGCCAGAGCCACGCCAATGGCCTCCGGGTCCGTCAAGTCCCTGCCCCGCTCGCCATGAGCGCGCACGTGCCACCAATCCCGAGCCCCAACCGGTTCTGCATGAACTCCTCCTTGGCGCGTCGCCGCACCACGTCCAGCCCACCAGGGTAGTCCCGGCCCACGAAGAGGAGTTGCTTGTACAATGCGCGCACGGCTGCCCGCTGGCTGCGCCCCATGGGTGGACGCCACACGCCACACGCCCCACCCCTCCAAATCGCGCTTCAAAACAAAGGGTACACTCGGCCGATGACAGCGCCGTTGCAGTTGTGGAGCGATGGCAGCGCGTACTGCTCGAGAGGAGGCCTCTCTGAGTCTTGCAAGAGCCCCAGAATGCTCAACGCGCGGCACATGAGCACCGGCACCGTCTTGCTGTCGCCGTTGCCGCACTTGACAACCACGCCCACATCTGGGCCCACCTTGGCACAACCCAAAGCGGCGCCGCCACGCTTGGACAGCACGCGGCCGTGCGTCACCACAGACACCTGCGTGTCAAACGTGTTGCGGCCGGCGATCATGTCGGGGTGAGCGCGCATGGCGCCCAGCAGCCGCTGCTCTGCTTCATCTGCACCGATCCTGGCATACCTGGGTGCGTGCTGTGAGAGGACTGGCAACACAAGCAATCGAGGCGCAGCCTTGCATGCGAGCCATGGAGTGCAGCGGCAGCACGTATGTGGGCACGCCACAGCCGTCCACGCCGTGTGGCATCAGCGCGCCCTCGTCTTCGAGCCCTGCGGCACTGGCAATCTCCCGCCGGATCGCCACCTGCAGCGGGTGGTCGTAGTGCTGGTACGTCTCCAGCGGCCACTGGTTGTGCACGCAGCTGGCCAGCATGCCACAGTGCTGCCAGAAAGCAGGGTCAGGAGCAAGCAACGAGCAACACCACGGCCACCTTTCCGGAGCAGTTGTTGTGCAGCACCAAGGGCTTTCCCCCGCACTCGAGCGCCGCCACATCATCATAAGGCACGTGTGTGCCGCAAAGCAGCTGCAAGGCGTTCAGGTGAGGCTCGTCACTTCCTCCAATGGCCACGCACCGCAGACGCGGGCAGGCCCATCTTGCCGAGCATTGCGCGCGCCGTCGCAGTGTGCACCGCCTGCCGTCAGTCAGCCGCCCGCCCGCCCTGCATCTGGCACGCTGCACACCTCCCCATTGTGCGAGCTCACAGCCAGCGCCAGCTCCTGCGGCGAGAAGCCGAAGCGGTCCGCGGCGCCTGTTTGACAGCAGTGAGCCCTCGTGCTGCGCGCTCCAAGGCGATCATCTACCAGTCTTCACCAGGGGCAACGCCTGCCACAGCTTCACGGACGAGCGGAAGTAGGTGGCTGACGAGCCTGTGTCGCCCAGCTCCCAAAGCACTTTTCCCGCGCCGTCCACAGCCACCCCGCCGGCAGTGTGCACCATCTCCACGTTGTCGCCTCGTGTGTAGGCAGCTCCAGGCACCCAGTGGGGGATCATCGATCGCGGAGACGCGACCCACTGCGCGCAGGACAAAAAGCGTCGTGCAGGGCTCGTGAGGGAATGCAGCCCACCACCAAATACTGGATTGGCGTGGCGTCCAAGGAGCACGTTGCCAGGGGCGTAGCGGGCTCCTTCTGCCAGCTGTGCCACGGGCGCAAAGCAGCCGTGGCGCGCCTGTCGCCGGGGGATCTGCTCGTGTACTACTCGCCTCGCACCGCCATGCGCGCAGGGGATGTCGTGGAGGCGTTTACGGCGCTTGGCACGGTCAAGGCGGGTCAGCCGTACGAGGTGGACATGGGAGACGGGTTCGTGCCCGTCCGCCGCGACGTGGAGTGGTTGCAGTGCAAGGAGGCGCGCATACGGCCCCTCATCGCCAGCCTGGCCTTCATCAAGAACAAGCAGCAGTGGGGCTTGCCTTTGCGCGCGGGCATCTTGGAAATCCCAGCCAGCGACTTTGCCGTCATCGCAGCGGCCATGGGCATCGAGCTGGCTGCTGCTCAAGCGCTCGGTGCCAGCCAGAAGGAGCTCCAGCAAGCGGCCACTGCTGCAGCAGAGCCACCCGCGAAACGCAGCCGCGCTGCTGGAGGCAAGAAGCGACCGCCGCCCGTTGGGCAGTGAAGACCGTATGCACAAAGTGCTTGTGTAATGCAGACGTTTGCACTCAGAGCGCGGGGGAGATGGGGCTGGATTGGGCTCGGTGCAGAATTCCGCGCACCAGCTGCAGGGTTGACCGGCTCGATCCATCTGCTCCCCCCAAGAGCAGTCTCGTCGTGGAGGGTCAGCGCGCAGCGGGGCAGGCGGCAACGGGTGGCTTCAGCGCTGGTCCCGGATGATCCGCTCTGGCAAGCCGCTGTCCACGCGCGTCAATGTGCGCGGGGGGCGGTCGCTTCTGGTCCGCGCCTAGATTGCGGATGCCCTCACCGGTCATGCGGCAGGTGTGGCTGTCGCTGCGGACCAAGTTCGAGTACTTCCTGGCGTTTCTGGGCGTCCTGGCGCTCATTGCGCTGAGCGAGCTGGTGAGGGAACAACCCCTTGGTGTGGCGAGTCCCCTGGACGCGCTGCGGCTGGCTGCGTTTGCGGGCGCTTTTCACACCGCCCACTCGCCCAAGATCCTCGATGGCGTGCGCGGCACACGTCTGGACAACGTCACGCTCGACAGCCTGAAGCTGCCCAAGCTGGTGGACAGCAACAATCCAGTTGCGTTGGCCCGGCGCGCGCGGTGTGCAGCCGCGCTTTCTTTTGCTGACCAAGCCCGAGCCAGGAACTCTTGGGTTCGTGGCTTCAGACCTGCGTTTCCAGGTTGCCTCGGCTGCACCGGCCGCTGGTGATCACGGATGACAGAACGCCTGTGCTGGATCGGTGCGCGGCCCCCATGTTGCCTGCTCGGTGGAGCGCTCAAGGCGCCGCGCGTGCGTGCAGATATCTGGCTTGTCTTGCCATGTCCGACACGATCCTGCCACAAGGGTTTCTGATGGACCTGTGCAGCGGCGGTGGGTGGTGCGTGCTGCAGAGGCGGCCACTCACGGCGGCCAAGCGCGCAGGCGGCGGCACCGGTTACGCCATGTGGCTGGGTGCGACTCCGTCATGGTGCTGCCCTGTGGGTGGGCGTGACCGGCGTTGCAGGCGCCACTGCGTACAGCAAGGAGCGCACTGTGGTCATCGAACACGTGAAGAACAACTTGGTGCGGGCCAACATGCATGGGCCGCAGGTCAAGCTCAAGTGGTAAGGGTGTCCTGCCTTGCGTGCTTCGTGCTGACACGCGCCAGGTTCGACAACCCTGTGTTCAGCCTGCAGCACGGTGAGCGGTGCACGCTCTCTCTGCCGCGCTCACGGGCGGCAGCAGTGTGCGACCAGAGCAAGGTGGGGGGAACCTGCGTGGGTGACTGGGGAGGAACTCAGCAGTCCCTGTGCAGCTGGGCATGGCTTGCATCAACACCAAGGACCAGTACATGTGCGGCGGCGGCGGCGGCGCTGGTTGGGTCGCGCTGACTGGCTGGGGTCCAGAACAGGGGGGCTGAAGACGCAGATGCTGTCCTCGGTCCGCACGTGTGTGAGTGCGCGCCAGCTGTGTTGTGGGCTGCGCTGTGACGCTGCTGCAGCACTCGCTGCGCGTGCTGGCCGTCATGGGCATGGGCGCGGTGCGTCCCTTTGAGAGGGGCACACGCCCAACCCCCTCAATTCTGGGGCTGTAGGAAGAGTTTGACGAGACGTTGGGAGACCTCACCATGTGAGGAGCGAGCCTGGCCGGCGGACTGTCGCCGCTGACAAGGCTTTTGTGTGTGTGTGTGTGTGTGTGTGTGTGTGTGTGTGTGTGTGTGTGTGT
>CAZYYU010000295.1:0-4233 GCA_964651735.1 uncultured Gammaproteobacteria bacterium | reverse complement strand
GAAGTCGTTTGCCCTCGACCATCGACGAATGAACGTATTTCGCGTGCGCTGCTGAAGGGGCGCGTGCAGCGGGAAGCTCGTACGCCTCCAAGTGCAGGGGCAGAGAGCGTCGCGCTCGAGTGATTTCCCTTGGCCGCGCTCGGTCCTTCGCCAACAGCGGGGGTTGCCCATTGTGCCGCACTTGCGGTGCACATCGCAGGGACCACCGGTCAGTCCGGGGTCGCCGCGCCCGTGCGCTTTTTTCCGCCGTTTTGGCGGACCCTGAACGGCCCTTCCCCCGTGCCAGGCTGGCAGCGCGCACAAGGCCTGCCCGAGCGTGTCGTGTGCAGCAACCGCTGTCCCCTCGTCGCCACCGTTTGGGCTGACGACGCGACGGCCAACAACCAGCAGCCAGCAGCAACAACAGTGAGCCGGCCCGCGTCGCCGCACTTCCAGCCGCAGCCATGGAGCAATATGACGCCGCCGTCAGCAAGCTGCTCGCCGAGGTCAAGTCCAAAGAGTCCAATGTGCGCAAGGAGGCCGCCTCGCGGCTGCGCGACTACGTGGTGGCCCAGAACCGCGAGCTCAGCGTGGAGGCCTTCTCTCGCTTCATGAGCGAGATCAACAAGTGCGCGTTTTGCTTGGGGTTCCCCCCCTTTTTTTGACAGTTTCGTCTCCAGGGTGAGCGCGCACGGCACCCATCACGCGCATTGCTGACTGAGCTCTCCCTCTGCCTGCAGCGCATCTTCGACCTGGTGAATAGCGAGGTGCTGCAGGACAAGATCGGGGGCGTGATGATCATCGAGCGCCTGATCGACACGCACTACGACGAGAACGTGCACGTGTTCACGCGGTTCGCCAACCACCTGCGCACCGTGCTGTCGGTGGGCCCAGGCACAGAGGCCAAGGTCATGGTCATGGCGGCGCGTGCGCTGGGCCGCCTCGCCAAGGCCAGCGACAACCTCACCAGGTTTGCCTTGTGTTGTCTGGGGGGTGGGGTGGCACCCACTCAATTGGCCGCGCTCAAAACGTGCTCCGCAGCGACTCTCTGGAGTTTGAGATCACGCGCGCCCTGGACCGCCTCAAGGGCGAGCGCCACGAGCTGCGCCGCTACGGAGCAGTGTTGGTGCTGAAGGAGCTGGCCGTCAACGCGCCGTCCCTCTTCTACCAGCACGCCAAGGCGAGCCGGCACATCTCTCGTCTGCTGCTCGTCTGATCGGTGGTGTTGGCAGGATTTCTTTGCGCTGGTGTGGACGGGCATTCGCGACGTCAAGCCCAGCATTCGGGAGGCATCCATCGACGCGTTGCGAGCCGCGCTCGTGCTGATCAAGGAGCGCGACAAGTCCAAGACGGCCACGTACGAGGCGCTCTACGAGGAGGCGCAGAACGGCATCCGCAACACCAACACCGACTGGATCCACGGCTCCATTTTGGTGCTGGGCGAGATGATGCTGCTCACGGGCGACTTCATGCACCAGCACTTCAAGAACGTGTGCGAGGCCGTGCTCAAGTTCCGCTCGCACAAGGAGAAGGAGGTGCGCAAGGCCGTCATCACGCTCATCCCCATCCTGGCCGAGTTCTCGCCGCCGCTGTTTGGCAAGGTTGGGAAGAGCGCTGCCGCTCCGCGACTCTGCTTGGGCTGACGCCAAGCCAAACGCAGGGCTACCTCAGCACGTGCATGACGCATCTGCTGGACGCGCTCAAGCTGAACCAGGAGCGCCCCGAGTGCTACATCGCGCTGGGCAAGATCGCCATCGCCGTCGGCACCAAGATCAAGCCCTACGTGAAGAACGTGCTGACCATGGTCAACGTGGGCCTCACCGGCAGCAGCGGCGGCGGCACCGGAGCCGTCAGCGCGCCGCCGCTCAAGTCGTCCAGCGCCAAGAACGCCGGCTTCTGCACGGAGGCGCTGAGCTGCGTGGCCATGTTCGCCAAGGGCCTGCCCAACGACCTCACGCCTTACATGCCCGAGATCCTGCCGCAGATGATGAACACGGGCCTGTCGGCGACGCTGACCGAGGCGTTGGCGGTGCTGGCGGAGAACATCCCGTCGTTGACGCCGTCCATCCAGATTCGGCTGCTGGACGTGCTGTCGCTGGTGCTGAGCAACAAGCCGTTTCGCGCGCCGTCGGGCCCCAAGAACAAGGCGCGCGGCGAGGACTTCAGCGGCTTCGAGAGCAGCGGGCTGGTGCAGGTGTACAACATCCAGCAGGACGCGGACCCGGAGCTCATCGCGCTGGCGCTGCGCACGCTGGGCACGTTTGACTTCACGCCGCACGTGCTGACGGAGATGGTGCGCGAGTCCATCGTCAACTACCTGGACGACGACAACCCCGTCATCCGCGCCGAGGCCGCCAAGGCAAGGGCTGCGTTGGCGTTTGGGGCTCGCTCACAGCACCGCGCAGACGTGCACCAAGCTCATCGTGAAGCCCGGGCAGCCCGCGCCCGCGGTGGGCCACGGCGCGGCCATGGTGGCGGAGGTGCTGGAGAAGCTGCTCATCGTGGGCATCGCCGACCCCGACGCCGAGATCCGGCACACGGTGCTGTCGTCCATCGACGAGCGCTTCGACCATCACCTGGCGCAGGCGGAGAACCTGCGCTCGCTGTTCGTGGCGCTCAACGACGAGGTGTTCCGCATCCGCGAGCTGGTCATCAACATCATCGGCCGCCTGTCCATCCTCAACCCGGCCCACGTGATGCCGTCGCTGCGCAAGACGCTCATCGTGCTGCTCACGGAGCTCGAGTTCAGCGGCGACTCGCAGGTTCGCGCCTCTTCTCGATGCGCTGGCTCCGTTTCACGTGTGGTATGGCCGCGCAGGTCAAGGAAGAGTCGGCGCTGCTGCTGGGCCATCTGGTGCGCTCGTCGCAGAAGCTGGTGGAGCCCTACGTGGACACCATTCTGCGGGCGCTGCTGCCCAAGCTGCGGGACTCGTCTGCGCGCGTCACGACGTGCGTGCTGTCCGCGCTGGGCGACCTGGCTCGCGTTGCGGGCGTGTCGATGCGGCCCCACGTCGACACGCTGCTGCCGCTCATCATCGAGACGCTGCAGGACCAGTCGTCGTCCAGCAAGCGCGAGGTGGCGCTGCGCACGCTGGGCCAGCTGGCCTCGTCCACGGGCTACGTGGTGGAGCCCCTCATCAGGCGCGTGCCTCTCCAAAGCTTTGCTTGCGCAATCACTCATTCGCACCCACCCAGGCATCCCAAGCTCCTCGACATTCTGCTGGGCGAGATCGTGTCCGAGCAGATCCCCGCTATCCGCACCGAGGTGCTCAAAGTGCTGGGCATCTTGGGCGCGCTGGACCCGTATCGCCACAAGATCAACAAGAGCGCCGAGAAAGCGCTGCCGAAGGACGCTGCAGACGCGCCCAGTGCGCTGGACCCCTCGCTCGACATGACGCCCAGCAACGAGGCCTACTATCCCACCGTGGCCATCGCGTCCCTCATGCGCATCCTGTCCAACCCCTCGCTGGCCACGCACCACTCGCACGTCATCCAGGCCGTGGTGTTCATGGCCAAGTGAGGCCTTTGCCCGCGCTGTTCGCCGTTTCGCTCACCGTGCCCTTTGCTTCGCTGCAGGGTATCTCGCTGGTCCCTCATTCTCTGTGTGTGTGTGTGTGTGGGTGTGTTGTGCACTGACTCTTTGTTGGCGCCAGTCGCTCGACAAGCAGAGCATCCAGTTCCTGCCGCAGATCATGCCCTCGTTCTTGCACGTGCTGACCACTTGCGAGCCCGGGTTCCGCGAGTTCCTGCTGCAGCAGCTGGGCCGTCTGGTGGGCGTGGTCAAGCAGCACATCCGCGACTATCTGGACAGCATATTCGCGCTCGTCAAGCAGTTCTGGGACGACACCCTCATCATCCCCATCATCACGCTGGTGGAGGAGATCAGCGTGGCGCTCTCCGACGAGTTCAAGGCATGACGCGCGCCGTCGGCTCTCTTGCACAACTCACCGCCCCGCCTCTGCTCCCAGGTGTACTTGCCGGACCTGATTCCCAGTCTGCTGCTGATTCTGCACACGGACCGCACCGAGCACCGGCGCCACGTGCAGAAGGTGCTGCACGCGCTGGAAGTGTTCAACACCACCGTGGACGACTATCTGCACCTCATCGTGCCTGCCGTGGTCCGCCTCTTCGAGCAGGCAAACGCGCTCTGAGAGTTGGTTGGTCGGTGCGCTCACACGCTCTCCACCATCACCACCAACAACAACAACAACAACAACAACAACAACAACAACAACAGGTGGACGTGCCGATGAA
>CAZYYU010000294.1:0-4244 GCA_964651735.1 uncultured Gammaproteobacteria bacterium | reverse complement strand
AACAACAACAACAACAACAACAACAACAACAGCAGCAGCAACAACAACAACAACAGCGGCAGCAGCGCGTTCAAGTGTACATAGAGCCGGGCAGGGCCGTGGAGCAGCCGTTCATGCAACGGCCTGCTCCGGTGCAAGGCCAGTCGTCCTCCCCTGACAACGATGAAAACGTGCTGGAACTCGAGGACTTGGATGTGGAGTTGCCTGCAGGTCCAGCGTCTTTTCTTGTGCAAAGTTTTCGCTGATTTCTGGCTTTGCGTTGCAGTGGTGCAGCTGTCGGGCTCCAGCCAGCAGCGAGTCAAACCCAAAAAACGCTTTCTAGACGACGAATGAATTTTTCCGCGTGCAACAAACGACCTCAGAAGGAGAGATGTTCGCGCATCACACGCAGCGCAGCGTCAGTGTTGCCCGCCTGCTTGAGGATGATGCACAGGTTGTAGGCGGCCTCGCGCTCGATCGACCGGCACTCTGCGGCAACGGCGTGACCGTCGAGCAACACAACACATCGCGCAATACCTTTGGCGCCCTGGTCCAGATCGGTCTCCAGCGCCTTTTCCTGCGAAAAAAAAGGTGAGGCGTTTTCGCACAAGACGAGGCTGGTTCGTGCCTCTTTGCGTTTGGCGAAGCACAGCTCGTAAAATCGCACAGCGCAGTCCAGAATGCCCAGATGATGAAAGCAACGCCCTGCAACGGTCATCCGGCTGAGGGTTGTTGCCAGCACGAGAGCGGAGAGGCGCCTCACCAATGTTGTAGAGGCCGACACTGTCCGGCGACATTTTGGAGGTGGCCTGAAACGCCAGCCCCAGCCCTGTTGTGCGAACGTGAGCTGCACGAAGGCCGGTTCCAACAGCTCGCCTCTCAAAATGCAGGCCTGCCACGAAGAGTGAGGTGCCTCTCATCAGCAGGGTCAAGTGCTGCTGCTCACCTGCCGGTCGTCAACGAACCGGTTGCGCGCAAAGTTCAGGTAGGAGACGGCCAAACTGAACGTGGACAAGACCTCCTTCTGGGTGAAGCTTGCCGAGCCAGACATGAGCGGGGAGTGCAGCACACACCTCCAGCACACACGGTACCCAATGAAGGCGCGGTGGTACTCGCTGACCGCATGCGACAGCGATCCCTTGACGGTGTACAGGTGGCCCAACATGAGCTGCGCGATGGGCTCGTCCTGGCGCGCCTGACCTCTTGCTCGTCAAAGGCAGCCTAACGTCCCACCAACAACAACCGCACCCGCGCGATGCGGGCCACCGTCTTCTCCACGAGACGGATCAGCGAGAAGTTGCCGGCGGTGATGCGGCAGAAGGCGTTCCACAAAAAGCGGTCATAGGGGTCGCTCAACAAAGCAGAGCGAATGCGATGGAACGCGAGCAGGTAGTCGCCATCATAGAACGGCCAGCCCTGGTCACAGCGCGCGCGCCGTGAGAACCGCCCCCAAAAGGTTGCAACCAGGCAACGCACCAGAGCGAACGCAAAGCGGCAGATCTGTGTCACGCCCTTTGACGGCCACTGCACGCTCAGCAATCCTGCATTCACAAGAACGATGTGAGGGAGCGCCACCAAGTTTGTCGCCGCGAACACTACCTGCCAGGTGTTGGGAGGCGCTGGCGTGGTCGCGCTTGCTGACCAGGCATCTTATCACGCGCCACATCATGTCCCAGTACTGGCGCAAGCCCGTCAGCCACCGCACAGCCATAAGAACGGGGCCGGACAACGTGCATACCTTGGACGGGCCCAAGTCTTCCAGCAAGCACAGCTCGCCCTGCACAACAGCCGACGCTGAGCGGCGCTGCTCCGCGGCCGGGAACGAGCAAACCTCAGCGCGGTGGCGCTTCGCGCGGCCTCCCTCTTTGTCGCCACCAGATCCGTCGCCCTCGTCACCATCTTCGTCGTCGTCGCCGCCGTTGTTGGTCGGTGGCTGGGCGGCTGTGGTGGCAAAGAGCGGATCAGGGGGCAAGTCTTTCCAGCCCTCGGGATTGAGCCGCTCCAGCAACCGCTTGTCGGCCGCCAACTTGCGTTTCTCGCGCTTCGTCAGCTTCTTGGCAGCCTGCCACGAGTTCAGTTGGGGGGCCTTGGTCCTCCAATCACCACCGCCGTACCGCCGACTTGCCGGCAGATTTGGAGGTCGGTGCTGCGTGCAAGCACAATCAGAGCAGCAGCCGCGTCACGAGCGCGGCAACCTGACTGGGGCCTCTTGCAGGACGTGTCTCGCTCCAGATACGGGCGCGCAAAGTTGAGCACCTCCTGGTAGTGATTGCAGTCGTACAGCTCCACGACGCGCTCTGCAATCAACTGCGAGAGAAGCAACGTGAGCAAGCAGACAAACGAGCAAAACACCAAAACCTTGCTGTCGCAGTCATCGGGCAAAGGCGGAAAGCGGGCTCGGTCGACCACTGGGTCCTCCAGCTCCTCGATGGATGCACCGCCATAGTACATGCCGCGGCCGACTTCGGCCTGCACTCAACGGGTCAGAGCATGGCCGCCAAACAGGGATGCACACAACCTCCTCTCTCTGTTCCTCTTGTCTGCGCTTCTTTTCCTGCTCCAACTCATGCTCGCGGTCCGCCTCAATCTTCTTCAACCGTGCGCGCAGGTCCTGCGCGCGCTCCGACGCATCGGTGGCCAGCAACTTGAGCACCAGTCCACGCAGGCCTACACTGCGTTAGCGCTGCACAGACTCAACAGACACGCAATACAAGTTGTCTGCTCACCAGTCAGTCGCGGCGCAAGCTCCAGCGAGCGCTGCAGCAACACCAACGCCTCCTCACGATTGCCGTCCTCATCCATCGCCACCAGGCACTCAGCCCAGTGAAACGGCACCGAGCCCTCTTCGCGGTACATGTCCGTCTGCGCCAGCGCGCGAAACAGTGGCACGGCCAGCGCAGGGCGTCCGTGGCGCGCATACGTGCGGGCAATCTTCAGAAACAGGTCCGGCGCACTGTCAAGTCCCATTTCGCGAGCCTGCAACCAAGCAGGGCGTGCCGGTAAGTCAGCAAGTCAAGCAGCGCACACGGCCTCCACCTCTTTCCACGCAGCTTCGGCGGCGTCCCAGTTGTGCAGGCTGGCCGACACCACGCCCAGATTGACGCGGATGTCGATGGGAACTTGCGGCGCGCTGACGTCGCTCACAAAGGACCTGACTGTGTGGACCACGTCCGCGAATTGTTGCTGCATGATGAGCATCTCGAGGTACAAATTGAGCAATTCAAAGTCCTGGTCGCTCAGCAGCGGCTTCAGCAGCTGCAGTCCATCCTGCACGCGGCCGTGCTCGCAGTACAGACGGGCGAGAGGCTTAGCCGTGTAAGGGTCACCGTCGCGCAGCCGATACAGGCGCTCCAGGTCCTCAATGGCCTCGTCGTAGCGCCGCTGCAACGTGAACACAAACGAGGGTGTAAGGCGCGCAACCTCCCAAGCACAGCAACGTTGCTCACCAGCGCCAAGAGCGTCGCGTGTCGGTCCCACAACGCTTGCTGGTCGTCGGGAATGAGGCGCAACACGTTCTTGTAGCAGTCGGCCTCTTTCTCACGGTGGCCAAGCTGGTTCATCTGCACTGCTGTCAGACGCCACGTGTCCACGTTGGAGCGGTCGAACTGGCAAGCCATGTAGTTGAGCTCAGCCGCCTTTTCCACATCGCCAAGCTGCAAAGGCGGGCCGCTGAGAAAAGCGCACAGCTCGCCACCCTGAGCACCTCATTCGCAACGAGAGCCATGGTGGTGTAGCCGTCGGTGCACGTGGGCTCCATGCGCAACACTTCCTTGCACACTTCCCACGCCTTGCTCAGCTGCGCAACAGGGCTTGAGCGAGGCACCGCCTGGCGCAAGCGAGCTCGAGGCACAACCTCGCCCGCAATGAAGAGCTGCGTGGCCTCGTCAAGGATGGGGCGCACGTTGGCGAACTTGGCATCGGCGCCCGCCTTGCCGCCTCCACATCGCGCTCAGGTCACACTGGGATGGAAGGAACAGGGGTCCGCCAAACCTCTGACAGATGCCCGGCCCCCCGCTTCGGTCAGATCGTCCTCCTCGAGCTTCATCTCCTGCAGCCATCCCGCTCAGTGGCGGTCCAGCGGGCAGTCCCCACGCCTTGCAGCACCTCTGCAATCTCCTCCTGCGCCAGCCTGGTGGTGGTGCGCGTGAGTGCGCGTCGCCGTGCGCGGCAAACACAACGCACAGGGTCTGGCGCTGGCTAAAGAGCACGGCCTCAGGCTCATCGTCTTCGTCCATGTACTCGAACGCATCGTCTCCCTCGTCGCC
>CAZYYU010000293.1:0-4272 GCA_964651735.1 uncultured Gammaproteobacteria bacterium | reverse complement strand
AACAACAACAACAACAACAACAACAACAACAACAACAACAACATCAACAACAGCAACAGCAACAGCAACAGCAAGAGATGCGGGGAAACGTGCCTGGTGACGTTGCCGTGGCCCACTGCACGTTTGTGCTCCCGCACTGCACAACAAGGGTGTCAGCCCCAAGACGAGGGCCGTCAGGGGTGCCCAGAGCGCTCGTCACCCTTGACGTCCCCGAAGCGCACGGGGTTGCGGGCCTTCTTGCGGGCGCGCTGCCTCTCCCGCACCTGCTCGCGGCGGCGGCGGCGGTGTGAGCTGCGGCGCTGCCACACTGCGCTGCGCCTCGCACCTCAAGCTCGTCTGCCAGCTGCATCTCGGCCGTCTTCGGGCAAAGAAAGGGGTTAAGCGCTTTCCAAAAACCGCTGGCCCACCCCCAAAACAAAGGCGCCACCTGCATCACCACACGCAGACGTTGCAGGACCTCGTCGTCCAGCATGGCCAGCTGCTCGCTCGTGAAGAACTGGATTGAGGCGCACAGCGTCTCCACTGCGGGCGCAAAGACGGTGAGCGGCAACCACGAAGACGAAGACGGACGAACAACCTTGGTCGACCAGCATGTCGGGGCGCACGTGCGCGCCCGTGGAGTTGAACACGATGGCGTTCTCCTGCACGCTCCACAGTGAGCACAGCGGCGCACACGGAGAGCGGGTGCAACCTTGTCGATGAGATGGCGATCATCCTGCGCGAACGCGTCGGTGAGATGCACCACAAAACCGCGGTCATCACACACGCACCTTGGTGGGCAGCTGCGCCGTCAATGCAGGTCCCTGCACTTGACCAGTGAGCTCCAACATTGACACCCCCCTGACAACGAGACTGTGAAGCGGGGCAACCTGCAGTGTAGGGACGCGGATCTGGGGCGAGTTGGAGGCCACGAACTCGAACAAGGGGTCCAGGTCCATCCTCGCCTGTTTGTGTGCAACGCTCAGCGGCGAAGAGGGGCGCACAAGCACGGCGAATACCAGCGAGTTGAGGAAGGAGTGACCGTCGTGGCCGCCCACAACCTGCAGAGCATTGCGTGGGAGGACGGTGAGTGTTGCTGCATCGCAAGGACGGCAGTCGCCCGCACCAGAATGGTGTTGTTGTACAGGCTGGTGGTGTGCTTGCAGCGCAGCATGTCCGTCTGTACCCAGCAAGTTGAGCAGCGAACAGCCAACGTTGGGGGCGGTTTGACGCACCTTGCCGTACGTCAACCACGACATGGACGCCAGATCGATGAGCGCGATGTGCTGCAACACACGGCTGGTGTGAGTGCCGGCGCGAGCCGAGCAACGCCTCATCGCGCAAAAAACCTTGCACATGTTGCTGCCGTTGTAGCCGCCCAAGATGCACACCAGCGTGTCCTGCACCACGGTCGCGGTGTGGTACGCACGCCCGGTGGGCGCGTCGTTGCCCACCGTCTGCAACGTGATGGGGTTCCACGACCGCGACGGTATGTCCAGCATCACCACGTCCGAGAACCACTGGCGTCTGCCGGCGGCTCTCAGTTTGGTGGTGGTGGAGGAGGGAGCCAAAGCAAGCAGCACAGACCTGGCTTTGCCGCCGAAGATGAGCAGCTTGTCGCCGATGAGCGACGCGGTGTGATACGAGCGCGGCTCCGGCGCCGGGCCCTGAGTGAAGGCCGTTGATGGAGGAGACGCGGAAAGAAAGCACAACAACAACAACACACCTGCAGCGCGGGCTGCGACCATTGCAAGGACTCGAGGTCGAAGATCCTGAAAGGGCGCGCGTGTGAGAACATGCAACGGAACAGAGGGGCAGCGCTGCTTCCGCACCACAGGTCGTTGAGGGGCACGCCGTCCTCGCCGCATCCACCAAAGATGAGCAGCTGCACAGCAACGTCATGCCACGCTCCCACAAGTAAAGCGCAGGCAACGCACTTGGCGGCCCACGAGCGTGGCCGAGTGAGCGTAGCGCGGCGAAGGCATGGCGTTGCCCAGCGGCTCCACCTTGTTCCACACCCTGGACGCTGCAAACGCACAACGTTAATGACATCCTCCTTCCAGCGCCGGCACCCAGCAAGGATCCAGCTCACTCAGGTCCAGGATGTGCATGTCGTTGAAGTAGCGGCGCGAATCAAAGCCGCCGAAGAAGATGATGAGGTTGGACGCCAGCACCGTGGCCGAGTGCGCGTATCGCGCGTCGGGCAGCGCGCCCCCGTTGTTGAACGAGTGCCACTGGCCCGAGTCTGCCGTGCGTCCCGGGTGAGGAATGCGCCTTGAACAAGGCAAAACAGCGCCGCCAGCCCTCCGCAGTGCCTCAGCCTCCACAACATAGCGCACGCTTCACACCGCCCGCGCCCGTCGCGCACTAGCAGCTCCCCACACGACGTTCAAAAACTCGCGCAACGCCCAAGGCCGCCCCGCTCGCAGCAGCGAGTGCGAGGGCACTTCTCGTGAAACAGTCGTGCAGCCAGAGCACGCAGCACGCAGCGCGGGGACAGAGGACAGCCCGGATTTCAAAAACAAACGGAAAGCCGCCCACCGAGGTCCAGCGCCCACGTGTCGTTCAGCGCGACCTCGTTGTTGGAGCCGCCAAACACGATGGCATAGTGCGACACGATGCTGGTGGTGTGGCCGCCTCGCGGCGACGGTTGGTGCGCCATTGCGACGGACGGACCGACAGCGGCGCGGCTACTTCGCAAGAGAGTGGCGGGGAGGAGCGTGTGTGTGGCGAGAGGAACCCCCCGACTCCGCACTGACTTTTCGGGCTTGTTACTTTTTGCCGAGCTGGTCGTCCAAAAAGGGGAACGGGGACGCCCCGAACGACACGGGGTTCGTCTTGGAATCAAAGGGCATGTAGACAACCTGCAATGTGCGATAAGATTTGCATCACCAGCGGCAGCAGCCTCGGCACTGGCCTTGTTCACGTTCTGAAGCGAAGCCTGCGAGATCTTGGTCCACTCCTGCATGGCCAGCAGCTTCAACGCGCCCTCTTGGCCCAGCACTGCCCTCAACGCGAGTTCAGCGACGGAGAAAGGAAACGGGGAAAGAAAGCGTGCCTTCCTTGAGGCTGGCGATGTAGGCCAGCTTGACCTTGTTGTCCAGCTCGGCGGCGGCAGCCTGCGCTTCAGAGCGGATGCGCAGCGCCTCAGCCTGCACCGGCAGCCACAGTCAGCGGGAGGACGATGCGTGGATCCAAACTCAATGGCGCGGCAAACAGCAAACAGGCCCCGCTGCAAACGCAACCTCGCTCTTGGCGTCGTTGATGAGCGCGTTGTTCTTGGCCTTGTTGGCCACCTCGACCTTGTAGGCGTCCGTGTCTGCCACCAGCTTTTGCACAGTGCTTTGCCGTTCCTGCGACCGAACACACATCAGCAACGACGCCGACGAAAGCATCGCATACACCGAACACCACAACTGCAAACCTGCGTCTGGATCTCGATGCGGTTCTGCCCATCCAGATTGGTCAGGTTGGTCTGCGTCTTGGCCGTCAGGATGGCCTGCTCGGCGATGTTCTTGGCCAGCTCCTGCCAAACAGCGCCGCCCCCGCCAATTCAGCGCACTCAAACCGCGCGGCCAGCACCGTCGCACCGGGTTCAGAATGCGGAAGTCCTCGATGCGGATGTTGGTGATCTCGATGCCGTACAGCTCGCAGAACACGTCGTGCAGCCGCGAGATGAACAGGTCGTGCATCTGGTCCAAGAACTTGGAGCTGGGGTTGCTGCCACCGGCCTCCTCTTTGCCTGTGCAAACAGGGGGGAGACACGCTGTTAGGCGCGAAGCAGCGATGAAGCGGTGCGATGCTTGCACGCTTGTTGGCGATTGCATGGTTTGTTGTCGGGGGAAATGGTCACAGTGTCAAACGCAGCAGAGGTTGAGTTGTGAGGTTTGCTTGTTGGCGCTGGTTTGCTGGGAATCGGTGTGCTTGCACGCACAACATGTTTGGTTTGCGGGCATGTGATGACGATGCAGAGGTTGCTGCGGGTTGTGAGGTTTGCTTGTTGGCGCTGGTTTGCTGGGAATAGGTGCTACGTGTTTGGTTTGCGAGCAAGAGTGACAGCGTCAAAGACACGAGCAAGGCGTGCCCTTGGAAGTGGTGGCGTGCTGGCTGGACTGCGCCACGTTGCGCAGGTTGGAGGAGCGGATGATGGACTGCAGCGTGCCCACCGCGTTGTCCTGCAACGACCCGCGAGCGTGAGGAGCGACAGGACCGAGCACCGGGAGGCCACGATGCAGACCACACATCGCACATCGCACACAGTACAGCGCACACATCACACTGCACACTGCACAC
>CAZYYU010000292.1:0-4281 GCA_964651735.1 uncultured Gammaproteobacteria bacterium | reverse complement strand
AACAAACAAACAAACAAACAAACAAACAAACAAACAAACAAACAAACAATGCAAACAAAGGAAGGAGGGAAGGAAAAGGGAGGAGAGGAAGCGCGCCTCCGGCGGGAAGGGTATGTTGCCGCACAGCGGCGGGGGCGGCACGTGGCCGTCATCGGAGCCCTGGTAGGTACGCGGGGCCGGGAAAAGGAGTGAGCGCATTCCTGCGGTCAACCAGGGGTGCCTGCGCTCGCTCGCACCAGCCAGATGGGCAGCGACGGCTCCACGAAGCCGCTGTTCGACACCTTGACCTGGAGGGAAAAGGCGGGAGCGGATTCGCGGGCCTGCACACGCACACACAGAGTGCACCTTCTTGCGCTCCGTCTCGTCGTCCTTCAGGTCTTGCCAGGACTGCAGTGGCTCCTGTGTATGTGTGTGTGATGAGGCGTCATCGGTGCATTGTTGTTGCGTATTTTGTTGGTGGTTTTGTTTGTTTTGCGAGTATTTTTGTTGAAGTTTGCTGTGTTGTCTTTTGTTGTGTTGCATTTTCTGGGTTTGTGTTGCATTGAGCGATGAACTGCACCAATGCACGTTTGGCTTCGTTGGAGGCGGAGCACGTCTTCTCGCAGCAGTCCACCACGTCCGTCACCAGCTTCTGCAACGCGCAAACAACCGCTGTGAGAGAGATTGGAGAGAGATTGCAGAGAGATTGCAGAGAGATTGCAGAGAGATTGGAGAGAGATTGGTGAGAGATTGGTGAGAGATTGGGGAGAGATTGAAGAGAGTGGAGAGAGACTGAGACATGAGAGCAGACGACCTTGAGCTCGGAGAAGTTCCGGGCTGAAAGGGTGCTCTCGCCCTCTGCACCGCCGTTGACCTCCAACAGCGCCTGTTGCGCGGTGAGCAAACATCCACAACAGTCACATCATCCATCCGCCCACGCCCGTCGGTACGCGCCTTGTGCAGCTTCTGGTGCCGCTTCTGCAGCGCCTCGAAGCGCTTGACCTCCTTCTCCACCTCCTTGAGCGCGCTCGTCAACACGTCGTACTCCGGGACCATCCTGGGAACGCGCGCGCGGCTCCAACTGCCCGCCCTCAGCTCGCAAGTTTTTGTCGCACGCCAGGGCCGCCACCACCCACCCACCCACCCACCAATCCGAGGGACGGGACTGCAGTGCCCACTCTGCGGCGGCGCCCGCCTTGCTACCCGTCAAGTGGTCTCGTCTCGCGCCCAAGGCCTGGATGCCAGGGCGGGCCCCACGTCCGTCGACTTGAGGGCACGGCGCAATGGAAGGCAAGGGCGGCCGGCGCGCGTTTTGCCGTGTTTTTTGTGTGCGGGCGAGCGCGGGCCGGCGTGTGTCGGCGCGCCCGGTTGCTGGGTGCCGTGGCGTGCTGTGTCGTGCGTGGCGTGGCGCGTCGTTTGCGGCGCGCTGTTGAGACGTTTTGGCAAGCAGCGGCCAAGGACACCATTCGGGAGTGCTTCAAGCGGCTGAGCACCAACCCCAATGAGCTGAAGGACAAGGTGCAGGCGCTGCCGCCCCGGCCCGCCTCTGCTCAACGCGTGACGCAGGTGGCGGCCTTTGGCGAGCTGCACGCCGTGGCGCATCTGGTGCCCGACATATCGGAGGCGGTGCCGCTGCAGGACTTTGTGGCGGTGCTGCGCGTGTTCCTCATCAACCCGACGCGCTCGCTGCGGCTGCTGGCGATGCGGAGCGTGCAGCTGTTCGTGAAGACGCCGCGCCTGCTGGCCACGTTCAACAAGCTCAAGTGCGACTACCTGCTGGCGCGATGCATGGAGAAGGGCAAACAGGTGGGAGGGGGAGGGCCATGGCTGGGCGCACGTTGCGGCCTTGACCTGCGCGGGGGCCAGGCGGAGGAGGAGAGGACGCAGGCCTTCAAGGTGGTCAAGACGTTTCTCGAGGCGGATCCCGCGCGGCTGCCCAGGGCCGTCATCCAGGTGGCGAAAGCCCCCTCTCATCAATCGCTGCGCTGCACTGCGCTTCTTGGTCGTGCCTCACGCCAGCAACCAACAGGTGCTGCTGTGCTGCGCCGAGACCAAGGACGACCCGTGCTGCGCCATATCGGTGCAGCTGCTGATCGAGCTGGCGGTGCGCAACCCGCGCGCACTCTCGCGCTGCGGTGGCATCAAGAACCTCTTCACCATGATGGTGCGTCGTGGTTGTTGCTAGGCTTTCTTCTTTGATGTTCGTGCTGACGGCCGGACACGCTGCAGGTGGAGCCGCCCAACGACGAGCTGTTGCCGGTGCTGGCCATTGTGCTGTCGTATCTGCTGGACGACCACGCCACGCGGCAGTACATCTTCATGCCGCACGATCTCAAGGTTTTCTTGGTTTTGGCGGGTTTGCAAGGGATGTCCTGATGGCGGGGACAAGGTGCTGCTGGCGCCGCTGACGGACACTTACCCGGTGGCGGACGAGGCGGCGGCCCCGCAGCCACAGCAGCAACAGCAGCAGCAACAGCAGCAGCAACAACAACAGCAACAGCAGCAGCAACAGCAGCAGCAGCAGCAGCAGCAGGGCCAAGGCCAGCCCGGCCAGCAGGTTGCACCCTGGTCCCGGAGCGTTGCTCGTTGTGACGCGCAGTTTGCAGAAGCAGGGCGAGGGCGCGACGGGCGCGGGGCCGGCGGCGGGCGCGGCTGCGATGCAGGGGCGCGAGAACGCGCTCACGCTGCGGCGCTGGTCCAACTGCGTGCGGGGGGTGGTGCTGCTCCTCAAGAGCTGGTCCGGCATCTTCAGGCACGCTTGCTTGTGCTGTCGCTGGATGATGCTCAGCGGCGCGCACAGTCTGGCTGCGGCCGGAGGCTTCCACTCGATGGTGTCGGCGCTGCATCTGCCTTCGGTCAACCTGCATTGCATCGTGCTTGACGGGCTGCTGGAGGTTCTGTTCCACGGCCCCTGTCCCTTGCACTTCACCGAGCAAGCGCAGGTGTTCCGCGTGGCGCCCGTGGCGCTGGCCGCGGACGGCAGCCCCTTTGCGAGCAGCGCGCACCACGCGGGCGGCGTGGAGGCCGACGCCGAGCGCGCCCGCTCCGCCACCGTGGGCGCCGCCCACTCCACCGCCGCCGCCTCCATCCTCGATCTGCCTTCGCGCTCCAAGGCTCGCTTGTTTGCCTCGGTCTGTCGCTCGCTCACGGGGCGTTCAGGTGGTGCGGCACGACTGGATGCTGAACTTTTTGTCGCTGCTGCTGCTGCACTTCCGCAAGGCGGGCCTGTTCGAGGCGCTGGTGAGGCTGGGCGACCAGGGCGAGGAGGAGGCCAGAGCCGGCGCCGCGGACGAGGACGTCATCGCGCAGCTGCGCCGCCAGAACGGCGTCAAGGTTCGTTGCTCGTTTTGTGCTTGCCGTCGGTTCACACGCCATCCCCAAGGCCACGATTCTGCTGGGCGAGCTGCTGCATCTGTCGTCGTCGACGCTGGCGCCCGAGCAAGTGAAGGAGCTGCACACGCTGCCCACGCTGGTGCGGCACGCGGCCACCTTCCGCGACGTGGAGGGCGCGCTGGCGCTGGCGGTGAGTGGGGCCCTCCTCGCTTGGTGCCGTGTTTGGTGTCTCGATCTGATGTTTTGCACTCTGACCCCTTGTTTGGTGCCGTGTTTGTGCGGTGTCTCTTTTGCACTCTGACCCCTTTGTGGCGCGAGCAGGACAAGCGCGTGCGCACGCGAGCCGGCGCCATGGTGGCGCATCTGCAGCAGTGGGCCTCCATGAAGGGCAGCGACGTGGCCGTGTGGGCCACGTCCGTCAACACGGCCGGTGACGCCTTTGGTTGGCGGCGCTTCTGATGGCGATGCTGACACGAAGCCAGGGGCCAACAAGTTCCGCCGCATTCGCGGCCAGAACCGGCGCCTGGACCGCATCGAGGACATTCGCCTCAAGGTTGCTGGTTTGCTGCGTCGGTGGAGCTCTTTGCTTCGTGGTGTGAAGCTCTGTGTGGGTTGAGGTTGTCAAGTGCACGGTCCTCGTCCTTGTCCGCTGCGTTGTGCAAGTCCCCGTCCTTGTCCGCTGCGTTGTGTTGTGCGCGGTCCTCGCCCTTGTCCGTTGTGTTGTGCCCGAACCCACCTGGCGCGGCGCAGATGGAGTGGGACATCGACGAGGGCACGCTGCAGGCCCGGCTGCGCGCCACGCAAGTGCTGGCCACCAAGGACTGGAACAAGTGGGACTTCCGCCTCATGGCCGAGCTGCTGGAGGGCCCGCTCACCAACCCCTCGCGCGTGGAGATGGTGCGCGGCTTGCTCGGTTGTTTGTTTGTTTGTTTGTTTGTTTGTTTGTTTGTTTGTTTGTTTGTCTGTTTG
>CAZYYU010000291.1:0-4310 GCA_964651735.1 uncultured Gammaproteobacteria bacterium | reverse complement strand
GGCTCTGGGGCCGCAGCGGCGGGCGTGGGCTGTGGGCCCGTTGGGGAGGCTGCAGGCTTTGGGCCTGAGCAATCCGCAGGCTTTGGGCCCGGGAGTTGGGGAGCCGCAGGCTTTGGGCCTGGGTTGACCGCGAGCTGTGGGCTCGGGATGTGGGGAGCCGCAGGCTTTGGGCCTGGGTCGACCGCGAGCTGTGGGCTCGGGATGTGGGGAGCCGCAGGCTTTGGGCCTGGGTCAACCGCGGGCTGTGGGCCCGGAGCCGTGGTGGCGAGCGCCACAAGTGGCTCTGGCGGAGTGGTGAGGACCACTGGGGCGGGGAGCGACGGGGGATACACTGAGCTGCTGCTGTTATTCCCCCTGCTGTCGCTGCCGTCGGTCCTGGAGCCCGCACGCGGCTTGGAGCCGGATGTCGACTTCAGCGCAGAGCGCTTCGGCGCGGCTGGAGACGTGGGTGCTGACGCCGGCGGCGTCTCGCTGCGCTTGCGCTGCTCGGTGCGTTTCTGCTGCGCGTCGCCCTGGGAGGGCCGCGTGGGGCACTCCGAGTTCCAGTGCAGGGCGCCGCAATGGCGGCACGGGCCCGGTGGGGGCCCGCGCCCTTGCGTCTCGTTGCGGTGGCGCTCGGCGCCGCCAGAAGCCGGGGGCTTGGCGTCCTTGTCGCGCGCGCGCTTGCGGTCCGAGGTGCGCTCTGTTGACCGACTGGGGCTGGGCTCGTGGTCGCGGGAGTTGCGGTGCTCCTGGTTGCCACGCGCTCCAGTGGGCTGCTGCGGCTTGGCCGGGGCGTCGACGCGCGCGGCAGCCAAGAACGCGTCCGGGTGGCGCGCGCGCAGCTCATCGAGTTCCAAGATGCCGATGGAGCCCAGCGGTGCGCTGAGGATGGCGCTGGCGAGGAGCGGAGCAAGAGTCTGGATCTTGGCCGGCGGCAGTGCCGCTAGCAGCAGGTGGTGCAGCGCCTCCTGGAACGAGACGTGCGGACTCAGCAGCGCGACGTATGCTGACACGCGCGCGAGCTGGGTGCCGAAGTGCTCGCCCGCGGCGGGTGCCGGCTGGCGCACGGAGGCAACGAAGGCCTCGATGTGCTCGCGGGTGCTGAAGTGGGCGCTGAGCGCCTCGAGCGACTGGCGGGTGTCGCTGTTGGGCGCGTCCACGCCGGGTACGTCCTTGAACAGGGCGCGGAGGAGCAGGTGGAACCCGGCGTACGGGACGGTGTAGTCCTTGGCCAAGCTCCAGAGCCGCAGCATGTTGCGGATCGCCGCGTCCAGCGATGTGTTGGGCGGCGCGGGTGACTGCGCCTGAGCCGGTACGTGCTTCAGCGCGGCTGCGGAGCCAGCGGCGTGGGCCGACTGGGGCTCCGCCGGGCCGTCGAACGAGACGCGTGCTGGTGGGCCAGTCGCCGAGCCGTCCGCGTGGAAGAGGCCGATGGGGCGGTTGTTGTGGTCGTGGAAGGTGATGCCCGAGCTCCCCGCGAGCTGGAAGCCGGCCATGACGTCGGCGAGGCTGCGCGACTTGTTGGCCTGTTCTGAGTTGACGCCCAGCGTCTTGCAGAGTGCGGCGAACGCCGCGTCGCAGTCGGCGGGTTTTGGCCTCGCAGCTGGCGCCGGCGGCGTAGGGCGCGCGCGGTCGTGCAGTGCGGCCATCGCCTTGAGCAGCTCGGTCTGCGCGGCGGCTGGGGCCTGGGGCGTCTGCGTGAGGTCGGCCCCCTCCCCCCCGTGCTGGCGGTCGGGGCTCACGTCTCCGCCTCCTCCGCGCTCTGCGATGAGCGCCAACAGGGCCGTCCGCGCCTTGTCGGCTCGGCTGAGCCGCGCGCGAAGCTGCTCGAGGCTCTCCGTGTGGAGCTGCTCGCGGGTCGCCCCGCCGCCCCCGTCGGGGTTCGACATGGTGGTAAGGGCCGATCGCGCGGGAAGTCGCGCGCGAGGGCGTGAAAGCGGGGGAAAAGAACGGAAAAAAAACAGACACAGCGCTCAAAGGGAAACGGAGTGCGTGTCCCGGGAAGACCTCGTGAAGGTCACGCTGCGTGCACGTGATATAGCACCGCGTCCCAGAGAGCGAGTGTGAGAGAGAGACCCTCTGCAGGGTCGGGAAGGAGTGTATTCGTCCAGGCTGATCGGCACAGAGAGCGGCAGGGCCGGTAACACATCTACACCATTTCCATGCTGCTCGGTGTGTCCTCGGCGGCGCCTCGCGAAATCCACGTTGCCGGATCCTTGGTCGGTCGCGGTGGTGCCTTCCTGCTGTCTGAATTCCCTGGTTCTTCTGCTTTCCCTTCATGCCCTGATGTTCCCCTCACTCCTCTCCTTTCAGGCTTGTTTTCCGGCTATCCCATCTTCTGTCCTCCTGTCCCGGCCCGTGTGCTGGCGTTTGGCAGCGATGTCCAGGAACGCTTGGCGGCCTGCGCGCACGCTTGCTACCTCATCGACGCTTTGAGCCGTTCCATCTATGTCCCTACCAATCTCGAGACCTCCGTGCTTCCCACACTCACCGTGTTCTCACCGTTCAACCTCAAGGAGCGCATGGCTGAAGCGTGTGCCCTGTTCGACCTCCTCCTCGGCACCCCCGATGCCATCGAGACCGTGCTGAACAAGAAGGACCTCCAGCCTGGCACCCCTGGATCTCTCACCATCTACGAGTGCTGCGTTGATGGCAGCAACTCCCAGGAGGTCCCCCTTCTGGTGCGCTTGCTGCTGCCTTTTCCTCCTGTTTCTTGTCACCATCTCGTGCAGGTGACCACTGTGGATCCGAGCAAGAGTGTCATCAAGCGCAAGCGCAAGCCCGCCAAGAAAGCTCACACTGAGGATCGCGGCAACAACAACGACGACCACGACAACAACGACGATGTCGACCCCGACGACCCCGATGACGGTGACCAGGAGGGCAACAACAGCAACGCTCGAGAAGACGGTGCAGAACTTGGGAACAAGCGCAAACAGCGTGGCGGTAAGCAGTGGCTCTCCCCAATGCTCTGCATTCACAATTCAGCCCGCAGCACCGCAAGAGCACAACGAAGAAGCCCGCGACGTGCTGGAGCTCGACGCAGAACCCGAGGAGGTGACTGCTTCCCACACTGGGGCAGGCGCCGCCGCCGCTATCAACGCGGAAGGTGCGTGCTCTTTTTCAGGCTTTCATGTCTTTAACATTTGTCTGCAGTCGTGAACGAATCTGAGGAGAGCCACTCCGTGGCGGCAGCGACGAGGTCCAAGAAAAAGGCCAGAGATGCAGGCGAACGCAGCAGGCAATCGAGTCCAGTCAAGATGGTGGCCAAGCGTGGCCGTGCAGCCAAGCCTCCGCAAGCTGCTGGGGCTGGCAACAAGGGCACGAAGAAGAGCAAGCAGGGCAGTCGCGGGTAACCCATCATTTCCTCTCCCTTTGTCTTTTCATCTTGGGTGCAGGAAGAAGACTAAGGACGATGACAACAACGGTCTGGCGAATGGCTCGATGTAAAGCAGAACTTTGCATCACTGTTTCACATGCTGCAAGTGCGCGCTGGCGCGGTACTGCTGCATGTGCGCATGCGCGGCCAACATTAGCGCGCTGGCGCGGTAATGCTGCACATGCGCGTGCGCGGCCGACTGGCGCAGTAATGCAGTGGGTGTGCGTGCACAGCCAACATTAGCGCACCGGCGCGGTAATGCTGCATGTGCGCATGCGCGGCGCACATTAGCGCGCTGGCGCGGTAATGCGACATGTGCGCGTGCGCGGCGCACATTAGCGCGCTGGCGCGGTAATGCGACATGTGCGCGTACGCAGCCAACATTAGCGCGCTGGCGCGGTAATGCTGCATGTGCGCGTGCGCGGCGCACATTAGCGCGCTGGCGCGGTAATGCGACATGTGCGCGTACGCAGCCAACATTAGCGCGCTGGCGCGGTAATGCTGCATGTGCGCGTGCGCGGCCAACATTAGCGCGCTGGCGCGGTAATGTGAATCTTGCCTTTTTGGCCCTCCCTAACATTTGGTACATCGATGTTAGGGATGTACCTTCACCTTGTATATCTAACCTTCAAAAAAACCACATTTCAGCCCTCATCTTGGAACAATGTTGCATTAAATGTGATTTGACAACACCATCTTGTTCCCCACATGCAATAACGTGGGAATGTGTTGAACATCATAATGGAACCCTTCAAAATTTTCCTAGTGCAGCAAGATGGCCCTTAGTAGCACTAACTTCATGATTACCCATGCTGCTTGTCGGCAACCATGATTTGTCGATACCAAATTGTTCCCCATATGTAATAACATGCTTTTATGTGGAATCCTCACACCTAACATGTCCCCCATGCTCTCAAATTAAATCTTTACTCAAAAAACCAACACATTT
>CAZYYU010000290.1:0-4319 GCA_964651735.1 uncultured Gammaproteobacteria bacterium | reverse complement strand
CGATCCCATTGATTGGTCACATAACAATTTTGAAACTGATGCAACTCATCATAGCTATCCACGATAAAAATAAATTTCTCTCTTACTTTCATTTCTGCAATTTGAGATTCCGAAAATTCATATTTTTTCAGAACTTCTTCTACAGCGCCTTCAAAAGGATTTAATAATTCCGGCAGTGGTATCCATAAGGGTATGGGATCATTTTCTTTTCTGGATTGCCATAATTGATGAAATAGTTGTTGAGTAAACACACTCTTTCCGGATCCCGTATCCCCCATCAATAACATGACTCGAGGATCACTGGGATTGGAGTCATTAAATACAAAAAATTCCTTGATCTTCTCTGCTAAGTCAAAGGCCTCTTCTTCAGGATTGGTTGTGTGTTTGCCTAGGAGCGGAATATATAACTCATCGATCGAAGTGTTAATTACACTTAACTGAGCGTAATCCATCTTTGATTCCATTTCTGTTTCTCCGTTAAATTTTACTCTACTTAAACTCGTCTCTTCGTTCTTCATCTGCTATTTCTCGTTCATATGATTGTGAGTCAACATTTCCTTTTTTATTGTTTGCAGCTCTACGCGGACTGCGTGATGTAAAAAATCGGGATTGTGGTGATATTAACGATGGCGCTGAAATACCAGACTCTGCCTCAGTATCTTGAGACGGTGGTAACAACTGGGTGAGCTTCGGTGTATCTTGAACGACAAGAGGGGTTCTACTTAATTCAGTTACTGGATCTTTTGTACGTGGACTTTTACTTCGGACACTTCCAATCTGAATTGTTTTTTCATCTGTCGTTGGCCGATTTAACTGTAGCGATGACTCTGTTTCGGTGTCATCTTTCAATTCTTGACTATTTTTTGATAAAAGCCTACTAAATAATTTCGATTTACTTAATTTACTTTCGTGATCTACTCTGGAAGCCGAGTCTTTCTTCTTAAATACACCTCTAGATTTCTTTTTCTCCGCAGTTAAGTCTGATACAGATATTTCTGTACCTGCAGATCGAAGTGCTTCTTCGGATGCTTTAGAGGGTTCAGATACATTAGTAGCCTGTCGATCATCCACAGCTGAGACAATAGCTCCACGTTGCATCAACATATCTCGATTTTCATCACTCAATCCAACGGTATTTTGTATGTAAAGCCCTTTAACAAAAAGAGACCGGTTGTGAATTTCAGAAGTCCAACATAGCTGCCAAGAATATCCGTATTTTTCACCTAAATTTTTCCAACATTGAATACGTCCATCCTCAAAACCAATGACCAATGAGCCATTTGAATGATACGCAATACCCCAAGGTACGACCACTAATTCAAGTCTCGATAAACAAACCCGATCGGCAATATCCCAAATCCGTACATTTTTATCATAACTACCTGAAATCAAATGTTTTTGATTTTCAATGAATTGAACATAAAAAACGCTACTAGTATGTCTATCTATAGATTTGATTGAATTCGTTTTTTTAAAATCCCAGATTTTTATTATTTTTCCACATCCGAAAATCGCCTGGTGTGAATTTGGATTAAAAACTATACTACTACTAATCGCATCCTCAACTGTTAACATAGCTATTGCTTCTCCACGCTCTATATCCCATATTATTATTTTTTTATCATATCCTCCAGAAACAATCATTTTGCTATCCATACTAAACGCGAGACATTTTACAGAATATTTTTCATGGCCATTAAATACTTTTAATTCCTTTCCACTATGCACCTCCCAAAGACGCACACTATTGTCATTGCTCCCCGACGCAACCCACTTTCCATCTGGGTTAAATACCGCACAAGATACTGTCTTAGAGTGTCCACGTAGTTCTATATTTATTTTCCCAGTTAATATCTGAGAAATTCGTATAATAGAATCATTACCTCCGATCAAAACGTTATAATTATCTGGGCTAAATGCTACAATATTAATGTGATTATTCTCTTTTTCGGAATCGACTTCAATGGTATTTATTTCTTTCCCAGTTGCTAACTCCCCTATTCGTACAGTACGTTTTTCACTAGTAGAAACAATCCATTTACCGTTTTGACTAATCTGAATACTGCGAATTCTTTCTGTATGTCCTCTTCTCGATGCTACCACACTGCTAGAGTTAAAATCCCAAATACGCACCGTATTATCCGAACTACCCGAAATAATCTTCTTGTCATCTAGACTAAAGGAAAGAAAAGTTACACCTTGTTCATGACCGTATAAGGCATCTGTTTGTTGACCACTGCTCACTTCCCAAATACGTATAGAATGATCTTTACATCTAAAAGCTAACCAATCAAAATTATTACTAGATACACTAACATAAATCTGATCATCGTGTGTAAGTATCCTAATTGGATTTCCAGTTGATACCTCCCAGATTCTGACAGTATTATCCATACTACCTGATACCACTTGTTGGTTGTCTAACTTAAATTGAACACTTTGAACTTTACCTTGATGACCAAGCAATACTGTATGCTGACTCAATGAAAACATTTTCCAAATACGTACCGTAAAATCATCACTTCCAGAGACTATTAGCTCCCCATTTGGGCTCACTTGTAACACATTCACTCTCTTCAGATGGCCAATTAGCTTAGCAACTATTTTCCCATCCTGCATATTCCAAATATATAACGAGGTATCCAGGTCTTTATTTTTCTCAGAATCTGAATCCGCAAGACAAGCAACTATATATTTTCCATCTGGATTAAATGTAAAAAAACCGACTTTGTGTTGATGTTCTGGTATCTCAAACACAATTTTTTTCTTCTTCAAATCCCATACGACCAATGATGTGCCTACATAACGTGATGCTAAAAAATCTCCTTTAGGATTAAATTTTAATTTCCTAATGGAGTGGTAAGCATATCCATCAGCAGAGTATTTTTCTATGGTATTTTCAATCTCGTGTGAAATAGTATTCCAAATTATTATTTTGTTATTCTCGTAGTTATCACATATAGTAGCAAGACAATTTAAATCTTCTCGATAATCAAAGATACCTTCCGACTTTTCTTGATAAATCCACGGATATTCTCCAAAATATACACCACCTAATTGACACCCGCTTAAATTAGCCTCTCTTAACCATACACGTAACATATAAACATCATTTAAATCAGCCATAAATAGGTTAGTTCGATCAAAATAACCACCACTAATATCTGCACCAGAAATTTTTATACCAGATAAGTTTACACCGTTAAAAATCACCCCAGCTCTCACTAATGCCGTTATCGCATTAGCAGCCCCTACCGCATATCGCTTACTCTTTTTTGAATTCTCAAGCAGCTTTAACATCTTCTTTTTAAAGGCTTCATTCATCTCTATCCGATCGGCTAAATTTCGTATCGCATTCGGCTCTTTGGCAAATATGCGATAATGTATTCCACCTTGAGGTTTTTTAAAATCTTGTGTTGCAGCGCTTAAATTCCCGTCTAAATGTGTTCCTGTCGCTTGTTGATTTTGATTCCGCTTTCCTCTTACCCATTCTGTCCCCGCTTTACTCTTTGCAATAACTTCTTGTCTCTCTCCAACCACTTCTGCCACTATTTCCTCATACATCGCCCTGGTAGCAAAATACTCTACAAACGATGCATGAATAAATCCATAATGATGTTCTCCTATTTTTTTCAGCGGACATGCAGATCTCAGCACCTCTGTATCTTGACTAAAATATGACTCCCAATTATTTTTATTTTCCTGTTTTTCAAATAAACGTCTTCCCACTTTTTGTTGCAAATAAGGAATCACAGTGACTTCTTTAGCATGCATTTGTTGTGCTAAGCGCTGACAGTAATCCCAAAATCGTTGTTTAATCTGTTGAGCATCTTCCTCTAATTGACCTGCTGTCTCTAATTTTTTGACTTGCCGTGTAAACCACCGCTCGATAAATACATCATATAATTTAGCTTGCGTCATCTTCAGATTCTCTTCTTCTACTTCAATAGTCGCTACTATATCCGGCAAGGATTCCATAGATAAGTGCAATAAAAAAGGTGTGGTGATTAACTCTAATAATCCAGGCACCTTGGCAAAATCTTCTTCAACTATTTTATTATCTGAATATAATGCCTGATATTTACTCACATAGGCATTGATTTGTTCTTTAGAAAATGGCGCGATATACAATCGACGCAATAACATCGGCAATCGTTTCTCTCCACTAAATGGTACGAAATATTTATCCGGATCTTTTTGGTAATATAATGCTTGTGATCGACACGTTATCAAAATTTTAGTCTTCCATTGATTCCATCTATTGGTGACATAACAATTTTGAAACTGATGCAATTCATCATAACCATCCACGATAAAAA
>CAZYYU010000289.1:0-4349 GCA_964651735.1 uncultured Gammaproteobacteria bacterium | reverse complement strand
AGCCCTCATTCGTTGCTGCCCGGCCAGGCGCCGACACTGGGTGTGTGCGGAATGCGCTGGTGTTGCTGGCTTCTTACTCACTCTCTCAAAAACAGGCAGACGCCACTGTACGAAGCTGGTGCGCTAGAACCTGCTTGCTGGCATTCCTCTGATTCTCTTGCGTTAGCACACGACGGGCACGCTGCGGTGGTGAAGCTGCTGCTGCAGAGCAGGGCCAACGTAAGTGGCCCCTCTGCTGTGTGTGTGCTGTGCCTTACGTTTGTGGCAGGCCAACGTCGTGACCAACACCGGTCACTGCACCGTCCATTTGTTTGCTCGTCTATTTGCTCATCACCGAACAGGCTGGAACCCGTTGTCCGCAGCCATGTACTACAAGCGCGATGAGGCAGTTCGTGTGCTGCTGGATTACGGAGCTGATCTCAAGTTGGGTGTGAAGTCCTTTTGACGTTCATTGGTTGTGCCTTGATTGACGCTGGCCACCAGCCACGAACCGCTGCGCTGCGCTGCCTTGGATCCACGAACACTTGCTGCTGCGCCAGCAACGCTTCCACGAGGTTTTGAGTGTGCCCTCTCTTCGCCTCATAACCGCGGCGCCTCTTGTGCAGTGCCGCTCTGCTGCGGTGGCCTTGCTTGGCGCGCGTCGCCTTCGAAGGACCGTCATGGATTCCAACGCCTACGATGTGCGTCTCTTGCCATGTTGTCTTTCTCCCTTTGACACACACGCAGGTGATCCGCCTGGTGGCACGCATCGTGTGGTCCACGCGCTGTAACGACGACTGGCTGGAGCTCGTTCAACAGCAGCAACAGCAGCAACAGCAGCAACAGCAACAACAGCAGCAGCAACGTGACGATGCCCTGGAATATGATAATTCGCGCTGGCACGACAACCACGACGACGACCACGATGACGATGATGACGGCAGTGACTATGATCCGTGGGTTGCGCAATGACCGCATACTTCCCCCTCCCAGCCAGGGCAGTTCATATCCCCACACACATCATGCGTTCCACCGACCGAACAAACCCCCCGGCTACCGACAGCACAGGGCCTTCTTGAACGCGCCCCAGTTGCCCCAAATGACCAGCACGCACACCAGCAAGTGCAGCGCCCCAAACGCAACAGTGAAGCCGCCAAACGCCAGCCCTGACACGCTGCGTCGGCAACCTGTGAAAGAAGAGAACAAAGAACACCTCGTTGGTTTGCCTGTGACAGCTGAGCGCCAACGCTATGGTGACCCCGGACGACGCGATGATGCAGCACGACAGCAGCAGCGCCACCAGCAGCGCCACCACCGCGTGGCGGTCCTTCCACTGGTACATGAGCGCGTACGAGCCGCGATGCAGGAAGCGGTTGATCCACACAAAGTACGCGCCCCAGCCCAGCAGGCACAGGGCGCACGCAAACAGCGACGCGCACACCGCGTCCACCGCGTGCACCATGGACGCGGTGAGTGCCGGCGCCGGGGCAGCGGGCACCAAGTTGAAGTACAGCACGCCCGTCAGGCCTGTGACCAATTCCATGGCCGCCAACAGCCCGTACACCAGGCAGTACTCGCACGAGCGCTCCCTAGCCTCGCGGTCGCAGCAGCACACGCGGTCCCAGAACGCCATGCGCTCCTGAATGTCGCCGCACCACTGAGCCGAATCGCTTCTGGCAACATGGCGGGCAGCACCTGCCGCTTGCGCAACCCAAGCCCGAGCGCCGCGTATCTGGCAGGCACTGAACGCACGGCCTCAACAGCAGCGCCCCATACCGCTCCCGTTCGGCACGTGCGCTCTCGTAGCGCGTCTGATGCTGCACCAGCACCTCGCGCTTGCCTGCCAGCTCCTGCGCCTTTTGACACGCACACGCGCGAACGTCAAACCACCAATGCCTTGTCATGCGCCCCTGCCCGCGTGGGCTTCCCCCCATACCCTGCGCCAGGCTTTGCACGTGGCCCCGAAGCTGGCAAGGTCCTCCGGCTCCTCCTCCAGAAAATACAGCAGCCGCGCCAGCACCACAACCGGCAGCGCACTCCAGTCGGGCACGTGCTTCGAGAACTGCCAGTCCAGCGTGTGTTCTGTGCTGGCAGCGCGGCGCTCCAGGCGCTGAGCATGAAAGAACCGTGCTGGCTCGGTGATGGGGGCCACCGCCTCCATGCCCTGCCTCTGAGCGCGCACGAGCGTGCTTCAAAGGGCGGCACACGCAGTCACGCACGGAGCCCCACTGACTTTTTCGGCCGCGAAGGGCCTCAGCGCACGACCTCATGGGGCAGGGGACGAGCGCGGGCGCGGCTGCCAACTTGGAGGGCGATGGCGTGGAGGGCATCCGGGTCGTCAAGGTCCGCGCGTCCTTTGGCATTTGCCCCGACCGCCTCACCGCCGCCCCCTCCCGCAGAAGGGCGCCAGCACTCGCTACACTGCCTTCTCTGTGCCGCGCGAGACGCTCCACGGCGCCAGCGCACAGGGGGCCGCGGCTGCGGAGCACGCCGACGCGGAGGACAAGCCCGCGTCGCAGCTGCCGCCGCTCAAGCCCCTCATCGAGGACAGTGAGAAGCGGTGGACGTTCAAGCCGTCGGGCAGCACCGACAGCCTGGACGCGCTCGATCCCAGGCTGGTGTTGGAGCTGCTGGAAAAGATTCAGAAGCACATCCGGCGCTCGCACCTGCTGGTGGACCAGTCGACGGTGGTCACGGTGGAGCAGATTCACGACCTGGAGCAGCAGTGCGCGCACACGGTCGTGGCCTTCACGCGTCTCATCGCGGCCTCCAACCAGGAGATGGAGCTCATCGGCCGCGCTGCAGGTTGGGCCTGCCTCGCCGGCCCTTTTGAGTACGCGCTCACGGGCTGCTCTCTCAACAGACGAGCTGAGCGCCGAGACGAGCAAGGTGTACAACCGCATCCAGGCGCTGGTGGCGCAGACCATTGAGGTGCGCGACTGCCTGGCGCCCGAGCAGCGCAAGCAGCTGGACGGCGGCTCGCCCTTTTACCGCGCTGCGCACGACCGGCAAGCTCGGCGGGGCAGCCACAGCTTCCTGGGCGACGCGGACTCGCTGGACCTGGAGTCGTCCCCGTCGCCGTCCGCGTCCTCGTCCAGCCTGAGCGCGTCCGGCAGCGCCGTCACTGCGCTCAAGCACTTGCACGGCAAACGGGCCAGCTGGAGCGCTGCCGCAGCGGGCGGCGGCGCTGGCGGCGGCGGTGGTGGTGCTGGAGGCGGGGCGGCTGTGGCTGACGGCGGCAACGGCGACGACGACGCCGTGGTCAAGCTGTGGCTGGACGAGCTGCTGCCCAACTGGGGCGCGCCCGCGGAGGTGCGCAAACGCGTGGGCGCCGCGCGTCGTGGCCACGGCATCCCCCCGTCCATTCGCGGCGCCATCTGGAAGCACGCGCTGGGCAACCACCTGGACCTCACACTGTCGCAGTTTGAGCAGCTGTGCGCGCCCGTGGACGGCGAGGACGAGCTGTCGCTGGAGCTCATCGGCCACGACTTGCCCAGGACGTTCCATCGTCTGCAACTCTTTGTGCATCCCAGCGAGGCGTTTTCGGTGGATCTGCGCAAGGTTCTTCATGCTTGTTCCCGGCGGCGGGCGGAACGTTTCCCCCACCAACCGCTGCGTTGACGCAGGTCTTGGAGGCGTTTGCGCGCCTCAACGGCGATCTGGGCTACGTGCAGGGCATGTCGTACCTGGCGGCCATGCTGCTGCTGAACATGTGCCCCTTTGACGCGTGGGTGGCACTCAACAACATGCTCATCGACAACCACTTCTTTGTGGCGCTGTTCCGCATGAACGTGCCGGGCATCGTGCAGCACGCCCGCATTTACGAGATGATTCTGTCCGAAAACGAGCCGGACGTGTATGCCAGAGTGAGCGCTTCCTTGCGTGCGCTGTGTTGCTGTTCTGACCCGCGCAATAGCTTCACGATCTGGGCATCACGTCTGACCACTACCTGCTGGACTGGTTCATGACAATGTTCACGCGCAAGCTGCCGCTGCGGCTGTGCACGCGCGTCTGGGATCTGTACTTTATCGTGGGCGAGATCTATTTGCACCGCACGGCGGTGGCGCTGATGAAGCTGCACGCCCGCGCTCTCACGGCTTCTGTTTTTGAGGTGACTCCCGCCGCTGATGCCCTTGCGTTCCCTCCCACTGACTGCGGCGCACACAGGACTGCGTGAAGGAGCTGGCTGCGCCCATCGACAGCCTCGACGAGCAGGACTTCCTTGCGTCCGTCGACGCCGTCAAGGTCAACCAGCATTGGACGGGCATCCTGGAGCGCTTCCAGCTCAAGTCGTCCTCCAAAAGTGCGGCGTGCGCGCGAGTTGGCTGTTTCTGACAATGTGTGCAGGCTCGCTGCTGCAGAAGGACCCA
>CAZYYU010000288.1:2417-4365 GCA_964651735.1 uncultured Gammaproteobacteria bacterium | reverse complement strand
GCCAGCCGCTCGTCCAGATCATGCTCCAGCCCTTGCACGGTCACGGTGACGCCCGCCCCGGCCTCCCAGCCCTCCCATGTGATCACGCAAGCCGGTATGGGGACAGGGAACGTCACGCCGCGCACACACGCACTGTCCTGCTCGCCGCCAAACTTGGCCTCCCACAGCAGCGCGTCATCGGGCCCGCACAGACGCAGCGTCAAGTGCTCATCCAAGTGATCGGCAAACGGCTGTAGCCGTACAACCGTCACCCTGGTCACAGCGCGCACACGGCCCATGTCCACGCGGGGATCGCTGCTTTGGTGCACCAGCGCTCGCTCCCTCATTCGACCCCTCTTTCTGGATTCGTTGGATGGAGGGCCCCTTCTACTTGCTTCAGGGACGTCGCACCAAAGACGAGTGCACACCGCCGGCGTGGTGGCTTCCAAAGGTTCTTGAGGATGCGCGCCGCAAGCAGTGCACGCTGCTGGGCTGCCTGGATGCGCTGACGGCGTTGTTTGGGCGGGCCGGCATCCCGTTCTGGCTAGTTGGTGGGTCGCTGATCGGCGCGCTTCGGCACAAGGGCAAGAGGGCGCTGTTCTTGTCGCGACCACCAACCAGATCGCTGCGCTGCAGGATTCGTCCCGCACGACGACGACATGGACCTGGGCGTGTGGCGCCGCGATCTGGACGCGATCCGTGACTGCGTGGCCACGCTGGGCAGCGACGTTGTCAGCTTCAGGAACGGCAGTGTGTGGAACTCGCGTCCGTTTGCCAACCTGATCTTCTTTGAGGCCGACCCCGCAGCAAGGTTGTCGTGCGGGCGCATTGCGGGCTCCTCTCAAGAGCTGCATCAGGGTCACAGTGGACCTGTGGTGCTGCCGCTGCTGTGGTGCGCTGCTGCTGCTGCTGAGCTCACGCCTCGAGTCTCCAGGTACCTTGATGAGGAGGGCGGCGATGTGCACGAGCACAGTGAGCGTGCAGACGAGGTGGAGCCCCTGCAGCTGGTGTCGTTTGGGCGCAGGATGCTGCCTGCACCTGCGGGGGCCACTGCGTATCTGGTTGGCAGCACTCGTCCTTGCTGTTGCGCTCCCCCCAATCACGCCGTGCCAGGACCGCACGTATCCTGGGTGGAGCACGGAGTGTGCGTGTGGCGGCTTGTGCTCTGATTTTCTCTCTGAAGCGCGGTCAGGTGTTGTCTGGGCACATCAGGTCCGTTCTGTACCCCGCCGTACTCTTTCTCATGTCGTGCAAAGGATAACTTCTCCATCAACTCTGTGTGGCGCCTGCCGCTGGACGAGTACAACGCTCGGGTTCATGCTGCGCTCGTGGCTTGCGAGACACGCCTCTCATCAACTCTCGCACAGGTTGCAGCCACCGGCTATACAGCTCCTGAAGCAGAGCAGTGCGCTCAGCTCGCGAGCCTGCGTGCGCTGGCAAACAAAACCGTCTGAGGGTCTCCATGTGTGGCAAGTGCCTGAAGCAGCAGCGGCCGGAGCGGGGCTCAGCCATCGTGGAGCGAGGGGCCTACATGATGAACTTTGCCGGCTGCGCTGGATGTGGCGGGTTCGAAGACGACGCGATGGTGCACCGCAACTCAAGGCCCGCGCAGCGCCGTCATGATGCTGGCAGTCGCAGAGGAGAAGCTGGTCGAGGTGCGCCGCTGGGAGCAGAGGGTGGGGACTCAAGACAAGGCGCAGACGGAAACGAGCACGAAGCGGACGTTCAAGCACGCGTGCCCACAGTGCGCGCACGTCGTGGCAGAGCACCAGTACTCATTCAGGTGCACAGATGATCAGCACGTCTACCGCACCGGTGTGATGGTGGCCGCGCGTTTGCACGCAGCGCTGATCGAAATTGCAGGTTGCGATCTGTGCGGGGACGGCGAGTTGGAGCAGGACATTCTCGCTGGAGTTGAGTAGTGGACGCCGGGCGCGGTCAGCCTCGATGCATTCGCTCGGGCGGCGCG
>CAZYYU010000288.1:1223-2317 GCA_964651735.1 uncultured Gammaproteobacteria bacterium | reverse complement strand
GGGCAACGACCTCATCGTCACCAGCTTTGGGCTGAAGGATGGAAGCGTGTGGGCAGTGCGCAACTTCGCTGGCAGGCCCGTGGCGTCGCTCGTGCCAGAACAGCTTGACGATGGCGGCCTGTTGACGTGGCCCAACAACGTGCAGGCCGCACCCATGGGCGGCTTCGTGGTGGGCGACGGGTTCCTGCCTCCTGGCCGCTCCAACGGAGGCGTGTACTGGTTCCCTGCCGGGTACAAGGTCCCCAGAGGCCCGCACGGGAGTCTGCGGCGGCAATCTGACCGCTACCAGCAGAGTCCGCCGCTTGCGCTTGCACCCCCTCGCCCCGGCTGGTTCTACCATCAGACGCGATTCATCGATCTGAACGGCGACGGCAGGCAGGACATCATCACCGCGCGAGCCCACAAGCCGCTCTTTGGCGCAGGCCAGGGCGAGTTGGTGAGGGCTCCAGGCCGCTGCAATGCGCGCCACTCACACGCGCACACACGCAGGTGTGGCTGGAACAGCCAGCTGACCCGACTCGCGTCCCATGGTGAGCGTGCGACGCTGTTGTGTGGCTGCTGAGCGAGCTGCGCGCTTGGCAGGGCACTGCACAAGCTCGCTGATGGGCCCGACATTGGCTTCGATGTGTTCTCGCAGCCCAAGCTCAACGTGACGCACGTGTTTGCCGCAGAGTTCTTTGGAAAGCGTCTCTCTGCACTGCAGATTCAGGGCGCCAAGGTCGTGTCCCAAACCACCATTGACAGCGCTGAGGGTTGGGTTGTTGTTTGTTGTTGTTGTTGTTGCGCTCAAGTCTATTCCACTTTCAGGCGAGATGTACTCTGTGCGCGTGGCCCCCACCTCGTCAGCAGCCAACAGTGCGTTTGCTTCTGCTTCCCCGGTTCATTCGTGCGTTGGCTGACTGCGTCACTCTCAAGTCACGCTGGTGGCCAGCAACTACCGGTACAGCGGCAATGGTTCCGTGTTCTTGTACCAGCGCAGCGGTTCCAGCGGCCCCTGGACCAAGACGCTGGTGTCGTCCGTGTTCCACAACCGGCAGTGGTGCGTCCATGCCCATGGAAGGCCATTTGCCCCTGACGCATTTGGTGTGTGTGTG
>CAZYYU010000288.1:0-1123 GCA_964651735.1 uncultured Gammaproteobacteria bacterium | reverse complement strand
GTGTGTGTGTGTGTGTTCGTTGCCAGGAGCGTGGGGTCAGGTGCTCCGGGCTGGGTGTATCCGCACTACGCATCGCGCAGCGCACTGCACTGGTCCATCCTGGTGTGCGGCGACGGCGACGAAGCGCTGACGCTGCTGGCCAGAGGCAGCAACAGGTTCGTGATTGTGCACGATACCGCTTCCCTGGCGCTTACGCTGAGTGCCAGTGCGTGGAACGTGACGTTCCGCCAGTTCTACGATTCCACCATTGGCGCCGCGGTGCTGGGCGATTGGTGAGTCCGTGTGAAGCGCTGCTGCCTTTGCCCACTGCAGCCAGGGACAATGACGGGTTCACGGATGCCTTTGTCACGGACTACAACACGGGGTTGGTGCGCTGCTTCACGCACGCGCCGTGAAATGCAATGGAGGGGCGCGGCGCCATGGACAGCAACCTCACCGCGCTGCCGGTGGAGCTGCAGCTGCACGTGATGCGCCACCTGGACCTGGCGGCGCTGTTTGCGCTGGCGCGGACCTGTCGCGACATGAGAGACCTTGGTGCGGCCGTCGCAAGCGCGGGGACGCGGCTGACCGGCGGCGGGGTTCAGTGTGCACCGAGGGCGAGCACTGGCGCCACGCGCTGCAGACAACGCTGGGCCCTGCGCACTGCGTTGCACGCACGCGCGACGAGGCGCAAGTTTTGCGGCGCCAGGGCTGTGCGCTTGAGCCGGTGCGTGCGCTGCGAGCCACAGACAGCAGGCACGTGCTGTTCGGGCACACGGCGCTGAGTGCTGAGCTGCCCACGCTGCGCGACAAGGAGCTGTTTGCGGTGCTGGACGGCGTGGTGCGCATGCGGGCCCGGCGTGATGCGCAGGCACCTGCCGTTGTGCTGCCAACTGGCGCCACGGCCCCGCGCCTCATCGCTAGTCATTGGGTGCAAGGTTTGTTTGTTTGTTTGTTTGTCTGCCACACGAACACACACAAACGTGGTTGCAGTGGCCAAGGTCAAGGCTGGTCCCTGTCTCATGCAGCTGTTACTGGAGTGGCTGGACGAAGCTTCAGTGGTGCGGATCATGTCGCTGCTCGCAGCCCTCTTGAAGGTGTGTGTGTGTGTGTGTGTGTGTGTGTGTGTGTGTGTGTGTGTGTG
>CAZYYU010000287.1:0-4394 GCA_964651735.1 uncultured Gammaproteobacteria bacterium | reverse complement strand
AGAGAGAGAGAGAGAGAGAGAGAGAGAGAGAGAGAGAGAGAGATCTGGAATACAGCGCGCAACCTGGCCTCGAGCCAGCGCGAGATGAGCTCGTCCAGCGTCCGCACCCAGTCCATGATGACGTCGTCCGTCTCGCTGTCCCTGAGCCGCGGAAGCACGCCTGCTCGAGGTTTGCACCGGCCACCCGCAAGAGGACGGGGGGACGCACCTGGCTTGTTGCTGTACCACGAGCGCAGCTTCTCCACCAATGAGTTGGCCTCGGACTCGCCGCTGCCGCTGCTCTGGCGCTGCCGATTCGCCACGTCAAAGAACAGCACGGCCGAGCGCGCCTCGCCCTCCAGATGCGTCGTCTCCGCCTCCAACGCGGCGCACATGCTGCGCTGGCCGTTAGCGTCGCGTTGCGGACAGAGGCCGCCGGAAAAGTTACCGGTTGAGCTCGGCGATGAGCTGCAGGCGCTCGGCGTGCGCGGTGAGCGAGACGGGCAGCGGTCGCTCCTCGGACAGCAGGTCGTGCGGCAACGTGGACGTGATGAGAGCAAAGTTGACCTTGGCGCATCCAGTGAGTGGGTTCAAGGGCGGGTTGAGGGGTCAAACCTGGCACAAACGTCAACCATGGCATGTGACGTGGTGGCAACCAACAAGCGCCACCTGCTGATGCGTCAGCGCTTGTGTTCCTGGGCAACATGCTCTCTCCCCCCAACCTCGTGAGCGGACCGCAGCGGCGCCACCTGCAGCTCCAGGTCGCCGTCCCCGATGGGCGGGCAGTACTGCAGGCCGCGCAGCAGTTTGCGGCGCCTCACGTACGACGTGGTGCCCGCCTTGGGGTACCACGATGAGCCTGTAAACAGGCGCGTGAGAAACGTTGCTGTGCAGCGAAGGAAAAGGCCCACCTGAAAAGTTGAAAGCGTACTCCCAGCCGTCGGTGTCAGTGTGCTCGGTGATCTCCACGCGCCACTCCGTGGTCCACTTCCAGTGCGCGGCCAGCGGCGGCTCCTGCGCTCGAGCCCGCGCCGTGAACACAGACGACGCCGGGCTGCGCAGCGCCTGTTGCCTTGAGTTTGGGCGTGCCTTTGACGGTGTCCGTGTACTCGTCGGGATCGGTGGGAAACAGGTTCTGCGCCGCGCTGAGCGTGGTTTGGGGGGAGGCCACACAGCAAACAACCTTGGAGCTCCAGCCCACGAGCACCACCCAACGCTCGTGCTCGTGCAGCTCGTACGTGCGCTTGATGGGCTCGCTCGACAGCCGCCGCGGACGATACACTGCGTACCGGGGCCCCCAAGGAAGTGAGGCCTGCAACGCTGCCCGATGCCCACTCACCTGAGGACGTGACCTGCGTGGCTTCGCCGCTCAGGTACGACACGGGGTCGTACACGCAGCTGCGGGCCCAGATGCGGCGCCGGAAGAAATGGTTCGAGGCGCAGTCCTTGGTCCAGGGCAACGGCGTGTTCACGTTGAAGGCGTACGACCAGCCGTCCTCGTCCGTGGCGCTGCGGTCTATCTCGATGGCCCACGCCGAGTCTCGGGTCCACACCCAGCCGCGCGGCGGCGCTTGCTCATTCAGCGGCAGCCCCGACTGCGGCGCACAGGCTGAGCATGGCTTGCACTCGCCCAAGCAGCCCGCACCGTTGCTGCGAGGACCTCGCCCTCCACGGCGTTCCACTCAGGGCCGTCCGTGTAGAACAGGAACTCGCCCGACCAGCCCAGGCCCGGCAGCCACCTCTCGTTCTGCGCAACGCGCATGCGGGCCTGCGGTCCCCGGTTGTGAGGCGGGACAGCACGCGGTTTGCGCCAACCTTTTGCAGCGGGACCGGCAGCTCCTCCATCGCAGCCTTGGCGTGCAGTGCTCTAACCACTGGTGGTGCAGTGCATACCCTCTGTTGTTCAATCAAACCAGAGCCATCAACCGCGCCCCGATGAATGCCGCCACGACGACGATGGCCGCTCCCGTCCACAAGGCGAGCTGCTGGCTGTGCTGTGCAGCGCATCAGGCAGCAGCGCCAGGCAGCAGCACGCAACGCCGCAACCTGCCGGCGCTCCACAGCCACCACAGCTTGCAGCTCCACGCCCGCCTGCAACAAAAGGCAATGAGCACGACCAGGCAAGCCCACACACGCGCAACCTTCTCGTTGACCTGGTCCGCGAAGATTGCCTGAAACGCCTTGCTGCAAAGGGGCCAGCTCGTCAGCTACACAGCCGCGAAACGGAGAGGTGCGCCGACCTCTGTGCGTTGAACGTCTGTGGATGGGTGTCAGTGTCAGGCACCACAAAGGCATGAGTGAATGAATGAAACAAAGAAGCAAATGAGAGAAGAAGACCAGACAAACCAGAGAAGCAAAACCAAGACAAGAAAGTGAAGAGGCAAGCTACGACCACACCAGCAACAAGCAACGAACCCACGACGCCGCCGCCAAGTCCCGGCGCTGCATCCACGAACAGTTGTGCAGCGAGCCCGCCGTTGTGTGCTCCTCGTTCATGAAGGACAGCACTCCGGCTGTTGGTTTGCACACAACACACACAGAGATAGAGAGGAGTCAGTGGGCAAACAACATACAAACACCAAACAACAAACAACAGCACAGCCAGGTTCCTCGAACCGAGCAAAGAGTTGAGCGTCCACAGTGGCGACCACGTTTCCGGATGGTATGCGGTAAATGACGTGCAGATGGTCTTGCCTGGCAAGGCAACGTAAGCAAACGAACAAATAAACAATACACAATGGAAGAAAGCAAACATGCCTGGCACAAACCGGCCCGACGGCGTGAAGAAGTTCAGGTCTGCAGTGATGCATCAGCAGTTGTGATTTGCTCTGGTGTTGGTTTGGGTGGTACCAGGAGGAGCATTTGGGTAAGTTTTGGGCATGACGAATCGGCCCCAGTACTGGCGATAAGCGGTGAAAACAAACACACACAAAAACAACAACAACAACAACAACAACAACCTGTCCTCCAGCGTAGGCAGAGTCCGGGCTGCCGTGTAGGACAAAGTGGATCTCGTACAGCTGCAAACAAGGGCTCAGCCAGGCAGCACACGTCCAGCGACCCACATTGTCTGCGCTGGGACGCACGCATGCAACGCCTGCAAGGCTGCGTGAGTTCGGGGCAGTGTGCGCTGCACGTCGGACCAGGGACAGGCTCCTTGGCGCACAGTTTCAGCTCCCTGACGCACTGTGAGGCATGCGGCCTCCACTGTCCAGGGGCGCAACCTCTGCAGGCGGGCCAGTGCTGCGTTTGACGCCATCCAAAAAAACGCGACCCTCCCAGCGCACAATGAGGGTCAACGCGTTCGTGTCATGCCTGGCGGGACTGGAGCCGTTCTTGGCACGTGAGCTGGAGGTGACGCTGAGCGCAAAGGCGCTGTGGAATCCGGTCGACGTGCCGCCGCAGCCAGTTCGCACCTTCACCATGGATAGTGGCGGCGCGCTGGTCAGGGATGTGAGCGCTGCAGAGCTGGAACAGATCAAGCGCCGCAGCGGCGTGACCAGCCACGTTGTGGTGCGGCTGCTGGACGAGGTGCCGATCAGGGCGCTGGGCGAGCTGGAGCGCAAGGCCAAGGGCTGGCCGTGGCGCAGCTGGCTTGCGGGCCTGGATCGTGGTGCCATCAGGTGAGCGCGAGCAACGACTTGCCCTGCACGCGGCCCACCAAGCACATCAGGGTGCTGGCCACCGCGCGCCGCAGTCGCGTCTATCACAAGGTTGCGCCCTGCCGGTGAAGCACTTGACGCTGACGCGCGCAGGGTGCCGTGGTGGAGCGTCTGTGCAAAGCGGCGGGCCTGGAGCCATGCCAAGCGAGCAGGTTTGTGGATGGAACCAGCTGCAGCTGTGGCTTCAACCCTTTGGTGCAGCGCCAAGCACGCTCTGGTGGCTCGCTTCGACGATGACCGCTTTAGCCTGTCGCTCAACGTAGATGCAGAGCCTCTGTATCGGCGCAGGTTGAGCGCGTTTGCAGTGCCTTTCTTTGCTGCTGCTGATTGCTGCAGTTATCGCCTCGCGCTGGCCAAGGCCCCCCTTCGCGAGGTACGGATGCGCCTCTTGAAACGCGTGGCATTCACACGCGCGCTTATCGGCTGCAAGGACATTGCCCACGCCATGGTGCTGGCGGCCAACTTCGCGCCCTCCTCGGAGGTGCTGCTGGTGCGGTGACTGCGCTGCGTGTTGGTGCGCTGCGTGACAAGAGGCCCCAAGGACCCCTTTTGCGGCAGCGGGACCATTGCCATCGAAGCGGCCTTCATAGCGCACGGTTGGAGCCACCCAGTTTGCGATTGCGCCTCCGTGACGCCGCCTCAACGTAGGGATGGAGCCTGGCTCTCTGAGGTTTCCGCGGATTGATGCAGTACGTCATTGTGTGCTCTCTCTCTCTCTCTCTCTCTCTCTCTCTCTCTCTCTCTCTCTCTCTC
>CAZYYU010000286.1:0-4397 GCA_964651735.1 uncultured Gammaproteobacteria bacterium | reverse complement strand
CACACACCTCCTGAGTGGTGAAGGCGGCGTGCAACGCGTCGCGTCGCGCCACAACCGTGACGGATCTGACCGCGCTGTGCTGCAGCTGCCGCAGTGCGCTGCGCGCAATGTCCGTGGCCGCCAGCTCCGCCGGGTCCTTCAGCAGCACTCGTGCAATGTCCAGGGCCACGTTGCCCGCGCCCTGGCAGCCGCGCGTTCGCCGTGAACACCCACGAACCACGAAGAACATCCGCACGAAAGCAACGAACAAAGACGAAGCCCAAAGCACGCACCACGATCACCACGTTGCGAGCGCGGTTCAGCCCCAGGTCCAGGCCCGACTGGTCAAGGTCGCCGTTGTACAAACCCACCACTGCACAACACAAACGCATCAGCGCAGATCCCCGCGACCACGAAGCGTGCCTTGTTGCGCGCTCAACACTGGCGACGGCGTTGAGCGCCCTGGCTCGCTGAACACCAGCGGCACGTGCAGCGCCTTGGAGCGCGCCCCACCGTGGCACAGGAACACTGCAGCCCCACTCAGCAGCAGCACAACACATCCGATGCACGCTCACCAGCGTCGTAGTGGCTTCTCAGCTCTTGCAGCGCGACCGTGCTTGCTCCCGCGCGCGGCGGCCCCACCTCCACCAGCCCGAACAGCCGCACTGCTGGGTCATCCAGCACCTCTGTGGCGAACTTGGCGCTCACCAGTTTGGCCTCCGGGTGGTCTGGAGCGATGCCGTACCTTGCGAACGAGCCCGTCAGTGCCAATGGCGTGCAGGCCAAGCGCACACACGCACCGCACAAGACCATAGGGGAGCGGCGCCCGCTCGAATATGTCAATCTGCGCCCGCCAGGTCACCTCCCCACGAACACGTGCGCGCACGCGCGCAACCTTGGACGGTGGCGCAGGCAGTCGCAGCAGTTCGTCCGCGGTGTACAGCCCAGCCGGTCCCGCGCCCACCACGGCCACGCTCAGACCCGACCCGCGCCCCAGCCGTGCGCAGCTCATGTGCGCGGCAGCCCTGCACAGCAGCTCAGCGGTCCTGCCTCTCGTCCGGCTGAGTGCCAACCTCGTCCAGCGCATCAGATCTATTTCTTGGCGGAGACCCTCCCTCGCGCCTGGGGCCGACTAGCACAGCCAGTAGCAGCAGCGACAGGAACAGCAGCGACAGGAGCAGCAGCACCGGCAGCGCTTGCTCTCAGTACAGAAAGCCCAGCTTGGACGTGCCCCGGCCAAGACAGCCCGTCAGCTGCTCAATCTCCGCAGTGCAGTCGCGCCTGCCGCCGCCGCCGCCACGGCACTCAAGCCAGGCCCTGTAGGGTGAATCGCAGATGAAAGGAGCCAAGCAGGCCACACGGCTGCGGAGCTGCTGGGGCGAGGTGGCTGCCTTGGGGAGACCGCAAGAAGCCCGCCCAAGGGAGTCTCCGTCCGAGGGGCTCAAAGAGGTCGCGTAGTGAGCGGTGCGCTTCTCCACCACCGACGCTAGGTCGGCAACGAATGCACGGCAGTCAATCCCTGTGCATGAGCACACACTTGAGGACGGGCCCCCCGCTTCCCCACCACACTCCCCCATCACCCCGTCCGTCGCGCTCGCACTGCTCCACACGCGCCAGAAACTCGGGGGCAATGAAGCGCGCCTGGCACCGCGTCAACGCCCCAGCGCGCTCCAGACATCGCGGGTGCCTGGCCCCCGCAGGCGGTGAGCGAGACCAGCGACGGGCTTGGAGCCCTTGCCTGTAGCCCTGCAGGCCCGCACAGCGCAGCGCTTCCACGGCCAGGGACCGGCAGTCTATTTCCGCCTGTGGTGGGCCAGCGGCACCCGCTTGAGCGAGCACGGACGTGGGCGCCGCCACCTTTGCACAGCCCACACACCGCGGCGTAAGGCGTCGAGCGCAAACCCTGCTCAAAGGCGCGCGCTCCTGCCGGGTCGTCAAGCAGCGGCGCGACCGCCGGCGGACCCCTCATCCCAAACGCTTCACTTTCGCAGTCCTTTGCGCTGCGCCATGGCCCGCTGTTTCCCGCCGGACGACGACGATGCAGCCTTGGGCTGCTGCTTCTTCTGTGCCTTGCTGTCGGCGGCCGCGGCGCTGTCTGGATCCACATAGCGGATGGGGTCAATGTACGTGCCGCTGCGCACAATCACGCTGGGCTGCTTGAGCGCGTCAAACGCCAGCCTGGCGTTCCATTCCTTGCCAGACGGGGTGGCAAGGTCGGCCTCGTACTGCGCAGCCGATGTGTAGGGGAACGGCACCTTGCTGACTGAGTACTTGGCGGATGGCGCCACAGCCACCTTGATCACGGACGGGTCAAAGTCCTTCTTGGCCTTCTTGGCCTTGTCCGGTTTGGGCTGCTGCTCCTCGCGCTTGCTCTTGCGTGGCTGCACGCCCTGGCCCACCCAGGCGCCCCAGCCCAGCGCGCGCTCGTCGGCCTGCTCCTGTTCGTCTTGGTCCTGCTCTGCAGGCTCCAGCTTGGCGCGGTCGTCCTCAAACTGCCAGATGGCGTCGCTGCTGTAGGCGGGGTTGGGGGCGGGGGCAGCCTGCGCCAGCACGCGCTGCCCCACGTCGGCCGCAGTCAGTCCAGCCGCCGCCTCAGCCTTGTGAGCGCGCGGCGCCCTCAGCAGCACGGACTCAGCTGGGTTCAGCGCCGAGGTTGCAGGCTGCTCTGCAGCAGAAGCATCGCTCACAGCGGCGTCGTCGTCCGACGCCGATGATGGCTCAGACTCTGGCTCAGACTCCGGCTCAGACTCTGGCTCCGGTTCCGGCTCCTCATCCTGGTCCTCGTCATCCTCGTCATTGTCGTCCCTGCCAGCGTCACCCTGCTCGTCGTCTTCCTCCTGGTCCACGTCCATCTTGCGGCGCAGCTCGGCCCCAACACGCAGCTGTTCACAGGTCAGTGGTCAGCACCGCCAAAGACAGCACCACCTGCTCCTGGATGGCCTCGCGCGTGCCCTCCTTGTGGCTGGCCTTGCGCAGCGCGCCCTTGGCCCACGCGCCACTGTTGCGGTGCCGCATCGTCACGCGCTCCAGCGCACGAGCCTTCTCCAGCTCCAGCGCCCGCTCGCGCGCCGCCTCCTCGCCCTGCAGCACCCGCACCTCGTCCACAGACAAGGCCGCCGTCTCATCGCGCCGCTTGTGCAGCTTGCGGTACTTCTTGGACTTGATCAGCTTCTTGCGCCGCGCCTTGAGCTCATCAAAAAACAGCAGCGACCGCATCTTGGCCAGCTGGGCGTTGCGGGCCGCCACCTCTGCGCCAAAAAGACGGTTGAACAAACAGCGCGCAGCACCCAGCAAGCACGCACCATCCTTGGTGAGAGCGCGCGTCGCCAAATCCTCATACGCCATGACGTGCGTCTCAGGCAGCACAGCTCCAGCCACGGCCTGCTCCAGCGGCGTCACCGCCTCATACGAGGCGCTCAGCGTGGCCAGCGACGGCAGCGTGGCCTTGTAGTCCTCGTCGTCACCAAAGCGCTGCGTCCGCTTGTCGCGGTTGGCGCGCACCGGTGCATCCCAGCGGCCCAGCAGCGTGGACGCCTGCTTGTAGGCTGCAGAGCGTTCCAGCCGCTCCGCCGTGACGGGGCCCAGCGCTGTGGGCGTGGCGCCCTTCTTGGCCAGACGTTCCAGCGCGTTCTTCGTGGCCTGCTGGTCGCCTACAGTGCGAGCCAGCTGCGCCAGCGTGACGGGCCCCTCCTGGCGGCCGCCCACGCCGCCCTCGGGCGGCAGCATGTTGAACTCTGACTCTTGCGCAGGCTCATCACGAATGCGCGCCTTGCGCACACCGCCAGCCCCAGAGCTGGCCGCAGCGAACTGTGACAAATCGCTCAACAGCCTTGATTGCCGATGAGTAGCATCATCAAGCACACGTGCAGACTCAACTGTTGTTGCGCGGCCTGCTCCTCGTCGCTCTCACGCTCCCCTTCATCACCGTCACCGTCCTCATGCGCCGGCTGTTCTTCGTCGCCCGACGCAAAGTCGAACAGCTGGTCCTCGAGCTCAGGACGCTCCTGCGGTGATGGTGGTGGTGGTGGTGGTGGTGGTGGGGGTGGGCAGCAGCGGTTGCTTGCGTGTGAGCTTGGCCGGAGCGACTCGCGCAGCGCACCGTGCTGGCCAGCAAGTGCGCGTAGCGCTTGCGGTCCTCGTCGTTGAACGCCTCATCACTGTCGATCTCCTCGTCCTCGAACTCCTCGGGCATCTCGTACTCGTACACGTCGGTGCCTTCGTAGCGCTTTCTGTTGTGCAGCTCACGCTCCGCGCCCGCGTCGTCCTCCAGCTCGAACACATTCTGCGCCTGCAACCCATCGGACTGGCGCTCCGCCTTGCGCTTCTTGGTGCGACCCATGCACCGGCGTGTTTTTTTGCGCGACATCTGTATTCGACCAACACACAGTAGAAGGCCAATCGGTGCGGAGAAGGCGATG
>CAZYYU010000285.1:0-4445 GCA_964651735.1 uncultured Gammaproteobacteria bacterium | reverse complement strand
GTTCAAGCCAAAACAAGCAAAAAGGGTCAATCCGAGGCCTGTTGGTTGCACCTTCAAAGGGCCCGCGCAGCCATGTCCTCGCAGCACCAGCACTACTCGTACATCGATGGGCAGTGGACGGCACCCGCGCAGCCAGCACGCACGCCCTTTCCCGTGGTGGACCCGGCCACGGGCAACACGCTGTTCCAGCTGCCGCTTTGCGGGCCTCAGGACGTGGACCGCGCGGTGGCTGCAGCCAAGCGAGCCTTTGGAGGCTTCTCGCAGTGGACCAAGCAGCAGCGCCTCGACTTGCTGCGCAAGGTTGGTCCGCCGTCGTCGTGCTGCCTGCGCTCACCACGTCGCCCTCCCCCCCAGGTGAGGGAATGCTACGCACGGCGAGAGGAGGCCGTGGCGCAGGCCATCAGGGCCGAGATGGGCGCGCTGCCTTCGCTAGCCCAGCACGAGCAAGCGCCGTCCGCCACGTACAACCTTGACGGCATGCTGGAGACGCTGGAGGCGAGTGGAAGTGGGAGGGGTTATGTTGCTGCTGCGCTGAGCATGACGGGGCGGTGCAGAAGTTTGAGTTTGAGGAGCGCATTTCGCCCACCGCAGTGGTGAGCTGTTGATGGCGCCCGTTGCTGCCTCAAACGCCGTGCAAGGTGGTGTACGAGCCCATCGGCGTGGCAGCCATGATCACGCCCTGGAACTGGCCCGTGTCGCAGATCTCGCTCAAGGTCGGGGCTGCCATCGCCGCCGGCTGCACCATGGTCCTCAAGGTGCGTCCCTCTGCACCCGCGGCACCGCTCACCCGCGCGCGCCAGCCGTCCGAGTACACGCCCACGTCCGCGCGGCTGTTCTGCGAGGCCGTGCACGAGGCCGGGGTGCCGCCCGGCGTGTTCAACATGGTGCAGGGTCTGGGGCCGGACGTGGGGCCGCACCTCAGCGCACACCCGGATGTGGCGCTCGTCAGCTTCACGGGCTCCACGCGCGCCGGCGTGGACGTGGCCACACGCGCTGCCCCCACCTGCAAGCGGTGCGTGCGTGTTGGCTCTTCTGCGTCGTGCGCTGACTCGTTCATCGCGAAGCGTGGCGCAGGAAATGGGCGGCAAGTCGCCCAACCTGCTGGTGGACGATGCAGGGTTTGCCAAGGTTTTCAAACGACGCGTGTTTGGGCGGCTTGCCTCACCACCAAGTGCAGGCTGTGCGTCGCGGGGCCAGGCATTGCTTCCACAACGTGGGCCAGTCGTGCAACGCGCCCACGCGCATGTTGGTGCCCCGCAAGCGCATGGAAGAGGCCGAGTGAGGGGGTTTGTTTGGGGGGTTTGTGCGGCGTCTCAATCACGAGCAGGGCCATTGCCAAGGACGTGGCCTTGTCCTACGCCAACGGTCCCATCTCCAACGCGGTGCAATACGAGCGTGTGAGGAAGCTCATCTCAGCGGGCCTGTCAGGTGAACAACATGTGTGTGTTTGTTCTCTCATCTCGCTGACGTCCGCGAAGAGGCCAAGCTGGTTGCGGGCGGTCTGGAGCGCCCTGTCCAGCATCCCGATCAGGGCTACTACGTGCAGAACACGGTGTTCTCCAACGTGAGCAACAAGGCGCAGATTGCGCAGCAGGAGATCTTCGGGCCGGTGCTGAGGTTGGTGAAGGGAGCCAATGATGCCTGGCACGTCTGTATGTGCTGACGCCGATGCAGCATCATTCCGTACGACACGGAGGACGAAGCCGTTGAGCTGGCCAACGACTCTGACTACGGCCTGTCTGCATACGTGCAGGTTTGTTGCGCCGCCGCCGCGGCGGGGCTCGTCTCATGTGTGGGCAGTGCCTGGACATTGCCAAGGCCAACCGCATCGCAAGACTGCTTCGCGCCGGCAACGTCAAGGTCAACGAGGCCGAGGAGAGCGCCACGGCGCCGTTCGGAGGCTACAAGGTCGCACTGTAGCCGCCGCCATCTTGTTGCGCTGACGTCTGCTGCCCAGATGAGCGGCAACGGCCGTGAGGGCGGCAAATGGGGCCTGCTGGACTTTCTGGAGGTCAAGGCCGTGTTCTCGCCACAGTGAAAAGCAGGTGTCGTCGTTGTTGTTATTGCCAACCGGTCCAGCACCGACGCCGCTGGGCGCGTCCCTGAGAGCGCTGAGCTCTTGCGCAAACGCGGCAGAGTTGACGGCAGTGGCTGCGGGGCGCTTGAAGGGCGGCATCTGCGCTGGTGCAGAGGACGCGCCCAGCCAACGCGTCACAGAGCTCAGCGTGTTCTTGACCGCTGCAGTTCGTGGGGGGAAAAAGGCGCTGAGTGCGGTGCCGCCACTGCCACGCGCCACTGCACCTATCAAGTTGAACTCGCGCGTCGAGTCTGCAACAGTTTCCTCCATGGCCGCCACGGCGCGGTCCACTTCAGCCACGTGCCTGGACAGCGCGTTGATGAGGCGGTACAGCGACTGCAGCTGCAGCAGTGCGTTGCGCAGCGCCCCATCCAGCTCGTGGCACGTGTCCACATCCTTGCGAATCAGCGCCACCACGCCCTTGAGCTCGTCCGTGCGCATCAGCAGGCTCTCCACCACGGGACCGCATGCGCGCGCCTTGTCCAGTGCAGTCTCCGGCATCTGGCGCAACTGCGTGGTTGGGGCTGGGGTGGTGCACAAAGAGCCGCGCGCAAACCTGGCACATGGTCGCGTACTGCAGAGCCGCATCGCGCGCCAGCTCCGCACTGTGCCAGGCCCCGTGCTGAGCGCACAGCGGGTCCCCAACACAACCCCCGCGCAAACCTCAGCGCCTCCAGCTGCGCAGAGCTCAGCGTCTCCAGCGAAGCGGGCACGGCAGCGTCAACGGCTGTGGCAGGCACTTCCTCCATGGTGGCCAAAACGCCTCAGGAGCACATGCACGCGGCCCTCCCCTCTTGCGACGCGTTTTTATCAACCCATGTTGCCAAAGTCTCCGCCGTACCCAAAGGCGCCCATCATCTCTGCCTCGAAGCCTCCCGGCCCCATGCCGCCGCGGCCGCCGCCCTCACCGCCGCCGCCCATGAGACCCGACGTCCTCTGCAGATACTCTGCGGAGCTGGCGATCTGGTCGTCCAGGGCGCGCATGTGCGAGCCCCAGGCAACGGCCTTGAAAATCTCCGCGTTGAGGTTGCTGAGCGTGCGCGCGTCGTTGTACTGCTCCGCCGACTCGCCAAACGACACCATGCCCTCCTTCTCGTTGACCTTGGCCACGATGGTGCCCGCCGAGACCATGGCCACCAGGCGGCGCGATGCCTCCTCCTTGGTGGGCAGGTTGGCGCCGCGGGCCAGCGTGTCCAGGCTCAGCGTCATGTAGGTCTGCGTCAGGGCGCGGATCTGCCTGTCAGCCAGCGACTCGATGCACTGCTGCACCAGGCCCCAGTTGCCGTCGCGCGTGAACGCCTCCATGCCGTCCTGCGCGGCCTTGGCCAGCGCGTCCGTGTCCTTGGTGGCAAAGGCCACGGAGAACTCCACGTAGCGCTGGCACGTGGCCTTGAGGTTGCGCACCATCATGGGGTTGCCGCTGCGCTTGGTGTCGATGCCGCCGCGCTGAATGAGCGACACCAGCACGAACTTCTTGTACGCCTCCACGGCGGGCGCGCTCAGCACCATGGCAGGCGCCGAGAAGCACTGCTCAAAGGCGTCCAGCGCCTCGTTGAAGCTCTTGAGGCCCGTGTACACGAGGCCCGCGTAGTACCAGTAGCGCAGGTAGTCGGCCTGCGTGAAGCCGTTCACCTTGGCGTCGCCGATGGACAGCACGGGCTTGGCCCTGAGCAGGTCGCCGGCGCGCTGGTAGTGCTTGGCCAGCAGGCACACCTGCAGCAGGTCCGCGTGCACCGCCGTCAGCTGGTGCTCGGTCTCCTGCACCAGGTGCAGGGCCTTCTCCAGCGTGGTCACGACGCGCAGCGGCATGGCGTACTCGGTGGCCAGCGCCGTCAGCCGGTGCACAATGCGCACGCAGCGCTTGGGCTCCATGCGGGCCTGCTCCCCCACGCCGGACCCGAACAGGCGCTGGCAGTGGTCCAAAAACACGGCGCCGTCCTCCACGGGCAGCTGCGCGCGCGCCGCCAGCAGGTGCACCATGCCCATGGTGTGGAGCCGCGGGTCCAGCTGCTGCAGAGCGCGGTCCAGCTCCTGGGGGGACTTGGTGAAGTTGCCTGGGCGCCGCGTGCGGTGAGCGCTGGCAGGGGTGGGGGTGGCGGCGGAGGAGGCGGAGGCGGCGCACCGCACGCAAAACGCCGAAACAAAACACGCCGAAAAAAGAGAGCGCCGCACCATCGGCCTTCCTCAGGTACTCCTGCAGCTCCTTCAGGTCCTTGGCATTGCTGCTCTGGGCCTGGCGGACGCGGGAGAGAGAGGGTGCTTGAGCGACCAAACGACCAGCAGCACGCGCCCACGCGGCACCTGGATCTGCTTGACGAGTCGGTCCATCGTCCCGCCCGCCACTACACCGGCCGACACAAACTTGGCA
>CAZYYU010000284.1:0-4451 GCA_964651735.1 uncultured Gammaproteobacteria bacterium | reverse complement strand
ACAGATCGACGGAGCGCGAGTCATGGAACTGGAAGGCTGGGTCCTGCACAGCGCGTTGTATGAGGGGGGCGCCGGTTCGGGGACAGTGCCCCCCCCCTCAAATCACCCGCAGTCGCGCCACGGCCTGCAGCACCGAGTTCATGACGCGCTGGCAGTAGTCGGCGGCGGTGGCGTCGTGCTGCGATGTGCGGGCCGAGCACAGCGCCGCCACAACCTTCCGGTGCACGGGTGCGGGAACGTCGCTGCGCGGAGCACCTCAACGAGCGCTGCACAGCGCACACACACAAGAGTGCCAACCTCAGGCTCCACTGCGGAAACGAGGCCAGCAGCTGCAAGTACGCAGAGCACGACAGCAGGTGCACGGCGATGCGCGAGTGCGAGCACAGCGCCTTGAGCAGGGCCACGGCGCTGCTGAGCACTGCGTGCGAGCGTGGGGGTCAGCGGCGGAGATGGCAGCGAGGCACGGAGCTCCGCGCACCGGGCAAGGCGCGCTGCGACTGCAGGTTGCTGGAGATCAGGCCCACGAACGTGTTCAGCAGCGCCGGAGAGTGGAAGTGCGTGAGGAACGAGGCCGGCACCGGCAGGTCCACCTCATAAGCTGCACAGCGCGCCGGTCAGCGCAGACGGCGGTGGCATAGAGGAGCGGGGCCTCGCGCCTGACGGCACGAACAGGTACGAGGTGACGATGCGGGTGTCGAACTCCAGCAACGTGGCCGCCACGACGGGCGACACCAAGTGCTTGCGTGCGGGGTTGCTCAGGCAGCCGGCCTCCCACTGGTGCAGCGAGAAGGTCTGCTGGATGGTGGCGCTGATGGCGCCGCCTGCACAGAGCACGCTGAGCTGCGGCGCCCGACCGACCGACCGACGGACTCACCGGCGCAGGCCTCGAAGCGCGTCACCACCTGCGGAATGTTGGCTGCCAAGACGTTGCGGCGGTGAGCAGCGCGACTGCAGCGCCCACACTGGCCTGCTCACCGTGCGTTTCCCAGTCACCCGTGTCGTCGGCCAGCAGGTAGGCCTGGAACAGCAGCAGCCAATGCAGCTCCTCGGAGGCGCGCGCCCACTGCGTGGCACGCGGGGTCACAGCGCGGCCAGCGGAGCGTGCAGCCACTGCTTGCCTGAGTCTGGTTGCCAGCCCGCTCCACGGCCTGCACTGCCGCCTTGAGGCGGCCCATGAGCATCGGCACTGACTCGGCCAGCGAGGCGCGCCCTATGAACGAGGCGTTGCTGGCCTCCTGGAAAAAGCACCGCATCAACAAGCCAGTCACGCCGCTGCTGCGGGACGCACGTCACCTGCCGCACGCCCTCGTCCAGCACCTCCTCCTGCTCGGGCTGCGAGCCCAGCAGCTCCGCAGTGTTGTTCAGGCTGGACTGGATGCGCGCGTTGATGTACGCGGCAAACACGCGGGACAGCGACGACAACACAGCCTGGTCCCACAGATGCTGGAGCAGCCGCATCCATCGTGAGGTCAGTCAGCCCAGCGGCAACGGCAAAACGGCCTCACCTTTTCCGTGTCCATGTGGGCGCGATGCACCACCACTTTGGCAATGGTGGACCAGGCCGTGACCAGCGTGGACATGGCGCTCATCTCCTCGCTGTCCTCCACGCTCTCCAGGTCGGCGTAGTGCTCCAGCGCGCGCGCCACCCGCAGCGTGAACTCGGTGCACGTGTGCAGCCAGTCGCGCCACAGCGGCACCTGCACCATGTTCATGGTGTGGTTGTTGCGCACCAGGCGCTCCACCAGCGTGCACACGTCGGTCACGTCGCGCAGGCTCGCCGCCGCCCGCATGCACTCCATGCACGCCGTCATCTGCCACTGCAGGAACTGGTTGTACACGGTCTTGTCCTTGGACAGGCAGCCGCCGCTGAACGAGGCCGAGGCCGTGAGAGCGCGCAGCGCGGCCGAGCCCGTGTCGGAGTTGGGGCAGCGCACGAAGCACTGCGTGAACACCATGAACAGCTCCGGGCTGGTCACGAAGAAGGCCCACGACTCGGGCACGCACACCGTCACGCGCTCCAGCGTGGCCGCGCGGATGGCACTCCACAGAAAGTTGCTGAGCTCCAGCGTGCCGTTCCAGTTCCAGCCGTACAGCTCCGACACCAGGTCCATGCTGGCGTTGAGGCAGCACTGGCGCGGCTCGTTGCGGCCCTCACCAGGCGCGTCGTCCGCCGCCGCCGCCACGCACAGCAGCATCATCTCCTTGGCCAGCACGTACGTCTTGCGCAGGTACAGCTCTTCAAACGCGCAGTGGCAGCGGTAGTGGAAGTCGTAGCCCAGCCCGAGCGAGGACGAGGACACCAGAAAGCTCCGCAGCACGGCCTGCAGCAGCTCAATCACCAGCAAGCGCAGCGTGAAGGCAGACGCAGAGGGCACAGATGCCGCCATGCCCAGCCAGTCGCGCATCACAGCCCACAGGCACTCCCGCTCCTCCGTGGCACGGCAGTCCACGTCCTTGGCGTTGCTCGCCACCACAGGTTGAAAGCCCCGCTTGTACAGTGTGGCCGCCACATGCAGCGCTTTGCGCGTCACGGCCCTCGGCGTGGTCTGCAGACGCCCCCTCAGCTCGTCAGCGGGCGCAAGTGGTGCACGACACACGCTCCACCTCGTAGCGGGCAATGGCGAACTGCAGCAGCGCGCGGTACACGTGCAGCGGCGGCACAGGCGACTGCTTCAGCGCCACATACTCCATCGCAGACAGCGCCTCGAACTGCACGAAGGCTGGCTGCTGTGGCTGCTGCAGCAGCGCCTGGAGCACCTGAGGGAGGTTGCCGTACGTTGGCTCCAAGCAGGCAGGCGCAGTCCGCCGCCAACTCACCGCCATCACTTCCTGCGGGCTGGCCTGCTCGCGGAACTGCAGCAGCGCAGTCTGCGCAGTTAGGTTGCCACCTGCGAGGGGGCGGTCGCAATGAGGGCGTCGGGCGGTTCCCCCCCACCTCCGTCCTTTAGAGCGGGCAAGGCACACCTGCATGCACATCCGCGCACAGCTTGGCGAACAGCGCTGTGGGCTCCATTGCGCTGCGGCCCCTCCTTTGCAAGCTGTGCTGCCACCGCTGCCGCTCGCAGCAACACCTCCACGCCTCGTTTTTTTTTTTGAAAAACAAAACCGTCCTTTTAGTGCGCAAGAGGCACCACACCGAGCCACTTTCTGGTGCGATCCAGCAGCTCCACGTTGACGACCCCACCCACGCTGAACGCGGGCAAGATGCGCATCCAGCGCGCCAGCAGCGTCTTGACGTACCTGCGGTGGGTGGGTGAGTGGCGTGCAAGCACCAGCGCAGGACTCTCACTCGCGCTTCACAAAATTGATGCGATCAGCAACGGTCACGTTGTCGCGGTTGTACAGGTCCAGCGCGTGTAAGTGGAGCGGCACGGTCAGGATCTGCAGCAGGTCGCATCAGGAAGCACCACACACGCAGCACACCAGCAAGCAACCTGCATGGCCAGGGGAGTGACCAGCTGTACGCTCGTGCGCGCCGCGCCGTGAGGCACGCCCCAAGACTGGACGCACGCACAAGTGAGCGAGTTTGGCAGGCCAATACATCAGCAACCTCAACAATGGGCGTGACAATGGGCGGCAGATTGAAGGACGCCATGACCGTGCCCGAGTCGCGCGCCTGCACATCCATCAATTCGCAGCACGGCAGGGATGGCACGCACCGCAAACAGTGCCAGCGACATGAGCGGGAACTTCTTCTGCGGGGCACCGGCTGCGCATGTGTGTGTGTGCTTGAGCGGGGGCATGCATGGCACTCCACCGAAATCACCCTGCGCGAACATCTTGGCAAAGGCGCGGTCCTTGTCCCCACCGTCAGCACGGGCCATTGGCAAGCACTCGGATGCGAGACCTTGAGAGCCGACATGCCAATGTTGGCCACTGCGGTCTCATGAGCTCGCCATCGAGAACACGCCGCTGGCCCCACCCGACGTGGCCACGAACTTGGGGTACTGCCAGGGCCGATGCAGCGTCTCGCACACCAGCGCCGTCATGTTGGCCGTCACGTAGCTGCGATCCGATCGATCAAACGCGCGCACCCCCAAGTCCGAACGGCCTCACGTGATGCTGTACACGCCCGCGATCCACACAAAGGACGGCTGCTTGACAAAGTACAGCGGCTTGGTGACCATGGTGCGCAGTCCTGCGGGGCGCTGAGAAGCGGCATGGAAGCCACGTGTTGGACGCAACCGTTGCCCATGCATGTCCACAGCGGCTCGCGGCCGCTAGCGTTGCTGGTGATGGCCTTGTCCTGTGCGCGAGCGCGGTTGAGCAACGGGGGGCGGCGCGCGCGCGATCGAACCGCACCACGATGGAGATGAAGGGCGCAGCGCTCAGCGCTGACACCACTGCGCAGCCACTGTTGGCCAGCGCCAGCTTCAGGAAGGGGAACTCCTGCTGCTGCTGGGACATTCGCGGCCCTGCTTGAAATTCCACTAGTTTGCGCAGATGGCCGC
>CAZYYU010000283.1:0-4506 GCA_964651735.1 uncultured Gammaproteobacteria bacterium | reverse complement strand
GCGCACCGTGTGCAGCGGGTGCGTGTGGTTGGTGTGGCTGTTTGCGGGGCTTCACCTTGCCTCTCAGTGCAAGAGCACTGTCATCGTGTTCCTTGGCCTGAAGCGGTGCAGGCAGGTGCACGTGATGAGGCACAATGGCATGGGTAAGGCGCGGCTCGACGTTCAAGTGCTGTCGCTGCGGTGACCAGCAGACGGCAGACGTGATTCGGCATGTGGCGCGGTTCATCTGGTCCTCTCGAAGGGCACCCGCGTGGGAACCCGTGGATGACGAGAACGACCTCAGCGAGGCCGAGGCTGCGGCGCTCTTCGCAAAAACAGAGTGAAGATGGAGGTGCAGTCGCAGCAGCAGTACGTTGAGGAGGGCATCAGCCTGGTGCGCAGTGGCGGGGTGTACATGCGCGTGCACCACCTTGCGGACGGTCCCGTTGCCGCTGCCGCCGGCTCAGGCGCGGGCTTGGAAGAGGCGTCCGTCTACGACAAGCTCCTGGAGCGCGATGCTGACAACCACTACGTGCTGCGCCTCACTATCGACCCCAGCGCGTACGGGACCATCATAGGACGCGGTGGCAGCGCGTTGAAGAGCCTGCAAGGTCCGGCGTGCGCGGCGTATGGCCCGGGGGTCGCACAACTGACCCGCATCGAGCAGGTCGCACGGGCGCTGTGGTGTCGGTGCCTGGCAAGTCGAGCACCAGCAACCAGGTCGTGATCAAGAGTGCTACCAAGGCCAACGTGGTTTCGGCGGCAACGCAAATCGAGATGGCAGGTTTGGGCCTTGCTCGAGCGGCCCCTGCCATGCTGCAGACTCAACACCTTGTGGTGCAGCTTCTGCCGCGCGAGACAAGGCGCCCTACACGCACTTCCTCTCGATTCCCCTCACGGACGAGAACGTTCTGGCGTCGCTCCGCAAACTGCAGGTTGAGCGGCCTTCCGCTGCCTGCACTGAGCATTGACCCCACTGCAGGCTGATGTGCTCAACGACGACATTGTGCCGAAAGACCAGAAGCGTGGATTTGAGGTGCTGTGGTTGTTGTGTGCCCGACCTCAGCGCTGAGACCCCGTGTGCAAGGCGGCCATCCAGATGAAGCCGGAGCACTTCCATCTGACGCTCTTCATGTTGAAGGTTGGTGTCACCTGCGTCGTGTGCTCGTTTGACCTGTGCTGCTGCTGCTGCTGCTGTGCAGTTGATGACCGTGAAGGAAGTGGAGGACACCGCAAAGGTGCACAGTGTCTGTGCGGTTGCCTGTGTGTTTTCTGAAACTGCGCCGCTCTCAACGCGCCACGCACACGCAGCTGGTCAAGGGCTGGAGTGCGCTGGTGTACGAGGAGCTGTGCCAGTCACGCACGTTGCTCGTTCGCGTTGCGGGGCTAGAGATCATGAACGATGATCCCTCTGAGGTGAGGCTCTGCGTTACATGCACACTGCTCGTGACATGACTTCTGATCTTCAGTCCCACGTTGTGTTTGCCAAGATCGTGGTCAGCGCTCAAACCTCCTCTGCAACGTTTGGTGTTGACCCCCCCTGTGCGGCGTTGTGTTGCAGGAGGAGGGCAACGAGGGCCGCCTCAAAGCGCTGGTCGACCGACTGGGCAAAGAGTGAGGGCCGTGTGCTGCTTTGTTTTGCTGCAACTCAGCGCGCATGGCCGAGCAGACTGCTGGGGCGGGGCCTGATCAAGGAGGAGGACGCAGACTGCAAGTTGCACGCCACGGTGTGGAACACGCGGTACCGCGATGCAGGCACGGCAGCGCAGCGAACCGCGTGCGATGTGCGCGGCGTCATGCAGCGGTTTGGCAGCCACACGCTGGGTACTTATGCTGCGCGTTGGCGCTGGCAATGCTGATCGTTGGTTTTGTCAGGCGTGCTGCGGCTGGGCACTGTTGAGCTCAGCACTCGGGGATTGTATGACCAGCGCGGCTACTACCTTCCTGCAGCGGTGATCAGGTTACCATAAAGCCATGCCTTGCCGCTGACCGCCCGCACGTGACTGTCCTTTTCCACGCGCGCGGCGAAATCTCCTCGCCGCGTGGTGAGGGCTGCTTTGTGCGTGCCCCTGTTGGTGGCGGCGTGGTCCCTTGGTTGACAACCGGCGGCGATGCGGCACCGACTGCTGCCACGGCGCTCTTTGGCCACCATGGTCATCAACGCCAGGGAGGTGCCCTTCACCGAGGGCGACAGCATCTACGAGGCAGCTCGCAAGAGCGGCTTCCACATACCCACGCTTTGGTGCGCCTGGGGCCCGCGTTGGTCCGCGGAGTTTTCCTCTGAGGCCCCCTCTGCAGCTACCACCCCATGCTGAGGCGCGTGGGCACGTGCCGAGTGTGCCTGGTCGAGCTGCCGCAGGCGGGCAAGCTGGTTCCAGCGTGTGTAACGCGCGCCGCAGCGGGCATGGTGGTAGAGACGCAGAGCCCCAAGGTGGAAGACTCCATCAAGTCGGCGCTGAGGTTTGGCCTGGCTGCTTGCTGCGCTCCACCCAGCCAACCACTGTGCCTAGATTCCTGCGCTGCCGCCACCCCAACGCATGCATGACGTGCGAGGTGTCGGGGCGCTGCGAGTTTCAGCGCCTGTGCAACCACTACGAGTGCGAGGAGCTGCTGCCGCAGATGCACCACGAGCGGGCGCACGCAGAGCTGGATGCCTCGTCGCACGCGGTGCTGCGCGATATGGCCAAGTGCGTCATGTGCTCGCGCTGTGTGCGGGCCTGCTCGGACATCCAGGCACACGTTGCTCATCAGTGGATGCTCGTTCGAGCGCTGACCCCCTGCTCGCAGGGCATGAACATTCTGGGCGTGGTGGAGCGCGGACAGGGCGAGCACGTTGCCACATTCAACGAACTGCCCCTGGCCGACACTGCGTGCATCAGCTGCGGGCAATGCACTGCCGTGTGCCCTGTGGGCGCGCTGCTGGAGCGGCCCCACGTGCACGCCGTGGACCGCGTGCTGCAGAACAAGCGCAACAGGATCTTGGTGCGGCCGCGCCTCAGCTCACTGGGTGGCGCCTCCGCTCACGCGCTGCTGCAGGTGGCGCACACTGCGCCCGCTGTGCGCGTGGCGATCAGCGAAGAGTTTGGCATGGAGCCCGGCACCGTGTCCACGGGCCAGCTGGTGGCCGCGCTGCGCCAGCTGGGCTTTGACTACGTGTTCGACACCAACTTCGCCGCGGACATCACCATTGTGGAGGAGGCCAACGAGTTTGTGAAGCGCCTCACCACGGCCGACAGCGTGCTGCCCATGTTCACGTCGTGCTGCCCCGGGTGGATCAACCTGGTGGAGAAGACGTACGGCGCCCCGCTGCTGCCGCACTTGTCCACGTGCAGGTAGCGGCGGTGGCACTGCGGCGGCGGCAGTGCGGCGGCGTTCACATCCCGCTTGCAGGTCGCCGCAGGCCATGATGGGCAGCCTCATCAAGACCGTGTTCGCCAAGAACATTGGCGTGAAGCCAGAGCAGATTGTCACGGTGGGCATCATGCCCTGCGTGGCCAAGAAGGACGAGATTGAGCGGCCCCAGCTGCGCATGCGTTCGTCGTCAGGTCAACTCATCAAGGTGCGCTGCGGCGTTGGTGTTGGTGGGAGCTCATTCGGCGTGCATTTGCAGGAGACTGACTACGTGCTGACGACGCGTGAGCTGGGCCGGCTGATCCGCGACGACCGCAGCATCGCCTACGCGTCGCTTGCAGCCAGCGAGTACGACCGCGCGCTGGGCCTGAGCACCGGAGCGGCGGCGTTGTTCGGCGCCACGGGCGGCGTCATGGAGGCCGCGGTGCGCACCGCGCACTTCTTCGTCACGGGCCAGGAGCTGCCCGACCCCAACGTGCTGGCGCTGCGGCCCGTCAACAGGTGCACGTTTTGGCTGCTTGTGGTTTGTGGTCCACCTCATGCCCGTCAACACACAGGTGTTAGCTTGCTTGTGTTTGCGGTCCCTCTCCAACGAATCCCCATCATCATCAACAGGTGGGCTGCACTGCTGTCTGCAGCGCTGCTCATCAGCATCACGTTAGCTTGCCGGGCGTTCGTGAGCTTCGTGGTCTGCAGGTCGGCCCGTATCGCCTCAACCTGGCCGTGGTCACTGGTGAGCTGTGCGCTGTGAACGTTTTGTCCGTTGATTTGACCTGCGCATAACTGTGCAGGAACGCGCAACATCCGCACCGTCGTGGAGCGTGTACTGGCCAAGGACCCAGCCTATGACTACCACCTCATCGAGGTCATGGCCTGTCCTGGAGGTTCGGTTTTGATGCGCGCCTTTGTGTTTCACCGGAATGCGCTGTTGTTGCAGGCTGTATTGGAGGAGGCGGTGAGCCAAAGTGGAACACGCTGGACGACCAGGCACGTGTTGTTCGTTGTTCGTTGTTGTATCTCAACGGTTGTTTGTTTCAGGTCCTGAACCGGCGCATCACCGCCATCCACCGCATCGACGCTGGCAAGGTTCGGCAGCCGTTGTTGTTATCGTCCTGATTGCTTGCTTGTTTGGCGTGTCGCTTTGTTTGAGCGCACCACCAACGCATCGCTGTGCCG
>CAZYYU010000282.1:0-4520 GCA_964651735.1 uncultured Gammaproteobacteria bacterium | reverse complement strand
AGCAGTCCCCGCTGGCGCTGGATCGGTGGTCGCTGCTGGAGGCGACCGAGGCACCTCAGCGTGTGCAGCTGCTTGGCGGCGGCGGCGGCAGCGCGCGTACACCGCTTGTGGACGCGCTGGATGACCATGCTGCCACCGAGCGCGATCCGGGCATGGCGCTCTCGGTTGACGACAAGGGCGCTGTGACGCTCGCGGCCACGTCGTCCAAGCGCACTGTGTTCTGCATCCTGCACCGCACTGCGGCGGGCTTCCTCTTGCAGCACATGAAGACGAGCCTGTTTCTGGGCTGCGTGGTGCGCTCGGGCATGCTGTTCTTGTGTGCGTATGCCTTCACGCTGGACCGTGCGCGCGAACTCGTGTGGCGCTGGGCGGACGGGGCGGCGCTGTGGAATGCCTACCACGGCTGCTACGTGGGCGAGCCGCAGACCAAGGAGCGCGTGCAGGGCCAGCTGGTCATGGTGGAGGAGGAGGCGCAGGCCATTGCGGTCTCGATGCGGCCGTTTGTGGCGCAGTGGTCGTTCAACACGAGTCAGAAGAGCGTGCTCACGTTCGGCGCGGACAACGTGTTGGTGTTTGGGGCACGCTCGCTCACGTCTTGGAACCCCTACTTTGAGCTGGTCGGCGTGGCCGATGCCGAGTCGCGCAAGGCTTTTGCGCTGTTGACGTGCAAGCCGCCCAAGCGGTGGGTGCGCGTGGCACAGGGCCGCCTGGAGCTGTCGGACGCGGAGCCCACTTCCTTCTGGCTGGTGCGCAGCAAGAAGCACAGCTACTATTACCTCTGCTCCAGGGGTGGGGCCAAGATGCTCTTTGTCAGCGACGCCAACGGCGTGGCAGAGCTCACAGAGGTTGCGGAGCGCGCCACGGTGAGCTCTGCACGCTCTTGTGGCCCCTGCTCACGTGGCGACCAGGCGTTCTTGCTGGTGGACGCCAAAGGGCTCGAGCACCGGGCCGTGGTGGGGCGCGACGCCATGCAGGAGCCCACAGCAGAGTGGCAGGACCTGGTGACGACGCTCAAGAAGCTGGCGCGCCACCCCATCACCAACATCTTGTTTGCCAACGTGCCCAAGGTGCTATTCGCCCGCCCCCCGTGTCAGATGGTGTGCGCTCACGGCCGCCGCCGGTGGTGCTAGGTGCTGGAGCGAGAGAGGTGCCACTTTGTGAGCACGTACTTTGCGGCCCAGTGCAACGAGCCCGAGGCGGTGCTGCTCGCGACGAGCCGGGTGCAGGGCGCGCTGAGCGCCGTGGAGAATGCGCTGCTGCAAACCGCGCGCACTGCCGTGGCCATGGCGTACGCGTTGGCGGCCAAGGAGTCGAAGCTGTTCCAGGCGCTGGACCAGGAGATCCAGGCGGCGCGGGCCAGCATCGGCAAGGCGCACCAGCGGTTCCTGCAGCGTGCCACAGCCGACTCGCTGCACACGTTTGAGGTGCCCTTTGAGGGCGACGGCCGCGTGGTGCGCGTGGCGCTGTGCGGCGACTTTGGCAACGGCGGGCCCAAGGCGCGTGAGCTGTTGGCGGCGCTGTTTCGAGCACGCGACCTGCGCCCCGACGTGTTCATCCACTTGGGCGACGTGTACAAGCGTGGGTCGCGGCGCGAGCAGTCAGAGCACCTCATTCAGCCGCTGGTGGATTGCATCACCAAGGTTGCTTGCTCCGCCCGCCTGCCATGCTGCTGACGGTGGGATGCTAGAACGCAGGACCTCCGGCCAGCGTGTACGCCGTGTGCGGCAACCACGATCTGCTGGCACGCGGCGGCTCCGGCTACTACTGGGCACTCAAAGACCTGGCCCGGCGCGGCCTCACGGAGCAGGACGCGTCCTTCTTCTGCCTGCACTGTGGCCCGCTGTACTCCTTCGTGGCGCTCGACACCAGCATCGAGGGCTTGGACTACGACAGCGATGCGTTGCTGACGCGCCTCAACGCTGAGCAGCTGCACTGGCTCGCGGCGCGCATGACCGAGCTGAGGCAGGCCGGACGCAAGGCCATTCTGCTGCTGCACCACCCGATTCTGGCATGCGGGCCCAAGTTCACGTCGCCCGAAGCCACGCACGTGGACAGCGTCAACGGCTACCTGTGGGCCCAGCTGTCGCCGTACTGGGACGTGGTGTGTGCCGCCTACTGGGGCCACGAGCACTCCTTCCGCGTGTACCAGCCTTTCACGCTGGACGGACGCACGCTGCAAAGGGGCCGTCTTCTTGGGCACGGCAGCAAGTTCAAGGCGAGGGTCCACCCTTGTGTTGCTTGGTGGTGGCTAACTGACGACTCTCCTCGCAGGAGCCCAAGACTCGGGCCATACCCGCCATTGACGTGCCGCACCCGCAAGGCCGGGGCGTGGGGCTCGCGGTGCTGGAACTGAGCGCGCAGCAGGGATGCATCGCGCGGTACCTGGAGCTGGGCAACAACGCCGCGCTCATCGAGAACTGGCGCGAGACATTCTGAAAGAGGGCCGCGCGCATGGGCTTGTTGTCGTCATTGTTGGCGTCGCTGCTGCTGGGGACGTGCCTGGCGCAGAGCCCAGCCTTTTCGTTCCGCACCCGGCCGCGCTACAACCCGAGCCCGCTTGGCGCCGGGCTCCTGATGAAGTCCGACGTGGATGCCATGAAACGCCACCAGCAACCGCAGGCAGCGCGCAGCGCGCAGCAGGACGTTGCCAAGGCACGCCCCAGGCAGGCCGTGACCGCGGATGCTGCTCGCAACAGCGGACGCAGGGCTACGGCCGACGCCGCCGGTGCGGTGGCACGCTCGCCACGCTTCAGCAGCGACGCGGGCGCCACCAGGAAAGCGCAGGCTGACCAAGCGTCGTGGCGCACTCGAACGCGCTCGCGGAGCACCGACGGGAACCACAAGGCGCGCGTTGAAGTGGAGCGGCGGCAGAATGAGTGGAAGCGTGAGCGCTCCAAGACGGACTGGAACGCGCTTTCCGAGATGTTGCGTGTGCGCCGCAAGAGCAAGGCTGACGCCGCTGCGTCTTCAAAGCAGCAGGCCCGTGCAAGTAGCAGCACCAGCACCAGCACCAGCAGCACCAATGCGCGCCGCAAGGGTGCCGCTGTGGGTCGGTAAACTGCGTGTCTTTTTGTCCACCCCTGGAGGGCTCCCCCTCGCATGCACGCGTCATCGTCCCTTGAGGCCGCGTTGCGCGAGCGGCGCGAGGGACGGTACGCTGAGGCGCTGGCGCTGCTGCGGCGCAGCGCGGACGAGGAGGGCGACTCGCAGGGCCAGTGGGAGCTGGGCCAGGCGCACTGGTGGGGATCCCTGACGCTGCGGCGCGACTTTACGGAGGCCGCGCGGCTGTTCCGCGCCTCGGCACTGGGCGGCAACGCCATGGGCATGGCTGATTACGCGAGCGTGCTCTGCTTCGGGGAGGGCGTGGAGCCCGACCAGGAGGCATCAGACGCATGGGCCGCCAAGGCTCTGGCCAGCTGCCACCCGTACGCAGTGGGCCTGTGCTTCTACGCGGGGCTGGGCGTGGAACCGGACCTGGCGCGAGCGCGAGAGGAGTACGAGGTGGCCGCGCGTCAGGGCGTGGCCGCAGCGCAGAGCGCGGCGGGCCTGCTGTACGCGGACGACGACTTGATGGACGAGGCCATGGTCTGGGTGGCCAAGGCAGCGGAGCAGGGGCTGGCGGCGTCGCAGCACTCGCTGGCGTTCATGGCGTTCCACAAGGGCGACATGGATGTGGCCTACCACTGGTGTCGCAAGTCCGCGGAGCAGGGCTACGATCTGGGGCTGCACGGGCTGGCCGACATCTTGTTCGACTCTGACGCCCATCGCAACTGGGGCCAGGGCGCTCAGGTACGACGCCTTTGTTGCTGTCGCGCCGCCTGTCACTCAACTGGCCTTGCGGGCAGTTCCTGGTGGCTGCGGTGCGCGCCAGCTGCGATCGCGACTTTGATGACTGCGTGTCCTCGCTGCAGCTTCGGCTGGAGATGAAGCCAGATGACGAGCGCAAGCACGAGACAGACCGGCTGATGGAGCTGTACCAGTACGGGCTGGCGTTCACGCACAGTCTCTTCAACTCGAGCTCGCTGCCGCCGCGGCTCGTGAAGCGGTGCCGGAACTTTTACATGCAAGCCTACTCCGCGGCTCAGGCTGCCACGCTGGCCCTGCTGGCCATCAATCGTTTCCGCCCTGGCACCGTGCTCAGCTGGCTGCCCAAGGATGTGTGCCGGTATCTCGCGCGAATGGTGTTTGCCTCGCGCGTCAACTGCCACTACTGGGGCTGTGCACTCGAGAAGGTCCCGCGACGGTCGGCGCGCCTCAGGAGCAAGCGGCAGAAGCTTGACGAGTGAAGCGTGAGCTGGTTCGGAGGGCCTCCAGTCATGGGCGAGTGCGATGTGTGCAGGCGCTTCAGCACGGCTGATGTGTGGTTGCTGTACCGGTGCGGCGGTCAGGACGGGGCGCGGCGCGCAATGGTCTGAGCCGCCACACAGTCATCGTCGCCACTGCCGCCAACGGCGTCGCGCGGAGGTGGAAGCGGCGCTAGTAGCCGAGGGCGTGGCCCTGGACTGCGTGGTGCTGACGCG
>CAZYYU010000281.1:1479-4531 GCA_964651735.1 uncultured Gammaproteobacteria bacterium | reverse complement strand
CAACTGGCTTGACCAGCAGGCAACCAACAACATCCAGCACTGCCGAACAACAGCGCAACCGACCTTGCGGGCCTCGGTCCAGCGCGAGCCTGCCATGGAGCCGCTCTTGTCGATGAAGAGCACGTAGTCGCGGGCGCCGATGCCTTCGCGCTGCTGGTTCTGCATGGCCTGGAAGAACTTCATGCGCGCCAGCTCCGCCGCCATCTGCAGCTGCTGCTGTTGCTGCTGCTGCGCCGCCAACAAGGCCTGCTGACGGGCCAGCTCCTCCTGCAAGTGTGTGTGCGTGTGTGCGCCCCACAACTCGTCAGAACAAAAGCATCGACAACAAGGACGACAATCGCCAAAACCTGCTGCTGTCGCTGCATGGCCAGCTGCTGCTGCAGGGCCTGCTGACGGGCCAGCTCCTGCTGACGGGCCAGCTCCTGTTGGCGCGCCAACTCTTGCTTGCGCATCTCGAGCTCCTGCATCGCCTCGTTCGGTGAACTGTGCAAGGCATGCAAAGAGAAGGGGGGCGGACCTGCAGCTGACGCTGTTGCTCCATCATCTTCTGCTGCTGCGCCGCGAGCAAGGCCTGCTTCTGGGCCTCCATCGCAGCCTGTTGGGGCGCGCGAATGAGCAGCGGGACACGAGCAAATGAACGGCTGCGAAGCGCACCAGCTGAGCCCGCTGCTGCTCCAGAGCCTGCGGACAAGCACGCATAATTAAGAGGCATGTGCGCAATAACACGCCAGACCTTTTGCTGCTGCAGCAGCTGCTGCTGACGCTGCAGGTCCTCCATCTGGCGACGCTGCTCGTCCAGCTGCGCTTGCAGACGCATCTGCTCCTGCTGCGCACGCGCCGCTGCCTCCTGCTGCTCGCGCAGTCTGGCAAGCAAGTGAGTGCACAGCACAAGACACACAGTGAAGAAGCATCGTCCTCAGCAACCACAACAAGGAGTCAACATCGTCCCTCCACGGCAAACAAGGGCAAGTGTCGCGATCCAACCAAACCTGCGCTCGGCCTCCTGCTGCTGCGCTCGCATGGCGGCCTCCTGCTGCTCGCGGAGCCTGCAACAACGCCGCTGAGCACCGCACCGCCGCTGTCGAGGGTGCACAAACCTGCGCTCGGCCTCCTGCTGCTCGCGCTGCCGAGCCTGCACATGCAGAGTGACTGCACTGACAAACGATGATGACGACTAACGCCACTTGCCTCCTCACCGGCCATCATGGTCATCTGGGCCAGCTGCGCGATGGAGAGCGGTTGAGCGCAACACACCGACACACACAGGCAAACGTTGCACCCTGTCCACCAGGTCGCGGTTCTCCTGCTCGTACACCAGGAAGTTGACCACGTAGGTCATCACCGACTTCTCATCTGGGTTGCCGCCCAGCAGCATGTTCGGGTCCTTTTGGTGGCGGCCAACGTCAGCACGAAATGCTTTGTGAAGCCCCGCAACGACAAACAAGCAACAATGCAACCACAATGCAAGAGGCGACGACAAACCAGCAAAGCGGGGATGCCCATCATGTCCTCGGCCAGCTTGAGGGCCGTGGTGACGTTGCGGGCGGGGTTGGTGCGGTCCAGTGTGCGCCCTGTGTGAGGGCATGAACTTGGTGCTGGAGCAGCACGCAAATACAACGAGGCACTCACAATCAAACAGGTCTGGGCGCAGCGAGTGGATCACGCCCAGCAGCACGTTGCCATCGCTGAAGTCCCTGCCAAAGTCGTTGGGCTGCAGCCCGTACCTGCGGCGCGGTGAGGGGCAACAGCACAACACACAGAACGCACTTGGCCACGCGCGAGCGCACCCACGCCAGCAGCGCGTCCTTGGCCTGGCCGGGCTTGAAGTTGAACGAATTCTTGTTGTCTGCCACGGCCTGTGACGCGGCGGCAGCCTGCACACCACAACCATCAGTTGCCCTCTCAACCAAACGACCCACAACTACCTTCATGGCGCGGTTGATGTCGAACTCCAGAATCAGCGTCCACAGCAGGCCAAGCACCATCGGCTCGTGCACGGCAGGGTTCTTCTCCACCTGCAGCAAGCCATCACGCCACGCGCACAAACAGGGCCCAGCAAGGACGCACATCGCTGACGTTGATGGGCTTGGTGATGACGGACACCTCAGCGTTCTCCAGAAACTTGAACACCACCGCCAGGTTGTCCAGCTTGTGCGCCGCCAGCTTGGGATGCGTGTTGTACTTGGGCATCTTGGCTGCAGGCGAAACGTGAGTGGTGCACCACACACAACAAGAAGGCCTCAACAACCTTGCGGAAACAGCGACTCCAGCAGCTGGCAAAGCGCCACGCCATCGCTCAGGTCCTGCCATGGGAGGCCCTCCCCCTGAGAGGCGGCGGCTGCGGCGCACTCGCTGCGCTCACCCCAAGCTTGGTGATCTGCTTGGCGCCTGCGCAACAGCGTCAGAGCGGCCGGCTTGCCCTTTTCGTCTCACCGTCGACCTTCTTGAGCTTGGCGTTGATCCAGCGGATGAAGGTGTCCCTCTGCTGTGCCTTCCAATCTGCCTCCGCCATGCTGGCAAAGCCCCGCGCGCGTCAGCGAAGGCAGCGAAAAACAAACGCCACCACAAGGCGCGCTGCCGGGCTGGCGGCGGCAGCAACGCTGACGACACGTGCACACGCCGCCGCCCGCCGCCACGGCTGTCCGCGCTGCCGCTGGACAAACAAAAAGAGCAGCGTGCGAGCACTCTGCACGCACTGCAAGCCCAGCGGGACAACCTTGCGCCTGGGCCCCTCTTGCGCGCTTGTGGAATCTGCGGGGAAAAAAAAACCGGGCTTGGCATGTGCCGGGCCCGTGTCTGGGGTGTGTGCACGCCACTTGTCCCAACAAAAGCAGAGAGATTGTTCACTGCTCCGTGTCCAGTCAAAAAACCCCAGCTCGACTCAAAAAACGAGCCGCGCGCTCGGAAAAACAACACGCCTCCATAGCTCAGTTTGGCAGAGCATGGGACTTTTAATCTCGGGGTCGGGGGTTCGAGTCCCCCTGGGGGCTCGGCGCACTTCCGCAATCGCACAAGTGCTTGCCATTTTTTTATTTTTTTTTACCCTCCCATG
>CAZYYU010000281.1:0-1379 GCA_964651735.1 uncultured Gammaproteobacteria bacterium | reverse complement strand
CATGCTGCATGCACAGCACCCTTCCGCAATCGCACAAGTGCTTGCCATTTTTTTTACCCTCCCATGCTGCATGCACAGCACCCTTCTGCAATCGCACAAGTGCTTGCCATTTTTTTATTTTTTTTTACCCTCCCTTGCTGCATGCACAGCACCCTTCTGCAATCGCACAAGTGCTAGCCATTTTTTTTACCCCTTGCTGCATGCACAGCGCACTTCTGCAATCGCACAAGTGCTAGCCTTTGCGCCCTGGCCCCCAAGCACAGATTCAATGATGCTTCTGGATCTTCTGCTGCATGGAAGAGAGCTCTGCGATGGACTTGGACAGCAGACTGCGCTGCACAGCCAGGCCCTGGGCCTCGCTCTTGATGTACCTGCAACGTGCCCCATCAGCGGCGGCAGTGCACACACACACCACGCACATGGTGTAAGGCGAGATTCCGCTTCGCATCTGCGCAGCGAACGTGGACAGATGCAACTCAAACTCAGCCTCCAGATCGTTTGTCAGCCGCTTCCTGCATCGGTTGTTGGTGAGGTGAACAGTGATGTTTGGAGGTAATGAGCGTGGTGACTGACCCCAGAGCCTCCACTGCAGCACTGAGCTGGCTGCGCACTTGGCGCCGCCTGCCACACAATATCAATGTTGCAAAACAATCAGAAAAAAGGTGCAACGAGCAAAATATCAGGCAAAATGAACAAAAAGAAAGAAAAATGCATCAGAGAGACGCACCGAACAGGGATGATGGCCAGACCGGCGGCAGCCAGCACACCAACACCCAGCAGTCCAGTGAAGTCCAGCAACGCGATGGAGAAGATGGAGCTCAGACCCACCGCGCCAATCTCGAGCGCTGCGAAGGACACCGCAGCCTTGTGTGGTACGTTTGTGAGGACACACAACACACAGTGCAGTGACAGCAACCAAACAAACCTGACGCAGAGCACTGGACGTGTGCTCAGCCACGGCTGTGATGCAGCAGTGAAGAAGAGCGTCACTTGTTTGCGCAAACAACAACAGCAACACCTCTCTTGTCGAATCCAGTGCTCATCTCCTTCTCTGCCCGCTGCTGCAACGTCGTCTGCATCTGCATCCTGCACACAGTGCATGAACACACCCAAACGCGTGATATGGTCGTGGCGGCGCCACAAACAGCCACTGCAACCAAAAAGCAACCACAAAACACGAAAGAAAACACTCCAAAAAGGCACAAACCTGTTGGCCACGAACGAGGTGGTTCTGGGCGCGTCCTTGCTGCCAGCAGCGCTGCGTGTCACGGACTGGCGCAGAAACTCGTGCATGTTCTGCAGAACGCAAATGTGTTGGTGGGGCATGGAGAGAGAGAGAGAGAGAGAGAGAGAGAGAGAGAGAGAGAGAGAGAGAGAGA
>CAZYYU010000280.1:0-4534 GCA_964651735.1 uncultured Gammaproteobacteria bacterium | reverse complement strand
GCCGCAATTTAGCACAGTGCATTTATGAATTCCCCAATTTCACTGAAAGGGGTAGGCGTTGTCTGCAAGATTCTTCGTGAAGCTGAAGCAGCACCAAGCTTGGGTCGGCGGGTGGCGTGTGACTACCAACAGCCTGCAGTGAAGCCCCTCTTTCGTGATCTTTCGAAGGTCAAGAATCCTTACATAAACCGGGTGCTTGTTGAGGTTCCCCAGAAAAGTAGAACCTAATTGTTTTGTGGTATTTTGAGCCACGAGAAAGCCAAAAAGTTTCACTCAGGAGGACAAAGAACCTTAGCAGTACTCCTCTACCTACTTTTTAAGCACTGCCGTATTGATACCAGCGGTTTTTACTGAAACAATAGCTCGCATTGCAGCAGCGCATCCTCTGCCACGAGTCGTCCCACAGGCTGCAGCTGCGCCAGTGATGGCGAATGACGCCAGCCAAGAAAGTGGGCGAGCGCTGGATGGAATCTGGCCACAAAGTTTGGATGCAGGAGCGTGAAGAACTGCCAAAGGCAGGGAATGACTCTGGGAGCGGCATCCAGCAACATATTAATGTCAACATCGGCTCCGCCGTGGGCGTGCTGGATGAAGTTGCGTGCCACACGCAAGAACTTGAGGTGCGGAAGCTGTTGATCCTCCTGCTGGCCTCTGAACTGGTTCACCAGCGCGTTGCCCAGAACCTCGTCCCAGCTGCGTTCGCCGCTGGCATCACGTACTTTGAGGGCCTTGCTCATCGCGATGTTAAGCGGTGGCAAGAATTGCTCGCGTGTCACAGCCGCATTGTAGTCGGGAATGTTTCCAAGGAGGCATAGAAACGCAGAGCAGCGAGAGCGGTCCCAGAACAGAGGATGTGACAACATCATGGAGTGTGCCTGATTGGCATCGGAAAGCGTTCCTCCCAAAGCGCGTTGCGCCGGGTCTCGCACAAGCAGCAGGTCGAGGAAGTGCTGCAGGATGTCAGCCAAAAAGAGAGCACATACCAGAGGTTCAAGACACCTGTGCCGCAGCACGACGGTGGAGCTGTGCCACATGACCTCCTGTCAGGGTGCGCCTTGCGGGGTCGCACGCGTTCTGCGACGTCAGGCCCCATTGAGGAAGCTTGCCATCCGGTGCGGGGCCTTGAAGCATGAACAAAACCACCAAGCCCAAACTGAAGAGGTCCATGGAGGTAGTGTTGTGCCCTGTCGACTCCTGCATCTCGGGGGCCGCAAATGAGGGTGTCTGCGTCCTGGTCAACGTCGTCTGCTGGCCCTTGGCTTTGTCGATGTAGCTGGCCTACTCGCATTCAGCAAGCACGAAAAGAACGCCACACATCGCGACTCACCAGACCAAAGTCAATCAGGCGCACGCGAGCCATTCGGTCAAACAAAATGTTGTCAGGCTTGAGATCGCGGTGCACCAGCATCGCCGCGGAGTCAGGATCGTGCTCGATCAGATCCAGCAGGGTGCGCAACACGCTGCCCCCCACGTACTGCACTGCTTCAAAGTGGAGCGAGGAGCCCATGACATCACCGCGCTTGCACCAGTGTACTACCACGTCTGTGAGGCTGAATTCCATCAGCTCCAATGCCACGGCGCGGTGCCTCAGCTTTGTGGTGGCGCCGAACATCTTGGCTTCCTCTGTGAACTCGCAGCTGCCAACGTAATGCACAATGCCTGGAATGGCTGTGCGTACTTTGAGAGACTCCACCTCAGCCTTGAAAGCGCGAGCCAACAGCGTCTCTTCGCCAGTGTCGCGCTCAGAGTTGTAGCGCTTGAGCGCAACTGGTGTTCCATCGGCTCGCAGTCCCAGTGACACCTTCGATGTGCCGCCTTCACCAAGCGCAAGCCCTTCGTGCATCAAAAACACATCGCTGCCCTGATGGGAAGGGACATCCGAGTCAGCGACACTCGAGCCACAAGAGACACGCAACTTGGGTGGCACTCTCAACGGGTGGGAAAGCCTGCGTTGTCTGCGACTGGAACCATTGCTCAAAAGCTGCCTGATATCGGTGCGAGTGCGTCAGCGCTTCATATTCCTGCTGCGCTTTGGCAAACAAGGGCGCCAACACAGCGGTGGACTGGACACAAGTCAGCGCGCCAGCAGGCAGCACATAGCTCGGAAGGCGCAGCAGAGAGCGAAGCGTCGCGCTTCCAGCTGATTGCGAGCCAGAAAACGAGAGGTCTGCGCGATTAGCAGCCCGAATGCTTGGGACAGGGGCAGGCGCTTGAAGAAGAGCAGCTTGAAGATTGACGCTCGCGATCTTGGTGGCCACATTGACGTCATCCCCCTCCGCTCGCAGTGCTTCTTGATCGCACCACGCAGCTAGTGCCGGCGCCCAGTCCAGCGCCTTGTTGCGGAGGCAAAACTCCCTCATCTGGCGGCGAAAGCAGTGCACAAAGCTGCACTCGCTCCAAAAGTCACACTGGCTTCCCTTGTTGCACAGCTGGAGCTCGGACCAGCGAGTGCCCTCTGTGTTCAGGATGGTGCACCTTGGGACCAGTGTCTTGAACGTGGTGACCTTTTCCTGGTTGTACGACACGACATACACGTGGCTCGTGTCAGTAGGCCACGCTTGCCGGTACCACAAGGGCGCTGTCAGCTCTGAGGGTTGGTGGACCAGCGGACACAAGGGTCGCTCGCATTTGGCGCCCTCCAACACATCAGGACAGATGCGATGACGAAATGCCTTCTTGAGCGCCTCCGCTGTCGGGTGCAGGAAGTAGCAACTGTGCCAGTACAGGCAGCGCTGAAAACCGCTCCTCATCCACGAATCGCAAACACTGGCCAAGGCGCCTCCGTCAAAAGCCTGCTTCAACCGAGGGTGCAGCCGCTCATTGTCAATGGCCAGGGTCATGCGCGAGGCGAGGCAGGCCTTGGACGAGACGCACACAGGGACTCTGCAAAGGGGAAAACCGGGGCCAGTCAGGCAAAGCATTACAAACCCATAAGAACGCCGGAGAGCTCGCACCTATCGCGACGAAAATTGGCAATGGGCAGCACCACCGGGATTTGCTCGTCGCGCACGCACACACGAGTAAACATCGAAGGAGGCCGGAGTTCCTTGGCGCTGTGGGCAAAGTTGCAGGCGCGAGCCGTGCGGCCACAGGTGAGGTTGCACAGTTTTGTCTTGGCCTCTCCATTGTTGGGGACCGTCACGAGCGCGAGAATATCCTGCAGTGATGTCGGAGCGTCCATCTGGCCCTCGGCGCGCTGTTTTTTCGAGAAAACAGTGAAATAACAAAAGAGAGCCGGGCGCCTAATAGCAAAAATCCTTACATAAACCAGGTGCTTTACTTCTTCCTGCGCTTGCCCACGGATCATACCTTCACCTTTGGAAGCATCGCTTGTGATCTGTGCCAGGGCACTGCAAGAACGCTTGGGTGCTTGCACCACAGGCTCATCTGCGCCGTCTGGCCAAAGTGTTGCAGCACTCACTCAATCAGTCTTGAACAGCCACAGCACGCAATGCTTGCCTTCAGAAGCAGGGAGCTCCCAGTTGTCGGCATCGTCCCCGTCGTCACTGGCGCCTGGGGAGTGCAGCTGCTGCTGCCGATCCTGCTGCTGCACGGGAACCTCCACATCCTCCTCATTGCACCACCACCACCAGTTCTCGCACTGGAAGCGCAGGTCCACGTAGTTGATGAGCTCTTCCAGCTTGCGTACCCCAGCACAGGTGCGCACCTGCATCCATCGTGCCCACAGTGGCGAGCTCAGCGCCTCAGTGACCTCAGTGGGCGCGCCCTTGAACTGCAGCAAGAATCAGCAACGAAACACCATGAATGGAGCTCACCAGATCCTTTGCGTTCTTCATGCGCACCGTGCCACGAACAGCCTCCATGGTTCTCCAAGTTGGACGCATCCATAGAAGTCTCCACTGTCAGAGATGGCAAAGCGCTGGTGCTCCACGTCGGTCATACGACTCCATCGCTGTGAACAGCAGGCCCAGCGGTGCGATGTTGTTGTCAGCAGTCACAGTCACGGCAGCAACCAGCGTGCCACCCACGATGCTGAGCCGTCCATGATGAAGACGGGACGCAGATGCTTGCTGCGCTGACTGCTTCCATGAGCTGTGGACAATGGTCAACGACTCAAAGCGCACAATGCCAGCAGCAGCAGGAGACGCCAGCTTGCAGCCGTAGAAGCCTGCTGAATCACGAGCACGAAGGTGCGTCACCAGGGCTGGGGCCTTCTGGATGCTGAGGAACATGTCGCACAGCGTGGGCAGGCCGGCCTTGGCCAACGAACATGCAAGCTGCCTTATTGTAGCCGTCTTGTTACAGGTACTGCCGCATAGCACATGAGCTCAGCGCGGAACAAAAAAAGGCTTGCCGCTCACTGTCTGCTTGGCCACCTCGAGCGCCGTCAACGTGTCGGTTGCGTGGAACCTCTGCTTGACCTCAAGCATGACAAGGGCGTCTGCACCGCGACCCGCGCCCGCAACATGAGGGGCAACACGTAGCGCCAGCCCAGCTCCAGTGCCCATGCTGCAGGTAGCGTCGTCCAAGCTCCCAGAAGCGTCGCCCAAGCCCACAGTGCACGGGGAACCCT
>CAZYYU010000279.1:0-4573 GCA_964651735.1 uncultured Gammaproteobacteria bacterium | reverse complement strand
CTTCTCCGCACCGATTGGCCTTCTACTGTGTGTTGGTCGAATACAGCTGCGCGCGTCCAAAAACCTGAAGAGGGCTGCTGCGCCCCGCCCGATGCTCCACCACTCACGGCATGGAGCAGGACGTGCTGTTCGAGGACTCGCCGCTGGCACAGTATCTGCGGCGGCAGAGCGCGGACGGCGCCACACAGGCGCGGCTGGAGCCCAACCCCGTGCTGCTGAAGCAAGCCAAGAGTCCGGCGGCGGCTGGCGTCAGCGACGAGGACGCGGGCCCTGCTGACCACTGCTACGCTGTGCTGCTTGGGCGGGCCGATGCCAGGCTGGCCGAGGACTTTGCCGACGTCCGGGAAGCCGTGTCCCACCCGCCCGACGCCCGCTCGCGCCGCACTCTCATGGCGGTGCTCACGATGATGCTGCCGCTGCTGGTGGCCACTCTGGGCTGGGTGCTGGGCTGCGCAGTGGCTGTGGCGGCTCTGGCTTCGCTGCTGGAGCTGCCGTCGTGGTGGCTAGCACGAGGCCGCGCCCAGCATCTGGCAGCAGTGGAGGCCGCGTTCCACGAGCTCAGCGCGTTTGTGGACTGCGCGCAGCTGTCCCTGAGCGTGGTGCGCGAGGTGGAGCTCGTGTCGCGTGGCTACAGAGTGGGCGCCGTGCTCAGCCCTGCATCGCGGCTTGAGGGCGACCGCCGACGGCTGGAAGTTGTGCGCCGCTGTCTGGCCGAGTCGTTGGGCGCCGTGCGCAAGGCTGCGCTGCAAGCGGTGCTGGCCATTGTGCAGCGACCCAAGCACGCGGCGCTGGCGGTCGATCTGGAGGCTGTGGCAGCGGGCTTGGCTGACAGCGGCGCCAATGACACAGCGTTGCACGCGCTGAGCGAGGGCCACGCGCGCCTGTGCCACTTTGCCATGCGTGCGCTCATCTTGCAGCTGCGAGCGGCCGTGGCCCGGCTGGTGGAGCCGCGGTCGCTGCTGCCCAGCATGCGCCAGCTGCGCACTGTGTGTGCTGCCTCTGCGGCCACTCTGCGTGATGTGAACAGCGCCACCGACGACTGGCGTGTGCCTGCTGCGTCTGCGCCGCCTGTGAATGCGCTCACGGCCGGCGTGGTGGCTGCGCTGCGCACGCTGGGCGCTCGCGTCAAGCTGCTCACTGAGGGGGACGAGGACGGCTCGCGCCTGCTGCAAGCGCTGGAACGCGACGTGGCTGTGCTCAACGACGAGTGGCTGGTCCTGCGTGCGCGCCTTTCAGAGCATGACGCCGCCCCACAGCTGCAGCAACCGCCGCCGCCACAGCAGCAGCAGCCGCCGCCGCCGCTGCCGCCGGAGCACGTGCTGGAGCGGCTCGGGGTGCTTGACGTGGAGGTCATTGGAGACCGCGCCACGACGCCCGCGTTGCACCCGCAGTCGGCCGCTGCTCGAGAAGCCGCGCTGGAGCAAGTGCTGCAGATGTATCTGGGGGATGGCGGCGAAGAAGGCGCCCCGCGCAAACCGCAGCAGTCGCGCGAGGAGCGCATCGAGGCCATGAGAACCCGCAAGGCCGCTGAGGAGGCCGCCATGGCAGAAAGTCGCGCCGTCTATGCGCTGATCAGTGAGCTGCAACACGTGCTTGACCATCGGCGCCACGGAGCAGCGAAATAACAGCCCTTTGGAGAATGGGCGAGCCCGACCTGAAGCGCATGAGGTGCTTGCGCCTTCCTTGCGCCCCGTCACCCACAGCAATCTCCGTGCCGCAGGGTGGATCTGTCAGAGGTGCACGCAACGCTGTGCATGGCCCTCAGCGCCGGTTCGGGAAGTCTGCGCGTTTTCCTCGCCTCTTCCTCAAGCCCCCACGACAAGCGAGCGAGCTGGACGCGCAGCGGAGGGTCATGGACCGTGCTGTGGAAGGCATTCTCGAGGGCCTGCAGGACTTGTCGGCGGTGCTGAAGCAGTGCGACTTGCGGAGCGAGCACAAGCGGATCCTGGCCGAGAAGGTGGCGATCATTCTGGAGCGCGCTGTGGCCCTGTCCACCCAGCCCCGCAAGACCACGGTGGCGGCGGCGGTGAGGGAAGAGTAGGGGCAAGAAAAATTCAATCTCGATGCTGGACGAAGCGCGCGTCGAAGACCCAAAGCAGCGGCTCGCTGCACACCACTTGCACGGCGTCCTCGACAATCTCGTTGCTGGTGGAGATGAAGCGCCCAAACGCCATCTGCTTCTGGGTCACGTTCCAGCGCAGCCCGGACGTGGTCACGGACTCCACGGTGCCAAACAGGGGTACCAGCGAGCAGTGGATGTTGCGGAACGGGCAGTGGATCAGCGTCGACCCAGCAGGCAGCACGAAGCAGATCTCCTGCTCGCCCATGAAGAAGAGCGGCCCGAAGTGGCGGCTCGTCGAAGGCTCCAGCGCGTTGCTCAGGTTGGCCAGCTGGTGCGACACGAGCCCGCCCAGCCCGCCCAGCACCGCCGTGGCCCCACCTCGATGGCGGCGCGCGTCATCCACCGCGTCGTAGCTCAGCACCTTCTGCAGGTCCGTCAGGTCCTGCATGGGGGTGCGTCAAGAGGGCGCATGCATGCACGCACGCACGTAAGAACGTGCCTGAGACGTGCGCTTCACGACCGCGCAGCCCTTTTCCTCGTAGTGCTTCAACACGTCGCGCCTGCTGGAGTCGAAGTCGCCCACGATGACGTGCGGAGCGAGCGCGTCAGGCGCGCGGTCGTACAGGCGGTTGCAAGCGCCGTCAGCACACGCGCGGAACTTGTCCACCGTCCACAGGTCGCCAAAGTACGAGGGCGTGGCGTGCGGCGAGTTGAGCATCACCACGGTGCCCGATTGAAACAGGGACAGCGACGCCGCGTCATGGCCCCACGAGCGTGGGAATAACGTCAACGTGTCCACGGTCAGCGCAGCCTGCTCGGTCAGCGCTCGCACTGGCATGGCTGCACGTCGTGCACGCAACAAAGCTGCCGTCACTCGCATCTCATCGCTCAGGAGCCCCTGCTTCAGCGTTGCGGCGCAATTCCTAACCCGCTCGCGGAGGGGTGTGCTGCAGGTCGCGGCGCCTGTCATCAGTCAGTACGCGATGGAGGGTGCGTGCACGAAGCGGCGGAGTGCGTTCCGCAACGCGCGGCCTTTGCGTGTGGTGCTCGAGACGGGCACCAACAAGCGAGCGGCAACGGCGCACGCGGCCCTGGTGGTGGTCTACAACCCGCACATGCCCACCAGCTACGAGCGCCTGGACGGCAACGACGAGGGCGTGGTGGACGCGGTGCTCGCGGAGCAAGAGATGGTTGCGCGCGCCACGCTGGAGCTGCGCATCGCGCTCTCTTGCTTCCTGCGGGCGGCTGCCTCGCTGTCGCGACTGTCGCAGGCCGAGCAGTGCGTGTGGCTCATGTGCTTGGCGAGGCGGCGGCCGGGCTGGCTGGCCAAGCTGCCGCGCGACCTGTTTCTGCTACTGTGCGACGAGGTGCTGAGCGCGGAGCCGAGCCGGCCCACCATGGTCGACTGCAAGCTGCGTGTGGTGTGCGAGACGGGCCGGCACGCGTCTGTGGCGCTGGCCAACCATATGTGGTGCGTGTGCGCGTGTGTGTGCGCGCATCACATTTGACGCTGTGGCCGCCAGCGAGTCGGACGCGCTCACTGCGGGCATGCTGAGTGTGCTGCCCTTTGAGCTGAGCGCCGCCCATCCGCTCGTCACGGCTGCCAAGGTCGTCTCTCGTGTTGTCGTTGTTGTTTGTGTGGCTAGTTTTGCGTCCCTCGACTTTCTGGGACGGTCCGAGTCTAAGGTGTCTCTGAGGCCGACAGATACGAGTCGTAGATCCCCCCGCAATTTTTTCTGATTGTTTTGTCTACTCTCTGACTTTTGTGGGAGCAGGCCGGCAGACTCAAAGCGACGCGCAAGTCCAAGAAGACCTTTCACCAGGTGGTTGTGTGTGTGTGTGTGTGTGTGTGTGTTTATTGTGTGCGCTGACCGCGGTACAAAGGGCCGCTTCGCCGGCAAGTTCAAGAACAACCGTCAGCTGGCCCGCGACGAGAAGGAGGCGCTTTAGTACATGAAGCTGGACTCCCTCCGCACCAGCTGCAGCGGGAAGTTCTCTGCGCGCACACACACATGAAGAGGGCGGACTGCTGCACAAACAGCGACGCACCGCTGATGAGGTGCCCGTCCTCCAGCATGACGACCAGGTTGACCGCGAACTCCACCTTGAAGTTCTTGGTGGCCAGCGACGGGCACGTGAACAGGCGCGGGAAGATCATGTGGATGGAGATGGGGATGCCGCGCGGCGGGTCGCCGTCTGTGGTGGCGGCGCAGCGGTGAGAGACAGACACACAGACACACAGTCAGACAGACAGACAGACAGACAGACAGACAGCGCAATGCGCACCAGCGATCTGGATGTTCTGGACCTCGGTGGCCTCCTTGGTGAAGGCCGCGTCCTGGCCCACGGTCTCCACGCGCACCAACTGGATCTCCACGGACCGGATCACGGCCTCGCAGCGCTCGATCTTCACCTCGCCTGCAGCGCCGAGGGGTGCGTGTGAGTGCGTGCGTGAGAGAGAGCAGAGAGAGCAGAGAGAGAGAGCAGAGAGAGCAGAGAGAGCAGAGAGAG
>CAZYYU010000278.1:0-4597 GCA_964651735.1 uncultured Gammaproteobacteria bacterium | reverse complement strand
ACGCATGGAACGAGCCCCCCTCCCTACCTGGCAGACCCCCGACGAACACGGTGCGCTTCAACTTTTCCGCCTCCTGTTTTTTGATGAGCGCAAGGCAAGCACTCCTCACACTCACACTCACTCACCACAGCCTGCTCCTCTGCTGTGGGCTCCTTCTTCTTCTTGCGCTTCTTGTTCTTCAGGATCTCCTGCTCGTCGTCGACTGCGGCAGCGGTGAGCGCAAAACGCGGCACCGCACGAGCGCACTCTCTGCAACGTCTGCAGCCTCGCCCGTCGTCCCGTCCATCACATCCTGCAGCGATGGGCGGGTCGTTGGGCACGAGACGACGCCACCCCACAGCCAAGCGCGCAACCCTTTCCGTCCAGCGACGCGCACGCGGCAGCGGTGCCTGCTCCTGAGTGGGCTCCAGTGCCACCGCCTTGTCCGCCGCGAACAGGGACGCGAACGCCTGCCCAGCGCAGATGTGAGGTCCCGTCCGCCCGCCACGAGCGGCTGCTGAACACACCGCGTCCTCGAATGCAGCAGGGGCCTCCTCCAGCGCCGGCGTCGTCTCCTCCACCGCATCCACGGCCTCCTCTGCCTTGCGCTTCTTGCGCCGCTCCTTGCGGGGCTTGGCACGGTCCGTCATGTGACAAAAAACGCCGCCCTCACGACTGCGCACGAGTGTAAGTGGGCTGCGCAAGTCCCCGGGTGTGGGGGATGCGCCTGCGCCTGCTGTCCTTCAACATCTGGTCCGGGACTTGTCTCCTGCTGCCCGCTGCGCCACACAGTCTAACGCGCGGACGTGCTGCAGGTGGGGCGGCGGCCTCTCGCTGGGCGACACCATCGAGGCGATGCGCACAGTGCAGGCTGACGTGGTGGGCATTCAGGAGCCGCGCACGCGCAAGCCGGCGTTCGGTTCCGTGCTCTCAGAGGTTGCCGGCCAGTGAGCTGCCTTGCCTCGGCCCGGCCTTGAAGTGGACTCAGCGCGGCAGCTCAGGCTCGGCTACTTCGTGGACGCGGATAGCAGCATTGTCTCGCGTTGGCGCATTCTGGGCTCGCGCTGTGTGCGCGGACGCTCCTTCATGGAGGATCTTGACCTGGGCGGCCATGGGGCATGTGCGCTGATTGACATGCCTGGGGGCCGCATCGGGGTTGTCAACGTGCATCTGTCGCCGTATCCCTATGGTGAGCATCTTCCCATCCACGCGTTCCCCCCTCAGCAGCAGCCCCTTGCAAGGACCTTACATCGTGCGTGATGGCGGCTGCCCTGACGATGCAGAGGCTGTGCGCCTGGCTCAGTTGCGGGAGATTGTCGACGATGCGCAGGTACAGGCAGCGGGTGGGGCAATGCACGCCGCTCTCGCTTGACCAAGGACCTGGCCAAGATGTTTGTGGGCCCAGACGTCCCGCTCTTCTTGGTGGGCGACTTGTGCGGCACGCCTCTTTGCCGTTTGCTTGTTCCCGGCGCTGACTGCACATTCGATCCCACAGCAACACAGTGTCGCACTTGGATCGGAGTGACCACGCGTGGCCTGTGACGCGCCTCTGTGAGGAGCGGGACTTTATCGACAGCTATCGGCAGCAGTGGCCCTCTGCGGCGCAGCACCCTGGGCCCACGTGGACTTCCAAGCTGAACCCCGACTTCAACGAGACCACGGACCGCATCGACTTTGTGCACTACCAGCTGCGCAAGGGCCTGGTGGAGCTCGTGAGCAGCCAGGTTGTGCAGACGCCGTCCTGGCCATCGGACCATCGTGCTGTGTTGTCAGAGTTTCTCCTGCACTTGACCAAGCGCAAGAGCAAGCTGTGAGGTTGTCGTTGGTTGCGGTTGCGCACGCACGCAAAAAAACGCACGTTTTGCGCCGCAAGGTGGGTCTCGCGCCAAGTCTGCTCGCTGGGCAGCACCGTCCGCTTGTGTGCCGCAGCGTTGCACCGTTTGGCCCGACCAGCTCTGCGCGCGGCGGCCCTTGTCGCACCGCACACGACCGGGCGCAATCGCTGGCGGGCTGCGTGCCGTGTGCTGCGCTGCTCGCTCGCAGCACCGTTTGCAGGCCGCTTCTTGCGCGAGAAGTCCTTTTTTCCCCCCTTTGCTTTCCCGCTGCTGCTGCTGCCGCCGCTTGCGTGCCGTCCAGCCTCGCTGCCCTTTCTCACGTGATGCGCGCGTTCGATGCCTGTGTTTGTTTTTCGTGGGTTCTTTCTTGCCCGCTGACCTTTGCCGCACGGCGCAGGACTCTCAGAATGATGAAGCTGCTGCTCGCTCTGCTCTTCGTGGCCCTCGCCTACGCCCAGTGCTCGTCCAACCCCTGCCCCTCGGGCCAGACCTGCTGCAACACCCCCGGCGGCGCCGCGTGCTGCCCTGCCCCCTCCGCGTGCTGCTGCCCCGTACGTGTCGTGGTTGTGTGGGGGCATGCGCTCACTCACCCGCGTGCAGGACAACGCCCACTGCTGCATCCAGAACAACGGCCAGAACACGCAGTGCGTTTGTAGCGGCTCGTGCCCCGGTGAGTCGCGCGCTCGCTCTTGCGTTGAGGGCTGCTGACGGCTCCTTGCCAGGCTCCTCGTGCTCTTGCACCGGCTGCGCCCTGTCCGGCGGTGCGTTTGTTTGGGTGGGAGCAGGGCGGACCCCCTGACCTTGTCTGCAGGCCAGTGCACCAACACCGAGACCAACGGCCTGTAAACTTGTTGCGGGAGAAAGGGCCATGGACTTGGTGCTTGTGGTGGCGGTTGTGGCGTTGCTGGTGCTGGTGGCGCTGCTTGGAGTGGTGCTACGCGCCGGACGCAAGGCCGAGGAGGAAGCCCCGCAACCCCTAGAAGCAGCAGCCGGGGCAAGCTCGCACAACCGCTCGACGACCCCGGTCTCACGCCCCTCGCCAGGGCGAGCAGGAGGAGCATGCGGCGGACGGGGGCGGGGCCGGAGCCCTGGCGCGCAACCGGCTGCTGCGTCGGCGCCGTGTGCCCCAGGCGGGTGCAGCGCACGAGGAGCCTGGCGAGGGCGGTGAGGGGGACGACCAGGAGGATGACGACGGCGACGGCAAGAAGATGAGCGCGCGCCAGGCCGCCAAGCAGGCCATGAAGGCGCAACGCCAAGCAGAGGCCAAGGTTTGCGCGCGGGGTTGGATGCGCGTGGTCACCGCTGGGCAGGTGCGCGAAGCAGAGAAGCTGGAGCGACGCAAGGGTGAGCAACCGCGAGGCGCCTGTCCCCACTCCGAGCCTGAGGCCTGCGCCAGAGGACGAGCAGTTCTGGGCATCGCGCGAGCAGGAGCGCAAGAAGGAGCTGGAAGAGTCCGCCAAGGTTTGTTGCCCTTTTCACCACGCTCTTTGCTCACACTTGCACGCAGCGCGCCGAGGAGGAAAAGCGTCTGGAGGAGGAGATGGAGAAGCGCGACCAGGCCGTGTTCGACGAGTGGTACGCAGTCGCAGTCGCAGGGCCTTGGCTTGGGTTGAAGTTGCGTCGGCGCAGGAAGGGCATGATCGAGGTGGAGGACAGCGGCTCTGCCATCAAGACGGAGGAGCAGCTGCAGCAGGAGGCAGAGGAGTTGATCGCCACGCTCAAGCGCGACAAAGTGGTGCTGCTGGAGGTTGCCGTGATCGTGTGCCAAGGCCTCCCTCCACTCAACCAACCGCTTGCTGGCCGCAGTCGCTGGCCCTGCAGTGGGACATGTCCAGCGCGCAGGTGGTGGAGAGGCTCACCGCGTTGGAGGAGCAGGGCCGCATTCAGGGTGTCGTTGACGAGCGGTGAGCCCCTCATTCTCCGCCGCTGTTGCTCCGTTTCCCAAAATCCCCCCACCACCCCCCAAAAAAAACGCAGGGGCAACTACATCTACGTCACCGACGAGGAGCTGGACGCCATCAGCAAGTGGGTGCAGCGCAAGGGTGCGTGGTCGGTCGGACGGGGGAGGGGAGCCGCTTCCTCACGTTGGGGCGGCGCCAGGGCGCGTGAAGCTGGCCGCGCTGGCCGCGCACTCCAACACGCTGGTCCGCCTCTCCGCCAACCCCTGACGATGATTGGCCATGGTTGGCGATGTGACGGAGACGACGGCGCGCAAGCACGCTCTCGATCAACAATGCTATTTCTTCCGCGTCTTGCCCATCTCGGTCTGCAGCGCGCTGTTCTCGTCTTCCAGCGTCTGCACCTCTTCCTCCAAGTCGGCGTAGTCGCGCTGCATGGCCTGCCGCCACAGCCGTGTGACGCGCCGGCCCCGCCCCCTTCAAGGAACAAGGGCGCACCTCCAGCTTCTTCTCCAGCTCCGCTTTGGCGGCCCGCAGCGCCTCCAGCTCCGCGGCGTCTTGGCCAGCGGTGCGCAGCGAGCGTCAGGCGCAGCAGCAGCGACAAGAGCGCGAACCCTTCTTGGCGGCGGCCATCTTGAGGTCGGCGGCCTGTCACGCGTCATGAGCTGCAGGGGGCGCGGCAGGCGACGCCGCGTACCTTGGCGTGCTTCTTGTACTTGTTCTTCTTGGACGTGAGGTCGGCCACCTCCGTCTTGCGCTTCTCCAGCTGCTGCTTCAGGTCCTCCACATACGTGGAGCTTGCAGCAAACGCGTTCAGCTGAAACACCAAACACCAACAATACCCCAAATACCCCAAATACCCCAAATACCCCAAATACCCCAAAT
>CAZYYU010000277.1:0-4620 GCA_964651735.1 uncultured Gammaproteobacteria bacterium | reverse complement strand
TCGTCGTCGTCGTCGTCGTCGTCGTCGTCGTCGTGGTCGTCGTCGTCGTCGTCGTCGTTGTTGTTGTCGTCATCATCGTCGTCGTCATCATCGTTGTCGTTGTCGTCAGCGTCATCATCGTCATCATCGTCGTCGTTGTCCGTGGCCGTTGCTGAAACCACCGCTTGCGTGCAGGACGAGGGCATCGCCTCGCAGCTGGCAGAGCTGAGCTCCAAGACTTCGGACCTGACGTTCAAGATCACGTCCACGGTCTGCTGAGGTCACCCCCAGCACGCACGCACACACGCTCACCGCAACCATTGCGAACGTTGCGGCAGGAAGAGGAGCTGCAGCTGTCGCGCAAGGCCAAGGCCGACCTCAACCGCAAGCTGCTGAGCTTGCCTAACCGCAAGAAGGCCCTGACCAGCCGCCTGGCCAAGCTGGAGGAGGAGATTGGCAAGGTTTGGACCGCCGCGGCACTTTGCGTTGTGTTGCGTTTCTTTGAATTGTGTTGCATTGTGTCACGTTGCTTTGAATTGCGTTGCTTTGAATTGAGTTGCATTGTGTTGCGTTGTGTTGCGTTGATTTGAATCGCGTTGCGTTGTGGGCATGCGCTCAACGCTCGCAGGCCAAGGCCCGCAGCGCCGGTGCCGATGACGGGCTGCATCAGCGGCGTCTGGCGGAGTTGGCGGCGTGCAAGGAGCGCTGCCGCGCGCTGGAGCAGGAGGCCGAGGAGGGGCGCACGGCGGTGGACGAGCTGCGCCAGGCCCAGAAGGGCGTGCGCGTGGAGCACGGCCGGGCCCAGGCCGGCGCTGCGCAGGCCGCCAAGACGGTGGAGAGCTGCGAGCGCGAGCTGCGCAGCGTCGAGGCCGCCGCCACCAACCAGCACGCCATATTCGGCGAGCACGTGCCCGCTGTGCAGGTAGTTTAAGTGATGGGCTTGCTTGGGTTGCGGCGCGGCTGACGCTGGCTGAATGAAGGAGCTGATCAGGCAGAACGCGCGTCGGTTCCGCAAGCCGCCGCTGGGGCCCATTGGCTCGCTCATCAAGCTGCGGCGCGCGGTGTGCGCCCGGCCCGACTTTGACTGCGCCCGGGCCGCGGAGTACGCGGTGAGCAAGTGCCTCTCTGACTGGTGGTGCGACAACCACGAGGACGGCCGCACGCTGCAGGCGCTGCTGCGCGAAGCGCGCCTGCCCGCCGTGAACACCATCGTGTCCGCGTTCCGCGACCGCGCCTACGACGACCTGGTGCACATGCGCGAGGGCAAGGACCATGTGCGCCTCGTGGACTGCTTCGAGTACGCGGAGCCCGGCGTCATCAACGTGCTGGTGGACGTGCTGGGCATCGAAGGTCTTGCTTTGGGAGCGCGAGAAGCGCGCTGACCGGGCGGCGAGCGCAGGCACGGCGCTGTGTCGAGAACGCAACCAGGGCTTCACGTTTGCCGGCGCCCTGCTCAACAATGAGCCCAACGTCAAGCGCGTGTACTTGGAGGATTGCGCGCTGCGCCAGCGGGCCGGCTCCGGTGTCCGGGTGCGCGCTCTTCTTGTTCGCGCGGCTGGCTCGCTGACTGCGCGATTCAGACGATCCCCGCCGACGGCCGCTTCCGGCCCAAGCTGGTGCAGCCGCCCAACAAGCGCAAGGAGCTGGAGGCGGAGCTGGCAGAGGCACGGCAGCGCCGCGTGAGCGCGCAGGCCGAGGAGAGGGAGGCCGCCAAGCGAGTGCAGGTGCATGGCCGCGCTCTTCGTCGTGTCCCCCTCACGTTCCGCCGCGCAAGGACACGGAGCAGCGTCTGCATCGCGAGGAGCAGAAGCAGTACGAGCGCCAGGACCAGATCAGCGAGCTCAGACGCAAGGCCGCCGAGCTGGAGGCCCCGCTGCCCACGCAAGGTCTTGCCGCTGCCCTTTGTGTGTGTATTTGCCCGGCATTGATTGGGCGGCGCGCAACGCAGTGGACGACACGAGTGAGCTGCAGATGAAGCAGGTGGAGCTGGAGAAGATGCTGAGCGGCATGCACGACGAGGAGCGCGACGCCAAGGACCAGATGTCCACGGTGGCGGTGGAAGAGTCCAAGCTGGAGCAAGCGCTGTTGGACGTGCAGGCGGAGCTGGAGGAGATCACCACGCGGCGCGACGCCTTGGCCGACTCGTCGCGCGAGCTCAAGCGCCACCTCACGGAGCAGCGCCGCAAGATGCAGGCCAACCGCAAGAAGGTGGACGACTTTGCGGTGCTGCTGGACGCCAAGCGCGTGGACCTGGAGGCGCTGCGTGCTCGGGTGCAGACGGAGACGGCGCAAGCGGTGACGGTGTTCCCGGAACGCGTCAAGGTCACGCGCGCGGCCAAGGAGCTGGAGGACGTGGTGGCGGCGCGCGAGCGCGCCATTCGCAAGCAGCAACAGGAACAGGGCCGCTCCATGGAGGAGATCGAGGCCGAGTTCTTGGCGGTGAAGAAGAAGCTGCGGCGCGTGAAGCGCGACCTGGCCTTGTTTGAAGAGACGCTGGCCGACCTGAGCAAGTCGTTGGAGAAGCGCCACGTGAAGCTCAAGAGGATGCGCCACCTGCTGGGCGAGCAGGTGTCCGTGTTCTTCAACTGGAACCTGCTCAAGCGCGGCTACGAGGTGCGGTGACTGCAGAGGGGAAGGGAGGAGGCGATGCTGACGCAGACTGGCTGCAGGGGCAAGCCAAGTTCACGCACGACAAGACCAAGCCCAAGCTGGAGATTTCCGTCAACCTCAACCCACAGTCGCAGGCCTCGCAGTCTCAGGCACGCGGCGCTCCTCCATCTGCTGCTTTGCGAGCTGACGCTCGTGTGTCGCCTCATCAGGACGTGGCTTCCTTGAGCGGCGGCGAGACCTCGTTTGCCACCGTGTCGCTGCTGCTGGCCATGTGGGAGGTGATGGAGCCGCCCTTTCGCATTCTGGTGAGGAGCAGAAGGAGCGCCCCTCTTGTTGGCTGCTGACACGCGCACACGGCAGGACGAGTTCGACATCTTCATGGACGATGTGCATCGCACGCTGACCATCAAGATGCTCATCGAGTTCGCGCGCAACAATCCCGCTCGCCAGTTCATCTTTCTGTCGCCGCTGGACACGTCGGCCATCCCCAAGAACGCCTCGGGTGCGTGCTTTGTGTGTGTGGCTGCGAGAAGAGCCGCTCACCGCGCTTTTGCAGATATTGTGATCAAAGGTAGCGTTTCGCCGCTGCTCACTCACTTCTTCACTTGCGCGCGCGCGCGAAAGAGCTGCTTCCTCCCAGGTCTCAGCAAGGGCAGCAGCAGCGCATCGGGCAGTACTTGCAGCAGCGGGAGTGAAGACCTTTTCAATCTCTAGCACCGCTCGAAGACCTTTTTGGTTGGATGGAACATGAGCGCAAAAGAGGCGGGTGCACGCGCACCAACCTTGTAGAGCGCGTCCAGCGATATGAGGTTCTTGACAGCGTCTGACGGGGGGAGATTGAGCGAGCAAAGCGATCGGGCGTGCAGGACTTGCCCTGGGCCAGATGCTTGGGCGGCTTGAAGTCGCAGCACTTCATGGCCTCAAACAGCACGTATTGCGTCATGTAGTTGCGTTCCCCGAGCTCCTGCTCCGTCAGCGCGGCCTCGTTTGCAAGATGCACCTGGGCTCCCGTTGAGTGCAACACGATGGGCAACGAGGAAGCGCAAGCAACCGGCGCCATGAAGTCGGCGAGCTCCGCCGCCAGCTGACGCATGGCCTCCTGCTCCACGCCGTACGACACCTTGCACGCCACCAAGGTCAAGAGGGAGGGTGCGGTGGTCGGCGCGTGGGATAACCTTGGATGCGAGCCGAAAGACGAAGCGAGGAAGCCGCGTCCAGTCCGGGATGAAGTTCTCGATGATCTGCGACTGTTGGCAAAGCAAGAACCCCGGCAACACGCCCGCACCTGAGGCAGAGCCCGCAGGCACAAGTCGTCCGTGATGTCGATGCCAAAGTACGTGCGCAGCATGGCGCGCCGCGTGGCGTTGCCCAGCGTCCTGAGCAGCGAGCCCATGACGGTGTGCTGCTCGGTCTGCGACAGGTCCAGGAACGCGGTGGTGCCCGAGGCGCGGTGCACCAGCGCCAGCCGCAGCAGGCGCTCCACGGACGCGGGCTGGTCCAGCACGAGCGGCGCGAACCCTGCGAGTGAGGAAGGGCCACGATGGAAGGTGGGGGTGATGGAAGACACGGGGCGATTCCTGATAGAGGCAACACACCCTGAAACTGCTCCAGAATCTCCTGGTAGAAGAGGGCGCGCGTAATGCTGGGCACGTCGAGCATGAACAGGTTGAGGCGGTGCTGCACCAGTGCCCGATTCGCGTCCACCAGACCTGCGCGAGTGCGTGTGTGAGTGAGTGATAGTGGTTTGCGTTTGTTCGTTGCAGCGGACCAACCGCTCACCAACAAACACGTGGTCGCGCAACAGCTCGCCCAGCCCAGAGTGAGCATCTGCGTCCTGCCACACCGACGTCAGGCAGCCCAGGCCGAAAACTCGGCAGCGCTTTTCGCACCAGTTCGGCGCGCAGCTCCAGCACCGAGCCCACGTCGGTCTTGCGGCGCTTCAGCCGCGATCTTTTCGTTCGTGGCACGATCAGCGCCAAACAAGAGAGAGAGAGAGAGAGAGAGAGAGAGAGAGAGAGAGAGAGAGAGAGA
>CAZYYU010000276.1:0-4625 GCA_964651735.1 uncultured Gammaproteobacteria bacterium | reverse complement strand
CGGCCAGATCATCCCGCGCGTGGGTATGGAAGCGATCGTTTCCTATCTTGGCGGCGACCCCGACCGACCGATCATCACCGCGCTGGTGCCGAACGAGCGCAATCAGGTGCCTTATGAGCTGCCGGCCAACAAGACGCGCTCGACCTTCCGCTCAAACTCCCACAAGAGCACAGGCTTCAACGAGTTTTCAATGGAGGACAAGACGGGCGGGGAGAACATGTTCTTCCATGCTCAGAAGGATCATACCACCCGCGTCCTCAACGATCGCACGGCCCGCGTCGACAGCCATGACGTGCATTCGGTCGGCGGCAACCGCTCGGTCGAAGTCGCCAGCAATCAGAAGCATGAGATCGGCGGGTCCTATCACCTTACGGTTGGCGGTACCGGCGCAGGGGCACTTGGGGCTTTGGCCGGAGTAGCTGGGCTCGCGGGACATACGGCAGGGCTTCTCCAACAGGCGGGCGCCATTGCCGGCGATAGTGGCCCGGCGCTTGGCAGTTTTGCAATGTCGGTTGCTTCGTCGGCACTCGGTTTCCTGTCAGGGGGAGGGCTCAGCGCTCGGGACGGCGTGGTTTCTGGTCCCAACCCTCGAGCGGACGCAGGCACGGCTCTTGCCGGCGCTGGCACGGGGGTGGGTCAGGATGTCGGCGGCCTCTTCTCCCTGCCGGGCATGATGTACACCGTGGCCGGCACTTTCAAGCATGACAGCATCGGCATCGCCCGTGCCGAACAGATCGGCATGAGCAAGGTTACAAATGTCGGCATCGCGGCTCTCGAGAGCGTCGGCAAGTTCAAGAAGATTGCCGTTGGCGAAGAATTTGTCATCGAAGTCGGCAATTCAAAATTGGTCATGAAATCGAATGGCGAGGTGATCATTCTCGGCAAGAAATTCAACTTCGTCGCCACGGAGCATTTCCAGATGCGTGGCAAGCCGATCGACCATAACTAGTAGCGGCCATCCATGGAACTGATCAACAGGACGCCGCTACAGGCTTTCGCCTTCCGGCAGTTCGACCGTAATGGAAAGCTTGATTGTGTCGTCGCCGTTCGCGGCACCTTCCTCCATCGGCAGGGCGAGGTGGTTGCGTTGTCAGCCGAGCAGGAGGGGTTCCAATGGACCGACGCCTACGTGGGCGATCCCCATGAGGGGATCATGCTGCGTCAGACCGATCTGACGCCGGAGAAGCCTGGTACGGACATCACCTTTCTTGGCAATACCTATGCTCCTGGCGGTCGGGCCGCTCTTGACTGGACGTGCTCACTCCGGGTGGGGCCTAAGCAAAAATCCTTGAAAGTGCATGGTAAAAGATATTGGCGACCGGTTTATCGGGATGTCTGGGCTGGCTTTTCCGCGCGTCAGCCCAAGAGTGTCTTGCGGGGCTGGAAGCTCGATGAGCCTCTTCCTGCGACCCAGGTTTTACTGGACTGGCATCGAGCGTACGGTGGCATCGTTCCAGGCACAGGCGATCCGGAGCAGGGAGTGCCTTCGGAGGTCGAGCCTGCCAACCCACTTGGCTGCGGTATCGTGAACATGCACTGCAGCGACCGAGCCGCCGAGATTGAGGCCCCGTCGATCACCGCGGCCGGTGACACTCTCCTTGATTGGCAGGCCCGCTACCAGCCCGAAGGATTCGGCCCGATTTCTCCGTGGTGGCGTCCCCGGCAGCGATACGCCGGCACCTATGACGATGAATGGCTGACCCAACGTCATCCCTTGCTGCCATTGGATTTCGATCCGCATTTCTGGCAGTGCGCCCACCCCGATCTCGTCGCCGAGCCGTGGCTCAAGGGCGATGAGGACTATGCTCTTGTCAATCTTCATCCCAACCTGCCGCTGGCACAGGGACGCTTGCCGGGCGTTTCCCTTGGGGTTCGGTGTGAGCAAGACGGGCGAGACCAATGGTTCCTCTGCAATCTAGACGGTGTGCAGTTCGACTGGCGTGGCGGTGAGATCGTTCTGATGACCTGGCGAGCCCGCTTTCCGTTACCTGAAGCCGATGGCGTGCGTTTGACGCTCAACCGGGTGGTGTTCTCTGCGGAAGAAAGGCGGCAAGCGGAGGCCCTTGACGCATGAGCCTGCCCCCCTCCTCGGATAATTATGCAGGCGAGCCGGAATATCCTTCGCCTTGGACCACTAAGCGGCCTCGCGAGGGTCTGCGCGACAACGATGCTGCTCGGATCGTTTCGCTATCGCCGGATGTTTGCAAGACGCCCATCGGTTCTTCGACGCCACCCATCCCCTATCCTGTTGTCGATTTCTGCGGTCACGACCAGAACTATACTGAGTCGGTACGCTTCACTGGGCAGAAGGTGATGGTGTTGCGCTCCAACACCTGTCACGTCCATGGTGATAAGCCGGGCAAAGCTAAGGGTGTGAAATCCGGGACGGTTGAAGGCATTTGTGAGCCGATCGAAGGCGCTGATCTGGTGCGAGCTGAGGGCTCTCCTATCATCACTCATCTCCATCGCTGTTATATGAACAATAAGAATACAGTGGGTGAGGCCTATTTCGTTTGCGATACTGCAACTTACCCGGCACCGAAGGATGATGATCCGATACCTGGGTCGCTGCGGTTTGCAAGCATCGCGGAGCAAATCAAGGCATCGGATCTCGACGATGTTTTCGGTCGTGGTACTGCCCTGCCGCCAGGAAGTTTCCAGGTAGCCGATGCTGCAACCGGTACGATGAGCGATGCTGGCCGTGGTTATGGGCAATCGAGCAAGGGCATTGGTTCGTTGCCGACCAAACTTTTACGTTGGGGTAGATACGCTCGATTTCTCGGCCGAACTAACCCGTTCTCGCTTAGCCAGGATTTGATGGATTTCACGCGGCAGGCGGATGCTGCCAGAATCCGCGATGCCCTCCAGAAATACGAACTGGACGCGACCAACCCTGCGCATGTGAGTGCGGCAACAGCTTACGCTCAAGCCGGCGAATGGGCGCCGTGGCTAGTGCCATCGATCCCTACCAGTGGTCCCGAACTGATTGCCGCGCAGGAACGAGTTATGGCCCTGGAGCTAGGTAATCCTGGGATTGTTGGTGCATCTCAGCGCGGTAACCAGGTCGCAATGCAGGCCGTGCTTGCGGCCATGAAAGGTGAAGCAACTGAGGCGGAAGACACTGAGAAGCAGAATGTACGGGTTACATCCAAGGGATTGGAGATATGCTTTGATTTGCCGCCAGGAATGGACCGTAATGAATTTGAGAGGCAACTGAAGGAGCAAGAACGGACCATTAGAAATATGACGGCCGATGAAATGGGATACGCACAATGGGTCCTACGCACCGCGGGGTCGACTAGATATTTGCGGGATAAGGCTGCGCAAGAACGGGCTCGCCAGACTTATATGAGAGAGCTACGCGCGCAGGGAAAATCTGCAAGCGAAATTAAGACCATAATGGATGAAATGAATGCCACCCATTTCTTGGATATGGTAGCAGGAGGAGACCCGTCATCCTTGGGGATGGGTAAGGCAGACGTAAATCAAGAAATTGGTCGCCAGTGGATACGTGATGGACGGGTCCAGGCATTGCGAGACGAGGCGGAGAAGATGCGCAAGGAGGGGCGAGGAGATGAGAAGATGAACGTAACACTAGAAGTTTGCTAGGTTGATCTCAATGAATGACGTAATGAAAACTAACGCCGAGTTTGATTTTATGGTTCAAGAGCTCGGTGGGTTCGATCGGAAAGACGTTTTCGATGAAGGAAATATAAATTTTATTCGTAGAGTTTTTCCGCCAAGTATTTGTTATTTTTTGGAAAAATATGGTGTTGGTAGTGCTATTGATGGTCTGTTTAATACATGTATTTCCTATGATTTTAGATCGATAATTGCCCTTGTATTTAAGGGTGATAAAGAATTTAGCCATACGGACTGTAATGCGGTTTCTTATACCGCTTTCGGGGTCCTGTCGTTATGGTCAACAAAGTATGGCCTTGTAGATATTGATCTTCCGCGCGGAATGGTTTTTTGCCAAGCGTTGGCTCCGACCATTTTTAAAGATGGTGTAGGTTCTTCACCCAAATATGCCCCTAATGATAATCATATGACGCCCAGTGTCATTCCTTTTTCAAAGGATGGCGTTGATTATTTTGATTATATTGGGGAGCCTATGTATGATAGATGTCAAGAAAAATATGGTAAGCTTGAATACGGGGAGTGCTATGGTTTTTTCCCCGCTCTTGCTCTTGCCGGCGAACTCAGTAAATTTCAGTGTGTTGAAAATATAAAACGAGTTAAGGCGATTGAGCATTTTGCTATTCTTGCTCAAATTGGTGATTTTCATTTAACGAAAATTGGACCTGATGGATTTGAGCGTGTCCGGCTTGTCGGGTGAGGGCTTTGTGCAATTTTCACCGGGGGTAATTGTTTCACCGGGGGGAATTGCATTCAATTTGTAATTATGGGCGGATAGAGCAGCATGAAAGTACACTATCGGCTTACGATTGCATTCTTCACAGTTTTCGGTGGTACTATTGCGTTAAACCTCGACGCACCGGCCCAAGCCGCCGGCACCTGCGAGCATCGGGCCGCGCCGGCCGGGGCGAGCGGCAAGCGGGTGGCGGTCATCGTCGGCAATGGCGGCTATGGCAACGGCATTCCTGCCTTGCCCAATCCGGCTC
>CAZYYU010000275.1:0-4626 GCA_964651735.1 uncultured Gammaproteobacteria bacterium | reverse complement strand
TCTGCACTCTCATTGTGCTTGCAGACTCGTTGGTGCCCAGCGAACGCTGCATGGCTGTGTACACGCACGGCTGGGACCACAGCAACACGCGCTTGTTCGTGGGCGGTGGCCCGCTCCTCATTGGCATTGATGGGTCGTATGCGGCTCTCTGGTGACGGCGGCCAATACAGCAACAGCATCTTGCATTTGGGCTCCCACGATTTGTTCCACACAGCCCGTGGCGCGACGTGCCAACGAAAGAGGTCCCCCTGTCCCAAAAGGCTTCTGCCCTGCTCCCCAGCGAGGTCACTCTCTGACACAGTCCCCCATGTTGTCAAGTGGTCCGCCGTCATCGGATCAGCAACGTGGGCTGATGCTGCTGGTTATCCGAGGCGCGGCGCTGCATCTTCTCCTTGCTCTGCACCTGAGGCGTGTGCTCGGACCCTCCTCCCAGGCGGCGCTGCCGTGACTGGGTCAGCAATTCAAACAGGACGAGGCGAGGCGCGCAAAATGTGCACACTGGCGTTGAGGCTTGCAGAGCACACAAGCGCGGCCTCCCTTCATCGAGCGCGAGTCACTCATGCCGATGGCGGCCAGCAAGATGAACCACATTTCAAACGGTGAAGCGCGCGCTCACCGCAGCAGCCTCGTTGGTGATGTCGCGCAGCGGTGCGCGGGGCTCTTTCTTGCTAGCTGCAGCGACGCTCGCGCAGCTCCTCGAGTAGGTCCCAGCAAACACAGGTCCCCCGACGCCGCCGCCCATGTTCTCCTTGTTCTCGTCATTGCTGTAGCTGGCGCGCATCATGGCTGCACGGCGCGGACACAGGAACCCCCCTTCCCTTGCCAAATCAGACTACAATCACTAATGGGTGCGAAAGCGGGCCCACGGCAGCTTTCGATGGCAACACGCACACGCGCACGCACGCACGCAGCACAGGAGCGCCACATCACTCCAGCACTTTGCGCTCGATGCGTGCGGTGATGAGCATGGCCAGGAACTTGTAGAAGCGTCCGGCGAGGTCGGGCCGCATGCTGAACACGGTGTTGACGTAGTAGCCTTCCAATATGGTCAGCTCGCATTCGTCAGAGTCGGCGATGCAGGTGGCCGACGCCGCGGCTCCCGTCAGAAACGACATGTCGCCAAACGTCTCCGAGCAATGCATGCGCGTCAGCACACGCGACTCGCCGTCCAGCACCTTCTCGACGCGCACGCAGCCACGCACGATCTGGTACATGCGCTGGTACGACTCGCCCTCCTTCATGATGACCTCGCCACGCTGCAGCAACACCTTCTTGGCACCCTGCGTGAGCGCCTCCCAGTCCTCGTTGGTGAGCGCCATGGGGTCCTTAGCGAACGTCATGGTGGACAGCGAGTCGCTCTTGGAGTTGGCGGGGCGCGGCTCAGCCACGGCCTTGGAGCCAGAGGCCGCCGCTGCGCTCACACACTCCTGGATGCGGGCCACGGCCTGCTCCGTCTCCGAGAACCCGGCCAGGCACTTGAAGCGCTTGCACGACGTCAGGGCGCGCTCCTTGTCCTCCTGCGTCAGCACCGCGTCGTTCCCCTCCAGGCGCAGCGCCGACACGCTGCCCAGCGCCGCCTCCTCGCGCACCAGGAAGCCCAGCATGTTGCTGGAGAAGGCCAGCGTGTGCTTGTGCAGCGACACGCGCCCCAGGAACGTGAAGCCGCGCTGGTTGGCGTTCTGCGTGGACCACGAGACATCCCACGTGTGCTCCACGGGGTCGGCGGGCGCCTGGTCCGCAGCGGCGGGCGGGCGCTTGGCCCTGGCCCGGCCTGCAGCGCCGCCGCCGCCGCCCGCTGTCAGCGTCGACAGCAGCGAGGCCTGCCGCTGCGCCAGCTCGCCGTAGAACTTGCGCGACATGTCCACGTCAGAGAAGAACATGGCGTGGATAACGATGCGTGGGATGAGCCACAGCTCGGCGTGCTCCGTGTCCACCACGGCCCGCACGTTGCCCACGCGCAGCGCGTTCAGCACTGACATCTCGCCAAACATGTCGTCGGGCTTGGCGTGGTACACCACCAGGTCGTCGTGCATGATGGCCACCGCGCCCGACTTGACGCGGTACAGACACGGCACCTTGTCCTCGGTGAAGATGACGGTGCCCTTGCTCTTCTTCTCCAGCATGACGCCGTCCATGGCCAGCAGCTTGTCCCAGTCCTCCTTCTGCAGCGCGTCGTTGGCCACCTCCAGCTGCGTCCGCGTCAGCATGCTGCTGGTGATCTGGCGGATGAGCTTGGCTGAGCTGCCCTTGGCCAGCGCCTCCACGGCCTTGCCCACGGCCGGGTTCTCGCGCAACTTGCTCAGGCGGTACAGCTCATTCTCGTCGAAGCCGTCCAGGCCGCGCAGCAGCTTGCTGACGGAGCGCACCTCCAGCAACTTGTAGGGCTTGGAGATGCAGCGGCGGAAGGACCGAAACACGCCAGCTAACATGCGCAGCTTCTCCAAGTTGAGCAGCTTGCGGCCCTTCTCGCCCTTGCCCAGCTCGGTCAGGTTGGCGTCGTCCATGAACGTCAGGTCCGTCAGCAGCAGGCCCATGTACGGCACCACGGGCGGCTTGGCCTTGTCCAGCAGCGTGCGGTAGTAGCGGAAGTTGCCCTCGCTGTTCATCAGCATGTCCAGGTTCTCCAGCAGCGCCATGGTCTTGGGCGGCACCAGAGCCCAAGTGTTCTTGAGGCGCGAGATGGCGCTGAGCGGCGGCGGCAGGCCAGGTCAGCGAGCACACAACCACACACAGCACTGAGGGTGGGGGTGGGCACCTCGAGTGCAGCGCCGACAGAATTTCGATCACGCCGTTGTAGTTGCCCAGCTCGGACAGCGCCGCGCCAATCTCGATGAAGCGGTTGATGCCGGCCGCTCGCTCCACCTCGCCGGCCTGCTGGATGATCTGCGTGGCCACCCAGTGCGACACGCGGTTGAACCACGAGATGTAGGCCAGCACGTTCTTGGCGTGCGTCTCCTTGCCCTCCTTGTTCCACGCCTGTCCATCACACCCGCCCGAGTCAAGATGGCATGGCAGCGAGCGCCGGCCCCCGCTCGCACCTGCCCGCACAGCTCCTCCAGCCGGATCTCCTGCAGCAGGTCGAACTCGATGAGCGTGAGCTGCTCCGCCACCGTGGACACGGGCAGCTCGAAGACCGACTCCTGGCGCCGCTGCTTGGTCTTGGCGGCGCGCATGTGGTCGGGCGTGCTGCGGATGGTCTCGCGGCTGACCTTGTGCGGCTTGGTCAGGTTCAGATCCTGGACGAGGTGGCGCAGGTGAGCTGGCGGCGGAGCAGTACAAAATCAGCGCACCTTGAGCTGGATGTACATCTCGTTGGCGAACAGCAGCACTGCGTCGCGCAGGCCCGGCGCCCAGAAGAACTCCTTGCCCATGAGCGGGTTGTTGATCCACTCGGTGAGCACCTTGACCACACACCAGCGGTAGTTCTTCATGTTGGCCTCGAAGCGCGCGAAGGCGTCGGCCGCGTCCGGCTTGGGGCCCACGTAGCGCGCCAGCAGGCCGCACAAGAAGTCCAGCGGCGTGGTCCACACGCCCATGGTGAGCAGCACGTCCTCCACCCATTCGGGCTCGCGCTGCACGCGCGGCGTCTGCGTCAGCAGCTCGAACACCTTCTGCCGGTTCACGGCCAGCACGGTGGGGAAGCCGGCGGCCGCGTGCTTGCTGGCGCGGTCGAACACGATGTAGTCAGGGCTGTTGGGCAGGTCGTCCACGAACAGCTGCCGCAGGTTGCCCTGCGACACAGCGGCCGTCACGGTGGCCAGCATGTGCATGTTGGCGGTGCTGCTGATCTTCTGCAGCGGCTGCTTCAGCGTGTCGGGCGCAGCGTCGGGCGCAGCTGCGGCGGGCTGTTCGCCGTGGAACCTGCGTTGTGCTCGGTGGGTTGCATGGACCCCCCTTGCTCCAGCCCCTGCTCACACTGCAAAGTGTAGCTCCCCGGCCACCTTGTCCGTGGGCTTCTTCTGCTTGAGCGGGTACCAGTCGTCGATGATGCCGTCGCCCAGGTCGGCCAACGACTGGTCCACGCGGCCCAGGAACACGTCACGCCCGAACTTGTCGTGGTGCCACAGCGAGATCTCCACCACCGTGTCAGCCACGGCGGCCTGCGACACGTGGAACGCGAACGTCAGGTCGAACACGGGGTCCTTGCCCTGCAGCGCGGACGACACCAACTGCTTCTTCACGTCCTCCTACAACAGCAGCAGCAGCGGTGAGAGCGGCAGGTCTCGGAGATGGGCCGCGGCGTACCTTGACGTAGCGCAGTACCACCTGATGCACAACGATGAATGGCGAAGAAAAAGGATGAACAACAACGACATACCTTTGCGTAGGGTTCACACTTGCCGTCCTTGGCGGGCGCCAGCAGCCCCTGAGCCTTGTACAGCACCACCGTCACCAGCGCCGCGTCGGCCACGGCTTCCGAGAACGGGCCCTGGCCAGAGCTCAGCGGCCCGCACCAAACACTGCACCATACACCGCACAATGCACCGCACCTTGGCGCCGTCCCGGGCCCGCGACACGGTGGGCGTGGCCGCGCCGCCGCCCGCCTCCGCCGCCGCCACCCCCTGTTGCGCCGGTCAACGCCTCTTGCACGTGCGCGCGCGCGCGTGTGTGTGTGTGTGTGTGTGT
>CAZYYU010000274.1:0-4637 GCA_964651735.1 uncultured Gammaproteobacteria bacterium | reverse complement strand
CCCTCCCTCCCTCCCTCCCCTCTGCTCTCAGGCCCTCCGTCGCGCACTGTGTTCGTGCGCGGCGTTCCGCCGGTGGGCCAGCTCGCTGCTCCTCCTGCTGCGCTCACACTTGCTGCTCCTAGACCACCACCGAGGTGGAGCTGCGGGACATGTTCAAGGTGAGGTCGCCGCCGCCGCCGCCGCCGCCGGCTTTTTGTTTGCTGCCGCCAAAACCTTTCCCCCCGCGCAGCCCTTTGGCGACATCCGCAGAATACACTCTTCGCTGGTGCCAGCCAAAGGTGAGCAGTCTTCCCCCCTCGTCGCGCGCCTGGCTGATGGCCAAAAGGGATCGCGTTCATCACGTACTTCGACTTGCGGCATGCGGACCGCGCTATTGCGGCGCTCAACAACAAGACCATGGGCGAAAGCACGCGGCGCCTGGAGGTGGTCTACAGCACGCCCAAAGAGAACGACGACGATCGCCCTGACGCGGACACGCTGTTCGTTGCCAAGCGAGGCGATGACAAGCCTGTGCGCGACGATGGTGAGTCATGTCGACGCGCCCGTCATCGATGCTCATTTTGCTGGCTGGCAGAGCTCAAGGCGCTGTTCCAGCAGTACGGCGATGTGAAGCGCATCGGGGCCACGCCCCGCACACACCTCGCCAAGTTTGTGCAGTTCTATGACGTGCGCTGCCTTGCCAAGGGTGCGTGTGTGTTGCGGTTATGCGTATGTGTGTGCGTGCTTGCGCTCATGTGCAGCGTGCAGCCCTGCAGAGTGCGCAAATGAGTTTTTGCTGGGCTTTCTCCGCGTCACTCGGCACTGCAGCTGGAACCATTCCCTTTGACGGCGGCACACTCAGCATCGAAGAAGCGGTTAGAACCACCACCACAGCACGCGCTCACGCCGCTCACGGCCTTTGGGGGGAGCAGAAGAGCAACTTTGAAGCGCGCGGTCTGCGTCGCGACGGCCCAGGCGGCCCCTCCTCCTCTTCCTCCTCGTCCTTGTCCGGCCCTCGGTACGGTGGGTGGGCGTGGGCAGTGGTCGTCGACGCTGGCCCGCTTTGAAGCCATCTCGCGCCAACCCCTCTCCTCCTCCCCCCTCTCCCCCACGCAGCCGAAGCCGAAGTCGAAGCCGCAGCCGCAGCCGGTCGCGTGACCGTGGCAGCCGAGCCCGTCGCCGCTCGCGGTCACGCTCGCGATCCCGCTCCCCGCGCGGCCGCCGCCGCTCGCGCTCGCGTTCCCCGCAGCGGGCAAAGACAGACCGCGACCGCGAGCGCGACCGCGACCGCGATCGCGATCGCGACCACCACCACCACCACCACCACTCGCAGCAACAGCAAGCGCAGCAGCCGCAGCAGCAGCCTCAAATGTCGCTGCCACAGCAGCAGCAGCCGCAGCCGCAGTGGCAGGCAGACGCGTATTCCGCCGCCCTGGGCTTTGCGGGCGGGTTCGCGCCCCAGCCCCAGCAGCAGCAGCAGCAGCAGGCGTACGCGCAGCAGCAGCAGCCTGGACTGGAACAGGCCCAGTTGCTGGCGCTGGTGCAGTCCAATCCCGCCCTGTTGGGCGCCTTGCTCGCGGCCTCGCTGCAGCAGGTGCCGGCACGCTGTCCTTGGCCCGCTCGTGGCCTCACCTCCTCCAGCAACAGCAGCAGCAGCAACCACTGCAGCAGCCACAGATCCCCCTGCAGCAGGTTGCCATCGCGCGTCTGTCCACGCGTCAGTGTTGACAACCCGACAGTCTCTGCTGCAAGGCTTGAGTGGCGTTGCCCCCGCGGTTCCGCAGCAGTACGCCATGGCCCCGCAGCAGCAGCAGTCCTACCAGCCCGCCGCCGCCCTGCAGCAGCAAACGCGGGGCTTGCCTGCCGGGACCCAGCCTGCCGGTGAGCATCGCTGGTCGAGTTGAAGCCCGTTCCCTCCGTTGAGCACCACACACAGGCTTCCCGAGCACCAACTTTTTCGGCGTGCAGCAGCAGGCTCCGCAGCAGGCCGACCCGCTGTCTCAACTGCGCTCATCGCTGCAGCAGATCACGCCCAACAGGTGCTTGGCACCACGTGCGGTGCTTTTCATGTGCTGAATGCTTGCCGATGCCAGGGCCCCGCCCGCTTCGGTGCCGGGCGGCAGTCTGGCCTCGCTGGCCGCGTCGCTGGCCAAAATGTCGGGCAACAAATGAACGCCGGGGTGACGCTTGTGTGCTTCATTTGCCGCCTGCCGACGCCGATGCCAGATGCTCGGCTAGCTGCTGCTCCAGCCTCTCCACCTTCCTGCGCAGAAAGATCACCTCCTCCACCAGCTCCTCGTGCGAGCTGGCCTTGAGGAGCTTGACCAGAGCGGCGTGCTTCTCGTGCTGATCCGCGAGCTGGCACGCACACACATTGGTGAGAGCGAGCACTCGTGCTTGCAGTGGCGGGCCCACCTCCTTGTCACGCATCGCCTTGATGTCGCGAACGCTGTTCCGTCGGCTGCCCACCAGACGCAGCTTGGACTCGCGCATCTGCTCTTTCGGCGTGAAGGAAGAGAGAACGGGGCGATCAACACGCGCGAACCATGATGGACGTTTTGGCGGCTGGCGTAGAAGCGTCCTTGGCAGGGCCTTCGTCGCCCTCCTTCTGCAGCTCGTGGATGCGCTGCTGCGTCCGCACCGCCTCCTCCTGCAGCTGCTGCATCTTGGCCTCCAGCAGCACCGCCGCCGCAGCCAGATCTGGGTCCTGCTGTGCAACCCCGTCAGCTGCCGCGAAAGGAGCAATCAAAGCCTCGCACTTCAAGCCCGGGTCTGTCCGGAGCGTCAGAACAGAGTGACCCCTCGCACGTTCGATGCAAGTACCCAGCAACGTTCTCTGGCGGCTGCTGCGGTGCAGCCACAGGCTCCGGCTCTTGCCACACGGTCCAGGTGAGAGTCGCTCAACTGCAGCAACGCAGCGCATCACCAAACGTGGCTGGAAACGTTGGCTGCTGCTGTTGCACGGGCGCAGCCGGCTCGCCAAACGTAGCTGGGAAGAAGCTCTCCACCTGCTGCTGGCTCGCTTGCAGCTGCAGCTGCACCGCCGCGGCCGCCTTGCGCCGGGCAGCAGTGAGACGCGCAGGCCTTTCAACAGCGAAAGAGCCACCTGCAGGGCGCGCGTCCGCTCCGCTTCAAAGGCGGCCACGTAGGGGCTGTGCGAGGGAGGCGCAGGCAGCGACTGCAGGTAGAAGGGGTGCGCCGCGGCCTGAGCCTGCACATGAACGGTGAGCAGCAGCAGCAGCAGCATCACGGCAGGCGCTGCTCACATCGCTGGGGTCCGGGACCTCAGACAGCAGCAGCGGAGCAGGGCCCTGCGGTTGTGGCGCTGAGCGAGCGGCAAACCACATGGCTGTTCGCCCGACGATACCATGGTCGACGTCAGGATGGGAACCGTGTTGACTTCGGCGTAGTGCGCGGCCTGCCGGAGCGGGGGGTCAGGGGGTGAGGACCGCATCTCGTGCACTCGCACCAGCATGGTCAGGCACTTGTTCAGCGGCACCAGCAGAGTGGACGCCGGCACGTTGCCCCTGACCAAAAGACGGCTGAGCGGTGGCCGATGCACCAAGGGGCTCGCTCACCGCGCAGGCAGCCAGTAGAAGCGCGTGCAGTACGAGGCAATGGTGATGAGGCTGAACGTCTCCTGGAACGGGGCTGGAGCTTGAGCGCGGGCCAGCGGTCACGCCACCGCTTGCAGCACCTTCACAATGGGGATGATGAAGGGGATCACGTTGGCGTGCGCCTGTGCGGTGACGAGCCAACGTGAGCGAGCGCAACGACGCCCCCCACCGAAAGCAAGACCACCTTGAACGTCAGCAGCCTCGCCTCGAGGTTGATGCCCTTGCCTGCAGTGCAGTGCGGCGCCTGTCAAGGCCGACCACCACCACCACCACCACCACCACCGCCGCCGCCGAGGCCGACGCACGCACCCAACAGCACCAGAAGGTCCTTGACCGTGTCTGCGGAAAACACGTGCTGCTCCTGCATTGCGTTGAGAACCCAACACGGCGCGAGCACGGGACGCTGACCGCGTTGACGGGCACGGCCCCGCCCGCCTTTGGCTGCCACGGTCAGCTGCCGCGCAGGCCACCGCGTCCCGCCCAAGTACCTGGGTGCGCTGCAGCGACGCCACCATCTGGTACGTGGCGACGCTCATGTTGCCCTCGAACACGCGATGCTTGCCGTGGAACGACACTGGTGCCCACCAGCATGAGAACGGGCGACGGACACAGACGACCAAACCTCGGTCGAGCACGTACTGGGCATACTGCTTGACCAGCTCGCCCTGAACGCTGTCGTTGGCTGCCACCACGTCCTCCAGGAACGCCCTGCAAGTGTGAGCCGCGGCCACGGCCTGGAACGACCCCGTCTGCAGCGCCACGTGCCACAGTGACACGGCCTGATCGCCACGCCACACGAGCGCGCGTGAACCATCCGCGAAAACTCATCGACGACAAACAAAAACAAGCGACCAGCAACAATACCTGCAGGCAGTCCAGCGGCCGGCCGGCCACGAGGAAGTCGCCGCCCCGGTCACGCGAACGGAAGGCGCCGAACAGCTGCTGCAGCGGGCTGCGCTGCGGACGCGACCCCGTCTGGCATGACACGGCGGGGTGTGTGTGTGTGTGTGTGTGTGTGTGTGTGTGTGTGTGTGTGTGTGT
>CAZYYU010000273.1:2185-4667 GCA_964651735.1 uncultured Gammaproteobacteria bacterium | reverse complement strand
CGTGGCGGCACAGCACAGGCCACAGCCAGCCCCGCAGGTCCGTGCACAACGTTGCTGGCTGCCCCCCTCACACCTGCCCCGTAGCAGCCACCCGCGGCTGTTGCTGCGGCCTCCAGCAGTGAGCCCCCTCGTCGTCGCTGTTGTTGGTCAGCCCCTGAAGGGCCTCACGGCACGCCCCGCCCCGTCCAGGCGCCGGCAGCGGACGGTGATGGCCTCTGGTTCCGCCCTCTTCACCGGCCCTGATGCAGCCCCCCGCAGCGCGTGCCGTGCAGGACCTGCAACGACAGCTGGAGGTTACCTCCCTTCATTCTCGCCAACAAGAGAGCGCAGCACACGCAGCAGGGTCTCGATGCCAGCCTCGAGCAGGGGCTCGTCGTAAAAGGCAAAGGAGAGGCGCAAATGGTTGGGAAAGTCCTGGGTTGTGGCAAAGCAGGTCAAATCAAGGCGCCGCTGAGGAGCACACTGCCAACCTTGCCAGACACAGAGAAGAGAGGGCCGCAGAAGAAGTCCACAGGCTGCACTGCGTCGGCCTTGCAGCGCTCCAGCAGCTGCTCAGCCACCACACCGTGTCGGAGGTGCACCCAGACGAAGTAGCCACCAAGAGGGCGCACGAACGAGAGCAGGTCTTCGCCCTTTTGGGAGGTGAGCTGACACCCACACACAATAGAGGAGGGAGGAAAGACCTTGCTGAGGGCTGCAGCCATGACGGCAGCACGGCGGCGCAGCACGGAGCGCACGTGCTGAATGTGAACAACAAGCGTGCTGCGCAAAACCAAGTGGGTGGAATGGAATGTGGAGGGGAAGGTGTGCACCCGTTGATGAGCATCTGCTCGACAACGCGAATGGCAAAGGAGCTGAAGCCACCGCCACTCCAGATCTCTCCGCCCTGTAAGGACTGGAGCACATCCTCGTTGCGGGTGTGGATCCAGCCAGTGCGGAGCGAAGGAGCAAGAAGCTAAAGGGGACAAGGGGTGTGAGAGGAGAAGCTGTGATGTGTCGGCGCGTTGCCTTGCTGAACGTGCCGATGGAGATGACCCTGCACTGGGCAGAGGGCGTGTCCTGGGCCCGGCAGTGAGCTGCGACGCCCCTACCATCGATACCCCGTCACTAGGCACCTGCTCCAGGCACACAATGGGCGCGGCGGGGTAATCTTCGTCCGCGAACGGAAGCAGCTGCCGCCCGCCACTCCGTCAGTGCGAGGCAACACAAGCCCCTTCCAACACCAGCACCTGGTAAACATCATCGCACAGCAGGAAAAAGTCGAGCTCGTGGGCCAGATCCACGAGCTGGCGCCGGGTCTGCGCGCTCATCGACAGGCCGGTGGGGTTGCTGAATGAGGACACCAAGTACCTGCGCGAGCAAAAGCGTGGGTTGGCTTCAGGGACTCTCACGCTCGCACATGAAGGCGACGGGGCGGCCCTGCCGCGAGGCATCCGCGCATGCGGCGCGCACTGCAGCCACGTCGGTCTGGCCGTCTGCGGTGGTGGCAATCTTGCAACAGGGGGTGAGACAGTGAGCATGAACCAGCAAATGCGCAACGCAACCCCCTCCAAATGCGCCTTGTGGTCGCGGAAGATCATCATGGCAAAGGGGTACGAGGGAAGCTCGCAAAGCACGGTGCGGTGTTGAAGCCGGCGGAAGAGGACCAGGCAAAGCAGGCCCATGCTGGAGGGGGGGGACCATGACAAGAGAGCGCAGCACCGGACCGCGCACCTGTGGCTGTTGCCTGCAGACGCGAACAAGTCCTTCTCGGAAATGGCTGCGTGCCCCAGGTAGGGTCAGGGTGCGCGCGCAAGAGGACACGAGAGCAATGCACCCTTGTGCTGGCCGCTGCGTATCTGCGGCGTCTGCTCGTTGAGGAAGCGGGCCAGCAACGAGAGGAAGCGCTCGGGGCCGCGGTCGGGGCCGTAGTTGAGCAAGTGCACTGCACGGCACGTGAGGGGGCGTCCACGGGCTGGGAAGCCAGCGGACCAGTGTCGGGATTGTGCTGCACTTGGAACAGCTCCGTGGCCGCGCGCTCGATCAGGGGCCTGCCCAGAAGCGCCTCGTTGGGTTGTCCCTTGCGCAGCTCGATGGTGGCCGACGCGACGCCGTGCACACGGACGTCCATTCACAGTGAGAACCCTCTCTCCAGCAACAGGGGCTGCTCGGCAATGTCGTCTTCGGCGAGACGGTTGCTCACCGCGTACGGGCTGATGCTGGGCTCCATGGTGCTCGCTGCTGCGGGTGGGGCCGGATCGCGTGGAAAGCTCACGGCGCAGCGACGCAGTTCGTGGGCTCGCAGATTGTGCACCGCCTGGTGGGGCCGGACATGAGCATGCCCGCGGTATACGAGGAGCGGCCGGCTCGCACGCCTGCATCCGCCGGGGACGGACACAAGTGACCGCCGGGGGATGCGGGGCATGGCCAGAGAGGCAGAGGCTGGTCAGCGGCTGCCAGGCACAGCGGCCTGGGAGATGCGCAGTCAAGTGAAGTTGCATTG
>CAZYYU010000273.1:0-2085 GCA_964651735.1 uncultured Gammaproteobacteria bacterium | reverse complement strand
TGTTGTTGGTGCGGTGGCGCGCAGTGCAGGAGGCCCGCTGCTCACTGCTGCTGGGAACCCCCCAAAGGCTTGCCTGCTGGGCGTGGGCGCTGCGCAGGGCTTCACCAACTGGTTCGAGGTGCTGGGAGTGAGCGAGCAGGCCACCACACAGGGTTGGTGGGCAGCGGGGTTGTGCAAGAGCCTGGCGCTGAGGAGCACGCTCAGAGATCAAGCGCACGTACCGCGAGCTGGCCATGCGCTTCCACCCGGACAAGCTGGAAGGCGGCAGCACGCCTGCTGACGACGAGCACTGGCTGCGCATCACCACGGCCTACAGCGTGCTCAAGGTTGGGAGCTGGGTGGTCAGCACGCTGGGCTCAGGCGTCAAGGACAGGATGCAGCGTCGAGGGCTGAGTTCCTGGAGGAGCTGCACTACTTCCAAGCGTGAGGCTGCTGCTGTTGCTACCGCCTGGACGCCTCACCGTCTGTTGGTGGGGCAGGTACGGGAGGCTGCGGTGGGGCGTGCGGTACCGGGTGTACCCGCGCACCAATGTCTGGGTGAGGCCGTCGCTGGCAAAAGGGGAAGCCACGACAAGCCTCACGCGTGGCAGCTGGTGTTGCTGGGCACGTTTGCGTTTACGGTGTCGTTTCAATGGTGGGGATGTGACGGCTGCGAGCGACCCGCTGACGCGCTTCCCGTGAAGGTACTACTGGCACTGGTACCACCGGCGCATGCAGACAGCGGCCCGGGTCTGGCAGCCTTGCACAGCAGTAGCTGCTGACGCGCTTTTGGCAGCTCACGGACAGGTGACGCGCTGTCATGTGGTTGCTGCGTGGTTGATGGTGCGGCGCGCTGCCCAGGTACAAGCAAGAGGTCAGCCGCCGCCTGAAGCTGGGACAGAGCACGGACGACATCGTGATCGAAGGCAGCACAGCCTCTTCCTTCCCCCTCTTCACGGTGGTCTGCTCAAGCTCCCGTCAGTGAAAGGGGCAGGTCAGCGAGGCCGCTCATGAGCGCGCTTCCTCACTGCGCTGTTCAAGAGCTGCCAGTGTGGACCGACCTGTGGCCGGTGCGCTTCGTGATGCTGCCGTAAGCGCGCGCTGCATGCGGCTGTTTGGTCGCTCAACCCCCTTGGCGCGCGGCCAGGTACACCGTGTACCGCTGGGCGGTGCCCAGTGCAGAGCAGCTGCAGCAGCGCGAGGAGGAGCGCGCCCAGCGGTGCGGCGTGCTCGGGAGTGAGTGTGGCTGTGTGCAGCTCACCGGTGCGGTTTGTTGCAGCGAGCAGTTTCTGAAGGAGTACGAGTCGTGGACCAACAAGGAGAAGAAAGCGTTCCTGGTGAAGCAGTGGCGCGCAGCCAACAAGTGAGCATTGCCGCCCGTGTTATTCGGGCCAGGCAAAGTGCAGCCACACGCAGTGGTGGTCGGAGAGGCCCTGGGCGCCGATGCCGCTCTGTGTGGACCGCAGCTCGCGCGACAGCAGCAGCCAGTCGAGCTTGGCAGCGTAGAAGCACTTGCAGATCGGGGAGTTGAGAGCACACACACACAAGTGGCAAACAACAACCGCACACCGAAAGGCAAGCAGGCACAGCGTGTTGGGTCCGTCTACCGTCGGCGTTTATGAGCTCCCGGCTCGTCGCGCAATCGCAACATCGCATCATCACTTGCCCCTGGTCTTGAGGCGCTGCACCTCAGCAGCCTGCTCCTCCACCCGCCGCTCCAGCTGCCTGCGGGGTGCACTTGAGGCGGGAAGCGTTTGGGTGGTGGTTGCTCGTGCCTGATGTAGCCGACAAGGTCAGGCCCTGGGCCGGGGCTGGGCGTCCGTATCACAGAGGCGGCTTCGGGTAGACAAGTCAGAGGTCCCCACGGACGCCAGCACCGATGCACACCTTCCGTGTCCAGCAAGTTGACCAGGCCCGGCGCGATCACCACCGAAGGGTGCACCACCACACTGCGCTCCAGCTCGTTCCTTGCCGCGCATTGCAAGGTCAGTGGGGCGGCAGTGGATGGACGCCATGCAACCTGAAGTGCATCACCGACTGCTTGATGGCCTGCAGAGAGAGAGAGAGAGAGAGAGAGAGAGAGAGAGAGAGAGTGTGTGTGTGTGT
>CAZYYU010000272.1:0-4698 GCA_964651735.1 uncultured Gammaproteobacteria bacterium | reverse complement strand
AAGAAGAAGAAGAAGAAGAAGAAGAAGAAGAAGAAGAAGAAGAAGCAGAAGAAGAGGAATGGTGCGCTGCTCACTTTGGGCGCCACAGTGAAGTTGCGCAGCTCCACCTCCGCCATGCCCTCCTCCAGGCCTTGCTCCAGCTTCGCCTTCATGGACACGGTCAACCTGGAGCGCAGCGCGCAATGAAGAGCATGGCACAGACGCACAGCGGCCACTGACCAGGGCTGAAGGCGGCACCAGCCAAGCAGCTGCAGCGACGGTCGCGCCTCCCCGTTGTTGTGCAGCACCACCTCCTGCGCGCTTCCCCGGGTCACGCGGATCGTCGCTGCTGCGCGCAACACGCAAGCCGCTCACGCTGGCGCTGACGCCGATGAGGTGCAGTTTGAGCGACTTGTGAAGGGCGACGTAGCTGCAAACGTTCAGCAGCACGGACCAAAGAGGCAGCAACAACGCCACCTGCATAGTTTCAGCAAAAGAAGAGGATGCAACAACAGCAAAGCAACAACCTGATGCAGGCCCATGACCCGACGCCCAGATAGACGCGCCGGTGCAGCTTTGGCAGCTGCGTGCCCGCCTCGCTCAACTCGTAGTGCCTGTCGCGAACACAAGTTGAGCCGCGACTGGCCGGCAGACGACGACAAGCCTTGACCGCTTGTTGAGGCGCGCCATCACATCTTCCGGCGCAGTCACGACCTCGCCTCTTTTGGGTGGTTGGCCAAAACCGCGCGAATGGGGGGGGAAACGCACCGAAAGGCAAAGTGCAGCAGCACCGCGCGGTCCAGGTCGACGGGCGCGCGTTCCGGACGGTCGATGATGGGATCGTACAGGCTGCCGTCGAAGCGCCACTCGCCCTGGGTGCGTGCATGAAGCGCGAGCAGCACGCAAGAGCAGGCCCCAAACCATCTGGTTCTCGTCCAGCTCCACTGCCAGGGCTGCGTCAGCGAGACCTGGTGCTAAGATGCAGCCCACCGAAGAGAGCAGCGCCCGGGTGGCTGTATCGCTTCCACACATGCAGGTACCTGCGGCGCGCGCGTCAGCAGCAGGGAGCTCGGGGAGGGCAACTGCACCAGTTCCAGAGGCGGCGGTTGTGGATGAGGCGGCGCCAGCTCGGACACACCTTGGCGGAAGCGCACAGCGTCAGTGTCGCGCATGCACCACACTTGGGCGCCTCGACCTGGCTGGCTGCCAGCAGATCACGGGGCGATGACAGCGCCTTGAAGACCATGCTCTGGGTGCGTCAGGGGGCACGTCAGGACCGAAGGCGACCGTGGAAGGACGCGCCACACCATCAGGTCCTCCGGAAGTGCGCTTAGCCCATCGACAACGACTTCCGGTCCCTCCTCGTGCCCACTCATCGTCACCACAGCCCCTCAAACGCGTGCTTTTTTTTGGTCACGGGCCCGTCTTGTTCCCCCCGAGCGCCGGAGCAGTTGTTGTGGTGGGGTTCAAAGTCGAGAGCGCCGTGGTGGACACCACATTCTCACCCCAGGGGGGAAAGAAGCGCAGCCAGATGATGACCAGAATGCCGCCCACGAGCAAGCACATGACCTGACGCCTCTTCCCGTGAGAGAGGCCAAGACGGGAGCGGCGCCTCACAAAGGCCAGAATGAGCTTGTTGCCCCAGATGCGCTTCATCATGCCCTGCATCAGGCTGCCCGCCGTGTCCAGCGACGCGTTGATGTCTGCAGCAGGAACCTCAGCACGAGACGCAAGACAATGTCGTCGCGCTACCGGCCAGCCTGTCCCTGAACCGCTCCATGGTCGTGCGCTGCTCGTGCAAGTTCTCCATCACGTTCATGGCCGTCTGCTCCGTCTCAAACAGCGCCGTTGTGGCTGTCAAGTGTCAGCGGAGCGCGCGCATCTGCTCCCGTGGCTGACCTTCGTGAAGAGACTGGTCGCTCGACTGCAGCAGCTGCGTCTTGTCTTGCGATGCGGCTGCTGGAAACAAGCTTGACCATGGTGCAAATGCGGGTGCAACAACGCATCACCGCCGCCGCCGCCGCCGCCGCCGTTGAACAGTGCCCGATGGCCTGACACAATGTCGTCGGGATCAGGCTCGCCCAGCAACTCGCGTTTAGCATCGCCGTGCAGCTGCAACAATGGTGAGCGCAATCCCGCAACAGCAAAAGCTGCTCACCGCGTATTGCGCCTTGGAGAAGTTCTTCTTGAGGTTGTCCAGCTCGGTGCGGTAGTCCTTCAGACGCGCACTCAGCGCGGTAATGTTGGGCGCCCCTCTTTGGTGGGCCGTGTTGAGCGTCGCATCATTGGCTCTGCTTTTGTACCTGCACGCGATGCCCATGCCGTCCACCGCGTCCTCGGCTTCTTGCAGCTTCTCCGTCACTGGAGCCAAGGCCGGTGAGGGACACGGTGCGCGCCTCCACGGCACCACGCACCGATCTTGAGTTGGCGCTCGCGCTCCAGCCCGTTGAGCGCCGGTATCTTGGCGATGCCAGCGTAAAGATCGTCCTGCGAGCGTTGCAGTTGAGTTGGTTGCGCCGGTGGCCCCACCTTCCCATCGCTTTGAGCGCACCGTCAGCCCACGCCATTCCTCCTCGTAGGTCTCGAACAGGTTGGCGTGCGACGACATGGCTGGGCGCAGCGCCCAAAAGCTCCAAAACGAGGCGCGGCCTTCCCTAGCACCCACTGCACCCAAGGCGATGGCGGCGGGTGAGCAAGGACACAGCACTTCAAAGAATCCCGTCGCTCACCCGCTCGGCATCCACGTGCAGAGCGCGCCTTCCCACCCGAAACGCTCCGTTCCTACAGAGGGTGCGACCCCCTCCTGCGCGCCGATTTTCATTCGTCGTCGCGCTTGCCAAACACGCGCACGCGGAACAAGCAGATGGACGGCGATCCGTGCGAGCTGCGGAAGTGGAAGCGCACAGCCTGCGTCTTGCCCACAGACGACGGCACGCGGAACAGCTGGATGGCCTCGGGCGCGTCCAAGTCGTACTCGAAGGAGCCCGCCAGCGTGGGCTCAGCGTGCAGCCCATTCGGGTACGCGTACACGTCAAAGGCGCGCGGTGCCATGGTCGCGTCCCACGCAATAGCCTTCTTGGCGTGCTCCACCACCACCGCATCCACGGCCACGGGCACTCGCAGCGCCACCGTCAGGTTGCCCCCGGCCGCGAAGCGCCAGCATGCACGCCGCGCCCCCGGACCCAGCACGCTGTCAGGGCCCACTGGAATGGGCAGCTGCACGCCCAGCACGCGTTGCACGTGTTCCTGCGAGCCGCGCGATAGCCACGACACGTACCACGGCTGCTTGTCCAGCAGCGTTTCCGACGTCAGGTCCGGCAGCACCACTGCATCAGCCGCGTAGTCGCGGCGGCCGAAGTGGTCTGCGCGCTCCACCTCCAGCAGACGCCTCACCACCTGCTCCACAGAGGCCGGGTCCGCTGTGGACGCACCGTCGCCGCCCAACTTGTGCACCGCACGCTCCACCAGCGCCTCCACCGACTGCTCCAGCATGGCCGCAACGTCCTGGCGCTTCAGCCCCGCCGCGGCCTGCATCTCGCTGCGCAGCGCTTGTGCGGTGCCCTCCAGTGCGCGCTGAGCAGCCTCCACGGCAGTGGTGATGTCGCTCCGCACGGCGGAGGCCGCCAGCGCCTGCACCTCAGGGCGTGGCACCGCCGACGCCTGCACAGCGCTGATTTCAGCACGCATAGCGCGCAGCGCATCTTCCAGCTCCTTTTTGCTGAGGCCAGGCGCTGCTGCTGCAGGCGGCGGCGTCGTCGTCGTCGATGATGACTGCTCCAGCGCCAGCACACGGGCGTTGGCGGCGTCCAGACGCGCAGAAAGGTCGCGCAGTGCCTCCGCAGACGCCAAGCCTCCCACTGACGCTTGCAGTGCGCTTGACTGCTGCTCCGTCTGGGCCAGGCCGTCAGCCACGCGCTGCACATCAGACGCCAGCTGCTTGAGCAGCGCCTCCAGCGCCGCCAAACGTGCGTCCAGTCCCTGCCGCTCGCTCGCAAGGCGCTCCACGCGGTCGGCCACCGCTGCGTCCCCAGCCTCGGCCTGTGTCAAGGCCTGGGCCAGCACGCGTTCCTGCAACGTGCGCAGTCGCTCCGCCAACGCCGCCTCGTCCAGCAGCGTTCCGCCTTCCATCGACGACGACGACGACGAGGTCTCTGCGCTTCCCGAAGCACGGATGCCAGCCGCCACCACCAGCACGGCCACCACGGCCAGCAGCAAGCCCCACGAGCGCCACTCCTGCCTTCTGGCCAGCACAGGCGGCGCTGCCATGGGTCGCGACGGCGTGCCTGTCGATGGCGAGGTGGCACCAACGGCGGACGGCGACATGGGCGCAGTGAAGGAGCGCGACAAGCGCACCGCGTGCGGAGAGCGCCGATACGCATCGCTGATGCTCATGGCCACTGCCTTCTTGCGCGTGGAGCTCAGGTCGCGCGAGCGCAGACTCATCCCTGCCAACAAGAGCGCTCGACCATGAGCTGGGGCGTTTCGAGCGCCAAGCAGCAGGCAAAACAAAAACGCCGGGCCAGCGAGGACCGAGCGGACCTGGAACGCGCTCCTCGATGACCACCTCGTCCATGTGGTGCGCCACACCGCGCACGGGTGTGGCCAGACTCATTTGCCAGGGCGCGGAAGCAGGCGCGCTTGCAAGGCTTCGACACCCGCCACAACGGCACTGGTCAGTGCAGACTGGCCAGACCCTCCAACAACAAAGTCACTCAGTTG
>CAZYYU010000271.1:0-4706 GCA_964651735.1 uncultured Gammaproteobacteria bacterium | reverse complement strand
TTGTTCGTCGTTATTCGTCGTTATTCATCATTGTTCATCGTTGTTCATCGTTGTTTATCGTTATTCATCGTTATTCATCATTATTCGTCGTTGTTCATCGTTACTCATCGTTGTTCATCGTTGTTCATCGTTATTCATCGTTGTTCATCGTTGTTTATCGTTATTCATCGTTGTTCATCATTATTCGTCGTTGTTCATCGTTACTCATCGTTGTTCATCGTTGTTTATCGTTATTCATCGTTATTCATCATTATTCGTCGTTCATCGTTATTCCTCTTTATTCATATCGTCCTCTCAGGAGAAGCACAAACTGGCGATGGAGATCCACAAGACCATCGTGCAACGGCCGCGCGGCTGGACTAACTTCATCGACTTCCAGGACGACAAGATCATCTACAGACGTTACGCCGGGCTGTACTTTGCGCTGTGCGTGGACCGCGCCACCAATGAGCTGGGCGCGCTGGAGCTCATCCACCTGTTCGTGGAGTCGCTGGGTAAGGCCCCCACCGCCACCTGCCGCCGCCCACCGCCGCGCCCTCCAGACAACTACTTTGGCAGCGTGTGTGAGCTGGACTTGGTGTTCAACTTCTTCAACTGCATCCAGCTCTGGGACGAGCTGTGCCTGGGCGGCGAGCCCGTCGAGACCAGCAAGACAGAGCTGCTCAACCGCATGCAGATGCTCAAGTTCTTGATGAACGGTGCGTTCTGGTGGGACGCGCGCATGCGCAGGCACTCACACGCTGCGCAGACTCGGGCAAGAAGGTACTGTCCTTGTTGGAGGGGCTCTGACCTCACGGCAAAGCGCCTGCAGCTCGCCAACAATCTCAAGTCGGTGGAAAACAAGTAGTTGTTGCTTTTGGGTGGGAGGGGCTGTCGTGGCGCGGGCTTCTCGGGCAGTGGAGTGTCAAAGCAAGCAGTGGTCGGTGGGAGGGCCGGTGAATGTCCGACAAGAGCAGCGAGGTAGAGGCTGCGCGGGGGGCCAACGCACTAGCCAGCGCAGAGTGGGATGCCCGTTGCTGACACAGCGGACCTTGCTCTCAGGCTGGTGGGGAGGGCGATCAGGCGCCCGCGGATGCGCAGCAGGTTCGGGAGTCGCTGGTGGTGGTGGTGGGCAGCGCTGACGAAGGAGCAGCAACCGGCGGACCCCAACCAGATCAGCATACGCGTTGTGAACCAGGTTGCTGTTTTTTCCCCGTCCTCCGACGCGCCACCCACTGAGCAGCGTGGCAGGAGGGCGGGGAGGTCTTCTTCAAGATCAAGAAGAGCACGCCGCTCAAGAAGCTCATGGAAGCCTACTGCAACAGGTGTTGCCAACGCGTGTTTCCCCTCCCCGTGTGTGCTTGCTCACTGCGGGCCGGCAAGGCATGGAATCCCTGCAGCTAGCGTGCGCTTTCTGTGGGACGGCGAGCGGTGCGGATGCAGTGCGTCTGCCAAGGGCGCCTCACGCGGTTGCAACAGGTTGAAGGAGGACAGCACGCCCGAGATGCTCAACATGAACGATGGTGACGTCATCGACGCTGTGGCCCAACAGACTGGCGGAAGCGCAGCGCTGTGCTGATGATGCAAGAGGCGCGGGCCCCGCGCGTCCGGGCGCAAACAATACACGAATCCCCTTGTGTGTGAGTGGCGGAGCGTGCTGGCGCTCGCTCGCTCGTCTCTTGCACTGGGTGGCAGTGGCCTCCCTACAGGCTTGGTAGCCTCCGGCAAAGGACGATGGAAAGCGGGCTGTCGCGCTCGAGCGCCGTGTCGCCCAGCGCGGAGGTGGCAGCCATGGTAGCGTGGGCGGTGCATCCCCTAGCAACGCACGGCCATTGCTCATGGCTGGGGGGAACGCCCAGGGCGCGCCCGAGGAGTTGGAACTGCGGTGGCGCGAGGCGAGCGGCCTGACAGACCCCAAGGAGCGCCTGCTGGGCGAGTTCTCGTGCACGCATCACGGCGATCTCTTCGTGCAGCAGGTAGCCAGCAGCAACAGTGGGGTGGTGGTGGTGGTGGTGGTTGGCGCGCCTGAATCCTTGTGCGTGCCTCAGGTCCCGGCGCTGTTGCCGCGGTGCAAGCGCGTTCATTTTGCAGGTGCTTGCAGGGCAAGATGTACCTCAGCTCCACGCACCTGCTCTTCCTGGCATCCGGCAAAAAGCTGGTGAGCTGTCTGTTGTTCCCCTGCCGCTGCAACCTCGCTCATGCAGCCGGGTGGCAGGTGAGACGTGTTGTTGCACTTGCGCTTGCGCGCCTTAGGCGGTCGGGGGGGACCAGCTATTGCGCATGGACAGCATCACTGCCATTGAGAAGTCTGTGACCAACTACGCGTTCAGCTCCGGCATCAAGATCACGTGCAAGGACGGTGCGTCCATGGACAGTGATGAGTGGTGGCTGACTGACTGGCAGGGGATGTGCGGCACTTTACGTCGTTCAGCCACCGCGACCGAGTGCACGCCGTGCTGGTGAAGCAGTGGAAGCGGGCTACGGACAGGGTGCGTGCTTTTTTGACGCCCTGCTGTCGGAGGCTGGCCTCAGCCACACCCAGGAAGCGAGCGCCGACTCGCTGGCCGCGTCTGCATCCAAGTTGCGTCGGAGTGAGAGGGAATCTCCTCTGTGCTAACGCCGCCGAGCCAGGGATGATGGCGAGCCCGCTGCAGTGGTCGGGGATGTGGCTGGTGCGCCTTGCAAGAGTCTCTTTCTCGCACTCACACTCTTGCACAGCAGTGCCTCCATCTGCAGCGGCTGCAGAGCAGGACAAGGGGCCCACCACACCCCGCAGCGAAGGCGGCGACGGTCCCGACTTTATGACGCCGACTCGTACCACGCCCATTGTCCTGGACCAGCAGCCTCCTCTGACACGGGCCAGAACGCTTACGCTGGACCAACAGCCGCCCCTGACGCGATCCAGCACCCAGCCTACTTCCACGTCCTCTCTTCCCTCTCAACAGCAGCAGCAGCAACCTCAGCCTCAGCAGCAACAACAGCAGCCTCAGCAGCCTCAGCAGTCGCAACAACAGCAGCCGCAACAACCTGCTCCAACACCTCAGCCCTCTGTCCGGCGGCAGCTCGTGCTGGCGTCGCCCTGCACGCACTGGACGGAGCCCACTACGGAGCAGGTGGACGCGTGCACCATTCACATCCCGCTGAGCGAGTTCTACGAGCGCGTGATCAACGACGAGGGCGCGTTCTTCAACGAGTTCCACCGCGACAACGGGCTGGGTGGCCCAGACAACCGCTGGATCCAGCCTTACGCCGCGGACAAGGGGTCGTGTTGCTGGACGCGCGATTTCTACTTCCAGCAGCCCATCAGTGTGGCGTTCCCGCTGGCGCCCAGCTCCACTCGCGTCAAGCAGGTGCACCGCTGGTACTGGGTGGACGTGAACACGCTGCACTTTGCCACGTCCTCCGTCATGCCCGACATACCGTACGGCAACGCCTTTTCCATCGAGACACGCTGGAAGGTGCGCAGCACGGAGCGCGGCGACGGCGTCTCGGTGCGCTGCTTCGTGGAGGGCAGCTTCAACAAGTGGCTGTTCGGGTTCAAGTCCACGGTGGAGTCCATGATCAAGAAGGACGGCGTGCAGTACGTGTCAGGGCTGCTGGCCAAGATGCGCGCGCTGGAGCCCACGTCCCGCAAGATCGCTGTAACGTGGCGGGTTTGGGCGGGGAGGAGTGTTGTGGCTCACTGCAGTGCAGGCCGAGCACGCCTCTGAGACGGTGCCGGCGTTGCCCAGCTCACTTCATCAGCCCCAGCCCCAGTCCCAGCCCCGCAACGCTGACCATGCACCGTCACCATCGCAGCTGCCGCCGCCCTCTGCCTTGTACCGCCGCCCCTTGTTCACGCCGTCACTGCTCACTGCGGCCCCTGCAGTGCCCCGCAGCCACTGCGCCAGACGCCGCTGCGCCACGATCTCGCGCTCACGCCGCCATCCAAGCCCAACAAGAAGGTGCTGTGCTGTGTTGGGATGCGGCCGCTCATGCACGCCTCAGAGGGTCAAGGGCTGGCTGTCGTACGAGAGCGTGGCGGTGGTGCTGCTGGTGCTGGTGCTGGCACTGGTGCTGCAGCTGCTGTTCAGTGTGCGATCTGAGGTTGGGCTGCTTTTTGTTTTTGTCTGTTTGGCTCAGAGGCTGCAGGTCAAGCTGCTATCCGGCGCGATGCACGGCGCGTCGCTGGGCACCGACGGTGTGGGTGCGTATCTGCCAGCATCTGTGCGTGCAGTGCTGATTGGCAGCCCCCCAGACTGGAAAGTGCGTGCCGACTTGCAGCACGAGATACATGTGGCGCGCGAGGCCCTCAACAGGTGCCAATCCTTTGCTCGTGCTCGTCACCGCCAACCCCTTTGCGTGATTCAGGGCCGAGCAGCTGCTGCAGCAGCTGGGCAAGCGGCGGTGAAATGAAGCCGCTTCACTCAATCAGATCGTCCAGGTTGTCGCTGCGGTTCAGGAGCTCGTCGTCGCTGCCTCCCAGCAACTCGTCCTCCAGCCCCAGATGTGTGGGCGGCGCATCTAGCAGCACCAGCGAGGGTGCAGGCGCAGACTGTGCCGAGTGAGTGAGCGATGGAGCAGGGCCGGCCAAGCACGCACCGGAGGTGGCTGCGGTCTGCCTTCGGCTGGAGGGCTGGACCGCAGCGACAAGGCGGGCAGCTGTGGCAGCTGTGCGGAGCACGTAAGCAGCAATAGCGACACACACACACACACACACACACACACACACACACACACACACACAC
>CAZYYU010000270.1:0-4725 GCA_964651735.1 uncultured Gammaproteobacteria bacterium | reverse complement strand
GGATCATGTCTTGGAACCGCCTGATTGACCTCAATTGCCCGATGCGGTTCTTCCCCAGGATCCCCCCCTCTCACCTCTTCGCCTCTGGAGTTCGGCGATACTGGGTCAAACATCGAGGGCAGGCGCGGCTGAATTGTCCGTTCAGGATGCCTTGTACGAATGAGAAGGTTCGTCAGATAATCGCTCATCCCTGCACCATGTCCAGATAGCACTGGCGCCGCCAGGCACTCATCCTGAGGATGTCACCCTCGGCCCACCCGTACGCCGAGGCCAGAAGATGAACCTCACCCAACAACCGCTTTGCCCAGGCACCGATCTCACGCCACACAAACGATGCAATGTCGAAGAGCGCCTGCCATTGATATCCGCATGCGGCACAAGTCACCGCAAGCTCCACATCACCTTGAGGATCGGCTTCTGCCATCCGTTCAATCACCGGTTCTGCAAGCGAACTCGGGAATGCCGTTGTCGTCTCGCCGCGATGCATGACTCGAATCAGACACCGTTCCAGTAAGAGCTGTTTGGCTGCACCTGATTCGGGCTTGTGCACGACCATCATCAAGTCCTCACTCGTCGGCAGTCGGAACGTCACCTGGTAGTCGTCGACGTCACAGACAAACTCTTCTTGCGTCTCACTCTTCAGCGGCACTCGAATCTGATCGACCTCAAACACGAGATCAAGACTATCCCGGCATTGAGGACACACCACCACTGTCTGCACGCGTGATCCAAACAACTGTTCCCGCAACGCGAGCAAGAGTGCATCACGACGGCCGATCGGCAAGCGGGCCAGTTCACCGACCGCCGTCTTCGGAATCGCCTCAGCCAACAGGCTCAGTACTTGAGTGATTGAGGACTGCCCCACACCACGGTCCCACACTCTCAACAGAGCACTCGCGGTGAGTACGTGCATCGGCTGTTATGCTGCCGGTTCAGTAAAAGTCGGTTCCGTCGGCTCGGCTACCTCGTAATCCCGTTCCCAACCTTCGTTCTCCAGCTTGATGGTCTGGATAGCTACGGCATTGGCATTGGCATCGAGATCAGGTTGAGCCTGGAACTCCGAGACCCAGCAGCGATAGACCTTGTACGCAATCGCCAGTTGACCTGCCTCGTTGTACATCTCGATAATAATGTCCTTTCGGAAGTCCTTGAGCGAGACCTCCGCTCCCAATCCAGACCCGAAATTCCACACCTTGTTCGCCCATTTTTCGAACTCGGTATCGTGAGTCACCCCGCGCTCCAGCGTGATCGCTTCATACTTCGTACGGCCGGGGGACTTTCTTCCGGTCGATGGATCTCCACCTTCTCGGTGTTCCACGACTTCGGTGCTCCGCTTCAACGACCCCACCTTGCTGATCCCGGCCACGTACTTCCCATCCCATTTCACTCGAAACTTAAAGTTCTTGTAGGGATCGAACCGCTGTGCATTCACGCTAAACTGCGCCATACTTATCCCTCCTCACATCAATCGCTAGACTTCGATTTGTCCTGCCATCTGTTGCAGCTTAATAATGACAAACTCCGCCGGTTTGAGCGGTGCAAAGCCGACCACGATGTTCACAATACCGAGGTTGATATCGTTCTGCGTCGTGGTCTCCTTGTCGCATTTGACGAAATAGGCCTCACGCGGTGTCGTGCCTTGAAAGGCTCCCTGTCGAAACAAGTTGTGCATGAAGGCCCCGATGTTCAGCCTGATCTGTGCCCATAGCGGCTCATCGTTCGGCTCAAAGACGACCCACTGCGTGCCTCGATAGAGACTCTCTTCAATAAAGAGCGCCGTGCGGCGGACGGGAACATACTTCCACTCATCGGCGAGTTGATCGGCGCCACGCAACGTGCGGCTGCCCCAGACGACGCGGCCCGTCACAGGGAAAAAGCGAAGACAATTAATGCCGAGGGGATTCAGCATTCCGTTTTCGTCATCGTTCAGATTGACTTGCAACGCCACAACGCCATTCATCCCCGCGTCCAATCCGGCCGGCGCCTTCCACACGCCACGATTGACATCCGTCTTCGCCATAATCCCCGCGATAATGCCGCAAGGCACAAAGGTATCGAGCTGGCCATCTCGTTTCGGATCAGATTGCAGGATACGCGGGAAATAGAGTGCGGCATTTCGCGACTCGATTCCCGTGAGTGCAAGCGTTGACAGACCAGCAATCGCTTTTTCCGCTGCCGTATCTTTGTTCGCACTCCAGGCTGCAGGCGAGTCGACGATGAGCATTGCGCGCCGTTTAGCACAATACTTCATCGCACCCTGATACACCCCTGGTGTCGTGTCTCCATCGCGCGTGTCCGGCGGGATACACAGCAAATTGAAGAGATCAGCTTTGGCCAGCGCGAACATGCCTGTCTTTTTGTTTTCGTCACCGAGGACATCGGGGTCAGTTGTCAATGGGTCGCTGTCCACACCACTTGAGAATTTCTTGAATTTTGCCTTGTCCGCCTTCGGATCGGACGGGTCCTCGTCCGGCTTGGAGTCGGTCGGACGAGCGCCTATGAGATCTGGCGTACCGTCAGCCTTGAGTTTGACGCGGACCAGACTGGACTCCTCAGCTAGCACGCGATCTAGTCGACGTGAACCGGCCGTGGTGGCCACAGTCACATTAAGAAACCGCTCGATCGCGCCGGTGCCTGGATTTTCATAGACGGTAAGGTTGAACAACTCGCCTTTGGCGATACCGAAACGGGCAGCGACGTCATCAGTGATACCCTTGGCATCGACGGTGTACACCATCGAATTGGCCCATGTGCCGGCGCTAGCTGCCTCCAATTTGATGTCGTCTTGTTTGGCTTTAGCAGACTTTTTCTCAAGCCGGACGATGATGGCCTGATTGCCCCCGTTGGCATAAAAATCCCGAACGGCATAGCTCATGGGATAATTCACGTCGAGTCCGCCGAACTTACGCTCAAAATCACCAAAACTGTTTATGCGCGTCGGTTCATTGACCAAACCACGCACTGCTCGGCCTAGAAACGCTGTAATGGAAGTCGCAACTCCCGTAATCGTGCGCACTCCGCTCGGGATTTCTTCGATGTACACTCCTGGATATGTCGGCGATGTCGGCATTGGTGTCCTCCACTCAGCTGTTGGTTCGTTCTAATTCACCTCTGACTTCCCTCTTTCTTGCTCCGTCAATCAGTGACTGATTCTGCTTGCCTCTCGAAGCCTCTGCACAATGTCTTCTCGACCGATGTTGATAAAGTCTCTCCGGTGCGAAGTGAGCTGGAACGTACAGGCCGCCGTCAGGTCTGGTGTCACGCTCATAATGATCAAATACGGATACGTAGCGAGCAGCTGACTGCAAAGACCAGGCTCATGCTCGCATTCCTGAGTGAGGATGACAGCATCGGCATTAGCCCGACCGGTCTCTTGCAATATTTTCATCGGCCCACGACAATCGCCGACCACTTCCATATCGTCCTGTTCGTCCACGAGCCTTCGAACAATATCGGGAACCATTGCGGGATGATTCGCAAAAAGCACCCTAATCCTGTCCACTGACGACCTCACATTGCTGAATACACACGGTAGTGCCACTAGCGCTGAATTCCCATAGATCTGGATGATCAATTTGGATCTACAGCGTGATCCAGACGGATCTAGATCTTCTCGAATTCTTCACGCGCGAGCGCGTACGCATTTCCCGTTGTTTCCGAGAAATCGATCGTGGCTACTTTTGGGGATGAAGGGAGGAGTGGCTAGACGCTGCCGGCTCTACTTATTCGTTCTTTCACATGTTTCACAACTAAATAACGATTGGGTACCTGAAGTTTATCGAGAATATTATGAACATGATTCTTGACCGTCGACACTTCGACGTGAAGTCTGGTTGCGATTTCCTTATTGCTCAACCCATCTTCAATCAGCTGCACAATCTCGGTCTCTCGTCTGGTCAGAGCTATGCCGTTCGACACTCCGACTCTTTCTTCCTGACGAGCAAGCAATGACATTCGACAGAATGCGAGGTGGGCGATTCTTGGAGAACAGAGGGTCTCTCCTCGTGCGATCACCCGGAGATTGGCTTCCAGGTCCTTGAGAGACGCGTTCTGTAGCAAATAACCGGAAGCCCCTCCGGCCTCAATACAATAGAGAATATCGGCTTCTCGATCAGGGACATCGATCACCAGGACCTTCACTCCCAGCGGCAACCCATTCACCCAAGGACTGTTCTTTTCACCCTGTTGACGCAATAATGGAAACTCTACAATCAGGACATCAGATCTACATTCAGCGATATTCCGTTCTGGCTCCCCTAATTGCGCCGCCATGTGCACGACGCAGAAGGAACCGCACTGCGAAAGACAACAACTGAGAGATTCACGAAGAAGCTGGTTACTATGGACGATAGCGATCCGAACTTCTGAAGTCTGCATGACCATCCAATCGTGAGCATCAACAGAGGTTCCGCAAGACGACCATTCGAATCCTGTTCTTCAAAATAGGGTCCAACGCCAACTTGAACATCGGCTCCTTGGATCAAGAGGCTCACGAAGTCTAAACATATGGAATGCAAACATCATTCCACTGGAATAATTATTCTTGTCTCTCTCACTGATCACTTTTTACGATCCCATACAATCCTCATGCGATTCTAAGCCCTGTACTTTATTGGAGTTTTCATGTTCCATTCGCATGCTGTCTACGCTCGATTCACATCCAATCTGTCTCAAAGTAATACGCCACGCAAAGGTGTCACGACTGCTGTATCGAAAAAGATTCAG
>CAZYYU010000269.1:3352-4741 GCA_964651735.1 uncultured Gammaproteobacteria bacterium | reverse complement strand
TGAAGGCGTCCTTCTAAAAGCAAAGAACCGCGGGTGATCTCACCGACGGCTTCTCTACGACAATGTGGTTTGACTTGGTGGTAAGTTCCATGGTCGACGCGAGGCGTGAAATCACGCATTTGCGGATGCACAATACAGTGTCTACGTCAAGAACCGTTTTCTTGTTTCCGTTGCTCTGTGCCGTGAACTTAAGGATACAGGTGTAGTCTCTGAAGAGCGACTCCTTGTTGGAGAGTCGGTGCTGTAGAATAGCTGCTGGAGCCGCCATCGGTTGGACTTCTTGCGCGTGTGGGGCCCTCTGCTCCATCCAAGTGAATCCTCTTTGACGGAAAATGGCATTCGCAAAAAAAGCAAAAACGAAGCCTTGCTTCATTGATGATGCACAGATTGAGCAAATTTTCTGCCCCTTTGCTTCATTTTAATTTGGCAAGTGCTTCCACAATAAAGGGTTTCGTTTCATGCTTTTTGCGGACGTTGACATTGCACCTGCCTTTCCCAGAGCTCCTCAAACAAGGTCAAGCATTGTGCGATCACTCCCTGGTGCAACGTCTGCTGGTTGAGCTGCTGTTTTTTGTGATGATAAGTCTCTCATTAGCGGGTTGCCAAAACCAAAGAGGCTGCACTCTGGAGGTTGCACTTCAAGGAACACCATTGCTATCATAAAGACCCCTCACGAGATGGTCACCAACGCACACGAAACCATCACGGAGCGTGGCCTCTTTGAGTGGGCTACTTTCATCGTGAACACGCGCTTTGAGCAACCAACACAACCTTGCCCACTTTTACACGAACCAAATCGTCTACTTTGGTGTGGTGTACGAAATGTCATCACTTCCGCTGGCCACAGCAGCGCGCATCACGAGGAGAGCAAGAACAAAAAGGGAAAAAAGAAGCAGATTGGACGCTATTCGTCACCAAACACTTGTATTCTAATCACGTATACCAACGATGCAAAGAGGCAGCGCATGTGCGACTCGGCGTCACAACAAGAGAAAAAACAAACAAAAAAACGAAATCGCAGCCACTACAAGAGGCGCCGGCACAGCCAACACACACCAACGACTTACAACATTGAAGGGAGGGAGGGAAACGCAAGAAACCCTCGTCTCAAGGCAACGAAGTCCGTGATTTTGTTCGCGCACGCAAGTGCCCCAACCCAAACACGACCAACGCACGCGCCTGTTCATTTCAAACGAGCACCTGTGCATGTACAGCCTGAGCCATGGTGATGCAAGCAGGTACAAGACGGGCAGCAACAACCTCCTCCATGCGGCACACTCCACGCGGGTGGTGGCGGAGCAGATTGCACTAGTTGGGGCATGACAGGGAAGGCCATTGGCGCCATGGAGCTTGAGGCGATCATCCCACTCGCATACTGGTTGGTTTGAG
>CAZYYU010000269.1:0-3252 GCA_964651735.1 uncultured Gammaproteobacteria bacterium | reverse complement strand
CGTTCGCGCTTTTTTTGCTTCGCTCTCCACGCCCCCTTCGGTCGAAATCACGGCTATTTTCGCCTCCATCCTAGAGGTTACACACTACTCCACCCCTCCACCTAAGTTGTGGCAAGTTGGGAGCCCAATCCTACCCAAAAGTGAACCAGAAACGCCGACTTTTCTCTGCGGTCACAGTAAGCAAGATGTTGAGGAGGGGTCGTCAGTTCTCGTAAGTAGATGAATATTGCAGCGATTCTTGAGGGGTACGAGCTCGCGGCGTCCAACATTGCCAAGGAGCACCAAAAAAGACGGAGCTTTGACGGGGAAATCGCAGCCTTTCGCGGATGCAATTGCGCACTACTTGACCACCTTGGTACGCACGGTGTTAATGAGGCGCAACTCGTCCGCCTACTCGACTTGGTGTGTTTGTTCTTTTTTTTGTTTGTTCGTTTGGCTCAAAGCGGCCCAGTAGGAGGTCGTGAACTATGAACGTGCATCGCCAGCGAATCGTAAATGGTTGGTGATGCAGGATCTGCTTGCGTTTGGCCTAACAGGGTACGCATTCATGGGGATTCCCATCTGTCGCGAGTGCTACATGCGCCTTCACCACATATCACACAACTGTATCGACGACGCACGTGCACAACTGCACTCTCTCCGTGATGGAAACACTGTGGAGCGCTCGCAGTCCATCACACATGGTCGTGTGGCCATTGTGGAAGAGCGTGTGCGCCAATTTTTGCTTGAGGAGTGGCTTCCTGTGAACACCATGGTCAACGCACGCACTCCTGGGTCACGTGTATGTTGTTACGTGCCTACAGGTCGTTGGGTGTGGTATGAGTGCGAGTCTCACATTGGGGCAGTCTCTTACCGCACGTTCATGCGCGTCTTTGACGACGTTATGGCCAAAGTGGACACCCCCCACACCAACAGCGACCTGAAACATTGTCAACGGTGCTTTAAGCTTGCATGTACTCGCCTGTATAGCGCCAGGGCTGGCGATTGGGCGCGGGCAGCTGATTTGGACGAGGAAATGCGGCGTCACCTTGCAATTCAGTACGCTGAGCACCAAGTATACTGGAAGGAAATTGAGAGGGTGCATGCCAATGACGCTGGTTTCACGCTGGTGTCGCAGGATGCCACGAAACCTGTGTTTGTGCCTCGCCCAACTCAACGCACGGAGTTCAACCCGAAGAAGGACGGACTCTCATTCCAAATCAACTCGCTGATTGTCCACCACGAGTTCAGGGAGAACTGTGGGCGCCTAGCGCTGTATTTGGGTCGTGGAAAAGACGGTGTCAATGACAACCTCTCGCTTCTGGATGTGACGTTGGACGAGTTGCGCCAAAATGGGGAGCTTAAGCCGGTCCTTCACCTTCAACTTGATGGAGGATGTGGTCTACGTAACAAGTACCTCATTGCTTACCTCGCCTACCGTGTCAAGTTGGGCTGGTTTCGTGAGGTGTTGGTGCGCTTCTCGCTTGCCGACCATGGTGGTGATCGCAACGACGCCCTGACGTCGCATTTCCGCGTGGGCGCACGCAAGGAGATGTTGTGGTCGCTGCCCATGCTGCTGGCTCGCATGGCTCAGTGGTACCCGACGGTTGCACCCCGCGTGACTGTGTACGGCGACTTTGAGGCAGAAATCGCGGGGCAAGCACTGCCTTTGCTCTTGAATTGCACTTTTCAGCCTCTTCTGCGTGACTGGAAGGCATTCCTGGAGCCCCACATGCACAACCTCTCCGGATACGTCCAAAACAACCTGGGCGCGTCCGAGAAGTCGCTTCATGTGCTCCATATTGACGAGTGTGGTCGCCTCAAAGCACGCAGATTGGCTTCCACGGACGTGGTGGGTGATGCTGGAGGGTGGTCAAATACTGTGGATGTGTTGCGCTCCGTGCCCGCCCCCAACTCCCAGCCACTGCGCGTTTTTTTCCATGACCGGGCAAACAACCTGGTGGGACAGACCATCACACCATATGGAACCATTGTGGAGGCTGTGCTGAAGAAGTTTGGAGACGCTATGCCTGTGGAGGACCGTGAGTGGTGGTGGCAGTTTGGTCGCGCGATGGCTTGTGTGAAACAACCGACGCCCAGTACGATCCCCAAGGTTGCAACCAAGCCAAGGCCGATACAGGATGTCAACATGGATGACCGCCCTTTGATTGTTCAGTGTGTGCCACGTGGGCCAGTCGAGGAGCGTGTTGAAAAGGGCGACGGCAACGGCAGTGGCGATGACTGTGATGTGGTCGAGGATCAGAGCGACACGTTTGATGGAGATGACCCTGAGTATCGTGTGGAGGCAATAATTGGTCGCAAGAAGGGCGAGGATGGCACCATATTGTACCATGTTCGCTGGGCGAAGCCGTACAATGACGAAACTTGGGAGCCATTGGACCACTTGGCAAACGCCATGCGACTTGTAGACAACTTTGAACGTATCAGGAGTGGTGCCAAATGCGGTCTGACCGCTGGAGGCGTTGCACATGCTGAACTAGGCCGTGAACTCTGGGAGCAAGAGCAGCGGGAGGCAAAAAAGTCCATGGTGGCCTGTCAATATTGTCACCGCTCATTCAAGAAGCATGGTGTGAAAACACACGAGCGCCATTGTCGTGCAAAGCCCGTCAAATAAATGAGCAGACCGCCACAAGAAAAAAAGTGACAACAGCAGCGCAGGCAGAGGGGCAGCCACTCGCTCTCTGGGAGTCAGAGTGGTTTGTGTGTGTGTCAGGTGTGTGTTCTTGTTGGTCGACAAGGTTGGGAGGCCTTGTACCACGTTGTGTTTCCCTGCGTCGTTTTTTGTTCCTTGTACTCCATGGTGTTTTCACGGGGGCGTGCACGTTGTTTAACAGCCCTTGTTAATGGAACCGCAATGAGAGGCAAACCATTCGCCTGCAACCCCGCGTTGGTGGTTTTGTTCGCGGAACAAAAAATCGTCTCTCCTTCCCCTCCATCAATCCGTGCCGCTTTTACCACTGCTGCCTCCATTATAGTGTGTGTACTTGTTGTGTGATGTTTGTTGGCTTCGTGCTTCTCTGCTTTGGCGAAATTCAACAAAACAAACAAGTGTGGTGTTGTGTTTTCGTGTGTTAAATGGGGTGTCGACGGAATGAACACGGGTGTTATGTAATATGTTCTGTGGGCTGTATGTTGGTGTTGAAAGCTCAGTACAGCCTCTTTGGTTTTGGCAACCCGCTACAGACAGAGCTCTGGCTACAGAGGCAGGTTCTCAGCCAGGGGCAGAGGGGTGGGGACACACAGTGTGAGGCT
>CAZYYU010000268.1:0-4750 GCA_964651735.1 uncultured Gammaproteobacteria bacterium | reverse complement strand
AGTTGATGCCGCACTTGAAGCCGGTGGGGCACCAGTCGACGAACTGGATGGTGCGCTTGGTCTTGATGACCGACACGGCCTGGTTCACGTCCTTGGGCACCACGTCGCCGCGGTACATGAGGCACGTGGCCATGTACTTGCCCGCGCGCGGGTCGCACTTGGCCATCATGTTGCCGGGCTCAAACACGGCGTTGGTCAGCTCCGCCACGCTGTTCTGCTGGTGGTACGCCTTCTCGGCGGACAGCACGGGCGCGTACGAGCACAGCATGAAGTGGATGCGCGGGTACGGCACCAGGTTGGTCTGGAACTCGTTCATGTCCACGTTGAGGGCGCCGTCGAAGCGCAGCGACGCCGTCAGCGAGCTGATCACTTGCGCCACCAGGCGGTTGAGGTTGGTGTACGACGGCTTCTCAATGTCCAGCTGGCGGCGGCACATGTCGTAGATGGCCTCGTTGTCCAGCATGAAGGCCACGTCCGTGTGCTCCAGCAGCGAGTGCGTGGACAGCACGCTGTTGTAGGGCTCCACCACGGCCGTCGACACTTGCGGGCTGGGGTAGATGCAAAAGTCCAGCTTGGACTTCTTGCCGTAGTCCACGGACAGGCGCTCCAGCAGCAGCGAGCCAAAGCCCGAGCCGGTGCCGCCGCCCACGGAGTGGAAGATGAGGAAGCCCTGCAGGCCCGAGCACTGGTCGGCCAGCTTGCGCACGCGGTCCAGCGTCACGTCCACCAGCTCGCGGCCGATGGTGTAGTGGCCGCGCGCGTAGTTGTTGGCCGCGTCCTCCTTGCCCGTGATGAGCTGCTGCGGGTGGTAGAGCTGTCGGTACTTGCCGGTGCGCACTTCGTCCACGACCGTGGGCTCCAGGTCCACGAACACGGCGCGGGGCACGTGCTTGCCCGAGCCAGTCTCGGAGAAGAAGGTGCTGAACGAAGAGTCCTCCTTGCCGCCCTTGTCGCCGGCCATCTCGCCGTTGGGGTTGATGCCGTGCTCCAGGCAGTAGAGCTCCCAGCACGCATTGCCCAGCTGGACTCCGGCCTGGCCGATGTGCAGAGAAATGACCTCACGCCTGCAGCGAGCGCCGGCGCGTTTGAAAACCAGTGCACAAGCGCACCACAGCCCTCCACGCAACAGCGCCGCCAGCAGCACCGCAAGCACGCGGAGCGCGCCAAAAGCGCTTTTTGAAAAACGCGCAAAGGCCACGCGGCGCGAGCAAGCATGCGCCGCAACAGACGTGCCCTCCAAGCCAGCGGCGCACGCAAACAGAGCGCAAAGAGCGAAGACCAAAAAGGGAGGCGAGGAGCGACGCGCCCCGCGCGGCACCATCCCCCGCTGTGCGCCCACGCAGCCGACACGCCACGGCAGCACGGGGCAGCACGAGGAGCGCGGGGGCGGGCGGCGAGCAAAAAGAGAAGCGCACACGAGAGGGGACTGCACCGTACATGTTGAAGTGCTTGGTGTTGTGTTTGAACGACCGACCCTATGATGTGGGTTGTTGATGGCTTTTTTTGGCGCGTTCAAAGAACAGCCAGCCGGTAGAGGGAGTCAATCTGGGCACTGCAAACGACATGGCAGGACTAGCCGTCGTGTTTGCGTTCTTGTTGGTTGCGGCCGTGCACGCCGCTGTCGTGGTGTACAGCCCGCAAAACATGGACGTATCCACCGAGCTGCGCGACCTACATTCACAGCGGGGCAACCATACCAGGGCAGGCTCGCACGGGTGCGCGTGCGCGTGTTTTCCCCCCGCTGTTGGTGGCGTTTTCCCCCGCCTCGAGTGCCTTACCGCGGGGTGCGCACAGCGATCCGCCCCGCCGGACGCGGCCTCCGAGCTTGATCGAGGATGACGCAGTGCAGCCGCCGCGAAATGGCAGCCGAACGCGTTCGCTGCTCGTGCAACAGGGCTGGGCTGGCGTCGGCAACGGCGCCTATGCGTGGAACGCCTGTTGCTCCTACCCCCAAGACCCGACAGGTGGGCTGCCTGCCGCGGCGCCTTTGCCGCTCACGGCCCAACGCGCAGGCGCCGTGGGGCTCAACCACTACTGCCAGCTGGTCAACGAAGGCATGGCCTGCTTCTACAAGGCTAACGGGACCAAAGTCACGGGCTTCCCCAAGTTCATCAGCAGCGTGTGGAGCGGGTCGGTGGCTCTGCATGTTGCTGTTGCTGCGCTGAGTTGCACTGCAAGATTCCCCGACCGCTGTGCCACAGATGATAGCGGGGACCCACAGATCCGATATGATGCCGTGGCGGAGCGCTGGATCATCTCCCAATTTGCAATCTCGGTTTCCCCGTACCTGCAGTGCGTGGCAGGTCGATGACGTGTGTGGAGGTGCGCGCCCTCTTGCCATGCTCAGCCTGCAGTGCAGTGTCCACCACATCCGATCCTTCTGGCACCTACAATCGCTACTCGTACAGCTTTGGCACGAATCTCAACGACTACGGCAAGCTTGGTAACGCGCAGCCTCAGCTGCTGCAGCTGCAACTGCCTCACTGCCTTGCCTCCACAGGCGTGTTTGGCGCCAACTGGGTCATGTCCTTCAACATCTTCGCCAACGCCACGACGTATTTCGGGGCTCAAGGTCAGATAACAGGCGCCGCCAACCACACTCACCATTCATGTCAGTGTGCGCGTTCGATCGGGCCGCCATGCTGACGGGCGCCAGCGCTTCCATGGTGTGCGCAACGGACACAACGGGCGCTGGTGCGGTGGCCCTGCCGCTCATGCCTGCTGCAACGCTGACGCCCGTCCAGGGTTCTCCCTGCTCCCGTTGGACCTGGACGGTGAGCCGCGAACTTTGCCTCGCTCGCGTGCGCTCATGCGATGTGGCAGGGGCGCGATTCCAGCCTGCCCTGGCGGGGTGGTCCATGGACTTGTTCATGGATCCACAGGACGGCACCAGCTTGGGCGTGTACCGCTTCACGCCCAACTTCACCACGCCCGCGTCCACCACGCTCGTGGGGCCCACCTACCTCTCGGTGGCCGCGTACACTGACAGTAAGCGGGGAGTGTTGGCGGCTTGCCATGCCGCTGACTGTGCGGCAAAGGTTGCGCCACCTCGTGCGTTCCGCAGTCGGGAACCGCAGGTAACGCGGTGCCCCCGTGGCTGTTGCGCGCGCTCTCACGGCAGCCTGCTGCTCAGTGACGGTGCGTGTGTGATCCCCCTGCTTTGGCGCTGCTGACTGTTGTCAGCTTGACGACTTGGGCGGCCGCCTGATGTACCGCGCTGCGGGACGCTTCCTCAGCACGGGCAGTTTGTCAGTGGTGTTGTCGCTGACGGTCAAGGTGGGCACGGTCGACGCTGTGCGCTGGTAGGGCGGCGGGCTTTTTGTTGGTGTGGCGTTCACGGCACCGCACCAGGTACGAGATGCGCAAGACCAACTCCAGCGCCAACTGGACCGTGTTCCAGCAGAGCACCTTCTCGCCCACCAGCACCGTCCACCGCTTCGTGCCCAGGTTTGTTTTGGCGCCAGCAGCTTTTGTCGCTCACGCGGCGCTGCTCACGCGGCGCTGCAGCATTGCCTCCGACTCCAAGGTCAACGTGGCGCTGGCCTACAGCGTGTCCAGCAGCAGCATGTTTCCGTCCATCTGGGCCACGTCCCGTCTGGCCACGGACACGGCAAGCACGCTCAACACGGCGGAGACCGTGCTTGTGTCTGGCACCTCAGCCATGACTGACAGTGGCGGCCGCTGGGGCGACTACGCCACCATGAGCGTGGTACGTTGGCGGCGTTGGCCAGTGTGTGACGCTCACGTTGCCAAGGATCCGTACGACGACTGCACCTTCTTCTTCACGGGCATGTACTGGACGTCCACGAGCAACACGTGGATCTCGCGCTTCGTTGTCGATGCGACCGCGTGCCTGAACACGAGCGCCACAACCACTGCCGCCGCCACCACGACAACCACCACGACCCGCACCACGACGACGCAGGCCCCGACCACAACTCGCACCACGACGACGCTGGCCCCGACCACAACTCGCACCACGACGACGCTGGCCCCAACCACGACTCGCACCACGACGACGCAGGCCCCAGCCACAACAACCACGACGCAGGCCCCAACCACAACGCGCACTTCTACTGCTGCCCCCACCACAACCACCACCACCACCACCCGCACAACCACCACAGTCCCGGCCACTACGCCTCCCCTGATTGCCACAGTTGCCAGCGACTGGCTGGTGCCCATGAACGCGATCCGCTGCCAGTACGGCCTGCCGCCACTGGCATGGAACGCTTCGCTGGCAGCGGAAGCGCAGGCCTACTACTCCACATGCCCGTCCGGGCACAACAGCTCGCAGCTCCTCGCCGCGAACGAGGGCGAAAACCTGTACTGGGACAGCAGCGTGGCCGACGTGGGCTCCAGCGGTGCTTCCGTTGCCATCACAGCCTGGTCTGCGGAGAGCGCCAACTACAGCTGCGCGCAGGACTCGGGCGGCAACCCGTCGTGGGGCTGCACGGGCACCGATCCCCTGGGCTGCCTGCACTTTCGGCAGATTATCTCGCAGCTCAGCACCGCGGTCGGCTGCGCCATTGTGTCGCCGTGCAACATCCCGTACGCTCGTCTGCACGCTGCATCCTCCGCCCTCCACTCACTCTTCTTGCAGCGCCCTCGTTTCAGGCGTCCCTCTGCGCGTCGTTGGCTGTCGCTACTACGTGGCTGGCAACGTCGGCACCATTGCCGCCCTGCCCAGTTGCGCTTGCGGGACTGGCCAGTGCAGCTGCACGTCCACGACCACAGTGGCGCCCACCAC
>CAZYYU010000267.1:0-4770 GCA_964651735.1 uncultured Gammaproteobacteria bacterium | reverse complement strand
ATGAATAACGACGAACAACGACGAACAACGATGAACAACGATGAACAACGATGAATAACGACGAATAACGACGAACAACGACGAACAACGAAAACCCGCCAGGAACAACAACCAGTAGCCCCATAACGATGAACAACAACGCACAACGCTCGATGCACGGTGTGTTGAGCCAACCAACCCCACGCGCCCCCTGCCGCAAATCGAGCGGCGGGCTCACCCCGCATCGGAGTCCAGCAAGTGCCTCGTCCAGCAGCGCGTTGTTGGTTCTTCACAGCTGGGCGATCTCCTGCCGAGCCGCGGCTCTCTTGTCGAGCCGGTAACAGCCGCCCACGGGAGCCCAGCGTTGTCGGGGACCACGCACAGCCTCCCCACCACGCCGGACCCTCCTCTCGTCGCAGCCGTTTACTGCTCCAAAGCCGCGATGCGTTGCTGCAGAGCATCCAGGCCAGCCGTGACAGAGGTGCCGTTCTGCGCCAGCCCGGCCTGCACATCCTGCAGGGCCTTGACGCCACTTGCGAGCAGCTGTGATATGGCAGCCTGCTCCGTTTCCACGCGCGACAGGGACTGCCCGAACAGGGCCGCTTGCTCGTGCCTGCCCAGCCGGGGGCGTGAGCGAGCGAACGCTCAAAACGGGGGGGAGGCCCAGCTCTCACACGTCCCGCAGGCTCCTCAAGCGCCCAACAATGGTTGGCAGCGAGCTTGCCACTGCTTCCCAGCGGCCGACAACTTCAAGCAGGTTTGCAACCTGTCTGCGGCTTGAGGGGAAACGAACAGACGGAGGCAAGCAACACAAGACACCTGCGCCTCTGAAATGGCGGGAGGCGCAACCGAGGCAGACGAGGCAGGAGCGGTATTCAGGCGACGCTTGGGGATGGACCGCGTGAGAGGAGGCAAAAGCACCAGAGCCTTGTCGAAACCTCGCGCTCATATGCAGCGATGGCGTCCGCTGCAAGGACTGAGAAAAGAGAGAAGGTGCAGCAAAGAAGCCACTGACTGACCCGCTGCCTTGAGCTTGGAGGCCATGTCATCCAACTTGGCAGTTTCCAGCGACTCGAGCGCAGCCTTGACACTCTGCAACAAGCGTATGAGGTGGGGCAACAAGCATCATCAACAAGTAGCAAGCAAACAGCAACAAGCATCACCAACAAGCAGCAAGGAAGCATCATCAACAAGCACCAAGCAAACAACAGCAAACATCATCAACAAGCACCAAGCAAACATCATCAACAAGCAGCGTGAGAGCTCGCTCACCGCGATTTGATCCCACAAAGACAGCGGGCTCGAGTTGGAGCCCACCGCGCGCTCCAACAAGGCAAGGCGCCGTTCTTGCGCCACCAGCGCACTGCTGCTGTCTGAGCTGGGCTTTGCGTACAGCTCGTACGTGACGGAAGTTCCTGGACCGGAGGCTGCTGCAGCCGCCGGAGAAGGAAGAGCGCGTGCAACTTTTTGAGAGCTTCAGAACGGCGCGCAAACAAAAAGCAAGCAAGCATGCATGCCTACATCTTGCACATCAGCAACCAGGCTGGTGTACGAGCCCGCAGCGGGCTTCAGCACGCGCTGCACGCTGTCGTCGGCCAAGGCCATGTTCAGCTGCTGGTGAAGCGCCCGGAGCTCTTTGTGCACGTAGGAAGGAAGCGGCTCCTCCTCCTTCTCCGCGGCAGTGGCAGAGGCAGCAACGTCGAGGCTGATCTCATCCAGCAAGGCCTTGACGTCAGCCTGCAGACGCTGGAAGCGCTGGAACTTGGTCTCGCTTGGCCGCGTGGACGGGCCGGTGCCAGACGACAGCTCAAAGGGCGCGCGCGCCACGTATGCCCCCACCATCTTGGGCCTGTGGGTCAGGTCGTCGGCGTAGTTGACGCGGTCCGTGTCCAGCTCTTGCAAACAGCCGCGCGCGTCAAAAGCGCCACGCGCAAGCAGACAGCAAAGGCTCACCAGCCTGCGCGAAGCGGTCCAGCGACGCGGGCACGGCGATGGAGGTCTCCTGCACGTTGGCGTTGCTTGCCGGGACGGCGTTCCGGCGGCTCTGGGGTTGAGCTTCGCGTCAGCGCGCGCGCAACGGCAAGAGCGCCTCCTGACCAAGGGTCCTGCCACGGCGGCCTGGCCTCCCTCGTAAACCTCCTTGGCGGGTGCTGTGCGTTGCGCCATGGGCCGCCCTCTTCGTTGCGAGCACGTTTTTCGAGCTTCGGCAGAGGGCCCCCGCGCCCGCTCGAGGCGTTTTCCCCTCTCGGACAGCGAGGCCGCACGCCAGCCACAGCCACCGAGGGGGTTTTTCGCTGCGCGCAGTTTCTGCGCGGGTTGTGCGTGTGCCGCCGGCCTCCAGCACTCGCCATGGCTGCACCCCCACCCCCGCCACCGCCTTCGGCACCACCGCCGCCCGCCGTCACCATGCAGAAGATTGCTTCGTCCAGCAAGGACCGCGGCGCGCTGCTGCAGTCCATCGAGAAGGGCAAGAAGCTGAAGAAGACGGTCACGGTGGACAAGAGCGCGCCGGTGCTTGACAAGGGAGGAGGAGGAGGCGGAGGCGGAGGAGGAGGAGGAGGCGGCGGAGGCGGAGGCGGAGGCGGTGGAGGCGGTGGCGGGGGAGGCAACCCCATGGCCGCTGCCATTGCTGCCCGCGCCGCCAAGATGAAGAGCGCCGAAGGCGGCGGCGGTGCAGCTCCCTCGCCCAGCCCTTCGCGCCTTGCTGCGCCTGGTCCTGGACCCGGCCCCGGCAGCGCCGCCTCGTCGCCGCTCCCTGTCAGAGCCGCCAAGCAACCTGTTGCCAAAATGTCGCCTGCCCCGGTGCACAAGCAGCCGCCGCCACCGCCCGCTGCGGACAGGGCGCCGCCGCCGCCCCCTCATGCTGCAGACAGGGCGCCGCCGCCGCCGCCGCCCGCTGCAGACAGGGCGCCGCCGCCGCCCCCTCCTGCGGCCGTGGAGCAGTTTCGCGCGCCTCCGCCCAATCCCGCCAGCCCCAAACCCAACCGGTGCGACTTGCTGTTGTTCTGCGTGCTGCTGCTCACGACGCACGCGCCAACCACAGACACGTGCCGCCGCCTCCGCCTTCCGGCCAGTCAGGAGGACCGCCGCCGCCGCCGCGCTCCAACGGGCCCCCGGCAAGCACCACCGAGCAGGAAGACCGCTGGACCTTCTGCGTGGCCTTGCCTCCGCCGCCGCCCTTCCACGGCGGCACGCGCCAGTACGGCGGCGGCTCTGGTCGCGGCGCTGCACTCATGACGTTGCCGCTGCGTCCCGGCCCCGGCCCTGCGCCTGTCAAGGCGCCGCCCGTCACCGTCACGACGGTGGGCACGCCAGGCAAGCCTTTCCCGCGCTGCCTCGTCTGCTCGCTGACGCCGTGTGTGTGTGCGGCGCAGGCCCGACTCGCCCTGCTCAGAGCGGGCCGCCGCCTCCTCCTCCGCGCGCTGCCGACGAGCAGCCGCCCGTGGAAGTGCGCAAAGTGCCTCCTCCGCCGGGTGATTGGGGGCGGGCGGGGGCCGCGATTTGTTGTTTTTGGCTGACCTGTCGAGCAGCGCCCACCAGCAATCCTGGCGGCACGGTGCGCAAGGTGCCGCCGCCCCCGCCAGCTGGCGCGGTACGCGTTGCCTGTGTTTACATCGTGCTCGCTTACATTTTGTATGGCCACCAGGAGGCCGCCAACTCGCCTGCCATGGCACACCGGCCTCCTCCAGTCAGCCCGCAGCCCAACGGCGCCAAGGGTGCGTTTGTTTGGTTCATTGCCTTTTGAGTGCCGTGGCTGCGATGTGCTGCGATGTGAGTGTTGCGAGCCGCTCTGTAATGTGCATTGCGAGCTGCTCTGTAATATGCATTGCGAGCCGCTCTGTAATGGTGGCGTGCCTCACGAACCCGCCCTGCCTCGCGCGCGCAGCGGGCCCCCCGGCACCGGCTGGCAAGGGCGCCAAGCAGGGCGCTGCGGCGCCTCCCCGCCGCCCCAAGACGGACGAGGAGTGGCTGGCTGAGGTGCGAGGCGGGCGCGTGCCCCCGCTCGCTTCCTCTCTGCTCAACGCGCAACCTGTGTGCCAGGCCATGTCCAAGGTGGGCCAGGCGATGAACCGGGCCAACGCCAACGGCGAGACCGCCAAAGTGCGGGAGTACAGCGAGTCGCTGGCCACGTTGCAGAAGCTGCACGACAGGTCCCTCGTCGCTTCTTTGCGCGCTGAACCCCCCAGTCACCGTTTGTTGGTGTGCAGGCTCACCAACAGCCCTCCGGCTCAGCAGCAACAAGTGCGGAATGAGCTCGCGGCCATTCGCAGAAGCTTCAATTGAACGCAGCTCGCACTCTTCGGTCCTGTGTGCCTCTCTTTGTGTGCCAAGCAGGGATGCACAGCGGCGGCAGCAAATCAGCCGGTCAGCCGCGTCCAAGCTGCGGGCTCAACGGAACGACGCCGTGCAGAGGTTCAGGGGCGCATCAACTGCTGCGGGAAGAACATCTGCACAATATTCTCGTAGTACTTCTCCAACGTCCACTTGCAGTACGACTCGCTGTGAATCCAGCGCACGTTCTTGCGGTACCACGCCAGCTCACGCAGCCTGTTGAGGTACGGCCACGCACCGTCGCTGCCCTTGAAGATGGCGAACCTGCACCGCGTTGCTGAGGTTGCAAGCACAGCGCTGAAGGATGGCGAACCTGCGCAGCGTTGGTGAGGTTGCAGGCACAGCGCTGAAGGATGGCGAACCTGCGCAGCGTTGGTGAGGTTGCAGGCACAGCGCTGAAGGATGGCGAACCTGCGCAGCGTTGCTGAGGTTGCAAGCACAGCGCTGAAGGACGGCGAA
>CAZYYU010000266.1:0-4775 GCA_964651735.1 uncultured Gammaproteobacteria bacterium | reverse complement strand
CTCTCTCTCTCTCTCTCTCTCTCTCTCTCTCTCTCTCTCTCTCTCTCTCTCCGATGCCTCTTCATTGGCTTCTGGCAGCCAACTTGAAGCCGCTGTGGATGGCGGCCACACCAAATGTCAGGTTGGTGTAGCTGACCTGCAGGCAGGGAGTTAGCAAAGAGGCAGGCGAGAGAGGGACGCCAAACCTCCTGAAATCCGGCGTCGCTCATCATGTGTGCAAACGTGCTGGAGCGGCAGCCCACGATGAGCAGCAGACAGGCACGCAACAAAGCAAAAGCTCGCCTTTGGTCAGGGAACTTCCTGATGCTCTCCACGAGGTACTGATACGAATCACGGTCGCCTGCCTTTGAACCAGTGTCAGTCAGCAAGCTCTTTCCCCCCACACAGCCACTCACAATGGCTTGGCCCAGGCTGGGGATGACGTTGAACGAGTACACATCATACAGCTGCCGCAGCAGTGGGTTGGGCACGTGCGAGAACTCCAGGCACAGGAAGCGGCCGCCGTGGCGCAGCACCCGGTGGGCCTCGCGCAGCACTGCCCCCACGTCCGTGCCTGCAGCACATCAGCGCCCTTTGCCTCACACACACGCGCGCCCTCACAGTTGCGAATGCCAAATGCCATGGTGACACAATCAACGCTGCCATCCTGCAGCGGTATGTCCTGGGCGTTGACTTCCATCAGCGTCAGCCGTGGGTCCGCGCCCTCAGCAAGGTAGCCCAGCGCAGAAGCACGCTCCTGGTGGTTTCTCGTGAAATTGCGCTCCAGCAGCGGCAGCAGCAGCCAACCTCGCCCACTTCCAACATGCGCGGGTTGATGTCGCTCAGAATCACTTCCGACGGCGCTACTTGCAGCTTCCCGTACACTGAGAAGGCTCTGCATTGTTGAAGATGAGAAAGGGCAAGGCAACGACGACGAAGAGGAGACACGTAACGATGCTTTGGAGGCCCTGAGCGCCTCCATGATGCGGAACGAGATGTCGCCAGTGCCACCAGCAAGGTCAAGCACGCGCGAGCCTGGTGGGAAAGGGTTGTGAGAGGGTGTTGTGCTTGCTGCTGCACTCACCGCACGTCGGCCCCAACATGCGCACAAACTCATTCTTCCATGCCCGGTGGATGCCCAAACTAGTGCAGTGTCAGCAGCAGCCCACAACCACCAGCAAGCGCACCTCATTGCATCGTTCATGCGGTCGTATCCCTCTGCCACACGCGCAAACACCTGGCCTACAAGCTGCGGGCAGAGTGTTTGCGGCTGCCTCATGCAGGCAAACCGAGCCCACCTGCTCCTTCTGCTGGCGCGGCACAGTTGTGAACCCGAAGCTCGCTGTGTCCTCGTCTCGCGGCTGAATGAAGCGTGAGCGAAGGAGGACAGCGCGCCGTGTCTCCCCACCGTTCCAGGTGCTTGGAGCGCACGTCGCAGCACCATCCGTCCACATCCCGCCGCAGCCCATCGAGAACCCAGTCGCATCCCTGGCCCCTCAGCGCGCCGTTTTCTGCGGAGGGGTCGATGCTGGGATGCGGCGACTGCTGGCAAGGGTGAGCCAGCGAGGGCTGGCAACGTGGAGACAGCGCTGGACCCGCTGGAGGTTGCACGCATGGGCCCGCAACGCGCGCGCCTCTCTCAGCGGCGCAGAGAGTCCCCGCAGGGCCGCGACGTGGCCACGCTGCCCAACGCCCTGACGGCGGGTCGCATGCTGGCTGTGCCCTTCATCGCGTGGGCCCTGGCCACCGACCGGCATGGTTTGGGCCAACCGCTTGGAGGCGTCTCTTGACGGCCGCGCGTCCCAGGAACCGCATTGTGCTTGTTCGGCGCCGCCGCTCTGACTGATGTGCTCGACGGGTACTTGGCTCGCCGCTGGAACCAGCAGAGCAAGCTGGGCTCGTTCCTGGGTTGGGTGTTGCTGGTTTTTTTTTTTTTGGGCTGGGCCGCTGTGCTTATGGCGGACGTCGCCTGCAGACCCTGTGGCTGACAAGTTGATGGTCGTGTCGGCCAGTGCAGCCATGGCCTGGAGCGGAGGTGCAGCCGCCCCACACTTTCCGCTGCGTGCTTGCTCACCCCATGCAGTGCTGCCCTGGCCACTGGTGTCGTTGTTTGTGTTGCGTGATGTGACTCTGTTGCAAGGCAAGCCAGTGGTGCCGCGCACCGCAATGTCTCACAAACCAAAAAAAGGCGGCATGTGGCACCGATATCGCTCGTTGCCGTTGCCCAAGTCCCTGCACGCATTCTTCGCCGTGTCACCCACTGGCATGCAAGTCACCGCATCCCCTCTCAGCAAGGTGTGTGCCTGCCTTGCCTTTGTCGACTCACCCCCACTCCAGATCAACACGATGCTGCAAGTGGGGCTGATCGGGGTGGCCATTGCCTCGGGCGCCGTTGCACCTGACGTTGCATCGGCGTGGTATCTTCCGTTTGGGGCGCTGCTCCTTCAACCAACCCCACCCACCCACCCACGCACGCAGGAGGGCCGCGCTCTTCCCCTTTGCTGTGCCGCTCGTTGCATCCACTACCTGGCTGTCTGGCCTTCAGTACTATTGGCAGAACCCGTTCCAGGACCTCGTCTCTGTGGGGGTGTCGCGCGGCGCTGAGCGCGCCATGGCGTCCCTCAACCTTGTCATGCTGCTGGCAGGCTTTGGCCTGCTGGTGCTGTGCTTCGCTGGCTGGGGGCGCGGCGCGGAGCCTGTCGTCGCAGAAAAGCAGTGAAGCGTTTTCTGCCGCAGGGTCTCCCGCGCATGGATCTGACGCCCTCTCGTGTTGCCGCCATCGAGAAGCTGGGCGAGGATGTGGCCAGCGGCGCGTGCCTTGCGCGCTGCTCGCCTCCTTTCCCCTCATGCCCTCCCCCCGTGCAGGCAAGTACCGACCGGTGCTGGACACGCGGCTGGAAGAGCACCGCAAGCGCCTCGACTGGTGGAAGAGCGAGCTGCAGACGTGTTGCCGCGAGCTGGGCTGGTTGTCTCTGTCGGTGGAGCAAGTGCAGGCGGCGTACACCCGAAGGTCAGAGCGCCAAGGCTCCCTCCCCGTGGCTCACCACCCATGGCGAGCAGCAACGGGAGCTACCCCAGGGCCATAGGACGCGTGGTGCGCGCCCTTGGTGGCGGCGGCGGCGCAGCTGTGTCTCTGACGCCGTCTGCTGCAAGGTGGCGGAGATGGAGGCAGAGGGCTTGCTTGTTCGGCAAGAGAGCCTGCGCCAGCCCCACCACCAGACGGCGTCATGGATGTCCCTGCTGTCCTCGCCGTTTCGCTGGGCCTTTGCAGGCAGCTCGGCGCCGGCGGAACCGCAGGCACTAGTTGGCGGCGCGGCTCTTGTTTGCTGCTTACCCAGAGGGCGCAGGAGCCAGATCCACAGCAACGTTTCGTGCTGCGGGGTTCGCTGTCCCGCTTGTGCGCCAGTGTGGCGGAGGAGCTGGCTGCGTTCGGCAAGATCGTGTCCAAGCAGCAGGTTTCATTTTTTGTGCCACGTCGACAACGTGCGTGCTCAGTTCACGCCGGTGCAGCTGACTCAGGTGTTGACTGAGAAGCTCGCCTCGCAGCATGATCGAGACCTTGTGCTTGACTGGATGCTGCACAATGAGGTGCTGCTTGTTGGTTGGTTGGTTGGTTGGTTGTTTGTGCGCACTCACGGCAGCAGCAGCGGCAGCAGCACCTTCGCGAGCTGGGCAGCACCGCCACTGATGACGATGTGTTGTTTCAGGGCTACGTTGTTGGGAACCTCGAGACGGAGCCCACTGCAGCGGACGTGGTGCTGTACAGGCTGCGCACCACACTCAGCAAACTGGAGGAGCAAGTGACGCGCGCCACTCTCCCCTCCCCCATTCAACAAACGCCCTCACGCGCCGCACTCAACCAGGAGCGGGCTCTGGAGCGCCAGTCTGCGCTGTACAGGAAGGAGATGGCCGAATGCGCCAAGAGTAACCGCCAGAAGGCCCTCACACTTGCCAAGTGCGTGCACTGGTGGCGCCAGCCAGCGCTCACCACCCACCCCACCACGGCAGGCGTCGGAAGCTTGTCGAGGCCACGCTCGAGAAGCGGCGCCTCATCACCAACAACATGCACAGCGTGATTGCAACGGTGCGTGCCTGTCGTTTTTGTTGTCGTTGTGCGCACTGAGTTGTGTGCCAGGTCGAGTCCGCCATGACCAACGCCATGGTGATGCAGGCCATGCGGGACAGCAACGAGGTCGTGAAGCTCATCGTGGCTGAGTCTGGTCTGGTGAGTGCGTATCGTGACAGTGTGTGGCGGCTGATTGGCCGCCAGAGCGTGCACGCTGTGGAGGAGGTGCTGGACGAGCAGCGCACCGTCAAGGAGCGCGTTGACGAGCTTGAGGCGGCACTGCACGGCCCAGGTTGTGTTGCATGCTGTGTGCTGCGCGTTGTGCGTTGTGCACGCCTCTCACCCCATGCTCGCAGTGGACGAGGATCAGGATTTGGAGCTGGAGCAAGAGCTGGCCCGCCTCACATTGCAGGACGAGCCCGCGCCTGTGGTAGGCTGTGTTGCTACTGTTGCTTGCCATCCCTGACTGCATCAGGTGCTTCCGTCTCCGCCCTTGGGTCGCTCTGCAGCAGCTCCTTCTGGTGAGCCTGTGGCGATGCGTGTGGGAGTGACTCAGCCTTTGCCCAGTGGGCCCATCCAGCGTCTCGGTCAAGAAGACCCTCGCATTCGAATAGATCAGTTGTCGATGCACGTGCACCGGCGCCTTTTTTTCCGCATGTGGTCCCGATTGTGCTTCAGTCGTCGTCAACGTCCAGCAGCGAGGGCAGCCGCTCAAAGGACAGCCTCCTCT
>CAZYYU010000265.1:0-4795 GCA_964651735.1 uncultured Gammaproteobacteria bacterium | reverse complement strand
GTGCAGCTGCCAGCGATCCGTACTGTGCAACGGTGAACGACAGCGTGGACACGCCGCTGGCCACAGGCCCGTCCACAACCACTGTCAGCGCGGCGCCCACTTGCACGGTCAGCAGCCCCGTGGCCACCACGGACGACTGCGGGGCAAACAACAGGGGTCAGCACACATCAGCAGCAACGACGATGACATCGCTGCAGCACCGTCATGGTCATGCTCAGCGAGCCGGTCACTGCACAGCCCAGCCCATCAACAACATGCACACCACCGCCACCGCCGCTGCACTGACCCAACACGGTGGTGGCGACAAGGGTTGAACCAGCTTCCAGCACCAGCGTGCCTTCCACGATCAGCGTGCCGTTCACAGTCACAAAGTTGCTGCGCACAACGTTCAGAAGCTGAGCGCAGGGTGCGTGAAACACGCACTTGGCGGGCACGGTCACGACGGTTCCCGCGGCAACTGTTGCCGCACCACTGATAAAGGCCGGAGGCGACCCGGAAAGCGCCGTGATGCTGCCTGCGCCCCAGACCATGACGCGGTTGTTGTTGGAATCGGCTGCATACAGGTTGCCCGCGCTGTCCAGGTCGATGCCTGCAGGCCAAGGAGGAGGTGACGCCCCAGCGCAAGCAAGCAGGCATCATGATCACCGCCAGGATTGTTGAGGCCGCTCTGCGTGGTCGCCGCGGTGCCAAGTCCAAACGCTGACTGGCCGTACACGGTGGAGGCAGTGGTCGACTGGCCCGCGAACTTCAGAAGACGCTGCGTGCGGTTGGTTGAGGGGAAAAGCTTGCTGAAGAACGGTCTTACGTTGTTGCCCAGATCAGCGACAAACACGTTGCCGCTCGCATACACGACCCCAGAAGGCGCGAAGAGCTGGCTCGCGCTGGTGCCGTGGCCGACGGTGGCGAAAGAGCCGGCCTGGCCGTACACGCGCGATGGAGACACGGACCCGGCTGCAAAGTACAGCAGGCGATTGTTGCCTGAGCGAGCGTTTGACATTGGTGGGCGGGGAAGGCAAGGGAAGACACGCCTTGCCTCGATCGCAAACGAAAAGACCGTCCAGGGGATCCACACCGAGGCACGTTGGGTTGCTGAACAGGACAGGGGAATTGGATGTGAAGTCGGGCTGCCCGATGACCACAGTGGCCTGGATTTGCGTCAAGCCAAGCAAACGAGGGTCACCAAGCAACCGCGTACCGTGAAAGAGCCTCGCGGGAAGCCCACTGAAAGCACAATCAGGGCAACGCCAAAAACAACGGCCTCCTCACCGACGCGATGGTTGAGGAACTCCACGACATACATCACGCCCGTGCTGCTGAATGCAATGTCGCTCGGGTTCCCCAATGCGGTGCTGTTGGAGCCAGGTGCATTGGTCGTGAAGCCGGGCTGGCCCCACACCTGCGTGGCAGCGGTGCGCAACGAGGCATAGAACACTACGCGGTGGTTCCCCGAATCGGCAACATACATGCCGCCGTCGCGCAGCACTGCAAGACTGAGTTGGTTGGTGGTGGGCAGAAACGGCCATACCGACGGAGCGAGGCGACGAGAGTGAGCGCGCTGTGGGCGGGTTGACGGCGACATTGCTGCGCATGCATCAGCGGCATTACACTCCGCATGAGGGGGGAGGCACCTTGCAGTGCTGAGCAGCGGCGATCCCTGCAACAAAAAATGAGATCAACTCCCCGCCGATCCCTCGGCGATCATACCCACACCGCGTCGGCTGTGCTGGTGCCCGCAGGGAAGCGCACTACGCGATGATTGCCTTGGGGGGCGATCAGGTGACGCGGGAAGAAAACTCCACACACCACACCTGCATCGCACACGAACGCGTTGCCCAGCGCATCTGAACGCACAAAGCCAGGCACGTGTACGCCCTGCGGTCCAGGGGCGCCAGCGGAGCCGGACGGGTAGTTGATTGAGGCTGTGGTGAAGGCGCCGCCCTGGCCAAGCACGGACGAAGCGGGACCTGCGCTCTGCGACCACGCGCACAGCGCGAACACCAACAATACGACAAGCGACGCCGGCCCTCCCATGAGGGACCCCTCAGTCAACGAGCGGTTTCAATTTCAAAAGTCTCACAGGAACACAAACTCCCTGTGCGGCGTTTCCGTGCTCTTAAATTGGTCAGTGAAGCGATCCTCGCACGCCATTCTGAGTCGCTCCTGGGAAGGCGCGGTTCAAAAACGGGAAAGCGTCACAAAAAAATCTTGCCGCAGTGGCGGGGCAATGCAGCGTGAAGAACTCGTGGGGATTGCGTCGCGCAGCGTAAACGGCTTGCTTCAGCGCCAGCAACACGGATCCGCCCAAGAACAAGGGAGGCTGCAAACAAAGAGGGGAGTGAGTAAGTGAAGGAGAGAGGCGGGGGCAGCCCTGCACCTCTCCGACGCCCTTGCTGGAGTGCACCACGCGCGGGTTGGGGTGGTTGGCCAGCAGGGAAACGTTGAACTGCCGCGGCGCGTCGGACGCAGACGGCAGCTTGTATGCGCCGGGCCCGCGCGTGAACATGGCGCCTAATGCCGCAGTGAACAATCCCCGCACACAAAAGGATGGTGGTGGGGGAGGAGACGGTTACCGGTCTTGGTCCACACCAGCTCCTCCAGCGTGCACCAGCCCTGGCCTTGCACGAACGCGCCCTCGATCTGGCCCACATCGATGGCGGGGCTGATGGAGCTGCCTGCGCGCGCAAGCAGTGAACAAACCAAACCAAACCAAACGAACAAACGAACAACGCACCCACGTCCATGAGGATGTCTGTGCGCAGCACGCAGTGGTCGCCGGTGAGCGCGTCCAGCTCCACCTCGGTGCACGCCACGCCCTGAGCGTAGTAGTTGAAGGGCATGTTCACGTCGCCGTCGCGCACGGGCTTCAGAAAGTCAAACTGCTGAATGTCCGGCGTCTTGTAGAATCCTTGCAAAGAAAGGGGGCGGTGAAACCACCGCGAAACGACAACCAACCAAATTGCAGCCACCTTGCGCGGACAGATTGATCTGCTCGTGATGCGCCTTGCTCACAATGTCTGCGAACGAGTCGCTGGGAAATTGCGCGCGCAGCGGAGCCAAACGCGCCGCCTGGAAGAGGCGTTGGAGGCTGTGCACACGCACCAGCGACCAAAGCTCACCAGCTGCTCGCACGCGTGGAGCACGGCGCCCCCGTTGATGTCGCTCTGCACCGAGGCTGCGGTGGGCGACGTGTTGGTCACCTTGTCCGTGGCGGTCTCCACCAAGTGCACGGCGTCCTGGGAGCGCGGCCAAGGTGGGAATGGGGGGCAAGGAAGGTTCCTGAAGCACATACCAGGGTGACGCCCAGCGCGTGCGCCGCGATCTGCGCCATCTTGGTGTGCAAGCCCTGCCCCATCTCGGTGCCGCCGTGATGCACCTGCACCGACCCGTCCTGCAGCAGGTGCACCAGCGCCCCGGCCTGGTTCATGAACTTGGCCGTGAACGACATGCCGAACATGGTGGGCAGCAGGCAGATGCCGCGCTGCCGGTTGCGAGCATGAGCAGCGCCCATCCAAACAGGAGCAAGCGCAAGAAACCTTGCGGTGCGTGTGCTGCGCGTTGAAGGCCTGCACCGCGGCCGCCCTCGCGTCAAAGTCGCAGGACGACCGCAGCTGCTTGAACATGTCTCCGATGGACACGTTGGCGTCCAGCCTTTTTTTTTCGAGGGAGGGGACGATTTTTTGATTGAGCGAGCGGAGTTGCTTGAGCCTCTTACCGCTGATGGTAGTGCGTGAGATCTCCCGTGCGAAGGAAGTTGCGCTCGCGCACGGTCTCCGGGGTCAGGTGGAGCGTGCGCGCCACGTGGTCGATCCACGTCTCGGCAACCATCATGCCCTGCGCGCCCGGTGGGTGGGGTGAGCGCCCCGCGGTTGCTGGCGATGCAGCGCGGACCTGCGGGGCGCCAAAGCCGCGAAACGCGGTGGCCGTGACAATGTTGGTCCTGCAGAGGCGGCCGACGGCGCGCACGTTGGGCACGCGATACGCGTTGGTGGAGTGGAACAGCGCGCGATCCATGACGCTGAAGCTGAGGTCCATGGAGTAGCCGGCGTTGTTGTACAGCTCCAGGTCCAGCGCCGTGACGGTGCCCTGCTCGGTGCAGCCCACCCGGTAGCGGCCCAGGAAGGCGTGGCGCGTGCCGCTCACGGCAAAGTCCACGTCGCGGTCCAGCGCCATGCGCACGGGCCGCCGCAGCCGATGCGCTGCCAACGCGCACGCGGCGCTGCACAAGGTGACATGAGACAGATGGGAGTGCACTGCACGCAGCGAGACGAGCAACCTGACGATGACGGAGCGCGTCTCCTTGCCGCCAAACCCGCCGCCCATGCGCTTGCAGATGGCCACCACGCGGTTCTGCGGGATGCCCAGCACCGAGGCCACCTTCTGCTGCGTCTTGGTGGGGTTCTGCGTGGACGACCACACGCGCAGCTCGCGCTCCTCCGTGGGCTCCGCGTACGTGACCTGGCGGCGGCGGCGGTGAGGGCTCGCCGTCACAAGCAGCGGGCTTGGCACCACACAAGTGCTGCCTGACCTGCGGCTCCAAGTAGAAGTGCTCCTGCGCGCCAATGGTGATGTCGCCCTGCAGCACGTGCGCGGCCTCGGCCAGCGCGCGCTCCACGTCGCCCACCACGATGCTGTGCGGCTCGCTCTGCAGGAACTGCTGGGCCGCGATGGCCTGCTCCATGGTCAGCACGGCGGGCAGCTCCGCGTCCCAGTGGAAGACCACGCAGCGCGCCGCGTCGCGCGTCTGGGCCTGCGTCTCGGCCACGATGATGCCCACCGGGTGGCCCACGCACAGCAC
>CAZYYU010000264.1:0-4863 GCA_964651735.1 uncultured Gammaproteobacteria bacterium | reverse complement strand
CAGCCGAGCCCTCGCCCTGCTCCGAAGCCTTTCAGCGAAACAACCACCCACCCCGACAAACCAGCGCACCCCGCGTGCCGAGTCGCGCTTGGTGCCATCGCTGCTGCTCGCGACGTGTCAGCGCTCCAGCACCCACCCCGCCCTCAACCGGCACCTGTGGCCCAACGCCGGGGGTGGGTCCTGGCCCGTGATGAGCGGCGTGTCGCCATCGCGCGAGAAGTTCATCGTGGAGGCCTGCAACGCAGCGCAATCAGCCAGCGCCGTCTCAGACAACCCACGCCACCTTGCGCTGGTCCAGCGCCGTCCACACGCCCTTGGAGGGCGAGTCCGTAGCCTCCTGCTGCACCACCGCCTCCTTGCGCTCCGCCATGGCCTTGCGCGCGCGCTTCACGTGCTTCATCAGCAGATCAAAGTCGCGCACGTTCAGCGACCCTGTTTGCGGTCAACGGCTGCAGTTCCAGGGCAAGGCGAGAGTACCATCTTGATCGCCGTCAAAGCTGCGCCACGGCCGATGAGGCGAGCCCACGGCGCAAACGAGGCAACGCCGCACCGAAACAAGAGGCTGGGTGTCAGCAGGCTCTGGATGTCATCCTCCAGCTTCTGGATGTCCAGCAGCTCTCGCAGGCCCAGATCGCCATCCTTGTCTGCGCGAGGCGCGGGGTGAGGAGCGCGAGCAAAAAAACGCGGCTGCATCAGCACGTGGGTCCAGCCCTCCCCACACATCAAACAATGGCACGGACGCTCGCGCCAAAGCAGTCACAAGCGCTGCCACCGAGCGTGCAAAAGTGTCCTCGTGCAGCAGCGGCCGACCCGTGGCGCATCACCCGAGGTGAAGGGGAGAGGCGGGGAAAGGGCCAAAGAGAAGCCGCCCGCGCGCGCGCGTACACGAAACGCGCGCCCGCAAACGACAGCGCCCGCGGCAGCATCAGCACACACGCACACGCGCGCACTCAGGTACCCGCGTCTATCTCGCCAAACAGCTTCTTGTGCTTGGTAGTCTCATTGCCCATTGAGGAGAGCTCTGCTGCTCTGTTGGTTCTCCCTTGCGGCTCTCGCCTCCAGTGTTGCAAGACGCCCAAGACCCTCAGCACAACGCGCAAAAAGCGCGCCAAAAAGCGCCTTCACTCCGCTGCGCCCTCCTCCTCAGCAGGCTGCGCCTCGCCCGCACCTGAGCAAACGTGAGCCAATACAGCGAAGCAGCAGACAAGCCCGCACCGTCATCAGCCGCGGCTGCTGGTGCGGCGTCAGCAAGAGCCGAGCAACAAGCAAAACGAGTACCCGGCTCGTCGCCGTACTTGGACGTGTAGTCAACCTCATCGCGCAACACCTTAGTGACCTTGCCAGCCTGGCAGCGAACGCGGTGAGCGGGACACGCAGCCCAGGGCACACACACGCACCACATTCTGCTTCTGGGCGTTCTGGGCGTGCTTGTTCGCCACTCCGTCCGCCACTGCACAGCGCGCCGCTGAGTAACCACCGCACCACACGACGCAGCGCAGCGGAGCGTTTGCCTTGCGTGTGGGAGTCCTTGGGGACCTGCCGCGTCGCATTTCAGCTGCAGCCAAGCGTGCACCGACACAAGGGAGTGCGCGCGTACATGCGACGCGCACCAGATCTTGTTCTCCTTCTTCTGGAAGTTCTTCAGCGTCTGTTTGCTGCTCCGTTAGCAACGACGGGGTCAGCCCAAGCCCACGCACCAACGAGGCCGAGCACTTGGCACACTTGAAGCAGGCTGCGTGCGGGTCGGGTCAGCGCAAGACACGCGTTTAGGGAGCAAAACAAAACGCGTTGGCCACGACACTGACAGACCCGCGTGCGCTGCGCACCCAGCGCGGACGCCAAGCCGCAGCCAGCAGCCGTGCTGGGAGCCTTTTTTCGTCGCGGCACGCACAAGCAGCCAGGGGCAAGCGCGTCGGCGCCATGGGTGCGCGCGTGGCTGCGCAGCATGCTGTGCACCGCGAGGGCGCAGACAAGAGGCAGCAGAGGGCGCGAGCAGAGCAAATGGACGCCACGCCACGCACGCACGCAGCACCGACCTTTGTGCCACGTGATGGCGCCGTCCTTAACGGCCTCCATGGGGTACACGGTCTTGTCGCATGATTGGCACTTGGACGTCATGTTCGTTGCAGGCAGGCCCCTGCAAGGGCTGGGAGGTTGGATGCACAACGCGAGCCACCGCAAACAGCTGCCACACCCTCCCTCCAACGTGAATGTTCATTGCGGCGCCGCCAAATGCTGCAGCTGGGCCTTTTCGCTCTGCAACACGCGCGGTCACGCAGGACGCCCCCACCCACATCGCAGGTCGCACCTTGAGCAGCTCAATCTCAAAGTGCTTCTGCAGCACCAGCTTGCGCATGTCGAGCAGCACCATGATCAGGTTGCGCAGCTCTGCATGGGGCGGCTCAGCGCCAGCACTCAAGCAACACACGCCGACAGACCGCTGTGCAGCTTGAGCGTGTGCGGGTTGTTGGAGGGCCGTGTGGCGATGCGCAACTCTCGCAGCTCTGCGTCCACCTGCTCGTGGTGGGGATCAGCGTTGCCCCTTGCAGAAACGGCGCCGCACCGCGGTCTGCATAGCGGCCAGGCTGCTGTTTGGCACTTCCTTGCGCTTCTTGGCCTGCAGCGTGTCGGCCACAAACACATGGAGCGAGCGAGCGCACGCACGACCTGCGGCGCCTTCTTGGGCCTCTTGCTCCACACATCATCATCGTCATCGTCGTCCGGCTGCACAAGCCGCTGAGCTGTGCACGGGCAGCAATCCGCCAGCGGCACCTCAGCGTCGTCGTCGTCGTCGTCCCCGTCCACGTCCGCAGCTCGCTCCGCCTTGGCCGCGTACTCTGCACAGCGCCCGTTCACAAACGTTGACCAGCGCAGCGCAGCAACGAACCCGCCACGCCCTGGTCCACCGCATTCACCAGGGTCTTGGCGCGACTGCCGTGCACATGTAACCCTTCCCCGAGACGAGAACAGGCAGGCACGCACCCAGTTGCGGCGCGGGCCTTGCTCAGCTCCGCGGCCACGGGCTCGTACCGCTTCTTCACGTCAAACTCCTCTGCAGCTCCGCTCAGCGCCGTCCAGCGCAACCAGCAAACGAAAAACGCTGGACACGCGCGTGCAAGACAAAGGCCGGTACCCCAGACTTCGTGGCCAGTGCGGTTGTACAGCAGCTCAAAGTGGCGTTTGCGCCGCTTGGCCGCCTCCACGTCGTAACTGTACACACCTTAGCCACCAAACAGCAAACGAGGCGAGCTTGGCACCTGTAGTCCGTGGCACCCAAGGCCCGCTGCACCGCGTAGTAGCGCTGCTTGACGTCCTCCAGCGACCGGCCCTTGCCCCAGCGGTCCTGCGTTGAGCGTTTGGAGGGGGGCCTCGAGTGCTTTGCAAACGTTTGTGTTTGTGTTTGTATGTGTGGCGGGGCTTGCACGCACCTCCCAGCGATCGTGCATGATCACAAGCCGACCGTCAAACTGCAGCGCCAACGCCATCAGGTAGTCCGTCTCCTGCACTCTGCCGCGTCACAGCCAGACCCTCTCCTTTGCACAGTTCCCCACCTGCTCGCAACACAGTGAGGTGGCAGACGCTTCCACCTCAGAGCGCACACCTCGCGGCTCCAATCGTCTGACTGCAGCCGCGCTGCGTACTGCGCGTCGCTGTACTGCGCGATCTCGGCCTTCTTGTCCAGCCGCAGAAACGCGTTGCGTGCCCGCGCCTCGTCGTTGATGGGGCTGAGGGAGACTGTTGGCACAAGAAAGCCAAGCAGCAGCGCGCGCGCACCGGCAATGGGTGAGGTCCAAAGCGCCGGGCCCGTCCTTGTTGCGATACGTGACGGGCTCCCATCGCCGCACCTGAAGAGCGCCAGGTCAGCGTGTGTGCAGCGCACAGCGAGCGCACGGCACCGGCTTGGACGGCTTGGCCTTCTTGCGCAGCCCCGAGAACACTGGCACCACCCCCGTCACCACGCAGCGGAGCAGGTCAGCGGAACAACCTGGCACGACGGGCGCCACGTCCTCGTCCGCCTCCGTGCCCAGCAACACCGACTGCAGCGCGCGCACCTCGCGACGAAGCGGGTCTGCGGCGGTGAGCCGAGCAACAAGGCAGAACGCTCCGTACTGCGTTTGCCCAGCTTGCCCACCACGTGGCCTGGGCGCAACTCGTCCGCCGGCGCGCTCTTGCCGTCCTTCTTGGGCCGCCGCCCCTGCTTCTTCTTGCGGCGGGCCCGGCGCTCCGCTGAGTCCTGCAGCCCCACGCGCCGTCACGTCGCCGCAACGGATCGCAGGGCAAGCCCAGCAGCACCTGCGACGAGGGGCGTCACGGCAAACGGAGCGGCTCAAACTCGTCGCACCTCTTCCTCCTCTTCCTCCTCCAGCCCCAGCATCTCCCGGAACGCGCTCATGGCGCAACAAGCCCTCCGGCCAAAAACAATGTGGTCATTCATCAGCATAGTGCACCGTGGCCATGCCCATGCTTCTGGCGCCCTCCACGTTGGCCTCCTCGTCGTCCAGAAAGAGCACGTCCTGAAACTGCAAGTCCTCGTAGCCTTCCACGGAGCGCAGACGTTGCAGCATGCGCTGACGCCGCAATGAGCACGGACCCCCCCACACCGCCACGCTTGGCCGCACCTCGAACATGGGTGCGTGTGGTTTGGTGGAGCGCGTGTCGCCGCTGATGACCACGAATCGCAGCTGCTGGAAGGCGTCGGGAAACTTGCCTCGCAGCAGCTCGAACGACGCGGCATCCCAGTTCGACAGCCCAAACAGAAGCAGCGGCGGCTGCAGCAGCTCCGTCAGTGAAGGGGCGCCAACAACGATGAACAACGACGAACAACGATGAATAACGACGAATAACGATGAACAACGATGAACA
>CAZYYU010000263.1:0-4873 GCA_964651735.1 uncultured Gammaproteobacteria bacterium | reverse complement strand
AACAAAACAAAACAAAACAAAACAAAACAAAACAAAACAAAACAAAACAAAACAGGGCAAACCAAACCAACAAACAAACAGAAGCCCACACGCACCCTTGGAGCAGTATGTGGCCACCCGGCAACGCGAGCAGCAGAGCCGTGTCTGCAGAACCCACCATCAAACATGGCATGAAGAGAGCACCGCTGACCTCTGACGGCTGAAAGCACAGCCCACAGACCTGTGCCGCAGTTACACGACAACCACAACCCCGCCACTCCAGTCAAACCTTGCGTACAAAAGGATGCTGCTGGTACTGGCCTGGCCTCAGCTTGGCCACGTTGCGCGCGTTCTCACACACGAGCTTCAGCACCATGTAAGGATGCAGCACTGCGTGCACGTTGATCCCTCCACAAACCCACCCAAGTCAAGCACGCACGCACGCACCCAACGCAGGGTTCTTCCAAACGAGCACGTCTCCCGGCTTGCAGCCAGCGAAGAAGCCTTCCTCGTCCTTGCCCCACACCTGGGCCAGCATCACGTCCCCCATGGCATCTGGAAATCGCGCGTCATCGCCTGCAAGTTCTACCGGGGCCCACAGACCTTGAACGAGCAGCTCCGTCTTGTCTGCGCGCCGCGCCACCAGCAACACGCGCACCACAACCACCGAGTCGGCGTCGCGGCGGCCCCATGGCATCTCCCGCAGGGTCACTTCCTGCAACAGCCCGTCCTCAACGTCCACTGCGGCGTCCTCGAGCGGCGTGTGCGGCGCTGGGTCGCCCCCTGGTCTCTCTCAGGTGCAACAGCAGGGGACACCCAGCGGCAAGCTACCCCCGGGGGCCAGCAGATGCTCCACATGGTGCTCCGCGTTGCACAGCACATCGTAGGCTCGAGTGCGCCCTGCGAGCCAGCCCTGAGAGCGGGGCGGGTTCCATCCAGGTCGCTCGCTCGTGGCGCACCCGCGTCCTCCACCGCAGCCTCGCTGTACAGCTGCTCCAGCCGGCGCGCCCGATCCGCGATCGAGGACTGCTGTTGCTCCGTGTGCGCCCGTGCATACGCCAGGAACGCCTGAGCCACTGCGCCGTCTGATGCGCTTGTCGTGCGCTCCAGCTCGGCCACGGCCCGCCCTACGTCCATTTGTTGCGTTTTGCCGCCGACTGGCAACCAGAGATGTTGGGAGAGGGTTGGCGAGCGTCTTGTTGAGCCTCGTTCCCTGGCCTGGCCCTTGCGCCGCTGACAAGCATGACGTCGCGCCCGTGGTCGGCCGAGGTGCGATCTGCGCAGCCGTGGGTGCTTGGGCCATGCTGTGGGTGCTCGGGACACGGCTCATGCACCGTATCGGGCCTCGCGTTTTGGTTTCCGTGGAAGCGCGCGCTTTTTGCCAGCACGGCGCCAATTCGAAGGCTGCCTCTGCTGTGTAGCGCTCAACGTGGCGCCTGACCTGCTGGCAAGCGCCGTTTGAGCTAGCACGTGCTTTTTTCCCGCTTGGGGGTGGAGGCTTGCGTGCCTGTGTGGCTGGCCGTGCATTGGTTGGTTGGTCCTGCGGTTGCAAGGCGCGCTTGTGCCATGGGCTAGCAGTGTTGTGGCTCCTTTTGTGTGCTGAACAGCGTGTCTGTCGCGCAGGAGGATCAGATTCTGAAGGACCAAGTGGAGGTTGGTGGCGCGCGGCGCTTGCTCGATGCTGACCTCGTGCAGCTCCACGGAGAGAGCTCCTGGGCCGTGATTGTGCAGACGGCGCTGCAAGCCCGCACCAGCAAGCAATGCCGCGAGCGCTGGTAACACTGACGCGCCCAACCACTGCATAGACACCTCGCCTGACCCCCCGCAACAGGCTCAACTACCTCAACCCCAAGATCAACCACGCGCCTTGGACGGAGGAAGAGGACGCCATCCTTGTGCGTGAGCACGCGCGTCTGGGCAACAGCTGGGCACGCATGAGGTGCTGCTGACTCTGCCCTTTCTGGCCAATGCTCAACGCTCGCTTCGCAGTCGCGAGTGCCTGCCTGGTCGCAGCGACAACATGATCAAGAGCCGCTGGAACAGCGTGCTGTCCAAGGTACAGGCCGTTGTCCTTGCAAGAGGCTTTGCTGATCGTCAAAAAGGTACTCTCTTTGTGCAACTTGGTCGCCTCATCACAAGCTTCGGAAAGGTGCTGCTTGCATTGCGGCGGGTGTGGTTCCTCATCCGCTGCTCGTGCAGACGCGCAAAGGCGCCTCTGGCTCGGGGGGCAGCAGCAGCAGCAGCAAGGCCAGCAAGGCCGGCTCGGGCAAGCGCAGGAAGAGCTCTCGCGCCAGCGACGATGAAGACAACTCCAACAGCGACTCTCCCTTTGGTGCGTGCGCCCATGGGATGGGGAGTGTTGCAGCGCTAACAAGAGCGCAGTGTTGGAGAAGCGCGCTGAGCGGCCGCAGCGGGGCAAGCAGCCTCGCGTGCATGAGGAGCAGGACTCGGTGCTGATGGACGTGGATCGCAACGGCGAGAACGGGGATGAGGACGAGCACCGCTACGCCACCATCACCACCACCATCACCGACGCCGCCAGCGGCAGCAGCAACAACAACAACGGCGGCGGCGGCGGCGAGAGCTTGCTGCCAGTGCCGGTGCTCAACGCGCCGGGAACCGCTGCGCTCATGTCGGAGGAGGATGAGGTCTTGAAATTGTGGAGTGTTGTGGTTGGGTTGTCCAGTTGGTGCACCCGTTCTTTCTCGTTTTGCGGGTCAAGAATTGAGTTCGCTGTCAGGGCTCACACAAAACCCTCAACAGGCTGCAGAGATGTTGGTGCTGAGTGCGCACAAGTCGCGCATGCAGGCCGCCGTCGCGCTCGGGCCGCAGGTTGCAGCGGGCTGCCGTTTGGCTGGCTGCCGTTGATCGCTCACACTGTTGTGGCGCAGCCCGGCCAGGTGTCCTTGCCCGAGACCGCAGCGCCATTTGGCGACCCGTTGGCGGAGCTGCATCAGCGGCTGGCACAGGTGAGGTGTTTGGTGGTGTGCGGTGAGCACCATCGTCGGCTCACACTGGCCGCTGCGCCAGCTCGGGTCGACGCCGACACGCAGGCCCGCAGAGTTCCCGCTGGTGCGTGCGCTGCTGTCCGGCGCCCGCTTTAGGGTGGGCTCATGTTCCGCGCAGGACTCGCCGCTGTCGGAGATGAGCTTTGGCGTGTCCACAGGTCAGCGGTGTTGCTTGGAACCCCTCCGTCGTCGCTCACCGCTTCGCGCGTCTCGGCCAGGGGCCACGCCCATTGGCCTGAATCAGTACTATCCCAACAGCGTCATTCGTTTGCAGCGTCGTCAGCTCTTCTCCCCCGGCAGCAGCAGACTGGACGCCAGGTTCGATGTGTTTGCTTGTGTGTGCGTGAACGCTCAATCAACGGTTTCTTTGCTTCCAACTGCTTCCTGCGTGTTGTCTGCATGCTTGTATCGCACTCTCTGCTGCGCCAGCAGCACTCTCTCGTTGTCTCGCGGTTTTTCTGCAATGTCCATCTGAGTGTTTTTGCCTGTTCCATGTTTGCTGAGCTCGTCTTTTCAGTGGACTGCTGCATCAGCCACTCGGCCACACTGCCGCCACCACCGCCACGTTGTTGCAGCCACAGCAGCCTCCACCTCCGCTGCCCGAGTTCACCCCTGTACGTGCCACGTCGCATCGCGAGGTACGCCCAACACAGCGCTGCGGTTCGGCCACTCGACCACTGCTCCACCAGGTCCACAGCAGCCCCTCCATCTTCTACCAGGCAAAGACTGCTGATATCTCTTTCTTTCTCTCACGCTCCTTGCTAGACGCCAGCCCGCGCTGCACCGGCGACGGCCGAAATATCGTGGCTGACGCCTGCTCCGGCCTCGCAGCAGCGTCTCAGGCAATGAGCCCGCCACTTTCCTGCCTCATTCCCGCTCACCGCAAATCGTGATGCAGCGGCAACCAGGAGAACGCTGCGGTGGCGGCCCCCTCAATGCAGCAGCAGCAGCAGCAGCAGCACACGCCGGCATCGCATGTGTTGCGGCACGACCTGCAGCAGCAGCAGGTCTGTCCCCGCTCATCGACCACGACAACAACAACCCTCACTTCACACAGCGCATGGTGCCGCCCATCACGTTGCCGCTGCACGGCGGGCTGGCCAGGCAGATACTGAGCAAGGGCGGCTGGGCTGCTCCGGGCACGGCGCTCAACACGCAGTTTGTGCCGGTGCGTCGTGTTGGCCTCGTTTGTGTGAGGGAATGTTCACGCCCTTATTCTTGGGCAGGTCGCCCCTCAGTTCGGGCGCCAGATGCGCTCCATCAACCAGCGTGTCAACGGCGCTGACGGTGACGCGCACGGTGCTGTCACTTGTGGTGTTGGCTGACGCTCCTTTGCAAGGCGCCACCACTCCGGACCGCAGCGCGTCTCGCTCGCTGCCCACGCTGACGCTTTTCAACGCGGCCTCGCTGCAGAATCCCATCGGTTGATCTCCTTGAGCAGCGGATTGCTCTCCACTGACGCTTGAACCAGACGAGTCTCTGGCCGGCATGCGGGAGAACGACAGGCATCTGCTGTACGAGGCCGTGAACAAGTATCGCAAAGTGCACGCCGGTACGTAGCGTGTTTTGGTGTGCGTGCGTGACGCAGCAGACAGGGCCAGACGCGAGGGCTGTCTCCAATCTGATGGCTGACTTCAAGGCCGACTCGCCGCCCAAGGCGCCGCTGGACGGTGCGAGTGCTGATTGCTTTTGCTTTGCGACGCAGCGCTGACGTGTGTGTGTGTGTGTGTGTAGCGTCCGTGGCCACGCCCAGGCCTCACCATGCTGTCGCCCCTTCCGTCTTCTCTCCTGCCGTGGTGGATCTGGAGTGAAAGCGATGTTATTGCGGCGCCGGCGACACGCAGTCCTTCTTGTGCGCGGGCCAGTGGGCCTTCTGGCACTCGGGG
>CAZYYU010000262.1:0-4876 GCA_964651735.1 uncultured Gammaproteobacteria bacterium | reverse complement strand
TGGACAGCTTGAGCAGCTGGCCGGGCATGCTGGCGCCAACGTGCGCGTCGTTGCCCTTCTCGGCCTGCAGACCGCATTGAGCACGGCCCCCCCCCCCCCCAAACGGCCGCCGCCGATGCAACACAATCGTGCCTTGGGGTTGGCGCGGGCCGTCTTGGAGGCGGCCGTGGACTTGTCCAGCACGCGCACTTCGCGCGGCACGCCGTTCAGCTGCGCCGCCGGCACGTGAGGCGGGGGCGAGGGGCTGGCCTCGCAACGCAGCGCTGCACCTCAAAGAACACGCTGCGCATGCCCTTGGCGTCCACCTCGGGCGCAATCTGCATGAGCTTGATGACCAGCGACTTGCCCTGCTCAATGTCCACCGACACCGTCTCGCCCGGCTTCATGGGCGTGATGAACTCGCGCGTGGGCAGCGACGCCACCGCGCCGTACTGCTGGCGGAACGCCTGGTACTCTGCGAACACTTGCGGGTACAGCGCTGCGCTCAGCACGTCGCCGTCGCTGCAAGGGGGGCGCGTCAGCCGCGAACAAGCACAAGGCCTTCCCAACAAGCAAACCTGATGGGGTGGCCCTCGTTCTTGAGCGCCACGTACTGCTTCTCCAGCTGCGAACGCAGCGCGTCCAGGTCCAGCGAAGGCATGTCCTTGCCGGGCCTGCCGCTGATGGGCTGGATCTTGCGCCGCTGCAGCACGCGCGATCGCAGCGGCTCCGGGAACCCGCCCAGAGGCTCGCCCAGCTGCCCTGGTGGTGGTGGTGGTGGCCATGACTGACCACCGCATGGAGCGACAAGAGTCACAAGCACAGCTTACCCTGCAGCAGCTCGCAAACGGAGCTGGGCAGGTCCAGGTCCGTGGAGCGCTCCACCAGCTGCTCCGCGGTCTCGATCTTGTTGGTGACCATGAACTGGGCCAGATCGCCCACAACCTGGCGCCGCTGACGTGAGCTGCAGCCAGCCACCAAAGCACCTCTGCACTCCAACCTTGGACGACGGCGTGACCTTGATGATGTCGCCCAGAGCGCGATTGGCCTCGGTGTAGGCGCGCTTCACGGCGGGCCACTGCGAGGCGAGGCCCATCTCCTGGGCCTGCGGCGCGCGCAGCGTGTGAGCGCACCGAGAGCACTCCGAGGCCAAACCTGGAACATGAGGTTGGTGTACTGGCCACCGGGCATCTGGTGGATGAACACGTCCGTGGAGCCCGACGTGACCGTCTGCTCAAAGGGCGCGTACTTCTGGCGCACGACGGCCCAGTAGTCGTTGAGGCCCAGCAGCGGCTCCAGCTGCACGTCTTGCACGGGCTGCATCTGCGGGTTGTGGTTCTTGGGCTCGGCCTGCAGCAGCGACGCCACGAGCGCGCCCAGCGACGGCTGCGACGTGGTGCCGGACATGGAGTCGAGCGCGCCGTGCACCACGTCGGCGCCGGCCCGCGACGCGGCCAGCATGGAGGCCACGCCGATGCCCGCCGTGTCGTGCGTGTGCACGTGGATGGGCACCGTGGGGAACTCGCGCCGCAGCGCGGACACCAGCACGTGCGCGCCCTGCGGCTTCAGCAGGCCCGCCATGTCCTGCACCGCGAACGGAGGAGGTGAACCGAGAGAGAATGCACACGCAACACCGAGCGCACCTTGATGCCCAGCACGTGGGCCCGGCCCTTGCTGATGATGTCGTCTGCCAGCTGCAGATAGTAGTCCAGGTTGTACTGCGCGCGTATTGTGAGGATCATCCCCCCCTGCACGAGTCGCCCGCCCCGCCCATCCAAAAACCTTGCACTTGGGGTCGACCACGTCGCCGGTGTAGCACAGCTCGCCCTGCACCACGCCGCCCGCCGCGTGCACCGCCTCCATGCCCAGCAGCAGGTTGGGCACGTAGTTGAGCGAGTCGAACACGCGGAACACGTCCATGCCGCTCTTGACGGCCTGCTTGCAGAAGGCGTGCACCACGTTGTCGGGGTACGAGGTGTAGCCCACGGCGTTGGCGCCGCGCAGCAGCATCTGGAACGGCACGTTGGGCACCAGCTCGCGCAGCTCCTCCAGCCGCTCCCACGGACACTCGCGCAGGAAGCGCAGCGCCACGTCGAACGTGGCCCCGCCCCACATCTCCAGCGCGAACAGGCCCGCCATCCCGTGCGCCGTCTGCACCGCGATGGCCTTCATGTCGGCCGTGCGCAGCCGCGTGGCAAACAGCGACTGGTGCGCATCGCGCCACGTGGTGTCGCCCAGCAGCGTCTGGTGGCGGCGGCGGTGAGCAGTCGAGCAACCGAGAGCGCGGCGGGGGCCCCATTGCCTTGGGGTGCTGGCGCACTGCGCGCGCGAAGCCCTCCGGCCCCAGCTTGAGCAGCACGTCGCGCCAGCCAAAGGGAGGGCGGTGCTTGGGCGCGCTGGGCACGGGCGCCGTCAGCGACGACGACGGCTTCTTGGCGTTGCTGCCGGGCATGGGGTGGCCGTTCACCGCCACCTCGCCCAGGTATCGAAGCAGCTGCACCACACCACCGAGATGAGGCAGTGGGGTTGGCAAGCAACACCAACAACAAAGCACACAACGACTGGCAGCGCCACCTTGTTGCCGCGATCACGCAGCGGCGGGAACTGGAACAGCTCCGGATGAGCCTCGATGAAGTCTGTGCGGGCCTTGCCGCCCACAAAGTCGGGGTGGCGCAGCACGTTGGCGATGAAGGGCACGTTGGTGTGCACGCCGCGCACGCGGAACTCCGCAAGCGCGCGGCGCAGCTTGGCGCACGCCACGTCAAACGTCAGAGCGTGTGCCGTCACCTGACCAGCGAGGCAGTCAAAAAGCGTTTGCTGCAAGACAACACATGCAACAAACCTTGGACAGCAGCGAGTCGTAGTGCGGCGTGATGGTGGCGCCGGTGAAGCCGCTGGCCGCGTCCAGGCGGATGCCCATGCCCTCGGCGGCGCGGAACACGTCCAGGCGCCCGTAGTCCGGCGCGAAGTTGTCGGCCGGGTTCTCGGTGGTGACGCGGGCCTGGATGGCGAACCCGCGCATGCCAATGTTGCGCTGCTGCAGGCCCAGCTGCTCCAGCGTGTGGCCCTCGGCCACGCGCAGCTGCGTCTGCACAATGTCGATGCCCGTGATCTCCTCCGTCACCGTGTGCTCCACCTGGATGCGCGGGTTGACCTCGATGAAGTAGTGCTTGCCGTCCTGGTCCACCAGGAACTCGACGGTGCCTGCGTTCTTGTACTTGGCGGCCTTCATCAGCTTGAGCGCGTCGGCCAGGATGGCTTGGCGCAGCGTTTCCGAGATGCCAATGGCCGGCGCGATCTCCACAATCTTCTGGTGCCTGCGCTGCACGCTGCAGTCGCGCTCGAAAAGGTGCACCTGAATAGAGGGCCCATCAGGAGGCGCAGCTGGTGTGAGAAGAGTGCGCCCCCAGACCTGGTTCGAGCCGTCGCCGATAATCTGCACCTCAATGTGCATGGGCCTCTCCACCAGCTTCTCCACGAACATGGAGCCGTCTCCTGCCGCGGCAGCCGGTGACGACGCAGCGCCACCACAGCCACAAGCTCACCAAAGGCCAGCGCAGCCTCGCGAGACGCGCTGTTGAAGGCGCTCTCCAGATCCTCCGCGGCCCTGCACACGCGCATGCCGCGCCCGCCGCCGCCGTTCACGGCCTTGAGCATCACCGGGTACCCTGTTGCGCTCGTTGAGCAGGCCACAGCTCCGAGAATCCGTTGCACCGCGCGCACCAATCTTGTCGATGAAGCGGCGCGCATCTTCCACGGTGAGGCAGGCGTCGGCTGTGCCGGGGATGACGGGCACGCTGAGGGACAGCGCGAGGTTGCGCGCTTTCGTCTTGTCGCCGAACAGGTCCAGCACGTCGGGCGGCGGCCCCACGAACACCACGCCTGCGTTGGCGCACGCGCGCGCAAAGTTCACGTTCTCTGACAGGAAGCCGTAGCCAGGGTGGATGGCGTCCACGCCGTGCTCCACCGCGATGCGCACCATGTCGTCCACATCCAGGTACGCGCCCACAGGTGTCTTGGTCTGGCCCACCAGGAACGCCTGGTCCGCCTTGTAGCGGTGCAGCGAGTGCTGGTCCTCCTTGGAGTACACAGCCACCTGTTGGGGGGCCGCGCGTGAGGGGGAAAACACAAAAGAGCCCGCTTCAGCAGCAGCGCACCGTCTTCTTGCCCAGCTCCGTGGCAGCGCGGAACAGGCGGATGGCAATCTCGCCGCGGTTGCTGGACATGACCTGCGCAGAAACACGTCAGCGCGTGCAACCACCAGGCGGGCGCATGTGCGCGTGCACTCGTCATCGGCCGGGCCCCACGCGCAAGTGCGCAGCGCCGGAGGAGACTGGAGCCCCGCAAGTGGTCGTCGTCGTCGCACCTTGCCAAACGTCTTGGGCGTCGCATAACAGCGATGCGGGACCGACACGGGCGTTGCCCGCATGCTCCTCAGGCGCAGCATCGGCGGCGGGCCCTCTCCCACTGCTGAGGTTTGAACAGAGGGCTGCCCGCGACGACCATGGGCGGCCAAGATGCCAACGCGCTGTTTGCCGAGTATGGGCAGTCCCACCAACACCCCGTCAACAAGGCCATCCACTGCGTGTGCGTGCCGCTCATCTTCTTCTGCACCGTCCGCCTTCTGGCTGCGCTGCCCCTGAACGGCGTGTACGCGGCCACGACGGCTGCGCTCATCTGGTACGTGTGGCTGGACCTGCGCATCGCCTTGGGCATGTTCGTGGTGTCTGCGGCGTGTATCTACGGCTCGGCCTTTGTCACCGTGCCGCAAGGTCGTGCTCCCCCCCGCCGCACGCCCCGCCCACTGACTTTGCGGGCCCCTCGCAGCCATCGGCATCTTCGCCCTCGCCTGGGTGGGACAGGTCATCGGGCACTCAAGCCTGTTTGAGGGTGCGCG
>CAZYYU010000261.1:0-4912 GCA_964651735.1 uncultured Gammaproteobacteria bacterium | reverse complement strand
GTGTGTTTGTTTGTTTTTTGTTTTGTTTGTGTGTTTTTTTGATTGTTAGTTTGTTTGTTTGTTTGTTTGTTTGTTTGGTTGATGATGGTTGTGCGATGCGATGCCTCTGCACTGACATCACGGCTCCGGTGTCCAGGACTTCTCGTTCAGCACGTCTCCGGAGAACAACGTGCTGCTGTCGCCGTCGCCGCTCGTCAGCCACTCCATCGAAGGTTCGGCTCGTTGTTTTGCGCGCTCCGCTCTTTTTCTCACTGTTTTGCAATGCTTCCACAACAACCAACAACCCTCCACAACCAACAACCTCCCACAACCAACAACCGCCGGCAGGGTCGCCGCTGCATCTGTCTGCGGTGAGCGTGCCCGTGGCCGCGCTGGTGACGCGCGCCCAGGCCCGGGGCCTGCCCGACGCTGCGGTGCTCACCGCGTTCCTGGCCCACTGCACCGCCCAGTCCTACGTGCCGCTGCTGCGCGACGAGTTTGGCCGCGCTTGTCCCTGCCCGCACACAGCATTGCTTGCCTCACGCGGCGGCCGGCGCTGCAGGTACACGCACTTGATACACGGCGCGTTCGCCGTGCAGGACTGGGCGCGCGTGTCGCACGTGGTGTCGTGCGCCGCGACAGAGTTGGAGAGCGTAAGCACTTGATCGCTGCTTGCTTTGGCAGACGAAGCCTGCAATCACACACACACACGCACACACACCGAACAACAGGATGTGCGCGACAGCCCGCAGCTGGCCGCGCAGTTCGACACGCTGGCCTCGGACCTGCTGGCGGTGGTGATGGGCAGCAGCGAGAAGCGCCTCAACGCCATCGTGCTGCACACCATGACGGCCAAGCGTCTCAAGGTATCGCCGTTGGGCGCGTGTATTGACGCGCGCTCACCCGCAACCACGCAACGAATAAGGGCATGGAAGAGACCGATGCGCTGGCCAGCGGCGGTGAAGTTGAGGCGGCAGCGCCGATCCGCGCCCGTGATCGCTCACCGTCGCCGCGACACAGGTGCTGGCCGACGCCTCGGACGTGACGTGCCTGGCCAACATGGCCGGCATCGTGTCGTCGTTGGCGGCGCAAAAGGTTGGCGGTTTGTTTGTTTGTTTTGTTTGTTTGTGGTTGCTGGGCTCAAACAGCGTCGCCCCCAAAGCACGACTTGCTGGAGAGCTGGACAAGGGACATGCAGGTGACCGACGCGTCTCGGGGTTGCGCGCTGCGCGCTGCAACTGACGAGGTGGGCTGACGCAGCCGCGCCTGCAAGCGCACTTCCAGCGCCTTCGCAGCGCCATCGTGTACGAGCTGCGGCACCAGTGCCACTACCATCTGGTGAGATGGAAGCGAGCTTGTGTCTCTCCACACCGTCTCATGCACGCTCCCCAAACAAGGGTCGTCTTGCACCCGACCACTACTTTGGCGCGCAGAGCACAGACCAAGGCAGCGGCGGCAACAACCACGAAGGTCAGCACGCACTCCAATCCCATAGCAATCGCTCACGTCGATGGATCGCCGCCAGACCCTGCCGTGAAGACGCTGGCCAACAACTTGGTGGCGTTCCTGGACGCAGTGCGCGGCGTGCTGCCGGCGGACCCCGTGTTCGTGGATGGCACGCTGTCCAAGCTGGTGGCCACCATTCTGCTGGACTTTGTGCGCAAGCTGCCGCGCATCGACAGCTCCGGGTCAGGTCCAGGGTTTGCATTGACGCCTTTGCCTGACGCTTGGCCAACAGCATGTTGCGCATGCACATGAACGTGTTCTACTTGCAGCAACGCCTGAGCTCGCTGCTGCAGACGGAGGAGGACGAGATGCAGTTTGAGCGGGTGTACGCGTTCTACGCGCTGGTGGAAGTGCGCGTGCCCACGCTGGTGCGCTGGCTTTTGCTGCATGCGCGGCTGGTGCTTTGGCTGACTGAGGGGGGTTGCAGATCCGCATGCTGACGGAGAGCTCGGTGCGGCACAAGTTCCGCTTCGAGGACTACGTGGCGCTGTTCGAGAGGCGCGCCATGCCCAACAACGACGAGAGCGAGGCGGACTCCATTCGCAACACGGCCGTGGCAGCCGAGCTGCAAAAGGTTGCTGGGTTGGCTGCTGCATGCGCTGCGAACTCACCGAGTGTTCAGGCGCTGCTGTAGTCCGCGCTAATCAAAGCTCCACTTCATGGGTCGCTCGGCGTGGGTGCTGCTGCTTGTGCTGGTGGCAGCGGCGCTGCTGGCCTCGGCCCAGGGGGTGGACGAGGAGGCGGAAATGCTTGGCGTCCTGCAACGCGCCCACACGCCCGCCGAGACCGCTGCCCTTCGCCAGCAGGTTGCGCGGCGGGCTATGGCCGGGCTGTCGGTGCTGAACGGGGGGTTTTTCCGCCCGCAGCTGCTCCAGGTCGTGGACGGGCTCCAGATGCCGGCCAGCTACGCCAACGAGAGCCCGGAGCGCCAGGCCCAGATGCGGCGCCACCTGGAGCGCAAGCGAAGCGCCCTGCGCAAAGCGCTCACCTGCGCGGACGGCGAGGGCGCAACGTGCAGGGTGGGCAGGAGGCTGCGTGCACCGAGTGATCTGACATGCAGGCGCGCGCGCGCAGGAGCTGCAGTTTGTGCAGAACACGCGCGAGCTGCGTGACGACAAGACGCGGCAGTACCGCAAGGCGCTGCTGAAGCGCGCCGAGGGCCTGTACGCCAACAACCCCGAGGCGTTGAAGAGCGTGCAGACGCGGCTGGCGCAGATGGACATTGACCACGTCGTGGATCTGCAGCTGGGCGGCGCGAACCACTGGTGAGAGGGAGGGGAAGCGGAACCCTTTGCTCACAGGTTGGCCAAGGAGCAACATGAAGGTTGCCCGGCAGCGCCACGCTCCCTTGTTGCCATTGAGCGCTCCTTCTTTGCAGGCTCTGGACAGCAAGATCAACCGATCGGTGCGCGCGAGTGTGGCGCGCGCCGCGCATTCGCGTTGACGTGTCTTGCACAGGTTGGCTCGCAATGGAAGGTCGCCATGGACCGCATCAAGCGCAACGACCAGGTTTGCACCGCAAATGCATGGCGTTTCATAACAACAAGCACCAGAGCGAGATGCGCAAAGTGGCTGAGGCTCTGGCCTCGTGCGGAGGAGGCGGCACAGGCCGGCAGGTGGTGCAGCGTTTCGTGGCTCCAAATCTCTCACGCTTCCGCGCAAGTTGATGAGCGCCCAGTTCTGCAACCTGGAGGAGCGTCGCGCGCTCATGCGGCGCATGGAGAGCCTGCAGAGGGGAGCCACCGCCGAGGCAGTGCGTTGCCGTCTGCTTGGCTGTTGGGACGCACACTCACGTCAACTGCACCAGGCCCCCAGGCCTTCCTGGAGCGCCGCCGCCGCAGACAGGGTGCGTGTGCCCAGCCACACCCTCACCTTGCTTGACAACATTCAGGCTCCCGGCTCTTGGGAACCCCGCGGCCTGGGCTCTCGCGTGTCCAGCGCGCTCGACTCTGGTGTGGCGGCAGCAGGCAAGTCGCGCCATGTTGTTTTTTCCCCCCTCACGACATTCCACGCAGGCAACCACGTGCGCGAGACGCTCAATGTGGGCCAGCGCGTGACCAACACCGCGGAGGCCTGGCGCAGCGCCTCGTCGTTGGGCGCCCGTGCCGGCGTTGCCCTGGAGGCCGTGCAGGGCGTCTCGCAGGTACTTGCAGCGGGCTTGGCCCTCTTGGCGCGCCATCCCTGACACACACGCACACAGGGCGTTGCTGCTGGACTGGCTGGGTACCATGCCAGCAAGGGGCTGGCCGACGTGTGGCGCACTGGCACGTGGAACGGCCGCGAATGGGGCCAGGCCGCCAAGAGCACCATTGATGCGCTGTGAGCGTCTCCGCGCCTGTTGCCGCCCTCCCCTGAGCACGCTTGTGCGCAGCACCGGAGGCGTTGGCACCACGGACATGGTGCTGGGCGCCACGCGAGCCACCGGCAACTGCATCAACAACCACGGCGTGTGGGGCTGCGGTCGCGCCGCCAGCACGCAGGTGGCACACGCCGTGCACCAGGTGCTTGCGACCAGAGAGCGACCAGAGACCCCTTCTCACCGCAGCCCGCACAAAAAGGGCTACGACGCGAGCCGAGCCTGCTTCGCCGAGCGCGGTGCCTCCGGGTGCCTGGGCCACGCCGCGGCCGCCACCGGCTCCGGCCTGTGGTCCATGGGGCGCGGCCTCACCACTGTCGCCGCCAACAGCGTCCGCGCGCTGGGCTCGGGGCTGGCCAGCGGCACCGCCAGCGTGGCCCGGGTTGGCAGGCGCTGCTTCGCTCTTCTCGTTGGCTGACCTGCCTTTGTTGCGCAGGGCGGCTGGTGGTGCGCACAGCATCTGGCTCAGTGCGGCCGCGCGTCTGCGTCCAATCTGCGCACCGGCTTCGGCAACGTTGGCCACGCCCTGTCTGGTGCGCGCCCGTTGCCCCCCGCTGCAGTACGTCACGCCGTTTGCGCCAGAGCCGCTGCGCAGCTGCCCTTACGGACGCTGCATCGGCAACGGCCTATCTGCCGGCGTCTCGCGCTGGCGTGACTGGCGCTCGGCGGTACGCCTTGATGGTGCGGTTGCTCCTGCGCTCGCTCAGCCCATTCCCAAAAGGGCCTGCGAAACCAGGCACAGGTCAAGCCGATTCGTTGCGCGCTTTTGGTCGTGTCTCACAGCGACTTTTTCCAGGAGGCTTTGCAACAGGGCCGCACGTCGCGTGTGTCGCCGAGCAGGGGTCAGTGCTTGCGCCCTTGACTCTCTTTGCCTGACTGGCCGCTGCAGCACACGAGCAACGCCTTCAGCAGCTGCAGCCACAGCGCCGTCGCTACCTCTGACCTGAATGCAACAAACACTTTGCGCTTTGCCTTTTTTTTGACCCGCGCACCCACTACTGCGGAGGCTGCTGCTGCTGTGTGCAGGCCAACGCCAGAGACGTGGTGCTGATGATCGCCAGGCTGGTGGTG
>CAZYYU010000260.1:1623-4955 GCA_964651735.1 uncultured Gammaproteobacteria bacterium | reverse complement strand
ACGGCGCGTGAAGCGCAGCGGCATCGGCCACCTGGGCATCCACGGTGGCGATGCTTTCGCCGCGTGGTCGCGGGACGCGGAACCATGGGCTGGTTTGGTTGCCGAAGCGCACGAGCCGATGGACTGGGCCGATGGGATCCACCAAACCCGCACGTAGTCCTGCGTCGCCAGCCTCGTTGGCTTGGGCTGGTGGTGCAGCTGATGCAGCCCTCGCGATCGCCAAACCGCGGGCCCGCAGAGCAGCCATGCCCAGCCTGGCGCGTGCTGGCTGGCGTGCTGTTGGTGGGGCGGTGGCTCTGTCGACGCGCCAACCAGTCACGGCCGGGTCCATGTGCACACACACGCGCGCGAGCGCATGCGGATGCACGCGCCCACGCCCCCGCACGCGCACCCGGCACCCGCTCCACGCGACCGCCTGACACGTCGGCGCGCACGCGCGCGCCGCGGCGCCGTTATCGTTCGTTGCGCGCGTGTGCGGCGAGCGGGAGTGGCAGCTGAGCATCGACACAGCAACCGCAGTAGCGCCGGCACCAGCAGTCCCGCCACACCAGCAGCAGCAGCAGCAGCAGCAACAGCGCGAGGGGGAGCCCCATGGGCGCCTACTCGAAGCCCGTCCGCTTCGGTGTGGCGGTGGGCTCGATTCCTCTGTGGGATGTCTTCGACATCCAAGTGTTCCACGCGTTCCTCGATGCGCACGGCCAGCTGCACAACGTGCTAGACGGCGCGGGCAAGCAGGACACGCTCGCGGCCGTGATGGCGGACGCCACCAAGCATGCGGCACGCGTCAGCGAGTACCTGGCGCGCGTGTCACCGAGCGACGACCTGCTCGAGGTGGTCAGCGCGCAGCGCGACGCGCCGCTGCTCGAGCTGGAGCTGTCGCCGCTCACGCGCGCGGCGCTCGACAACGTGGCGAAAGAGATCAGACGCGCGCTCATGCACTTCGACGTGCAGGACAGCGTCTTCGTGCTGTTCGATGGCCCTCGCATCACCGCGAACCGTCGGCGGCTGTACGAGATCGAGAACCGCCGCCCGTTCGCTCCCGAGCTTGTACGGCTCGTGGCCGCGACGCTGCGGTCGTCGCACCGGCTCGGCCCGCAGTTCGTGGTCCACGTGGCGACGTCGCAGGTCGACTACCTTGTGCCTGCGTTTGCTGCAGCGCATCCCGCGCTTGCCGCCCAGTGCGTCGCCGTCAGCGTCGACTCGGACGCGTACGTGCTCGTGCGCGCACGCGTGCAAGCGCTAACAGCGCGCGCGCTCGCGCGCGCGCTGCTGCAGGATCACGTGGGGGATGCCGGCGCACCTGCTGCGCGGCCGCGGCGGCCGGCCCGGCCGCCGCGATCACCTCGTGCTCACGGACGACGCCGGCGTTGTTCTGCACGCCGCGCGCCACGTCACGTCCGTGGGCTCGCAGGACGGCGTCGACGCGGCGCTTCATGTCGGCGAGTGCGCCGCCATCATGCATGGCGACATCAAGGCGCTATGTCGCAACCTGCGCGCAGCACTGGGCGGCGCCAAGTCGGTCAAGGTCCACGTCGACGATACGGGCGCGTGCGCCGAGCTCATCGTGCAGCAGTCGCCGTCGCCGACCGCAGTGACGGTGCGCATGCCGCGCATCGCGGGCCTGCCACGACGCCTGCACGAGGCAGTCGTCGTCCACGAGGCGCTTTCGAGGCTGCGGCGCGGACGTACGGTGGACGTCGCCATTGCCGGGCCGACGCTGCTGCCGCTGCGCGGGATTGCGATGGATGTGCTGCGCGGCGCAGTGATCGCAGCGGCGCAGGCAGCACCTCTGCAGCGCGCTCGGCTGAGCGCCGCGCTGCGCGGCGCGCTGCAGCCGGCTGTGCGTGCGCGGGTCGAGCTCGCGCTCGCCGACAGCATGTGGCTGGACGACGATGCCTCCGTTGTCGAGAGGGTACTGCAGCGCGCCTGCATGTTCGAGCCGCTCGACGCCCAGCTGGGCAGTGCGCCGTTCGCGCTCGCGAACGTGCGTGCGACTCACTGGCTTGCGCTCGTGCCCGGCGACCACGCCGCGGGGCTCGCTCGCATTCCGGTCGACTGGCTTCGCCAGCTGCTGAGCGCGCTGCGCGGCGTGCCGCCGGCCATGTTCGTGCGCATGGCGTGCGAGTGGCTCATCGGACGCGGCGACGTGGGCTACACGCTTGCGTACGTATCGGCGCTTGTCGACCTGGAGATCACATCGGTATGCCGCGGCGCATCGCGTGGCGTGCGCTCATGTGTGGCGCGCCGCACAGTGCCGTCTGTATCGGCGCCGCGACAGCGACGCGCTGGCTGCCGAGCTGCGCAAGTACATGCACCAGTTCGATGCGTTCGTCGATGCCGAGGTCGCGCTTGGTGCGTGTGTGGCGGCGCGGCGCGCGTGCGGCGTGCGACTGATGATGTGTTCTCGCGCGCGTGTGCAGCCGAGTATCGCGGTGCGCATGCGGCCAGCGCGCGCGCAGTGGACGTCGTCGCGTGGCTAACGGGCGTGAGTGTGTGCGCGCGCGTCGCAGCGGGCGGCGCGGCCGTGAACCAGGTCGCCGCTCGCGATGCTGGCGGATCGGCAGCAGTGACGACGATGGGCGCGCCTGAGCGCAGCGCGCGCCGGCGCCGGCGTGATGCTGCAGGCGAGTCCGACGCCGCCGAGGCGCAGGCGAGCGCGGGGCCGAGTGCTACGGGGCACGGAGGTGCGCGTGCGAGCGGCGGTGGCGCGCGGCTGCTGCGATGTGTGACGCATCGTGCGCGTAGATGGCGTGCTGGAGCGCGCCGAGGTCGCGGCGCCGAGCGCGAGCGCGCTGGTTGGCGTCGGCGCGAGTGGGCGACCAGGTGCGCGCACTGCGGGCCGCCGTGCGACGAGGAGTGGGCTGACGGGCGTTCGTGCGGGCGCAGAGCGAGCGCGGCGGGCCCCGGCGCGCTTCCACGACGAGTTCGAGGACGATGGCGATGCGGGCCGGGCCGTGACGCTGACGGGCGGCGGTACGCGGAGTGGATCGAGCTGCTCCGACTGCGACTCTGACGCGCGACGCAGCACGCGCGCATGGGACCAAGCGTGCCGCTGTTCATGCTGCTGCGGCTGCGGCTGCCTTCGCGGATGGCGCGGGACCGAGCGGCGGTGCGTGTGTGTGCGCGCGTGTGTGCTCGCACGCGTGCGACGCTCATGTGGCTGCGACGAGCGCAGGCGCTCACGCGGCGAGCGCGAGTGCGAGCGCGAGTGCGAGCCGCACTGCTTGTACGCAGCATGCGCGCGCGGCGGGCGAGCGCGCCACGGCAGCGACTCGATCTGACGAGCGTGTGCTTGCGCGTTCAGTGGCGAAGAAGTCGCGCAAGAGCAACGA
>CAZYYU010000260.1:0-1523 GCA_964651735.1 uncultured Gammaproteobacteria bacterium | reverse complement strand
CTGACGAGCGTGTGCTTGCGCGTTCAGTGGCGAAGAAGTCGCGCAAGAGCAACGAAGGGGCCGGTACGAGCTGCGCACGGGTGCGTGTCCGCGCTGACACGGCGCGTGCGCGTGCGGCAGTGTCGCGCGCGCTCAAGGTCGTGCGCTCCGCCGGCGCGCTGGAGGCGCTCATCGGGGGCGTGAACCACGAGCGCGAGAACATCAACGGCGAGATCACCGTGAAGCTGTCAGCGCACCTGCGCAGTGGGTCGCGCGTGTTGCGCTTCCTGCGCTTCATGTCGGCCGGCCGGGCGGCGTTGCGGTTGCTGATGCGGCGAACGCTGGCCTGCGCCGAGCGGGTCTCCGCGCCGCTGGCGCGCCTCGTGGGCGTGCCGGCCAGCGCGCGCACGCCTGATCGGTCGCAGCGCCGCAGCAGCACCAGCGGCGGCGGCGGCGGCGGCGGCGACGACGACGCGTCGAGTTCCGTTGCGTATCGCTCCGGCGATGTGCTGGGCGAGGCGCTGGCGCTGGTGCTGCTCGTGTCGGACGTGACGCCGGCTTCACTGCCATCAGCCAGTACGTCGAGCTGTGCTGTGTGCGCGCTGCGGCGGTGCGCTGACGTGCGTCGCAGTCGCGCGTTCGGGCCGCGACGCTGCCTGGGAAGCAGTGTTCGCCGAACACTCGCTGCAGGTGCACCGCCCGCTGCTCCTCGATGCGGTCGGCGGCGCGGCGCTGCCGGCCGTGACGACGACCGTGCTGCAAGATGCGCGAGTCGTCGGGCTGCCGCCACTGAGGGCGGCGTGCGTGCTGCTCTCCCGGGCGCTGGGCGCGCGCTGGGTGGCGCGCACGCGGCTGCTGCTGCTCGCGCTGCGCGTGGTGCATCGAGCACAGCCGCTGCCGTCGCTGCTGGCATGGACCCTCGACGGGTTTCCCGTGGCTCCGCCCTCAGCAGTGGCTGAGTCGGCGACGTGGCCGCGCGGCGCCCAGTGGCCGTTCGCGGATCTCGTGTATGCCGCGTCGATGCTCGCGTATCGCGAGGTGCGCTCGGCACGCACAGCAGCCGTACGGGCCGAGCGCGTGGCCCAGGGCGTCGCGGTCGAAGATGAAGAGGAGGAGGCCGTGGACGAGCTCGAGGCCAAGACCCGCGACCTCGCCCCGCAAGACAAGGGTGTCGCGTACTCCGAGCCGATCGCGCTGAAGGCCCTGCTGCGGAGGGCGTTCCTGTCGACTCAGGAGCGCCAGCTGCACGAGCTGGCCGCTGAGCCGGAGACGGCGTTCGAGGCCGTGCCAAGCCTGTCGATGCGGACGTGGCTCATGTATCTCTCGCAGTATGTGCGCAGCCCCGAGGTCGCGTCGATGGCCACGGCATGGCCGACGGCTCGTCGCCTGCGTGGGTACCGCCCGATCCGCGACGGGCTGTTCGTGGCTGGTAAGCCCCGCGGGCTCCCGGGATTCGGGATGCTCGCGCTGCTGAGCAAGGTTACCGTCGGCGACGACGACGACGACGACGACGACGACGACGACGACGACGACGACGACGACGA
>CAZYYU010000259.1:0-5024 GCA_964651735.1 uncultured Gammaproteobacteria bacterium | reverse complement strand
CGGCGAGTCCCACATGGGGGTGGCTATGGCGAGTTGCTCGCGGAAGAAGTTGATGATGGTGTCCTTGGCGAACACCTGCGACGCGCCGCCCGCCTCCTTGCAGATGCCGGCCATGGTGATGGAGTTGAGCACCACCTCGATCATGCCAATCTCGTTGCCCGTGGAGATGGCGCCGTAGCTGCGTCGCTTGCGCGTCAGCGCGCTGCCACACACACACACACAGAGCCACGCTGCGCGACGCGACGCGCTCACCAGTTCATGCGCAGGTCCATGCCTTGCTCCTTCCACAGCCGGTCCATGATGCGCATCAGCTGCAGCGTCAGCGCGTCCTGGCGCAGGTCGTCGCCCTCCTTGAAGATGATGGTGACCGGATCGCCAAACTCCTCGGCGTTCTCGAACACGAGCCACATGGGGACCTGCACCACCACACACGTCGTCAGCCAGCAGCGCAGCACGCAACCCTGCAGGGGGCAATCACCTTCTTGGAGTTCATGAACTTGCACTTCTCGATGCGCAGGCCGCGCACTTCGAGGCGCGGGTCCAGCGGCAGCTGGAAGATGCGCGGCAGCTTCACTTGGCGCAGCATGTCCTGCATGGCCTGCAAGCGCGTGGCCATGGGGATCTTCTTGATCTTGAGCGCCACGTCGATGAGCAGGTCCATGACCTTGACTTGCGTCAGCAACTCCTTGCGATGCGTGCCCGCGCCGCGCAGGTACGACTCCAACATGAGGCCGTAGCGCTCTGCGATGATGGGCAGGTGCATCTCGGCCTTGAGCAGCCAGAAGAAGGCGTGGCCGATGCGGTGGCGGTTGCGGAACGCGCGCTGGATCAGCATCGTGGCCAGCGCCGACTCGTGGTTGAGCTCGAACTTGAGGCCCTGCACCAGCTGCGGCAAAAACTGCAGCACCTGCGCGTCGCTGAGCGCGTCGAGAGCCGCCACGCCGTGCGCGCGCAGCACCGGGTCGCTGAACTGCGAGCCCACCAGCTCAATGGCCTGCGAGGCCTCCAGCGGCGCCCAGAAGCGCAGCAGCTCGTACAGCTCGTGCACGGCCTTGTTGTCGTCCCACGGCGCGGCCAGCGCCACACGCGGCAGAGCGCGCGGGTCCTTGATGAGCAGCAGCCGGTTGTCCCACAGGCGCTTGCGCTCCTCCTCCGACAGGTGGGCCAGCGAGTCGCGCTTGACCAGCTGCTCCAGCTGCGCCTGCAGCTCGGCCGTGCCGCGCTCCAGCTTGGGCATGGGGCAGCTGGCCAGGCGCGGCCGCAGGTGCGGGCTCTTGAAGTACACGCTGGGCTCAAAGTCGATGAACACCGTCAGCGGGTTGACGTCGAACAGGTTCTCCAGACAGGGCGCCTGGTTGATTTGGCTGAAGTGAGCAGCAGCAGCAGCAACAGCAGCAGCAGCAGAGGGCGCATCACGCACCACAGGGTCGGGCTTGGGCTCCTTGCCGTCGGTGCCCGTCCACAGAATGGACGCGCGCAGCCCTTGCTTCATGAAGCCCGCCGAGTTGAAGAGCGCCACGTTCACCCAGCCCACACACTTGTCGGTGGTGGGCTCGATGGCCTTGGGGTCGCTGACCACGCCCTCCTGCAACAACAGCCGAGCTGAGCGGAGACGCCTTTGGAAGCAAGGGGCAGGACGAACCTTGCGCTTCCGCGAGTACATGGCAATCTGCAGGCGCGTGCCCAGCGGGATGTTGGGGATGGTGATCTTGCTGAACAGCACCTGGTCCCAGATGACCGTGTGTCCGTCAGCGCTGGGAGGAGACAGCTGCGAGGGCACGTCAGAGCTTGTTGTTGAGGGGAGAGGGTCGCTGCTTTTGCAGACCTTGGTGTACGCAGGCTCCACAAGCGGCAGGCATCCGTTGATGAAGTTCACGGCCAGAAAGTAGTCCAAGCTCTGCCCGCCGTCGGTGGCCATGCCCTCAACACGCTGCCGTGCGAGCGTGCGTGAGAGAGAGAGGGAGGGAGGTTGTTGCGCGTAACAGCGCAAACCTTGAGCTTGAGCTTGAGGCCCACGGACTTCTTGTTCACCGACACCACTTTGCGGCTGCTGTCATCCACGCTGGGCACCGCCAGCACCTTGTCCACAATGGACACCAGATCGACGCGCTCCTACACATGCGGTGAGTGCACGACAGACTTGAGCGCGCCACCCAACATCGATCGATCGATCGCTGCTCGCAGCACCTGCGGATACTGCGCCACGATGATGGCCTTCTCCACCAGCGACAGCACAATGTCCTGCTCCTTGCTGATGCAGCGCCGAATGTAGTCGTAGTAGATGAGCTGGTCCTCGCCAAACAAGAAGTCTTGGAACCCCGTCACCTGCGGTGCGGTGCGATGCGCGGGTGAGAGGGGGGAAGCGCGCAACAAGAACACGCCGCACTTTGAGGATGTACTCCGTGGGCGACTTGCCGACGCAGGACTCGGGCGAGAAGGACTGGAACTTCTTGAACGCCAGCACAATCAGCTCGTCCACCTGCAACCCAACACCAATGAATGACCAGCCAGCCAGCCAGCCAGCCAAAGAGCAGGGTCGAACCGTTGATTGCGGGGACAGACTGAGCGTGCGCAGGCTCTTCTCCGTCAGCGGCAGGTTCACGCCCACGTTGATGGTGGGCGGCACACGCAGCGGCATCGGCTCCGCGTCCACGTACTTGTGCAGCATGTACGTCTGAAACAAGCCACATTTTGAGCGCGCACAAACATCTCAGCGCCGGCCGCGCGCAGCGCACCTCTTCTTCGCGCATCTGCGTGGCCAACTCGCGCGTGAAGCTGTTGCGCTCCACCGTCATGCTGACGCGGTACGCCGTGATGTCCTCGTTCTCCAGCTGCAGGTACTCGGTCAGACCCGGGATGATGGCCGCCAGATCCGACTGCATGTCAATCTCCGCCACTTCCAGCTGCTTCTGCGACGCCTCCTGCGTGGCAGCCAGCTCCTCGTTGTCCGCCGTCTTGGGCACCACTTGCAGGCGCGGCACCACAAACGTCTTGGTGCACACCTGCAGGATGCGCACGCGATGCAGCGCGAGATGCAGCTGCGTGATGAAGTGGTCCACGCCCTCCACCTTGAGCATGTAGTTCTCGGCCAGAATGTTTTCAGCGCGCGCCCACTCGCTGTTCTCGCGCGCCGCGAACACAATCTGCTCGATGGCGTCGCCGCCGTTGGTGGTGGGCAGGATCTCCTCGCAGATGACGCCGTCCGGCAGATGCAGCGACAGCGTGAAGGACTCGTTCTGCGGCGCCACCACAGTCAGGGGGGTCCACCCACCCACCCAGCCAGTCCTCCACCGCCCGCAGCGTACCTTCTTCTTGCGCGCCTTCTCGGCCTCCTCAGCGCGCAGCTTTTGCCGCAGCTGCTCCGACGAGGCGCTGCCAATTTGTGCGGGGGGGGTGAAAAGCGCGCAGCGCGCACGATCGAGAGCGGACAACCTCAGGCGACGAGACGCAACGGGCGTGCCCGGTTGCAGTGTGGACATGGAGGCGACCGACCGGCCCAGCGTCTTCTCCACCTTGAAACAGGGCGCAGGCGCGCGCGTGAGCAAACACGCCGCCGGGGCCGCCGCTGGCCTTGCGAACCTTGGACATGTTGCCAGTGCGCGGAGGGACGGGACTGGGGCTGTCGCCGGCAATGGAGGACGAGCGGTCCCCGTTGAGGCGCCCACCGGACGCGGCGTTGCTGTTGCGGAAGCCCTTCATGGTAGCGGCGTGGCTTGCTCCTGCTTCTCGTCGTGCAGCGCTTCCAGGACCTGCCGGGGCTGCGTTGAGGCTGCGGGGGGCTGCACGCTTTTTGAAAAGGGACACGCCAGCCCACGCGCCAGCTGGGGCACAGATCGGCTCTGGCCGACACACCCGGCGGGCCGCTGCTGCGAAAACCAGGGCACGGAGCAAGCACAAAAATGGCGCACCGGCCGCCCGCGTGCCCCGCGACACTGGCCCGTCGGCTTTGCAACGCTGCGCTGGGTTGACCTCCAAGCAGCACCCCACCGCGGCTCCCAGGTTTTTGATGCGCAGCAGCCCACCGCTTCAGCCAGGTTGGAGGGGTTGCTCTTGTGTGCGCGTGGCTGGCCCCTGTTGCGTGGTCTTGGCCGTGCTGCCCTGTTTTTGTCTTCCCTTGTCGTGCGCTGCTGTTGCGGCTGCGGTTGCGGTTGCGGCTGTCGAGCTGTGCTGCCTGTTGCTGTGTGCTGACGCTCCCCCCGCCAACAGCAAGAGGACACAGAATGGCCACCCGAGCGAGCGCGAGCGCAGTCTTCCCCCTTGCCGTCGATGAGGTCAGGGCATGGGCGCATGCGGCGCATGCGGCGCGGCGGCGTGCTGACGCTGTTTTTGCACGTGTCCTGCGCCAAGGTGTGGGCCGTGGTCCGCGACTTCACGGCAGTTCCCCGCCACTTCTCGGGCGTCAGCGACGTGGCCCTGGTCGGAGAGCATCCTTCGCCCACGTCGGTCGGCGTTGTGCGGTGCGGATTCGCTGCACGCGGCGGCCTTGCGCTGAGCGGTCTCGCAGCGTGGTCAAGTGGCGCACTGGCGAGGAGCGTCGTCAGCAGCTCATTGAGCTGAGCGACCAGTTCCGCAAGATTACGTGCGTTTTGTTTGTTTGTTTTTTGGCATTCTTCGTGCTGCGCCGCCTGACTTGTGCGCTCAGCTGGGAGACCGTGGGTGCCAACCACGAGACCGAGGCCAGCGCCCAGATCTCGTCGCTGCGCCTGTTCCGCATCACCGGTGCGTGCGTGTGGGCGGGTTTGTGTTGTGCTGAGGGTTGTTGGCCGCAGAGACCAAGGAGACTCTGGTGGAGTGGTCCACGGAGTTCGCTGCCGACGTGGACGCCAAGAGTGAGTGGCGCTCTTGGCGGTGGCGGTTTCGTTGCTCACCATCGGTGCAGCCATTGACTTTGAGTCGAAGAACATCCTCCAGGTGATGGGGGAGTTGCTGTTGCATCGCTGCCTCACTTTGAGTGGGGTGCAGAACCTGAAGGACCTGCGCTCGTCCCTGGTTGCCAGGTATGCTGGCTTGCAGCGCTGAAGATT
>CAZYYU010000258.1:0-5096 GCA_964651735.1 uncultured Gammaproteobacteria bacterium | reverse complement strand
CGCCGCGTACAATGAGCTCGTCCACCGCCATCAGTCCTTGGATCTGCTCTGCCTGCGATTTGCCGGCGTTGACCGACTTGACAGCGGCCAGCACAATGTCCAGTGCACGAGCGAGCGGCGCGTGGTCCACGTGCTCCTGTCACAACCACCTTTGGTCAGCGGTGCACACAAACACAAACACAATCACACACACACACACGCAGTCTCTCTCTTGCCTCGGGCGTGAGCGCCAGCACAGCCTCCAGCAGGAGACGGTAACGTGGCGGCCGCTGCACAGGGCAGATGAGCAGCGAGTCCAGCGTCGGCAGCCCGGAAGCAATCATCTGCACATCGTGAGCAATCTGGGGCGCCACCAGGAACGAACACTGCATCACCTTCTGCTCCCACTCAACAAAGGCTCGCTTGTTGCGGCACTCGAGCAGCGCAGCAGACGCAACGTCGTAATTGTTCACAAAGGTCTTGTACGCCAACAGATGCTGGAAGGACCACTGCTGGATGAGGTCGCCCAGACGCGTGTCTGAGGGCCAGGCGTTGCGGCGCACGCGCAGCTCGAACAGCAGCGCCTTGCCCGCCACCAGCACCTCGTCCAGGCCCACAAACACGCGCGCGCACGCCGCCGCCACCGCCACGTGACGGCCGCTCCCTCCACCGCCACCGCCGCCTCCAGTGCCAGCCGCGCCCAGCGCAGGTGAGGACGCGGACAGCGCCGCTGCCGACGAGGGCGCAAACGTCTCGCGCCAGGCGGTCCTCCAGCGCGCGCACAGCTCCAGACGCGCCACGTGCTCTGCTTCGCTGCTCAGCAGCTCCTCGGCGGCGCGGTTGCGGCGACGGCCTTCTCGCATCGCCTCCGCCGTCAGCGCCAGCTTGGCGGCCCGTCGCAGCTGCTGGCGGCACACCCACGTGCGGACACGGCGCTGCAGCGGCACCAGCTGCTCCGGCGCGTCCTGTGGCTGGGGATGTGAGGGAGTGCGAGGCAGGGGCGAGAATGCCGAGCCTTGAAGTCGGCCATGAGCTGCGCCATGTGCTCCTCCCTCTGCAGCCGCGTGAGCTTGCGCATGCGGGCCTCGCAGCCCGCCTCGCGAGCGTCCAGCGCCCGCTCCCTGGCATCCAGCAGGGCGCGCTGCTGCTCCAGCTTGTGCACCATGGCCTTCTCGGTGCGCGCCAGTTCCTTCTTCTTGGCTCGCAGCCGGCCCTCAGCCAGACGCAGCTCGTCCTCTCGCTCTTGCAGCGACCGCTGCAGCGCCTGCAGCTGCTGCCCGATGGCGTCAAACGTGGCGCCCACCTCCAGCGCAAGTTGAGGCGGTGGCGGCTCCTGTGTGCGTGTGTGCGTGTGAGTCTAGCGATTGGATTGGAGGCCCGTACCGCTGGTTTGGGCTCAGACGCCGCGGAAGCCACACTCGATTTCTGGCGCAACGAAGCTCAGAAGCGTTGCACCAACTCCGTCCGGCGCGAGCAAGAACCTTTGGCTTGCCCTTGCGGCGGCGGCTGGGCGTGGGCTGCGAGCGCGGCGACGAGGGCGCGCTGCTGTCACCGCTGGCGCTGCGGTGATGGCGTGGCTCGGTCGCAACGTCTGCACGGACAGAAGAGGTGGTGGTGGTGGTGGTGGTGGAGGACGGGACGATAGCGTCGGGCTCTTCGCTGACCGTGACAGTGAGGGCGGGCTGCCGCTCCTTGGCGGACTTGCTGCCGCGCGGCGCCGCTTTGCTGCCCTGTTCAGGGGCACATGAGAGAATATAAGGGGGCCCCGCAGCCCTCCCAAGGTGACAACCTTGCGCAGCTCCCCGCTCTCCGCCAGCGACGCAAGGGCAGTGCCGCGCGCTCCGTCATCGCTACGGCGCGTTGGTGGGCGGTGACGAAAGCGCTCGCACGCACCTGGAAGCCGGGGACGTGCCCAGAGACAGCAGCACGTCCGAGGCGGTGTCGGCACCGGCGCTGCTCCTGCGTGGCAGCGCGTCCATGGACGGCGACGCGACGGCTGCGGTGCTGGCGCTGCTGCGGCGTGGCGGCTGCGTGCTTGTGAGCGTCATCATCGAGACGCAGCATGGCCCCGGGCACCTGACGCTCGGCCTTGGGCGTGCGCAGAGAGCCAGCAGCAGCAGAGGAAGTGGAGGATGAGGCTGACGAGAGGCTCTGCGAGGCGCGGCGTAGCAGCTTGCTCAGGCCCTTGAGGTGGGCCGACGCGGCCTCCTCGCGAGCGGGCGCGCTTGCCTCGCAGCGATCGCGCACATCACGCAGCGCCAGGTAGCGGCCCGACTGCGCCGCGATCAGGCGCCGCAGCAGCTCCGCCAACAGCTGCGTGCGGGCGCGCCATGCGCTGTCCGACGAGTGCAGGCCCATCTCGCGCGCCCGCATCTGCACCATGCTCAGGTGCTCCACTTGCGCCGAGCACTCTGCCAGCATGGCCGACACCACGGCCTTCTTGCGCAGCGCGTCCATGGTCTTGATTTCGCTCGACACCTTTGTTGCGCATGCATCAGTGAGCACAGAGAACCCCCCGCGCAGCCACCACCACAACCTTGCGAAGAGCGGCGTCATCCACGCTCTCGGCAGCCTTGACCACTGCGTGCCCCAGAAGCGCCTTGGTGAGGCCCTGCGGGTCCTTGCCGTGCAGCTCCTTGCGCAGAAGCGCTGCCGCTGCGTGCTCCTCCTCCATCTCCACCAGCATCGAGCCCACAGCGTCGGCTTCGCACCACTTGTTGACGCGTCCAAAGTGCTCGAGCGCGTTGCGCAACGGCTTGCCAAGCCGCACGTCGTCTGCCCACGTCGAGGACAGCAGCACAGTGCGCGCCAGGTAGCCCTCCCCGCTCAGGATGTACGTCACCTGGTTGGTGGCCTTGGCGAGGCCGCCCACCAAACCCAGCAGGTCCGTGAACGCGCCAAAGTCCCTGTCGGCCACGGTGGGGCCATCCACGTGCAGTTTGAGCGCCCACAGCGCGCCCACCTCCTTCGGCAGCCCGGCGGCGAGTGCCTTGCGCAGCTCCTCGAGCGAGCAGTGCGTCACGGGACCCACGTGCTGGGCCCAGAACTCGGCAGCGGCCGTGTGCGCCACAAACGAGGTGTGTCGCTGCGGCAGCACGCCCTGCATGCAGGCCAAGCACGTGTAGGCGGCCTGGACCAGCGTCAGGAGGCGTGTCGCGGTGCCGCCGCGAAGCAGCTCGTCGGCTTGCTGTAGCGCGGCCGTCAGTGCCCTGCGCAGGCTGGAGCGGTAGGCCCCGTCGCCCGTGCCTTCCACCTCGGGCTCCAGGGAACGCAGTTGTTGCGCGACCAGGGAAACGAGCTAGCGCGCGCCAATCAGGGTCAGACCACAGCACAGCAGCGAGGCCTGACCACCTGCTGGTCTTCCGCGGACAGCGGGGGTGGCTGGAGCGCGCGCGCTGAGGTCAACGCAAAAGCGCAAACGCCGCCCAAAACGGACCTCCATCCCAGCTCGGGCGACGATGCTGCAGTGGTCAAGCCACGCTGTTCACTGAGCACGCGGCCATGACGGGAGAAAGCCCTCCGGTGGCGAGTTTTGTGTTTGCGCGGCGGGCGACGACAAGGGTCCCCCGACACATGGAGCGCGTTGTGCCGAGCACCGCACACCATGCCGAGTTCCGCAAGGTCCCGCGCGTCGTTTTGCTGTTGCGCGCGTCCGCCAACGACGACGCCGCGCGGCACGCAGGCCTTCAACTTCATCGACAAGGATGACAACGGCGTGTTGGACCTGAACGAACTTCGTGTGCTGTTTGGGCTGCTGGGCCACTCCATGTCCGACGTCGAGCTCTCGCGTGCGTGTCCGTCCAGCCCTTGCCCGCTTGCTGAGCCATGCCTTCGCCGCAGGCCTCATCTCGGAGGTGGACTCCAACGGCGACGGCGAGGTCGACTACGACGAGGTGCGCGCACACAGGCGCCTCGCTGCTGGTGCTCACGCCGCCACGCCCATGCAGTTCGTGACCATGATCACCAAGCAACAGAAGGCACGCCGCGCATCTGCGGGCCCCCCTCGTGCTTCCCCTCACCTTTTGGTGGCCAGGAAGTGCAAACGCACGAGCTCGAGAAGTACTTCCATGTGTTCGATAGCGAGGGTATGGCCCCCTTCCTTGGCGTGGTTGCGCGCCAACCTCTGAACTCGCTCCCGCTCGTTGCAAAGGCAAGGGTTCCGTGAGCGCAGAACGCTTGAAGCGCGTGCTGGACGAGATGTGAGTGGACGCCCGCCCCCTGTTCTGGGCCCCGCCTCTGCTGACACTGGGTCCAAAAAGGGGCGAGCCCACAACGCTTGCGGAGGCCCAGGCCATGATCAAGTTTGTGCGTGCACCTTGGCGTTACATGGGGGCCCTGCTGCGCGACTGACTGCCGACACCAGGCTGATTTGGGAGGTGCGCTTCTCGGAGCAGTGTCGCCACTCTCAAGACCAGCTGGGTTTGCAGGCGATGGGCTCGTGAACCTGGAGGAATTTGTGGAGGCGTTCCAGCGGATCAAGTGACGTGGCCGTGGAGCACGTGTACTGATAAAGCAAGTGAGGGCGCAACCGCGTTCCACGCTTGGTCACATGGCGGCGTGCGCGCAGAAACGCACAAAAAATTGTGTGCGAGGAGGGGCTTCGTCATCATGGTGCAAGCTGGAAGGTTTGGCGAATGCACTGACGGGCCCCCCCCTTCCACGGACACCGGCGCCGGCGCCGCGCTCGCGTTTTTTGCTTTTGACCCCTTGCTGGACCGCGCCCGCGCGCTGCTTGCGGCCGTGCATGCGTTACGCAGCCAGCGCTTGTGGTGCAGCACCTTGCGCGCCGCTTGCCTCACGCCACGGCTTTTTTTCTGCGTTCTTTCGCTTTCTTCTCGCTCGCCCTGGGCGCCGCAGCGAGCACTGGGCTGTGGCAGAGCCTGGGTCGAGCGTGCGCTCGCGGGGGGTCGCTCTTTGGCGCGGGCGCGCTGGTTTTTTTCTCTGGTTTTTCGTGCGTGCCGCGGCCCGGCGCCCGGCTGTGCGAGGGGTTGGGGGCAGTTCGTATTGGCACGCGCGCGCTGAGGCAGCCTCTTTTCCCGCGTCACCTTACACCTGCCTCCTCGCAGACTCGCGCTTCTCGTGTGCTGCCTGGTTGCCCTGGCGCAGGCTGCCAACAC
>CAZYYU010000257.1:0-5099 GCA_964651735.1 uncultured Gammaproteobacteria bacterium | reverse complement strand
GCGTTCACGACCGCCACGCAACGCCCAGCTGCCGTCGTGCCGCAGCCACGCCCAGGCGCCCCGTGTCCGCGTTCACGACCGCCACGCCACGCCCAGCTGCCGTCGTGCCGCAGCCACGCCCAGCCCGCGTTCACGCCGCACCCACAGCTGAGTGACAACGTGAAGATCGATCACGCCTCCGAGTTGTTCAGCGACACTCGGCCCAGGCCCTCCAACGATTGGTTTAGCAACTTGGTGATTGGTTTAAGAACTCGGCGATTGGTTTAGCAACTTTGTGCGCGCGGGACGATTGGTTTAAGAGTTTTTCTCAAAAAAACAAAACAACACAGGGCCAGTCGGGCCTTGCAGTGGCACCTGGGGACCGCAAGTGCGGAATGAGCTCGCTGCGGCGTTGGATCGAGGCGACGCGGGCTGGCATCGCGAGCCTCGCGCTGGATGACAGCGACGAGGCCTTTGCCCGGCTTGTGGAAGCCAAGGTTGCGCTCAAGAAGGTCCTGCCGCTCGTGGCAGGGTCGTCGCTTGAGGCGGAGACGCAGGACGCGATTCGTGCCGTGTCGGAGCGCCAGACCTTGTGCGTTCGCAACACCATGACAAGCAGCATCAACAACAAGATGTACGGCGACGAGCTGCCTCGTGGCGGGACTGTGGTTCTCGTGGTGTTGGGCTGCGCCAATGCCGCGCACCAGAGTGAGAACCATGCTGCTGCTGCTCTTAGCCGCTCAACCACGCATTCAAGGGAACCGCGTGGCGGGCGCCGCGGACTTGTTCAATGTTCTGTCACAAAATGCGGGTCATTTCCACATTGGTGAGCGCGCCTGACTGCCTGCCAGCTGTGTGGCTTGTTCAGCGCTGGCCCTGCAGTGCTGAGCGGAGGCGGCAGCGGCCTGATGCGCACAGAGGCCCAGGACATGTTGGAGCAATGGCTGACGGTGCGGCCGCCGCCAGCACTGAGTGCGTGCCCTCGTGACCTGCTGCTGGCAGCTGCGGCCGCAGGACGCCGCGACGCGCGACCTGCTGCAGGAGTCGGACAGCCTGGACACCGTGGCCAACGCCATCTTCAGCGCGTGCCTGCTGCGGGACCGGGGCGTGGCCGCGGACGCAGTCGTGGCTGTCACGTCCAGCTACCACGCGCCCCGCGCGCTCTCCGTGTTCCGCAGGGCCTTCTGCTGCCCTGTCAGCGTGTACGGCGTCAGCGACGTGCAGACGCGCATCGAGCTGAGCCGCAGCGTCATGCTGAAGAGCTTCGATGAGGTGGCGGTGCTGCGCGTGTGTGTGCGTGGCAGTGACGGGCATGTGGTGTGCAGCAAACGCACGCCGACGCCGCCCTGCGCACGGCCGTGGCCGAGCTGCGCTCCGAGCATCTCAGCGAGAAGACCATGGTTTGCCTCTCCGTTTCCCGTCGCTGCCTGCTGTGCCCACCGCTGCGCTTGCAGTTCAACCTGCCCGTCAGCACTGCAGCAGCAGCGGCGGCCGCGGCCGTGCCAGTGGAGCGCGGGGACCTTGTGACGCTGCTGGTGTTGCTCTTCTCCAACCACGGTAGGTGCTGTTGCTGGCCGGCTTGGGCCTTGTGCTGACCCGTGCAGGGCTGTACACCAACAACCCGGCGTTGCGGCGCAAGTACTTGTCGCACTACTTGCGCGACGAGACGCCTTGAAGTCACGCTTCATTGGCTCGACGGCCAGCCCAGCCCAGCCACCTTGAAAGACGTCAGCAGCGCGCCAAAGTGAATCACGCCACCTCACATTATCAGTCTCTCCAATCATCCACGGCGTGAGGTCGTGGTGCTGCACAGCATGCGTCACCTGCGGCTGCCGCGGTCAACACCAAAGCAAGCGCCCGCAACACTCACCAGCGACAGCAGGCTCAGCGTCCAGCGGTCCCACTGAACACCCGCCACCAGTCAACGCCGGCCCCCCCCCAACACCGCTGCCACCACCGCCCCGACCACCACCACCTTGCGGCCCAGCACGGAGCGCGTCACGCTAATGGCCGCGTACTGCGTGCCCTCATCGTTGATGCCGGTGGACACGGGCCTGTCGGTGACGCGATGCACGACGTCATGTGTGCAGTGGGGAGGGAACACAACAACGTACCCAAAGTAGTCTGTCTCGTGCGCCTGCACCAGCGCCCGTGAGCAGCAGGGGGCCGTGCAACAACACACACGCTCACGTTGCCCAGCTTGGCCAGCACCGTGACTGAGGCGGCGTCCATGGACCAGCGGCACACCGCGTAGGGGCCGTCGGTGGAGCCGTATGGGCACAGCATGAGCAGCGTGGCGTTGCGGGGCTGCGACCGCGGCAGCACCTCGGCCGTGGCGAACTGGTCGGCGTAGCCGGGCGGCGCAAGCAACGGATAGAAGGTGCTGCTGCCGCCCAGCGACGTGATGCCCACCCCAAAGTTCTCCTCCTGCACCACGTTCTGGAACCCTGCGCAAGCCTCCTCAGCGCCACATCGGCCGGCTCGCATCGACGCCTACCCAGCCTCACAACAGTGTCCGCGGAAATGCAGCGCTTGAACCACCTGTCGCGGCGCGCGCATTCAGAGGAGCACGCCGACGACGACGGACACGGCGCGTCACCCAGTGTAGTCGTCGGTGGCGCCAAACGAGCGCTTGGCAACCAGCTTGGCCGCGCCCGTGCTGGGGTCCACGCTGTAGAAGTTGTAGCCCGTCTTGGCGGCGTTGTAGGTGGCCAGCACCAGCACAGGGCTGGCCCAGCAGAAGCCCGTCACCTGCCAGTTCACGCCTGCCAGCGGCAGTTGCCGCAGCTGCGCGGATTCAGCCTGCAGCGGTGCGATGCGGTGAGGTGACGCCATCAACGGCGAGCTCGCCACTCACGTCGATCGCGTACAGCGTCACGTTGCGGCCGGGATGAAGGTAGTCCGTCTGAGGCAGCAGAAACGCGTTCAGTTCCTGCAGCGCCTGTCATAGAGTGGCCGTCGCGCAGCGAGGTCAGCTCACCGGAGCCCACGCAAAGCTGCGCACGGTCTCGCCGTAGTCGTTGAACGCCGTCTGCAGCTCCGTCTTCTTGCCAGTGTTGAGGTCCACCTTGAGCACGGACAGAGGGCTGGCGCCTTGGCCGCCGTGTGAGGGGTCACGCTGGGGCACGGGCAAAGCAGCGCACCTTCCAGATTGGCTTGCGTGAAGAGCGCGTACAGGTAGTTCTTCTCCATGGGGCGCAGGTTGCCTGGGTCACAGCATCCGTACTTGCCTCCCGGGCAGCAGACGTTCCAGTGGGGGCAGCAATGCGAGGGGCGGAACGCAGTCGGCGGGCAGCAGAAGGACGTCTCGGTCAGGCAGCACACGGATCCGTGAACAGGGTCTGGGCAGCAGGATTCATCGCCGTCGCAGCACAATCCCGCGCAGCAGTTGGCCGTGTCTGCGCAGCACGTTCCTGCTTCCCCCCTCCCTTCATGAGATGATGCGGCCCGCTCCTGCTCGGCAACGCGCAGACCGGACCGTTGCAGCAGTTGTTGTACGGCGCGCAGCATTGGCCCGTGCCGCAGGAGGTGCAGTTGAGCCCCACGACCAGCGTGGCCAGGGCCAAGAGGATCACCACGAGGCCCTTCATCTAAAACCGGAACTCGTCGCGGAACGCGTCCACGCTCTTGGCGTCTGTCTTCTGCACTGCAAGCCGGCGCGGTGACGGATTGCTAGCAGCACAACATTCAGCTTGCGAGGCATACCCAGGTCGTAGCGGGACATGCAACTGAAGCAGAAGCGCAGATAATTCCACACATGGTCGGCCTTCTCGTTGAACGACAACGCTGCATGCAGCGCGCGTGTTGGAGCAGACATACCGCGCACACTGACGCCGCACCTTTGAGATAAAACGTGGCCGCCCGGCTGTAGTTGCCCTGGTTGGCGTTGGCAATGGCCATGTTGGTCCACGCCCTCACGTAGTTGCTGCCAGCGCTGCGTCAGCGCGAGCCCACGGACCGCAACCGCACCAGCTTACGGCTTCAGCTCCAACGCCTTGCGGTAAGCCAGCACCGCCTTCTCGGAGCCGCGCGGGTCGGAAGAGTTGGCCTGCGTGGCGCCCAGCTTGTTCCACAGGCTGTAGTTGGTGGGGTCCAGCTTGCAGGCCCTGGCAGCAGTGGTGGGCGCGAGCTTGCTTGTGTGCACGCGCGCGCTCACTCACTCACTCACCTCTCAAACGCGTCCTCTGCTTTGTCGTATTCACGCGACAGGTTGTACAGCACGCCCAGCACAGTCCACACATCGCTGTCGTTGGGGGCGTACTCAGAGGCGCGCACAAACAAGTTCCTGATGTGGTCCTTGTTGAAGGGCTCGTCGCCGGGCACGTGCTTGAAGTCTGCGGCACAACAACAAATGAGCGCGGTTGGCTCGAGAGCTCAACGCGTGGGACCTGGATGGTGCAGCAGCCAAGAGTGCAAAAACAGCAGCGCCTGGCCCTCGTCCAGCTCGTTGGTGAAGGACACGCCCAGCTCCAGCAGCGCCTCCAGGTTGGTGGGGTCCACCTCGGCGGCCCTGAGCAGCGGCACAATGGCCGTGGGATCGTCGTCGTTCTCGGCGTAGCACGTTCCCAGCAAGCGCCAGCAGTTGCTGTCCTGCGGGTCTTTCTGCAGCGCGGCCTCAAAGGCAAGAATGGCCTCCACCAGCTTTCCTGTCTGTGAGGTCAGCTGGTTGTGGTTGCGGCGCACAGCAACGTGCGTGCGAGTGGGGGGCCCCTCTTCGCACCCGCGCCGTACAGCGCCACGCCCTCGTGGAACGGGTTGGCGCTGTCCACGAACGGGTTGTCGGCCTGGAAGCGGTACTCGCGCGACCGCGCAGCAGGGGCCGGGCCCTGGCCCTGCGAGGCCATCCACTCGCGTAGCATGGCGTCATCTTCCAGCCCCTCGCCGCCGGCGTCCCCACGCTGCTGCAGCGCCGCCAACGCACGAAGCTGCTCGCGCTCCGCCTCGTCCAGCGGCTGCATCTGCGCCTCCCACGCCGCATCCAGGGCCGGAACGTGTCCAGGCACGCCCGCACGGGCACCAGCTCGAGCCAGCTCGCCAAGCCGCTCCACCTCGCGCAGCTGTGACGCGGGTCCAGCCTTCATCGTGCAGTCAAGGGCAGCGCGCGACCAGCTGAGCACCGA
>CAZYYU010000256.1:0-5105 GCA_964651735.1 uncultured Gammaproteobacteria bacterium | reverse complement strand
TTGGTTTGGTCGGGGCGAGAGGATTTGAACCTCCGACCCCTGCGTCCCGAACGCAGTGCGCTACCGGGCTGCGCTACGCCCCGACAAGACCAAGCAGCCAACCGAAGGTGTGATTGTCTTACAAGAGAGGGGTAAAAGGCAACCCATGCGATTTTGCCACACCAGCATGCGTAACCTTCCCCTCTTTCAAGTTGACCCCCTTCGCGAAACCAGGATCAGACCGAATCACTCGCTCGAGCTCCTCAGAAGTAAGGCGAATGAGATATGGCATGGTGGCATTGGTCAATGCATACGTAGATATGCGTGGAACGATTCCAGGCATGTTGGCCACACAATAATGGAGTACCCCATCCACTACGTACACGGGATCGGAATGCGTTGTTGGTCGGGTTGTCTCAACACAGCCGCCCTGATCGACTGAAACATCGACGATCACGGATCCGGGTCTCATCCGCGAGACCATCGCACGTGACACCAACGTGGGTGCCTTGGCGCCCGGAACAAGCACCGCACCAATCACCAGATCCGCCGAACATACGGCCTCTTCAATACCAGCAGAACTCGCAGCGCAGGTAACAATGCGTCCGTGATACTGATCATCAAGAGATCGTAACCGTTCAATGTCAAGATTGATCACCGTGACCTGTGCGCCTAATCCCACCGCCATACGAACAGCTGATGCCCCGACCACTCCCGCTCCTAAGACGACCACGCGACCCGGCTCGACTCCTGGAACCCCTCCCAACAAGACTCCGCGTCCCCCTTGAGCTTTCTCAAGGTAGTGAGCGCCAATCTGGATCGACATTCGCCCCGCAATCTCACTCATCGGCTTGAGCATGGGAAGACTCCCATCCGAGGCCTCTGTCGTCTCATAAGCCAGAGCCGTCACCTTTTGGCTAAGAAGCGCGTTCGTGACATCCGGGACGGCTGCAAGATGCAGATACGTAAACAAGAGGTGCCCAGGACGAAAGAGCGCACATTCAGAAAGCAGCGGCTCCTTGACCTTCAGAATCAACTCCGCCTTTCCAAACAATTCAGCTTTGGAACTGGTAATGATGGCCCCGGCTTCACGGTATTCATGATCGCTAAACCCACTCCCCACACCTGCTGAGGCCTCGACCCAGACTTCATGCCCTTGCTGACACAACACTGCAGTACCATCCGGCGTCAAGCTGACGCGATATTCATGATCCTTGATCTCCTTTGGGATACCGATCACCATACGACCTTCACCTCCTTCGGCTGGCCATCCTTACCGTCTATCCTTTCATTATACATAGACAGCGCGATCTACACCTCGCAGTCTCAAACTAGACGCCGTTCCTGAGAACTCTCCGGAGCATGGACAGTACAGAAAGTCCTGTTGTAATATGCGTCGTTTGCATCGTGAGGAGGTAGAGATGGACGTCTGGAATCACGCGTGTCAGGCTTGTGGATCCACCGGCAACCCACTGACAAAGTTGTCACTGGGGAAAGATTTTTTTGGACGCCCCTATGATCGGTTATCCCCTTCGTCGGATCAAAACCCGAGGTGGTACTGCACAACCTGCTCGTTACAGAAACAGCATCATCGAGATTTCCGCGACATCCTTGCCGAATTCAACAAGTTGCGGTCGGGATTCAGCTCAGAACTGTCGAAAGCCGACGAGTTCCGGCGAGCCTCGTTGCGATTATATGAAATCAGGGCGGTTCTGAACGTGCCCCATCAGACATCCCAGTTCCTCAACAACCGCGACGTCACCGTGCTGATGGAGCGACTCAATACCTTGACGATGCCCGTGTAGGGACACCATCCATGCCACCATTTCAGCGACATATTTTCGTGTGCACAAACCAGCGTCCCAAAGATGATCCTCGCGGATGCTGTGCCAATTTAGGGGCTGAAAAACTTCACGCCCACTTCAAGAGCGAAGCCAAGCGACTCAATCTTAAAGGTCTGGTCCGAGCCAACAAAGCCGGTTGTCTTGACCATTGTGACCTTGGTCCAAGTGTAGTGGTCTATCCAGAGGGAGTTTGGTACTGGGTCGGGTCAGAAGCCGACGTAACGGAAATTATGGAACGGCACATCCTCAAGGGTGAAATCGTCACCCGATTGCTTATGCCGAACCATCCGGTTCCTGAACAGCTCATTCCGCTCAAGCAGCCGTAGAACGGTCCCCTTCATCGCTATGCCTACCGAAGACAAATGGAAGGCCAATATGGAAAAAGTGGCCTTCATTAAACAATTTCCAGGACTCACACTAGACTGGACAGCCTGTGAATGGAAAACGGTTGAAACCGTGACTCCGTTGACTGGGAAACCGGGTACATCGGTGATTGTGTTTACCGACGGTTCGTTTACAGTCGCCCCTCCCCTGACACCGGAGCCATGGGAGTTGGGCCAGGCCCTACTGGACGCGAGACAACACCTGGAACCTAAACACCGAGAAGCCTATGAGGATTTTGACCGGCTCGCTAAGAAGGATAAGGAAGCGCTTCGCTCCGCTCGGTTAGAAAAAATCATCGGCGCGATTCAGAACAATGTGGAACAGCTTCCGGCGCTCAAGGCTCGGCCGCACGAACTCGTCAAGCACTCGCAGTCAGCAGTCCACCGAACAAGAATATGTTTGAGATCTTCTCGCAAGGTCTCTTTGAAGGAGTCAAACCCATGCTGGTCATTCGTGATCATCTCGTCCGTCATCCTGACCGTTGTACGCACCAGGCCGTCTGTGTCCCAATCTGCCCAACCAGCGCCTGGCTCTCGACACCTCCCTACAAATTTGATCCCTCTCGCTGTCTTGAAAGCTGTCGGCTCTGCCTAGATGCCTGCCCCTCACAAGCAATTTTTTCCGTCTTTAGGAAGGGCGATAAACTGTTGGAACCGCAAAAGAAGACGGGGTAGGTAGATACTGACCCAGAGCAGTCAACGTCTGGCACACTCCGGCACTCACACAAACTGTTTGCGCAGATGCCCCCAATAGGCAGTCCCGGCATAACCGCAGGCAACAGTGCCTGTCGTCATGGCCATGATTTGATAGACCTTACTGCGGGGGATTTTCACTTTCACGGTGGGATTCAATAGGTCGGGAGAATTCATGACGAGCTTGAGGGATTCTCCAGCGGAAAGTATCGGCCACATACAAGCCAACCGCAATCGCGTTTCATGACGTGGAATCGTCATCGTATACGCCCAACCCTGATCCAGGTGTGCCACCGCAAGACGAACAAGCTTGCTCAGCACAGGTCGGAAGCGAGAGAGATTCTCCTGATGCAATAGATCGTGGGGTTTGAGTCCCACTTCAGTCAGCATCGTTTCAGGAATGTAACATCGTCCCTTCTGAAGATCATGGGCGATATCTTTGACGATGTTCGTCACCTGTAATCCCTTCCCAAATCGTATCCCTCGCTCGGACATCACAGGCACATCCCAGTCGGCAAGAGCCTTGCGATGGGCACACATCAGCCCGGTCCAAAACTCACCGACACAACCTGCCACCGAGTACGTATAGCGGTCTAGGTCATCCATGGTCTTGAGCGCAATCAGTTCATCCGGGGCAGTACCAGGAAAGACACTCAGATCCATTTCCATTCCCTGCGTGAGAGTTATGATTACGCGCCGAATCCGATGTCGATCATCGAGTGAACAGGCCAGAAACACGTGGAAGCATTCATCCAGCCGTTCCAATAGGAGCCGTTCCGCTGAATCGTGTTGCACTGACGCAACGGCCTGTTGAATCAACCGGATCTGTTCCCAATCAAGATGCTCGCTGACAAACTGCTCCCGGAGGCGGTAAAGAAAACTGAGTCGACGTGATTGATCAATGAGTTCGGTATCGGCAATCGTATCGGCAGCTCGTGCAAAGAGATAGGCCAGCCCCACCTGATCACGCACATTTTCCGGCACCACCGCTAACGTCGTGTAAAACAGACGTGAGACCTGCTTGAGCAGATCCCGGAGCAGTGGGGATTTGTTCGATGAGATGTGGGCCGAAATAGACTGCGTCATACGACGTTCACTATTTGATTCGTGCCTGTACTTCAATGACTTTACACGAGCCGCACGCGTGCCCTAACAGATTGGGAAGCAGCATCACTATGGAAGCCCCTCCCACGTGCGACATCACCCAACTCTGACAATTCCCGAATCAATACCGTGCTGCACAAAAAAGACACACGCCGCACTCAAAGATGGATCAGCCCGCGTCAGACCATGATAGGGATCGTTGACAGCCCACTACTCCTCTTGCACCGTCCGATCAATAAGACTTCATCCTTCCGACATACGAAGAACCGGCAGAGGCTCCAGATGAGAACTTTTTAACAGGAACAACCAGAAACGGTCAACTTTATCTCGTACTATCAGGCACTTCGCCAACCTTGACTTTCAAAAAATTGTACTTATTTCTTGGGTCAATGACGTCCGAAGGCTGCAACTCTCAAAAATGATTTGTGTATAATAGGTCTTGTTTCGTCTTGTATTGCGTGCGGAGGCGAACGCTTATCGCCAAGGAGGATATTCATGAAGTGGCTCAAAGGCATCGGCCTGTTCCTGATTGCAAATTTTCTCATCTACATCACTCTATCGCTGACAGCTACACTCTTGGTCAATGTTGTGTTACCCGCATTTGGCATCGATGTGCGGGGAATTTATAACCAGCAGCTCCTCGTCTGGGCATTGGTCATCGGGTTTGGCGGCGCCTTTATCAGCTTGGCCTTCTCCAAGCAGATGGCACGAGCCATGCTAAGCTGTGAACAAATCACCCAGCCTCGGTCACATGCTGAACAAGTTATCTATGGGTCGGTTCAAGAGATTGCCCAACGACTTCATATCACGATGCCGGAAGTCTGGATCTATGATTCCCCTGATCCCAATGCCTTTGCAACCGGCCCCAGCAAGAATAATTCGATGGTTGCCGTCTCCACGGGTCTTCTGCAGAACCTCAAAGAGGACGAGGTGAAGGCCGTCCTTGCCCATGAAATGGGCCATGTCTACAACGGTGATATGTTTACCACCACGGTGCTCTCTGGATTGATGAACACCTTTGTCTATTACATCAGCAACTTCCTCCCACAACTCGTCGGGCAACCCCAAGGAGATCGAGAGGAAGCGAATACAGGCAATCCCA
>CAZYYU010000255.1:0-5111 GCA_964651735.1 uncultured Gammaproteobacteria bacterium | reverse complement strand
GCTGGAAGGCGCGCTGTCCTCTCTCTCTCTCTCTCTCTCTCTCTCTCTCTCTCTTTCTCTCTCTCTCTCTCTCTCTCTCTCTCGCTGAAACCGCTTTGGCTTGCAGGAGGAAGAGGCTGAGCGCAAACGGCTGCTGGCAGAGCAGGAGGTTCTGCATCTTTGGCCACACAAGTTTCCCCCTCTAAGCTCTGACTGTGGTGTCAGGCCGCTGCCGCGCTCAAGAGCTCGACGCCCGAACCGGCGCCTGTCGAGACCAAGCCCAAGAAGAAGTTGCGGCGCAAGAAGAAGTCTGCGGTACTCGTTGTTCTCTCTCTCTCTCTCTCGTTTGAAACTCTTCATCACGTTGCCCCCATTCAAGCCCTCATCGTCGTCGCCGACGCCGGCCGGCTCTGTGCGCGAGAAGTCACAGTCGCTTGTCAAGGTGAGGCACACACTCGCAACGTCTCGCGGACAAAGCGCTGAGCCTCCTCCGTCGTTCAGGCGTCTTCCGCGGATGACGGCGAGGACGAGGGCGTGAGCGATAGCCCCGACTCGTCTGTGGACGACGACGCCAACAAGGCGCGCTCTTTGCTTGCTTGGCTTGCTGTCATTTGCAACCGTGTTGACGTGCGGCGCAGAGTCAGACGCTGACGCCGCCCATTCCGAGGTTCTGCGTGCATGGCACTGCAATGGTGCTGCGTCTCTCACCGCCTCTGTGTTTGCAGCAAGCCGGAGCAGTTGGCCGACAAGGTCAAGTCGCGGCGCAAGCACCGCCAACGCAAGGCAAACCGAGCGATGCCTTTCGGTCGCGTCGCTGACACCGCACCTTGACACAGGAGAAGGAGACGTCCAAGGCCGACCGCATCACGGTCATGGAGGCGCAGCTGGTGAGACCACGTCGGCGGCTCTCTTCTTCCAACCCGTTGACCGGTGCAAACAGGACAAGGTGGAGGTGGACAACGCGGCCCAGGCCAAGACCATCGAGGCGGCCAAGGTTGCCCCCCACTCATCGGCTGCCTTGCCAAAGCATCCCTTCACCGCTCACATATACCTTCGCCAGCAGGCCGCGGGCACCGCCACGCCCACCAACACCAGCATGCCGCTGCCGTCCGTCAGCAACGGCCCGTCGCCGGCCATGTCGCGCAACACGCCCGCGTCCGCGGCTGCCAGCGCGGCCACCAAGCTCGGCGGCAAGGTTGTGCGCGATGCTGTTTGCTATTGCTGTTTGCTATTGTTGTTGCTGTGCGATGCTGCTTGGTGTTGTGCGCTGACCTGAGGCCTGCGCAGTGGTACGTGAAGCCGGAGCGTCAGGTACTCGTTGCTGTTCGTGGGCCGGCTTCCGCTCAGCGTTGCGCGGCGCAGGATGCACTGCGAGCGGAGCTGGCGGGCAGCGCCGTCTTCATCAAGGGCCTGTCGCGGCTGCAGGCAATGCTCTTTCACTCACTCACTCTATCTCTCAAACACTTGCTGCCAGGCCATCGTCAAGGGCAGGGCTGCGCGCAAGAAGCGCAAGTTGCTGCAGAAGCGCTCGTACATCGTGCGCGAGATTGTGGAGAGCGAGAAGACGTACGTGAAGAACCTGGGCCTGTGCGTGACCCACTTCTACGCGCCCATGAAGGAGCTGCCCTACATCAACGACCTGACGCTGCGCCAGATGTTCAGCGAGATCACCGTCATCCAGGGCTTCAACACCCATCTGTGCATGCAGCTCGAGCAGCGGCTCAAGGTCACCCCTCCTGTTCCCCTTCTCTGCCTTGGTCTGACGCGTGCAACCCCTCGTTGCGGCAGGCGTGGCAGCAGTGCGGGCAGCGTCTGGGCGACATCTTCCTGGGCTTTGTGGCCTACTTCCGCAGCTACACCAGCTATGTAAACAACTACAACGACGCCACCCGCGCGTTCTACGAGCTGCAGCGCAAGAACAAGCAGTTCCAGGTGACCAGAGTGCTTGCTTTAGCGAGGCGCGCGCCCCACCATTTGTGCGTCTGCCTGACCGGACGGAGTTCAGGCGTTCCTGGCGGAGAAGAAAGTTGACCCCTCGCTTGGCGGGCAGGTTGTGGACAGCGATCTTGCATCGCTCGTTGCCACCGCACACTCAAACGCCCCATCCAAACCCCAGGAGCTGCCGGCGTTCTTGATCATGCCCATCCAGCGTTTGCCGCGCTACGTGATGCTGCTGGAGGACCTGCTGCGCAACACGCCGCGCGACCACGTGGACTTTGAGGAGCTCACCAAGGCAACGCCGAGCCAAGCCTCCAGACTCGCCCCGCCTCACTTTGGCGCTTCCCAGAGCTTGCACGAGGTCAAGAGCGTGGCCGACTACGTGAACGAGAAGAAGCGCGAGGCCGAGAATCTGAACGCCGTGATCGACGTGCAGTCGCGGCTGGTGGGCCTGACCAGGAACCTGGCCGAGGCGCATCGCAGGTTCGTGCGCCAAGGACCGCTGCTCAACGTGGTAAGCCGTCGCCGTCGTGCTCGTGCTTGATCCTCCTCCGTTTGGTTGTGTGTTGTGCGCTCACTGCATGGAAAGGACCCGGCGGGCGGCAAGGGCGACGTGATGGTGTTCCTGTTCAACGACATTATGGTCACCGGCAAGGAGCAGACTGGCATCGCCAAGGTCTGCTCCGTCTGTGCTTGTCCATGCGCGCTCTGACACACACACACACGCGCAGATGGCGGAGGGCGCCAAGCAACTGCTGGGTGTGACCAAGAAGGGCGTGACGCCCAAACCACAGCGCAAGGTTTGGCACCTCTCTCTCTCTCTCTCTCTCACTCTCGTGCGCGACGCGCAACGCAGCCTGGTGGCACGATGAGCAGCCCCTTCTTCGGGCGCAAGAAGCCGCAGCTGCAGGCCGCGGACGATGACCGCGAGTACAAGTACCTCAAGCAGGTCTCGCTGGCAGACTGCAGGCTGGCGGCCGAGTTCGGCTTGCCGGGCAGCGACGACAAGGAGAAGGTGCCCACATCCAAGGTTTGCGGCGGCTGGCTGTCTGTCGGTGGTGCTTTGTTGTGCGCTGACCTGCGCGCTGTGCAGCTGACGGTGCGGTCGCCCGTGGACACGCTGTTCTTTGGGGCGCTGGAGGACGAGGAGACGCTGTCCTGGATCCACGACATTGACGCCACTGCCATGCGGCTCGTGGAGCGAAAGGTCGCCGATGTGTGCTTTGGGCGGGACAACTTGCAATTTCATGCGTCGTGTTTCGTGCTTTGGAGATCGTCGCGTTGTTCGCGCCCAATTCACTGTCCTCGTGCAGCGCCTGCGCGCGCTTCGCATGGAGCAGCAGATGGCGGTCAACCGCGACAAGACGGCGTTCCTGGTGCCCACTGCGGGACGCCACGTGGTCAACAAGTCGGAGGCCGACTTCTCTGGCAAGGTATTGCGTGCTTTGGCCTGCCCGTGTCCCGCGTTGATGCCGCTGCGCAGATGAACCTGAAGCAGAGCGACGGCTCGTACGCCACGTTCTACTTGGTGCTGCTGAAGCCGCACCTGTATGTATTCGAGGTGCGGTAGCCCCGTCTCGTTTCGTGGCGCTGCGCCTCAAAAGCACTCGACCAGGACCCCGACGATGAGGAGCCAGTGGGCTGGCTGTACCTGATGACGTGCCATGTGGTGCTGGGGCAGGCTCTGGCGGACGAGCAGCACCAGGGCCCGTGGCAGCTGTCCATCCACGTGCCGCTGCACGACGGCCAGGACACGTGTGCCAGCCCGTGGATGCGCAAGTTTGCGCGCCGCGCCACGGTGAGCAGCGTTGGCGTGTGCACGCGGCAGCGCTCACGGCATTGCTCGGTCCAGGGAGACATCGGCAACCACCACCTGAACGCCACGCTGGTGGACAAGGACGCGGCCGCCGAGGAGGACCTGGAACGCAGCGTGTTTGACCTCAGCGCCTCTTCGCTCAACGTGGCTCTGGAGTGGACGCGCGAGATCCGCACCTGCATCTTGGACACCGTCAAGGTCTGCCGCTCCCCCCCAAACGGCGGGTATCGCACACCTGACAAACACACAGGGCCCCGACGATCTGGTGCCGCTGGAGGCCATGAAGCAGCGCGAGGACGAGAACCTGGCGTGCGCAGACTGCGGCCAGAGCCCCACGCAGTGGGCGTCCATCACGCTGGGCGTGTTCCTGTGCGACAGCTGCAAGTGCGTTTGTTGTTGCTTTCCTCGCCGTTATTTTGTTGTGTTGTTCATCGTCACGTGGCTCACCTGTGGCCAGGGCCTTGCACGAGGAGTATCTGGGCGACCAAAGTGTGCTGCGCTCCGTGGCCGAGCAGTGGGACATCCCCGCCAAGCAGCGGTGGGACCTGGACGCGCTCATGAGCAACGGGCGCCGCAACAGGGTGTACGAGAAGAACGCGCAGCGCAAGGACGTGCCCAAGGCCAAGGCGGGCGACGCCAAGGAGTTGCGTGTGCGGTGGATCAAGGTGCGTTTGCCTTTGCCATTGCCCTGCTGGTTGATGACCCCCCGCCTCGTTGCAGGCCAAGTACACGGCGATGCCCAGCGATCTGGCCGCGACGCTGGGCACTCATGTGCGCCGCAACAGCCTGTCCTCGACGTCTCTGGGCGGCGCCGGTGGCCTGCTGTTCCCCGAACAGACCATGACGGGCAGCGGCACGCTCAAGAAGGCCAAGTAGGTGGGCTGAGATTGAAGGCAACGCAAATTTGAGTGGGGCGGGGTTCACTGCTTTGTGGCAGACCGCCGCGTCAGTGGTGCTGCTCCAACTGCGTCTCGTGGTCGCGCGTGACGAGCTTGTGCAGCGAGCCCGTGGCCGGTCGGTTGTGCGGCTGGGCCCTGCACCACACTGCGATTGAGAGGTGCACCGCTCTCCACGAAGCACGCACCAGCGATACACGGTCTCCGCCACAAACGACCTTTGCAACAAGAGGCATGAGCACAGCGACGGGGCACGCGGCAGCACCCGTACAGAGGCGTCCATGCAGCAAAATCAGCGTTGGGCATGGCCTTGCGGTTCGGCGCTGTTTGTTCACGGGCTGCGTCAAGCAAACCGCGAGATGAGCCAAGAGGACGCACGCGTGTCGAGCGTGACGGGGCAGAGGCCCAGCACGGTGGCGCCCTGCGGCAGCCCTGGTTCCGGCCTTGAGCGCGCAAGTTCGCTCGAACCCAGGAACGCACCG
>CAZYYU010000254.1:1489-5119 GCA_964651735.1 uncultured Gammaproteobacteria bacterium | reverse complement strand
ACTGCTGCCATATCTTGATATCACCGTGATACTTGAGAGAGTCCCTTCGTCGTGGATCGCGCCCGTGCGGGCTCTGGCGGGCTTCTACGGGCAGGCAGTGGACGAGGCACGCGTTTTGGAGGCGGCGAGCCGCATGGAGGGCTGCAACATGGCCGATGTGGACAAGGAGTGCGACGCTGCGGACCTGTGCTTCCACGGCTTCGCCCTGCAGTCAGAGACGTTGACAGCCGCGGGGCGCGACCTGCAACAGCAGCTGTGGCCGCTCTTGAAGGAGACGCTGGACAGTGGCCACGCAGTGTTGCTGCTGGTGGCCCGCACAGCGGTCAGCGAGTGGAGGAAGCATGGCGGCGCGATGCCCACGCACTATCTGGTGGTGAGAGGCCCTGGCGCATGTATGACACTGAGCCGTGGAGCCAAGGCCACAGCGTGCGAGGAGAGGCGGGGCAGGCGCTCCACGACCACGATGCTGCTGCACTTGAAGGACCCCATGGAAGGCGACCGGGGTGACGCGACACCTGCTTTGCGTGTGCCGCTGAGCAAAGCTGGGCAGCACTTGTCGGGCAGCTTGAATGCGACGACACGCTCCCTGCAACTGTGGCGGCGCTGCGGGCCAAGTTTGTGGGGGCCACTGAGGTTGCAGCCGCCACAAGTCTGCGTTCTCTGGTCTGAGCGTGTCTAGAAGCGTGATGCAGCGGCCGAACGTAGGAGCACCGTCAAGCTGACGGTGCAGCTGGAGCCCGGCCACGACGCCTATCAGGTTGCACTGATGGTGCGCTGCGACAACCAGCACTCACAGCGTCGCGCTACAGCTGCTGTCCGTGTCACTGTTTGGGCGTGCACGACCTGTCGCCCATTACGCGCTGTGCGACGTGTGCGAGCAGCAGATTCGGGAAGGCTCGCGGTTCCACTGCACGCTGTGTGACGACTACGACGAGTGCCAGGCATGCCACGCGAGCAGCGCGCACCTGCATAGCGCGTTTATCGAGCTCCCCGACCTGAGGAATGCTGCTGCTGCGCATTGAAAGTGTTCATTCGGTGTTGTTGTCGTCGTCGTCGTTGTTGTTGTTGTTGTTAGCGACGCTGCTGGGCTCTTTGTACTCCGCTGAAGTGCGGACGCCAGAGGCTGCATCATCAACTGCGAGGCACTGAGCCGCGGCAACGCCACGGAAGGAGTTGGTGACGCACCGTGGTTGGCGCCGCCTTGGCGAGGGCTGAACGCTGTGTGAGGAACCCACCACAGCACCAAACAGCAGCGGCTTGACCTCCGAGTGGGACTGAGGGGGTTGTCAGTGAAGGCAGCGCGTGAGAAGGTCGTCGACACCAAGCAGAAAGAGCAATCTCGAGCTGCACGCTCACACGCACCTCTTGGTGTTCAACGACTTGAGGATCTCGGCCACGGCGGTGTTGGACCCGTCCTGAAGAGAGCGATGAGCGACCAACGGCAGCAGCAAACAACGCCGAGTCCACCCTGCGCAGCTGTGCTGCAGTGCTCTGCCGGCCTGCATTAGCAGCGCGTCAGTGCCACCGCTGCACAGCCAACACACACACACCCATCCTGGGAGGCGTGTCCACGCCCCGCGACGGCGATCTGCGTGGCGCGGTGAGAGCGCAGCCCATGCATGCGGAGAAGAAGGAACCCTAGCACGTCTGGCGCCGACGTTTGCTTGACGAGGATGCCCACAGAGTTGAGGCGCTGCTTCATCACGCGGAACTTGCGATGCTGATCGCGTATCTTGGACCGCACCCGTTCCATCTGTGTTGTGCGCAGGTCAGGCAAGCTTGGGACATGGCAAGCCTCTTCACCTCTGTGGTCAGCTCCCTCACGCGCTGCTTCTCTTCGTGGCTCGCTCGCGCTGCATGGCACGCGTCAGTGACGAGCAAAGCAGAATACCACATGCACCGCACGCAACCTTCGCTGCTGACCAGCGCGTTCACCTCCTCGAACAGCACCTGGTGCGCGCGCGTGAGCCGCCACCACACAGTCGTGCAATCGCCAACCTGCGTCAGCGTTTCCAGCTCGTTCTGGATCAGGTCGCATTCCTCGCGCACGTTGGACGCCAGCACCAGCGCCTCTGCCTCCTCCTTCTTCAGAGCCTCCACTGTCTGCTGCAAGTCCTGCACCCGCGTCTGCGTGTAGGGTCACGACAGAAAGAGGTGACGAGCCCGCCCAAAACCTCTGTCGCGGCTCGGCTCTCCTTCAAGAAGTCCAGCACTGACACCAGCTTGGCCGCCTCTGGAGGGCAAGGCATGAGACGCAGTGCAGGCCCCCCCGGCGCGGACGCGCGTGTCGACCTTGCTCGTGGCGCTGCGTGCGGCGCTCGTGCTTGTGCACCTGGGCCTCGCTGCGGGCCAGCGCGGTACCGAGCAGCGCATGCAGGTCGGGATCCAGCACGCCCGTCAAGCGCTCCAGAAGCTGCACGTCGGCAGCGGTCAGCCGCTGTCCCGCGCCGCCCTCTTGCGCTTCCTCAGCCACCGTGGACGCGTCGTCGTCATCCTGCTCCACGAGCGAGCACTCGTCCGTCCGCGGTTGGGGCACGTCCATCGCGGCGGTCACGGCGCGAGGCCCATTTATCTCGCGACGGTTTTGGAGGGTTCCCAGACGCACCCTGGGCCCGCCATGGATCAGCAGTACCTGTGCGACTCTTGCCGCAAGCCCACGCTGGGCCAGCGCTTCTGCCCAGGCGCGGCGCAGGCCTTTTTGCGCGCTTCCCGCTGACCCGCCGTCGGCTGCAGTGTGCGGCACCATCCAGAAGCAGGCCAAGATCGAGGGCGTTGCAGCCGCCACCGCGCAGCCCCAGCGCGCCCCCACTGCAGGCCCCGGCGGGACTGGCTCTCCGGCGGCCAAGGCGAAAGCGGCGCCCGTCAAGGCCGTCAAGGCTGCTGCTGCTGCTGCACCCGCTGGTGCTGCGAAGCTGGCCCCGGAGAAGGTCAAGGAGCTTTTCGAGAGGGCCATCGAAGAGAACGTGGATGGGCAGGCCATGACGTTCTTGCGCGCGTTCGTGGTCGAGTTCCAGGGTGCGGGCCTGTGTGGGGGAGTTTGCTTGCGCTGGCTGTTGTCAACTGCACGCGTCAAGGCTCGTTTGAGGAAGTGCTCAACCTTGCCGAGATGTTCAAGAGCTTTGGCGAGAAGGCGCAGCAGTCCACCTTGTCGGCGCTGGACCAGTTCCAGGTGCTGCAGGAGGAGGCGGCGTGGCCATTGCTGTGGAGCTTACCGCGGTTTGCAGGCGCACCGTTTTCTGGAAAGCCGAGGTGCTGCTGCTGCTGCGGCTGTTGCTGCTCCCGTTGAAGTGTGCACCAGGCGACGCGCGCACTGCGGCCGACTTGCGGGCCACGCTGCAGTTCATTGACCTCAGGTCCAAGGTTGTGTGTGTGCGGCCCCATCCCCTCGGCCTTTCCGCGCTGAGAGCTGCGTTTGCTCAAGGGCTCGCTCTCGTTCCTGGAGTACCTGCTGGTGAACTACAAGAAGCGGCCGCACGAGTTGTTCGAGGAGAGCACAGATCGCAGCCCGGAGCTGCTGCGCAAACTGGAGGAGGTGTCGTGAGTTTTGCAGCTTTGTTGTTGCAGTCGTGACCCCGCACCCAGGCTGTTGCTCGGTACAGGAGGGTGTTTCAGGAGAAGAGAGGTTTGGTG
>CAZYYU010000254.1:0-1389 GCA_964651735.1 uncultured Gammaproteobacteria bacterium | reverse complement strand
GGGCAGACGGAGAAGGCTGCTGCCGGTGACGTCAAGGCCAAGAGCGAGCTGAAGAGGATGCAGATGGAGGATCCCGCCAAGGTGAGAAGGGGTCTTGCGATGCCTCGCCCGTTGACATGCTCGGGGCCCCCCTCCTCCCTTCAACAGGAGGTGCCCTCTGGTGGGTTCTGGCGAGGTAGCGCAGGCTCATGCCCCTGGTGGGACAGGCCAAGGATGAGGCCGCCGCCCTGCACGCCAAGCTGGCCGCCAAGCGAGGTTTGGGCGCAAGGGGCTTCTGCTGCGCAGCTCTGACCTCTGTGCGTGCCAGCGCTGGCCAACCCCGTGGATGACAAGGCCCGCCTGCTGGAGGAGGAGCAGAAGAGGCTTGCGGAAGAGAAAGCGCGCCAGGTTTCGGCTCGGAGCCGGCTTGTGCTGCGTGTCGCTGAGCTCGCATGCCGCGCAGGAAGCAGAGGAGAAGCGCAAGAAGGCCGAGTCCAAGAAGAGACTGGCCGAGAAGGCCTCGCTCTGGAAGTGATCAGTGTACTTCTTTTTCTCAGCCTGTGCCACGTCACGGCAAGTCGTCAAGGAGTGAGGAGGGGTGTTGACGCTCTTGCCAGGATGGCGAGTGGCAGCTCCATCGTCGTGTTCATGGCAGGCGAGAAGTCACTGTGGCCCGTTGCCGACGTGGCCGCTGACGTGGGCTTGCGCGCCGCTGCAGATGGCAGTGCCCGCTTCAACGCCATGACCACGCACGCTGTGAAGGCGTTCCTGTACCACACGCCCAACGTGCCGGTGAGCGAGCGTTGGCTGTCCCGCTGCTGCTCGCTGACCGTGCTGCGCTGCAGGTGGGGCTGCTGTGCGTGAGTGAGGATGCCCGCGACGCGGTGCTGCACCAGCTCGACGGCGCGGCGCGTCAGCGCGTGGAACCTGTCATCGTGTCGCCGCACTTTGAGGCCTGGTGCGGGCTGCTGGGCCTGTGCTCAGTGAGCTGACGGGGGAAGGGGCGGTTGGGCACAGGAATCCCACGCAGTACAAGCTCGACCTGTTGCGCTTCGCGGACCGCTACTCCACCGTGTTCTGGATGGACAGCGACGTGATCATCTACCGCGACATGACGCCCTTCCTGAACGCGTTCCTGCAGAGCCAGGCGCTCTTCTACCTGGTGCCGGATCACGTTCTGCTGGATCCGCAGTTCATGGAGCGCTGGCAACAGCAGCATCCGGACGCGCCCAAGCCCTTCATTCCCCAGGCGTGCTTCATGGGCTTCCGGTCGTCTGCACTGCCCGACTTTATCCCGGTGAGCGCCGCGACGCGGGGCCCCCTTGCTGGTTGCGCTGACCGGCGCAGCTGTGGTCGAGCATCTGGCGTGACTGGATCGAGCCTGCGCCATTTGCCGGCAAGGTGAGGGGG
>CAZYYU010000253.1:0-5136 GCA_964651735.1 uncultured Gammaproteobacteria bacterium | reverse complement strand
CTCAAGACGCAGTGCGTGGGTGTGAGAGCACCGAGCGCGTGTTGACCATGGTTGTTCTCACGCGTCGTCGTTGCAGGCTGTCGGCCGATGCTCGAAGTCACAGGTGCGAGTCGTTGCGTGTGCTTGGCGTGCGTGCTGAGCCCCGCCCTCCAGATGCCACGCATCCCATCTTCAAGGCGCAGCGCGATGGCCTGTCGTTTCAGGTGGCCGAAAAGGTCAAGAACTTGCTGCTATGAATCCTCCGAAACGCGAGGGGTGGGGTTGCGGGGACGGGACCACTGCGCGCTTGGACCACGCCTCTTTTTTCCTGCGTCACTGCCGACAGCCAGCGAACAGCGGCGCTGCGGGGATGTGGGCGCTGCTTGCGCTGCTAGCTGCCACCCTAGCGACTGCTGCGCCTTGCAACGTCAACGGGCTGTGCGAGTGGCCTGCCGAGGACTGCGTTTCGTGCCCGCCTGACTGCGCTTCCGCGGCCGGGCTGTGCTGCGGGGGCGCCACGGGCTGCACGGGCCCCGCCTGTGCAGAGCTGTCGCCCTGTCAGCAGCAGCAGCAGTGCGCGCTGTTTCCTCCGCTGGGCCAGTCGGTGAGCGAGCGGAGGGTTCTGTGGCGTGCAAGGCCCTGAGGCGCTGTCGCAGAACTGCTCCGACGGCAACCCGTGCACGGTGGACCAGTGCACGTCGCTGGGCTGCGTGAGCGAGCCGCTGTGCCGCCCCATCGGCTTCTGCTATGACCCTGTGTGCCGCCTCAACGCGTCCTCAGGGCAGCCGTGGTGCGATGACATGTTCGTGTTCGAGCGCTGCCCGCCCGTGGGTGTGCCTGACACGCCCGTGATGGCACGCGGCGTTGCCGGCCAGACTTTCAGCGTCGCCGCCAACGACGATGTGTCTGGGGCCCCTGCCAAGTTCTTCTGGGCCCTGGACGGCGCGGTGCCGCTGCAGCTGCTGCCCGGCGAGTTTCTGACGCTCAACCGCACCGGGTGGCTGCGCTACACGCCGCCCGCCACGTTCATCGGGTCGCGGTGAGCGCTGCGTGGCCTGTGCTTGAGTGGCAGGCTCACAAAACAGCTCCCTTTCTTTCGCAGCGAGTTTGCGTATCGCATCCACCCCTTTGACGGCAGCCAGCCCGTGTCGGACAGCACGCCAGTGACCATCTTCGTGGTGGACGGCGTCTTCTCCACCAGCACCGCCGCCACCACCACCGCCGACCCGTCCACGTACTCCACGCGCACGCCCACCACCACGCCCGCGCCGCCGGCGCCCTTGGGCGCTTGCTGCAACCCCCAGGGCACGGACGCGGCGTGGCGGCCGCTGACGTGCGTGGACGGCGTGACGGCTGACACGTGCACGTTTGGCGGCGGCACGTGGCTGGGCGCGCTGTCGCAGTGCTCGCTCGCGTCCTGCCCCACATCGCCGCCACCCGCGGACAACGCAACCACGGCGTGGGTGCCGCGCCCTGACGAGCTGGCATGCAAGCTGGTGTGGAACCCCGTTTGCCGGCCCAGCCTGGACCAGGGCTGCCCCTACGGCTACAACGACGACTGGTCCTGTGCGCCGCCCGTGCAGCCTGATTGCGCGTTCGAGGAGTGGCGGCACCGCATGGCCGCGCTGTGGGCCGCCTACTACAACGGCGACACGCACGTCAACGTGCTGTTTGCGGACCTGCTGGGCGGCCAGTGCAAGGGACGTTCTTCGTGCACATAAAAAGCCGACGTCGCCCCGCAAAAAACCCGCAGGCTTGCAGAGGGGCGTGCGTGCGTTCGGGTGGCTCCCTGCAGCGTCGCGTTGCCCGTCCAACCGTCTCGGGGCTCAAGTCGCAGCGCGCGCGTTTGGGTTTTCCTGCAGCGCCTTTTCCTCGGGGCAAGGGTCATCGGGCGCTCCGGTGCTCCGCGAGGGACGGCGGTTGAGCGGGGCAGCGCCTGCACGTTTTTCCACTGCCGTGGCCAACCAACGCACCCGCCGCCGCGCCGAGGCCGCGCGCTGAGACGTCGCCATGGGCAGCTGGTTCAGCACACTGTTCCAGAACCTGGCCTTCTTGTTCGAGGAAGACACGCAGGTGCCGAGAGTGCACCCGCAACCCCGTCGTCCACTCACGCGCGCGCGCGCCGCAGAACCGCTTCCTCATGCTGGGGCTGGACAATGCCGGCAAGACCACGCTCTTGTACGCGCTCAAGGTGCGTCGTTGCTTCGGTGGTGCGCGCTCTGACTGGCGCGCGGCAGCTCGGGGAGGTTGTGACGACGGCACCCACCATCGGCTTCAACATGGAAGAGATTCAGGTTGCGTTGCGCGCCACGCCTTTGAGTTAACACTTTGTGACGCGCGCGCGGCACAGATTGGCAACAACCTCACTGTTTCGGTGTGGGACATTGGAGGCCAGTCGAAGCTGAGACAGCTGTGGAAGCATTACTACCTGGGAACAGGTTTGCTTCGCTCTTCTTGCCCTGGTCCATTTTTTGACGGCTGTGCAGTGGCGATCATTCTGGTGGTCGACTGCAACGACCACGAGCGGCTGGGTGAAGTGCGCGCCGAGCTCGAGGTTTGTGTTGTGTGCGCTGTGTTGTTTCTCTTCACCCGCCGTTGCGTGTGTGTGTGCAGCGGATGTGTGTGGACCCTGACCTGAAGGACTTTTTCCTGCTCATCATGGCCAACAAGCAAGACCTGCCGCACGCCGCCAGGTTTCCCTTTGCTCCACCGACTGGCATTCATTCTCACGTTCCACGCAGTCCTGCAGAGATTGCGGAAACGCTCGGCTGCGCCCAACTCAAGGGCCCGCGTGCCTGGCATGTGAGCCGCATCGAGCGAACAGCCCATGTCCGCTGCATGCTTGCTCACTCGCCTCCGAACACAGGTGCAAGGCTGCTCTGCGCTGCGCAAGGAGGGCATCAAGGAGGGCTTCCAGTGGCTGGCGGACAAGGTCACGGAGTCCAAGAGGAAGAAGTGAACCCCAGGCGGCATGCGCCCACCCTGGCATTCGTCCATTGCGTTGCTTTGTGGAGCGTGATGTCCCCTCCCTCGCTCGCCCCAGCTGCTGCTGGGCCGCACTTTGAAACAAAGCCGTTTTGCGAAGCAGAGGGCCTACGATGGACCGGCTGGACAAGGGCGCACTGGAGCTGCTGTGCGACATGCTGGACGTGCGCTCGCTGGTGGCGCTGGGCTCGTGCAATCGCAGGCTGCGACGCCTCGTGCAGGGCGCAGCCAGGACATGGTGCTGAGCGCGCACGGTGTGGAGGAGCGAGGGGCCCCTGACACGAGGGGTTGCGTGCATGCAGGGAGCGACTGCGCCGTCGGCACTTTGGGCTGTGCGGCAACAAGTCAAGTTTCGGCGAGCTCGCCCTGGACCATGTCTGGGACTGGGAGGACATCCTCAGCGACCCCGTGTTCTGGTCGCGCTTGGCCTTCAGGCAAACGTTCCGGGCTTTGGTGTGCCTGCGCTGACCACCTGTTGCGTGCACAGCATGTCGGGCAGGTTCGAGGACCTGTTCGCGGTGCCGTGGAGCGACGCGGTGAGAGCGCTCTGCTGGAACAGGCAAGGAAGTTTCTCACTGCCCAACAGGCACGCGAAGGAGGCGAGCTTGCGCGGCTGGACGCCATGGACGACTGGGACAAGCACTACGCAGGTGTGTGAGAGTGGTTTCTCTTGGATGATTGAGTCGACATTGTGGGCAGGCACTCTCATGTTCCAGCTGCCCAACAAGTATCTGCTGCGATTCGGCACCAGCAACTCGTGAGTCCTCTTAATGGTTGTTTGCGGTGCCTCTCTTCTGAGCAAACACGCGATGCAGCTGCTGCGTGGACATCATGGTCGGCCACGAGGACTCTGAGGAGGAAGACTTGGTCACGCTGAGTGATGGCTTTGTATGCTGCCTTGCTCTCCGTTCACCGTTCGCACCAGTGAGGATCGACGGCCACCCTGGCGGCTGCGGCATCACGTTCGCGGAATGCTGCACCCTCGTCAAGCGCGTAGAGAGCCAGGCAGGGGAGCGTTCATGATGGGTGACACGCCAACATTCACCTTGTTGCAGTGCTTCTTTGACGTGCACTTGCTTTGGGCGCTGCTATGGCCTGCAGTGCGGTCAGTGCAACCGCACGAGCATGCAGCGTTCTGCAATCAGCTCCGCGTGCGTTCTTTGTTTTTTGGTTGATTTTGTTTGGCTCACCCCCCATTGGCACCAGCTCGCTTTGGGGGGCGTCGTGCAAGCCCATCTGTGGGACACGTTTGCATCCGCTGCACTGGGTGGGCTGCGCAACAAGGTGCTGGACCGCGACGAGGCCGACATGGCCGTGTTGAATGCAATCTTGTTGGGATGAGGGGTGCTCTGCTGCTGCTGCTGTGGGCCTTGTTGGCATGCCGGGCGCAACCGTCTGCGGTGACGGTGCTGGACAGCGCCACGTACGTGGCCACGCTGACGCAGGACGCGCGGCCGTGGCTGGTGGCCTTCGTGGAGCGACGCATTGCAGACGGCCAGGTGGCGGGAAACAGCGTCGCGGGGAGGCCCCAGGCTCACACCACCCGCCGCAGGTGGTCAAGGCCATGGACATGGTGGCTGCCATGGACAGGGAGGGTCTGTACCGCTACGGGCTGGTGCACTGCAGCCGCGCCGACAGCGAGGTGCTGTGCCGCGAGGCGCTGCGCATGGACGAGGGCCCCTGGGTGGTGCTGTTTGGCGGCGTTTGGCAGCGGGGCACGACCTGGGAATTCAACGGCGAGACCCGCGACACCTGGGAGGCAACCGAGGCCAACGTGCAGTGGCTGCGCGACTTTGTCATGGGCCAGTGGAAGCTCAAGGTGGGGGACTTGGCCCGCTGACCTCTGCCTGACTGGCTATGCAGGCGCGGGAGCAGCATCCCTTTCAGCTGCGCTTCGACCCCACCGATGCCTGGTCGCGTAGCCTGTGGCGTCTGGTCCCATCCATCTCCATGTCCAAGCTCTCGGAGCTCGTCGCGCTGCGCAAGAACGCCGCTGCTGTGCTGGTGCTGGGCTCGGGTGCAGCCACATTCTCGGCCACGATGGTGCTGTTGCTGGTGATGCGACGGTTGTGCGTGGCGAGGCAGCAGTGAAAGGGGAAAGCATTGTTATCACGCGTGGCCCGCGCCGGGGAATGGAGCGCCAAACTCGCTCGACGCGTGGCACGGCGCGCT
>CAZYYU010000252.1:0-5150 GCA_964651735.1 uncultured Gammaproteobacteria bacterium | reverse complement strand
CCCACGCCAAGAACCGCATCCAACCCCTCTTTGTTGCGTTCCACACTCGGGAAGGACGTTGCTGACAAAAAAACCTGGACGTGAGGGCGAGGCTCCAAAGGGCCCAGGATGTCGCAGGACCTGGACGCTGAGCTGCAGTCGCGCAAGCAGAACAAGCTGCAGCTGCGGCTGAACGCGGAGGTGGCTCAGGCTGCCCAGGCTGCAATCGTCGGCGGCTTCGCCTTGTCCATGATCCCGAGCGGCTCGGACCTGGAGCAGCCGTGGCGAGTGCTGTACCTGGTGGGACTGGCTGCGTGCGGCGCCCTCAACTTGTTCGGCATGCTGACGCTGGGCCACGTCAACTGGGTGGGCCTGCACCTGCTCTCTGCGTCCAAGGACAGCATTGCAGCCGAGAACGACCTGTTCCGCGACTTCTGGAAGCATACATCAACGCGGCGGGGTCTACTGTGGTCGCGGCAGGCCATTCGGCTGTCCGTGCCGCTGTTTTTGCTGAGCGTGGTCATCTTGGTGGGGTCCATGACGCTGCTGGGCGCGGTACTGGCAGCTGCGCTCTTCTGCCCAGCGTTTCTGGTGTTCTACGTGCATGCCGCCACCATGGACAACTATCTCCTCGCAAACACGCGCACAGCTTGATGATTTGTACAACTTCTATTGGTGCTGTGCTGCTGCGGCCTGAGCCTTACGCTTGCCAGCAGTGGCGGCGGCGTACGGAGACTCGTTCTCGTTCTGCCAATGAAAAGGCATGAGCGGCCGCCACGAGGCAGCAGCGGACACGGCACCTTGCGCACGTCCTGCTCGTCCTTGCGCTTGCGCGTGGTGGTCGTCACCTTGTCCCTCTTGGGGGGAGACTCGTAGTTCTCGTCGCCGTCGTCGTCGTCGCCGTCCTCGTTCGCGTCCACCACTGCAATCGCCGTCAATTGAGCGCCAACACAACCGCAGCGTAGGACCTTCGAGGTTCCTGCGGCGCTCGCGCTGCACGGAGCACTCAGCAACAACGTGCGCCAAGCAGCAACGGCCACCGACCTTGCGCACACTCTCGCCAATGACGGTCATGCCCCAGTTGCTGAACGCGCCGTGCGCCTTCTTCTTCTTCTTGCCTGCCGCGGGGCTCGCAGCGCCCTGCTCCCCGTCGCCGTCCGTGCCGTAGATGGCGGCGGTGGGCAGCACAGCGGCGTGCAGCGACGCCACCGCTGCCCTGCGCTGCTGCAGGTAGTGCTCCACCTCTTCCTCCATGTCGTCGGCCACCTCTTGCAGCAGCTGCTGCGTGACGGGCGCGCCAACCAGCACCTCCTTCACGGAGGCCAGGCGCTTCTCGGTCCTTGTCGAGGAGTGGTCGGTTGGTGGGTTGCGTGTTCAACGGCACTCACCACTGACGCGCGCGCTTGTCGGCCGTCTCCTCCGCGGCAGACGCAATGGCCGCCACGATCTTGGCCAAGTATCGCGTCCTGCACTGTGTGGCCTCGGGGTCGTCCGGCACCATCGGGCTGCGGCACGCAAAGCTGGCCAGCGCTCGAGCCCTGCCACACACACACGCGCGCAAGACAATGTGGATAAGAAGCTGCGATCAGCGAGCACATGACGGCGCTCAACGAACCAGAATTGGTTGTGGCCCTTCTCTTCGCCGCGCATCTCATACGCGATGCGCAGCATCACCTGCTCCTGGTACGAGGGCGCGTCGGCGGATGCAATCACGTCGTAGTGCGCGTTGGCCGTGTCGATCAGGTGCGCAGCAAACTTGCAGAAGAGCGACCAGTCAATCTTGCGCAGCATGGACGAGGGATCAGCCATCAGAATGCGGCGCATGGCAGGGATGACGGCCTCTGCACACAAGGCCTGCCCGACCGAGTGCGTGAACAGAATGACAACGAAGCACAGCTCGCTCCGCACAACCTGGTGCTGGCGCGACGAGAACGCATACGCGGGCAGGAACACCGACAGGCACTGACGCAGCCTCACTTCGGCGGCCGTGGCCGGCGAGAAGAAGAGCAGCAGCAGGTTGCACAGCATGTCCACGTCCTGGCAGGGACGCCGCGACGATGAGCAGCCGCTTCCCAGCCATCAGCTGCGGGGCCCTCACCTGGCACTGGTCCATCAAGTACATCTTGGCGAACCCTTCCACGACCAGGCCGCGCAACTCGCTGCCCTCAGCCTGCCACGGCCGTCAGCAAGCAACACGCGAGACGCTGTGCAAAGCGGCGCCACCTCGTCCACGGCGTAGTGCGACAGCGCCTGCAGCAGCTCCTCCTGGTTGAGGCAGCCAAAGCCGTACAGCATGCCCATGTCGAACAGCGACTTGATGGCCGTCAGCCGCACCTCCATGTCCGGGCTCTTGCAGCCGTCCATGAAGATGTGGCCGTGTTGCTGCAGCGTGGCCGCGTCCCGGCCCAGCAGGCAGTACATGGCCAGACAGCGCAGCGCCTTCTCGCGCACCACTGCACTGGGCTGCTTCAGCGAAGGCAGCAGCACGCCGTCAAACAGGCCGAAGATGCCGCCGTTCTTCAGGCCCTAACAAGCGATGAGCTCACAGGCACAAACACACCCCGACACGCAAGCAACCTGCTGGCGCGTGTTCTCCAGCAGCAGCTCCGTGACGCACAGCACACGGAACCAGATGTGCTCCTCCAGCGCAGAGCGCGTGGCAATGGCCTCCGAGGCGGCCTCGATCTCGCGCTTGAGCTGTACGGCCTTGTCGTGCGCCTTGCGCATCTGCTGCTCGTTGCCCTGCTGCTGAGACACGCGAGCAATCTTGCGCAGCTTGGCCAGCTTGACCGTCATCTCGTCGCGCCGCTGCACCGCCTTCTGGAAGCCCAGCTTGGCCTGCTCCGTCTGCAGCATGTCGAGCGGCTCACGCACGTCGGCCACCATCTCCAGCACCACCTGGATGTACTCGGCCTCCGCGGAGTGGCACAGCGCCAGCACCTGAACATGATGTGAATCAAGGGGCGGCAACAATCCCTCTCTCTCCAAGAACCTTCATGATGGGCTCCACCAGGTACTGCGACACCTGCGGCGATGGCAGCAGACTGCGGAGCAGCGCAGACAAGGCCACACGGCCGGCCTCGTCGCCAAAGTCGCGCAGCTGCGCCACGTCCAGCAGCTGCTTGAGCACGTAGTCGTTGCCCGCGTTGATCTCCATCATGGAGCAGACGGTGGTGAGCTCGGGCACCTGGTTCTCGAAGCACTCCTTGCGCGCGCGCAGCACACGGTGAGACATGGAAAGCAATGCGGTGCGGCGCACGCACCTGACTGACAGGGTCGTCGCGGCGCTCCCTCCAGAACTGCGCCAACACACGCATGTACAGCGCGGCCTCGGGGCTCAGCTTGTCCTTCTGGTCCACGCGCACCGGAGCCGCGCCCTGTGCGTCGCGGAACAGCGCCCGCAGCAGCAGCTCCGCACCTTCCTCTGCATAGCGCCAACAGAGATGAGCGCCGGGATGATCCGCTCGTGGCCTTCACCTGCCACCTCCACGTCGATCATGCGCAGCAGCGCCAGCACGTCCATCTCCACGTTGCCCAACCACGACAGGCACATTCGGCTGCACTCGGCGCGCACCTTGTCGTCTCGATCGCGCAGCCCGTCGCTCAGCAGTTGCGTGCGCTGCGAGATCTGCGCCGCTGCGTTGAGAAAAAGGGGCCATTCTTTGGCAGCGATTGATTGCCTTGAGGTTCTTGACGTTGACGTAGCCGCTCAGCACACGGAACGCAGCGCGGCGCGCCGGTGGATGCACATCGCGCGTGCGTTGCACCAGCTGCAGGGAGCACGCTGGTCAGCTGGAGCGGGGACGAGAAGAGCGAGAGGCCAAACGCGCCTCGGCCAGGGACGCCTTGCAGATGGCAACGTGGCAGATGACAGCCTTGCGCACGTCGCCCGACGGGTCGTCGCGCATCATCTCCAGGAAGCGGCTCACAATCTTGTCCTCCGGATCCGACGGGTCCTGCGCGGTGCCGTGAGTCGGCGATGCAGCCTGAGCGCTCGCACGCACCTGCAGGCGCTGCACTGCAGCCACGGCTTCGGTGCGCACTGCAGGCGCACGATCGTCCAGCCTGTCGCTCATCCTGCATGTGCGTTTGAGCGCAAATGCTTGGCTGCTGCTGCTGCTGCCTTCTGACCTCCGCTCGATCTCGTCCCAGATGTCGTCGCCCAGCTCGGCATCCTCTGGCAGCGCCTTGAGCGTCTGGCTCAGGATCTTGGAGGCCGCACATGAGCACGCAAGCCCACACAAACACGCGCAGCAGCGCAACCTGGCACGCGCGGAATCGTGGCGCCCAGTCGCGAGCCTCAGTCTTGCGGATCACGTACTGGATGGTGAAGTCTCTGGTTGGCCCCGAGCTGAGCCGGACGCTTCCTCCTGCAACACGCACACGGCCAAACCTGAACGGCTCGTCGAAGGACACAGCCACGGACGCGATGAGCTTGACCAGGCGCTCCACGCTGGCGTGCCGCTTGGACTGCACCAGCACGCGGTTCAGCAGGTCCAGCCACTGCTTGACAAAGGCGCGCGGGTTGTCGTCCCTGACGCGCGCGTGAGTAATTCAAAATGCAACGCGCGCTGCAGCCATCTCTCCATGTGCAATGCCCCCACACACCAAGGCACACACGGGCCGCAAGCTATGCACGCATCCCATTGGCGCCGTTTCGAAAAAAAAGCGGACGCGCGCTCCCCCCGATGCACCAGTGCAGTGGGGTCAAACGGCCAGCAGTGTGCATGCATGGTGCAGCACATGGCTTCATGTGCTGAGCACGGGAGGACCAGCGGTGCTTACTTGAGCGCGCGGAGCTTGCCAATGGACAGGCGGTGCGTGGCCGTGTTGTGCTGGCATCTGTCGATGATCTGCGCGAACGTCTCCATGATGACTGGGCGGCGGCGGCCCTTTGCGCTCGGTTTTTTTGTGGCAGCGAGCTGTATTCGACCAACACACAGTAGAAGGCCAATCGGTGCGGAGAAGGCGATGAGACATGTGCGCGGCAGCAAGGGCGCTTACATCAATGCCAATTAAGGCTGGCCATGGTTAGCATGTCCGGGTAGCGCACTCTCCTAGCGCTCAGCGTTGTGGACGGCAGTACACCGCACACGGAGAGTTGGTTGCGTCGCCAGCACCTGCACGCACCACCACCGCGGCCACCGGTGAGTCGCGGCGGCAGCGGAGCA
>CAZYYU010000251.1:0-5187 GCA_964651735.1 uncultured Gammaproteobacteria bacterium | reverse complement strand
GGCGCTCACTACGCCGTACACGGTGCCTCGAGGCGCCAGGCCTTCCTCCTTCATCGCCCTCAGGTCCTGGCAGCGGCTTAGCTCGCGAAGACAGCGTGCACAAGCACTGCACCTCCGCAAGGTCGGCAACAGACCAGTCCAGGCCGTTGGATGCGTTGAGAAAGTAGCCCCCTTCAGTGACGGTGAAGCTCACGATCTTGGTGTCGCGCCCGGCGCCCAGCGCGATGAGCGGCCCGTTGCCCGCCTCAAACGGCACCACGTGCTTGATGGTGCTCACGCGCGTGTACTCATGATGGCCCTGTGGATCGATGGTCTCCAGCGTGTAGGCCCCGCCGTTGGCAGCGAGCGCGGCGATGGTCCCTGCAAACTCGTCGCGCGTGTTCCCGCCAGCGAGACTCCAGGACAAGCTGGAGCCCCTGTCGTGCAGCTGCTGCAAGTACACTGCTTGGTGCGCGCGATGGAAGCTGCCCAGCCCAACGTGGAGGATGCGGTCCATCGTGGCAGCCGGCCCACTAACAACAAAAAAACCCGGTCGGCTCAGTGTCTCAGTGCGGACCGGGAAGTCCCTTGGTCGTGCTCCGCACAATGGAGGTCAAGCTTGGATCGCGCACCTGCAAGCACCGTTGTCGCGACAAGGTGGCCTGCTCGCACCGTTGCTGCAAGGACGGCGTGCAGGACCTGGTGCAGGAACCAGCCCTCAAGGTGGGCGGCGTGGACGCGCAGGAGCCTCGCTCAAGGAGCTGCGGCAGGTGGCCAGGGTGGACGAGCCGTTGCGGGCGGTGCTCAGTGCCGAGGGAGCGGGCTTCCTCTCATTCCCCCACGCGCTGTGGCGCTCTGCGCTGTTGCCGCGGCTGGCCTTCTTCGACGGTGCTGCTCCAAACCCTCGTTTGGCTCTTGCTGCTCATGCGCGGAACAGTCATGGCCGCGTGTCGGACGTGCAGGTACCTGTACCACGTGGGCAAGGAGTACATGGATGCGCAAGCACGCACCTTCTTCCAGCACCCGGCTGGCGACGCCTACTTCTATGTGCTGTACCAGCTCGGGATGAAGGAGGGCCGCGGTGGCTACCTGCAAGGTGCGGTGCTGCTGCTGTTGCTGTTGCTGTCTCAGCCCCGCTCCCAGTCTGCACCATGTCACTGCACACGGCAATAAGCCCCGCAGAGTTCATGAGAAGGCTGGCCGGCAAGTTCCGGAGCTCGCTGGGCCTCCGCAACGCCCTGACCAGACAGGCGAACAAGAACCCCCCGAATGGGTGGGTTGCAGCGCATGCTCTTGGAGAACGTTCACCTGCAGAACCTTCCGCAGCCCATCCCTGCTGCAGCAGAGGGTCGCATTGCGCTGCCAGTTCAACATGGTTGTGAACGCGAACGGCACCATTCCTGGGTGTGCGCGCACGTTGTGCTGCCAGCCTCCTCACGCCACTGCAGTCTGCTGTGCCAGAACTTGAGGGCGGCCATTCTCGCTTTGCCTGTGGCTCAAGTTCCCGCTGCCGTTCAGCGCAGCAACGCCATGTGGCAGTTTGCTGTTGCACAGTGCCCGGGTTGGCGCGTTTGTTGAGCGTACTCCCTTTCACAGTGCTCTCGCAGGGCTGGACGAGCTGCTGCCTGGCACGTTCATGTTCGCCACAGCATATGAGTGTCTCCTGCCCGGTCTGCTTGGCGTCACCGTCAGCAAGTGTCTGGACATGGCGATGCAGTACGCTGACCCAACCTGCACCGAGCACCAGTGAGCGCGTGGTTGCTGCTTGTTCTGCTCTCCCCCTGCCTGATGACTTGCAAGGGCCGTGCTCGAGCAGCTTGCGCGCGAGTGGAATGACTTCCTCGCTGCGCGACGCCATGCCATCATGGCGCTGTACGTGCCCTTGCCATGCAACGTGGTGCACAGCGTCGACGCCGCGGAGTTCTTCCTGCGCACGCCGCTGGCAGCCTCGGCGCCAGCCGTGATCATCGGGTTGTCTGCTGAAGAGCGGCACGCCTTCTGCCAGCGCTGCCACGACCAGGGCTGGGTACACTGGACGCAGCCGCTGGGCCCAGGCGACGCTGCTGACGCGGCACTGTTCGTGTCGCAGCCCGGCGTGGACCTCATGGTGGGCTGCCTCACCGTGCTGGCCCGACGCACCGTAGCCGCCGTGCTGGCTGCCGAGTTGGCCCCGCTCGTCGCACTGGGTGTGTTGCCCCCTTTGCCTGGCGCCGGCGCCACCTGACGTTCTCGCCAGACGATCTGGCGTTTGCGCGCGCAATGCATCGCTTCTTCCAGCTGGCCAAGTCCCACAACTTCAAGGCGCTCGCTGCCTTTATCGAGGAAGTCACCTCACCGTCACAACAGCAACAGCAACAGCACAACACACAATGAACCAACTCTTTTATCCTTCCAGCTCGTGCTCGTGCATCAAGTTCGTGCCAAACTCTGCAAAGGAGCACTCAGCTCCGCTGCCAGCGCGCCAATCGCTCCCCCCGCTCACCCGTCTTCCAAACGCATGCCAAATCGGCCATGGAACGCTGCCCACTGTGAACAAAGTCTTGGCGCATCCTTCCACCGCTCACCTCGTTCTGGTACGGCGTGGGCACTTCCTGCGACAAGGGCACGTCGGGATGCAGGCCCATAATCGAGCGGCCGCTTTGGTACACCATCTTGCCGTCCTGGCCCACGGACCAGCGCTGCAAACAATGGCCATTTCAGTCAACCCCAACCCCAAGTCAAGTGCGGCAACCGACCTCAGTGGGCCACGGGTCGTGCAGCGCGTGGAATCCCAGCATGCGCTTCGTGTCGGCCTTGTACTGCAGCGGCGTGGACTGGTGGGCGTGCCAGATGAGGTCGATGGGAATGGGCGGCGCTGTGCGTGCGTGCGTGAGTCAGTCTCGCACACATGGGGTGGAAACTTGGCAACCGAAGAGGCCGTGCTTGGCCACCACGAACAGGAAGCGATCGTAGCTGCGCACCAGGCGCTCCATGGGCGCGGAAACGTCCCACACCCACTGTTGGTGCAGCAGCTCGCGGGCCTGGGACTCCAGCATCGGCAGCCTGCTCCGCGATCAACAACACAGCTGGTGCAGCGCAGCACAGCCCACCATTGCAGGTCCTGCACTCCCGTGAGCAACCAGGCGTTGAATGCAACGCCTCACAAGCACCTTGGCCAGATCTGCGGCCTCCAAACTGACGGCGACGCCTGACGCTGCCAGCGACGCAGGTGGAGCGGGTCCCACGCAGCAAATGTAGGGCTGCAGCGGGATCAGACGACGGCTGGTCCCAAACGAGCGCTCACCGGAGGGGGCGAGAAGCGAGGCTCCATCGGCGCGGGCGAGAACGAGCTTCTGCCGCCAGCGACGCTCCAAAACGCGTGCTCGACAAAGGCGTATCCTTTCGGCAAATACGGGCAGCCGTAGCGCCTGCCCTCGCACCGAGTCAGCAGGTCCGGGCCGCACCGTGAAACGCGTGCTTACGACTCCCAAAGCCCGCCCGTGGCCCTGGCAGCCGCGTTGTACAGCGGCGCGTCCTGTTTAAGAGTGAGCAACGCAGCGGCACGCGGCGGCGCTGACCTTGGACGTAATCTGCAGCGGGTTGGCGCAGATGAGCGAGGCGGCCTCGAGATCGCTCCAGTAGATCTTGGTGCGAAACATGTGACTGCGTCGGTCATTCGCATGAGCGGCCACAAGCGCAGCAATCATTTTGCCCAAACCTGAGCTCCACGAACAGAATGTCGGCGGTGGGCACCAGCAGCACGCCGGGGTGGTCGCGGCGCAGCGCCAGGAACAGCCGGTAACGCAGCAACGCGGATGCAGCCCAGTCAGGCGCACTGCTCATTCAGCGGTGAGCTGGCACGATGGCCTCCTCTCGCCTCCGTGCACCTGGCACCGTCAAAGGCGGCGAAGCTGCGCAAAAAGTCCAGCAGCAGCGAGGCCTGAGCGGCCAGCCGCGCGCTCTCCGTGTCCGTCAGGCCGCGCGCCGCTGAGCCACCGGGGCTAATCACGGGGCGATGAGTGGGAACGCGCGGGTCGCTGGTGGCCCTCCACGCGTTGTAGGAGTGGTCCGGCTTCAGCCTCGGCATGGACGGCTTCATCCGAGGCGGCGGGGGCATCCCGCACGGCGGAGGAGGCATCTGAGCAAGCACACAGTGAGCGCAACCCCAATTGCCGCGCAACATGCCTCACCATCGGCCGATGTGCCAACTCGTATTGCTGCTTGCGGACCTGGTTGGGTCCATCAGACATTGTTCAGCACGCAATGAGGATTGGGTGTGGCCAGCCACCTGCAGCTCCTGGCTCAGCATGTGCAGGCCGTGACCAAACACCTTGGCTGCAGTGAGCGAAACACATCGCGCCTCGCAAGGCATGCTACCTGCTGATGCGTCGCGCCCCACCACAGCCGCTCCGGAGAGGGAATGCCGGCCGCGGCCATGGCGTTGCGCCAGAACGTGTCGTGGTCGTGCAGCGAGTGGAAGAAGTGGCGGCACACCAGCGTGAATGTCACTGCGGTCTTGGCGATGGCGTGCGCTCGTTGCAGCCTGACGAATGTTGTGACCAAAGGGAATCGGTGCGCGTCCCGCGCACCTCTGCAATGCATCGTCGTACGGCGAGGGCCCAATGAACAAAGGGGTTCCAAACGGAGGTGGCGGCGGCTGCGGCATGGGCTTCACAAGCTTCGCGGGCGCTGGTTCAGGGGCATCGTCCTCTGCGGGAGGGACGCTTTCGGCGGCAACGGCAAACGAAAAGATGAGGCCCATGATGTCCCTGTGTGCTGCGTGAGCGCAGCGCAAAGCTGGTGACCCGTGACGAACCTGGGAATGCGCTCCCACATGAGGTTGCCCTCGGCCGCCGCGCTCTGCGCCTTGGCAGTCTGCTTGGACGTCGTCGTGTCCTCTGGCGTGGCGGGCTCGGGCGTCTTGTCCTCTGGCGTGTCGGCATCCTCGTCTGGCAGCGCAATGTCGCAAAGCGAGCTCGACAAGACGCTGTTGTCCAGCAACTCGACCAGCAGGCGCTGCATGGCGGCCAGATCGATGGAGGGTCCCGCGCGGTCCAGCTGCTCGTCCAGGTCGCGCTCCGCCACTGGCGTTCTGGTGCGCTTTGCAAGCTTGCGCACAAACGACGCAGCCTCCGCACGCTTCATCGACCCGTTGCCTCCTCGGGTGGCCTTGGCCCACAGTGCGGCCAGATCCGCGCTCGTCAGGCCTTTGCTGGTGTGCTGACCCAT